>NZ_JBIVDK010000004.1:0-816220 GCF_044747085.1 Streptomyces sp. NPDC090119 | reverse complement strand
CGAAGTTCAGGTAGCCCTTCGTCGGACCGGTCAGGTTCAGATCGCGGGCCTCGTAGGGCGACGTGACGCTCCAATGCGGGGGGGGGGGGGGGGGCTGGGCGGCCGGGGCGCGGCCGCGGGGAACGGAGAGGTCAGCCGACGCGGTGTTCCGGGCGCAGGACCAAGCCGCGGTTGAAGAACTGCGCGGTGCCGTCCGGCCCGAGTCCGAGTCCGAGTCCGAGGGCGCGGGCGTGGGCGTGGGCGCCGGTGAAGACCGGCTCCGGGACCGGTGCCGAGATGCCCGGGGGGGTGTGGATTGCGTCACCCGGGATCTTCGGCGAGGCCTACCCGCAGGGCATCGCGGGCACCGGTGAGCAGCACGCCCACCCCGATCCGCACACCCCACCACCGACAACCCGCCCGGCCGGAGCCAGAACGTGACCGGCCGGACCAGGGCGTCCGGTACTCCGGGCGCCTGCCGTCCGCAGCCCACGCCCGGGCCGCCCCCAGCGGGCTCGTCCGGCACGGAGGCGGAACGGAGCGGAGCGAGGCGGGGTGAGGCGGGGCGGGGTGAGGCGGGGCGGGGTGAGCAGGCGTCTGAAGTCGTACCGCCCATGGCATGCAGGCCAGTCGAGGAGAAAAGGAGTCGTCATGACCGGACAGCAGCAGCGGGAGCACACCGGACAGGGCCAGGAGCACGAGTGGCCCGGCTTGACGGTCCATGAGGCGGACCCGGCGGCCGTGGAGGCCGACTTCTACCACGTACGCGAGACCGTCGGGCCCGAGGACCAGGAACTGCTGGCGACGGTGCGGGACTGGGCGGCCAAGAACCTCGCCCCCATCGCCGACACCTACTGGGAACGCGGCGAGTTCCCCCACGAACTGATCCCCCAGCTGCCCGGACTCGGCATCGCCGGACTCCAGTTCACCGGCTACGGCGCCCCCGGGCGAGGTGCGCTGGTGGCCGGGCTGGTGAGCATGGAACTCTCCCGCGTCGACCCCTCGTTCGCCACCTTCCACGGCGTGCACTCCGGTCTCGGCATCGCCTCCATCATGGAATGCGGCTCCGAGGAGCAGAAACAGCGGTGGATACCGGAAATGCTGCGCTGGGAACGGCTCGCCGCGTTCGCGCTGACCGAGCCGGATGTGGGCTCCGGCACCTCCCGCGGCCTGACCACCACCGCCCGCCGCGAGGGCGACACCTGGATACTGAACGGCCGCAAGAAATGGATCGGCAACGCCACCTTCGCCGACCTGATCATCGTCTGGGCCAAGGACGAAGCCGACGGCGAAGTCAAGGGCTTCGTCGTCCAGCAAGGCGCCGACGGCTTCACCCCGCACCGCATCGACGGCAAGCTCTCACTGCGCACCGTGCAGAACGCCGAGATCGAACTACGCGACGTACGCGTACCGGAAACGGACCGTCTCCAGGAAGCCCACTCCTTCAAGGACACCGCGAAGATCCTGCGCTCCACCCGGCTCGGCGTCTCCTGGAACGCGGTGGGCTGCGCCATGGGCGCCTACGAAACCGCCCGCACCTACACCCTGCAACGCGAACAGTTCGGCAAACCCATCGCCGCGTTCCAACTCGTCCAGGACCAACTCGCCCGCATGCTCGCCGACATCACCGCCTGCCAGACCATGAACGTACGCGCCGCCCAGCTCCAGGACACCGGCACACTCACCGACCAGCAGGCATCCATGGCGAAAATGTTCAGCACCACCCGCACCCGCGAAGTCGTCGCCCACGCCCGCGAACTCCTCGGCGGCAACGGCATCCTCCTCGACCACGACGTCGCCCGCTACTGGGCCGATGCTGAAGCCCTCTACTCCTACGAAGGCACCCGCGACATGAACTCCCTCATCATCGGCCGCGCCGCAACCGGAATCAGCGCCTTCACCTAACCAACACCCCCACCCACACCCCCGCCCGACCAACACCCCCACCTACGGCGCCCCCCACCAGACCAACAGGGACAGACCAGCCACCCCGGAAAACCCCGCTAAGCACGGAGCCCCGGCCCGGCAGGCCCCACCGGGCACGGCAGGAGGCAGGCCAGGAGACCGGGAAACAGCCCCAACCCCCAAGGAAGTGAACGACGGGCGACCAGGCAGGACAGGCGAGGAGACAGGCAGCCCACAGGCGGGAGGCAGGCCGGCGGAAGGCGGGCGACCGACGGCCAGGAGGTGGGAGGTGGGCGGCGGAAGGTGAGCGGCGGCCGGGAGACACACGACCCACGGGCCCGGCCGCCATACCGACCACCGGGCCCGCAGCAACACCGAAACGGCTCCCGCCATCCACGAGATGGTTACGCACAGCACCCCAGCCGGGTCTCCGCACCCGGTCTCCGCACAGCACGACAGACACCAGGCCGTCAGGCCGCTTTCAAGGGCGAGTAACGCCCAGGCGTTCCCAGAGGCCGCACAGGTGCGCGTGGAGGACTTCCTCGGCCTGCTGTGCGGTCAGGTGACCGATGAGTACGTGGGTGGTGAGGCCGTCGGTGAGGGCGAGCAGGGTGCGGGCCTCGTCCGGCGGGGAAGGCGGTGATGGGGTGTCTTCGCCGGGCGGGGCGATGGCGGCGGCCTCGGTGATGAGGTCGGCGAGGAGGGTCTGCAGGGCCGCATAGCTGGTTCGCAGCGGGCCCCCCAGCGGTTCGCTGACCGCGGCCTGGGCGACGAAGGCGAGCCAGACCCGGGCCTCGGCACGGTGTTCATCGCGCAGCAGGGCGACCTCGCTCACCGTGTGGCCCACGGCGGTCGCGGCCGACCGGTCCGGGCCCGCGGCCAGACGGGCTCGGACCCGTTCGGTGATGCGGTCACCGACGTGGCCGACGGCGAAGAGGAGCATCTCCCCCTTGCTGCGGAAGCAGCGCTGGACCGCGCCCAGGGAGACCTGCGCGCGGGCGGCGACGTCGCGCATGCTCACTCCCTGGGGCCCGTGTTCGTCGGCGAGGAGACAGACGGCCTCGGCGATCCGGCGGCGCCGCCCGTCGTAGTCCACCTGCTGAGGCATACAGACCCGCCCTCCCCCACTCTGTCCCTGTCCCCGTCCGGGTTCCGATACGATCGTATCGGAACCCGGTGGGGTTGTGGTTCCGGCACGTCGGCGTGGGGTGAGGGGAGAGGCGATGGCCAGGCAGGACGCCCTGTGGGCGATGACGGCCGCCGCGCAGGCGGCGGCGGTGCGGGACGGAGAGATATCGGCGCTCGAACTGGTCGACAGCCACCTGGCACGCATCGCCGCAATCAACCCGCGGGTCAACGCCATCACGCAGCTGACCGCCGAGCAGGCCCGTGAGGCCGCGGCGCACACCGACCGGCGGCGGGCAGCGGGCGAAGAGCTCGGGCCGCTGGCCGGTGTGCCGTTCACCGTGAAGGAGACCACCGCGATCGAGGGTGTGCCGACCACGCTCGGGCTGGCCCGCTTCCGGGACCTGGTGGCTGAGACGGACGCTCCCCCCGTGGCCCGGCTCCGCGCGGCGGGAGCCGTCCCCGTCGGCCACAGCAACATGCCCACCCTGGTCCTGGCCGGGATGCACACCCGCAGCGAACTGTTCGGCGACACCGTCAACCCGTGGGACAGCAGCCGGACCCCGGGCGGCAGCAGCGGCGGTGACGCGGTGGCCGTCGCCACCGGCATGGCCGCGCTCGGACTGGGCAACGACTCGGGCGGATCCGTACGGATTCCTGCCGCGTTCTGCGGCGTGAGCGGGCTGAAGCCCACCACCGGCCGGTTCCCCGCCGACCACCGCGTCCTGGGTCCCGACGACCCGGGACCGGCCTCCCAGATGCTGGTCACCGACGGCCCCCTGGCCCGTACGGTCGCCGACCTGCGGCTGGCCTACGAGACGCTGGCCGGGACCGACCCGAGAGACCCGCGGGCCGTACCCGTCCCCCTGTACGGTCAGCCGCTGCCCGGGCCGGTCAGGGTCGCGGTGGTCGCCGACCCCGGCGGCCGCGGGGTACACCCCGCGGTCCGCAAGGCCGTCGCGGCGGCGGCCGACGCGCTGCGCGAGGCGGGGTACGACGTGCGGGAGGTCGCGGACGTGCCGCGGCTGGACGAGGCGCTCGAGGCGTACGGCCGGATCACCATGACCGAGTTCGCACCGGCCTGGCCGGCGGTACGGGCACTGCTCGGCGACGGCGCGGCCCGTTATGTCCAGATGGGCATGGCCAGGACGCCGCCCGCCGACGCCGCGGAACTCACCCGCCTGATGGGTACCTGGCTCGGCATCCGCCGCTCCTGGGCGCAGTTCCTCGACACCCACCCGCTGCTGCTCGGGCCGGTGTTCACCGAGCCGCCCGTCGAACCGGGACTGGAATCCCGCGACGAAACCGGGCGGGAACGGGTCACCGACGGCATGCGCCTGTGCACGGTCACCAGCTTCGTCGGCGTACCCGCCGTCGCCGTCCCCGCGGGAACCCGCGACGGGCTGCCCTGCGGCGTCCAGGTCATCGCACGCCCGTTCCGGGAAGACCTGTGCCTGGCCGCAGCCCAGGAGATCGAGGACCGTCTCGGCGTACTCACCCCGATCGACCCCCGCCCCCACGTCCCGGACGCCGCCAGGTAGGCGGGGCCACGGCAGCGGGCCGCGCTGCCGTCACGGCAGTTCCGGCACCGGTGGACGGCAAGGGGTGACCGCTTCCGGGAACTCACCGGACCAGGAGGGGCAACGGTGTGTGGGGGCTGGGGGGTGCTCGGGAGAGAACCGGGGCAGCTAGCCAGTGCCATCTGAAGAGGGGGATGCGGTGGGGGCGCCAGGCGGGGAGCCGAAGGCGCGCGCTGTCAAAGAGTGGCGGAACGTCTACGACCTGCTGGACGCCGTGCGGCAGCGGCCGAACGCATGGGTGCGTGACGGCTCGCTGCAAGAACTGGCGGTGATGATGTCCGGCTACCACCTCGCTCTCCAGGTCCACGATGCCGATGAGGAGTTCGCGTTCGGCCGGGGAAGCGGAGGGGTCGCCTCCTGGCTCAGCAGGACCCGCGGATGGTCGACGGCCACAGGATGGGACGCCGCGATCATGGAGAACCTTCCCGGTGAACCCCCGCTCGTCGCCTTCTTCCGGCTCGTGGACGCATACCGGGAGGCCGCAGACCAACCCGACTTGTGAACTCTCGCAGCAGGGTGCCCGGTCAAGCTGTCAGGGCGGGTTGGGGTTCGTGGAAGACGCCGTCGCGGACCACCGCGAAGAAGGCCAGCAGGCGCTGCCGCGGGCCCAGGAAGTCGCCGATGAACCAGTCCAGTTCGTGGGGCACACGGCCAAGGTGGTCCGCCGTGTACGGGGCGTTCAACCTGGCAGGGGGTAGTGACCGTCCTCACCCGTGATCCCGCGCCCCTGGCGGGGCCGTGACCTGAGAAACGCTGATACGGCATGACCCCGACTGCTGTCTGCTCCTCCCGCACGCCATGGACATCGCACAGGAGGAAGTGCAGGACCACGCGCCCGTGACGTTCACCGGCACCGGCACGGCCACCCCCCTTCTACCCGCGCGGCACGGTGGCTGAAGCGCGACGCACGCATGGATGTACACGTCCTGGACACCGCCTTGGTGGACTTCCACGGCGAGAACGAGCCCGACGGGCCCCGGCTCCGCCTCACCTTCGGCGACGACGAACGGAAAGGCCGACCGACCGGACACCGGGCACACCGGAAACAGGCCCGCCCAGGGGCGCTGAGCCCGCACCGCAGAGAAGCTCAGAACGGGGGCTCGTCGTGCCGGACGGCCGCCGGTGCGGATGAGCGGGGGACGGCCTGGTGGAGGACGGCCACCGCCTCCCCCACACGCCCGAGGGTGATCAGGTGGGCGGCGAGGTCGTGGGAGTTGGCCGGGGAGTGCTCTTCGAGGACGGCGACGGCCTCCTCGGTCCGTCCGGCGGCGGCCAGCAGCCCGGCGATGTGCGGCGCCGCATACGTGGTGGAGCCCTCGGGGTGGGCCCGGGCCCGCTCGAGGGCCTCATCGACGCGGCCGCAGGCGGCCATCAACGGCAGCCGTATCCAGAACAGGTCCCAGTCCTCCTCCCCGCCGCGCCGGGCGGCCAGCGCATCGAGATGGGCCAGGCCGTCCCCGGGACGGTCCAGGTCCAGGCACAGAGTGCTCCACGCATAAAGAATCCAGTCGTCGCCGCTGTGGGCGTCGCACAGCGCGCGCATGACATCGACCGCCTCCCCACCCCGGCCCTGCCGTGCCAGCAGCCGGGCGAGGAACTCCATCGCGCCGGGCCCGTGCGCAGCCCCTTCGCCGGTCTGCCGGAACACCGCGATCGCACCCTCCACGTCACCGCGCTCCTCCAACAGCTCCGCCAGTCTCCACGCCGCAAGCCCCAGGCCGTCGACGGCAGCGTAGGCACGCAGTTCAGCGATCCGTCCGTGCCGGGCGAGCAGGTCGGCGAGCTGGTCACGGCCATTGAGCGGGCTGCTGCCACACGTGCGCAGCAGGGCGATCGCCTCATCGACACGGCCCTGGCGCTCGCGGACCGTGGCGAGCAGGCCGATCGCCAGATCAGGGTCCAGGGCGCGGCAGCACCACGGAGAATCACACCGGTGCCCGGCCGGAACCCGGGCCGCGAGCAGGGCGGCGGCCTCCTCGTCCCGGTCCGCGGTCGCGGACACATCGACCAGAGCCCTCGCGAGCGGCCACTCGTCGATGTGCGGCCGCAGCAGGGTGAACGCCTCATCGGCGCGGCCGTGGCGGGCGAGCAGCCGGGCATGGAACTCCAGCGCCGCCGGGTGCCCCGCCTCCAGCCGGACGCCGGTCAGCGCGATCGCCTCCCCTGCCCGGCCCCACCCCTCCAACAGCTCCGCCGTGGTCTCGACCGCCGGCCACCAGCCGGTCGCGAGATACGGGCCGAGCAGCGCCAGCGCCTCGGCCTGCCGGCCCCGCTCCCCGAGCAGCCGCGCCCACTCCCGCGCACAGAACCACTCCCCACGCCCCGCCCAGGACTCCACCACCCCGGCATGACCGAGAGCGAGCAACCGGGCCACCAGGTGTGGAGGAATACAACCCGCCTGCGTCCGGACCCGGCGATCAAGATCAACGACATCCACGAGGAGGCACCCTAACCCCCCAGCACCCGGCATACAGCAACGACCACGAACGGCGACGCCCACCGGACCGCGTAGCGGCGGCGCACCGGGCATGCCGGAATGTGCAGGGGCACAGCGGGTGCACGGGGCGGGATGCGTCCGCGGTCGGGCAGGTGGTATCCGTTGGCGTTGGCGCAGTCGCGGATGGTGCGTGTGCTGACGGATGTCCGGCCGAGTGCGGCGGGTGTGCTGCTTTCGAGCGTCGACGGGGTGAAGGCGGGGGCGCGGTCGAGTAGATCCGCGGGGAACATGGGGACGCTCGTGGTTCCGCTGAGGACGCTGACGAGGAACTCGGTCAAGGAGCCGTCGTAGGTGAACCAGGGTGCGCGCAGGGTCTCGTTGACGGCGACGGTCCACTCGTCCGGGGTGTCGGCGGGCTGGGTGACCCAGAAGAGGTAGTCCCCGTTGCCGGTGACTCCCATGGCGGACAGCTTCTCCAGTGGATGCGACAGCGGCCAGCGGTGCCGGGCGGTCTGCCGGACCTCCTCGATCTGCCCGCGCAGACGCAGCGAGTCCTGGACCTGTGACCAGTCGGGCGCAGGAGGGACGGCCGCAGGGGGCGGGCACAACGCGGTCAACGCGGTGAGAGGGGTCATCGGTCTCCTCGGTGATCAAGGGCGGCGTGGCGGGCGCGGCTCAAGATGGCCGGGGTAGTCGAGAAACGTTTCCTCGTCGAACAGAAGGTCCCCGTCACGGTCCTTCTTCGTACTGAACACCCCCACCTGGATTGTCCTGGGAGGAAAACCGGCATCGCCGTCCGCGCCTGGCAGGCGCCAGGTGACGGACCCCCTCCGAGAGGCCGCACCGGCGCCGACCTGCCGGGTGAGGTTCGTCGCGCGCGCTGCCCGGGCTCACCGGCCCTGGACGACCGCCTTGCGTTCGTCCTCCGTGAGCGGGGCGCCTGTCAGGAAGGGGCGCCGGGGGCCGAAGAGCATCGGGATCAGCATGCCCAGAGAGAACAGTCGGGTCGCCGGGCGGGACAGGCTCATCACGTCCAGGAGTGCGGCCAGGGCGCGGGGGTTGCGGGCACCGGTGGCCACCGCACGGTCCACGAACGCGGCCAGCGCCCGCTCCACCCGGGTGGGGGGCTGGTCGCTGGCGCCCGGGTAGAAGATGTCCTGGCCGATGGCCAGGTCCCAGGCCGCCGCTACCGGACGGGTCACCGCCTTCTGCAGGCGGCGTGCGCTGCCCGGCCGGGTGAGACCGGTGGTGGCCGCGTGCTCGCGCAGGGCGAGCGCACTCTGCGCGGCGACCGTGATGCCATGGCCGTAGACGGGGTTGTAGCCCGCGACCGCGTCGCCGATGACGGTGAAGCCGTCCGGCCAGCGGCGCAGCTTCTCGAAGTAGCGGCGGCGGTTGGCGGTGCTGCGGGTGGTGACGACCGCCGTGAGGGGCTCGGCGTCCCGGATCAGCTCACCGATGACCGGATCGCCCAGACCGAGCGCGAAGTCGGTGAACGCGTCGGGGTCGGCGGTGGGTTCACCACCCCGGGTGCCGGAGAGGGTGACGATCCAACGGCCGTTCTCCACCGGCAGGATGATGCCTCCCCGGCCCGGCGGCACCGCCGGGTTGGCCTGCACGTTCACCAGAGGGAAGTCCTCGGCCGAGGCCCGGAAGACGCGGGTGGCGTAGGCCACGCCCGCGTCCACTTCACGCTCCGCCACCGTGGGAAGACCCAGCCCCTCCAGCCACACCGGGGCGCGCGAGCCCCGGCCCGTGGCATCGACGACGAGGTCGGCGTCCAGGCGCTCCTCCTCCCCGTCCGGGGTGCGTACGTGGAGACCGGTGACGCGGGCGGCGTCTCCCGCCAGGCGGGCAGCGGTCGTGGTCTGGCGCAGCGTGATGCGCGGGTCGGCCAGGACGCGTTCGCGGGTCACCGCGTCCAGCAGATCGCGGGAGCACACCAGGTTGCGGTGCGGGGTGGACGTGAAACGGCGGAACCAGATCTCGTTCGGGGCGCGCGAGACCATGTCCCCCATGATGTGCACGAGGCGCGCCCCACGGGAGACGAGATCCTCGGTCAGCCCCGGCAGCAGCGCGCCCAGCGCCGTGACACCCCCGGTCCACACCAGATGGGCGTGGCGGGCCTGAGGAACGCCGCGACGCGGTTCCGGACCGGCGGGGAGGGTGTCGCGCTCGATCAGGGTGACCTCGGCATGGTCGGCGAGAGCCGCCGCGGCCAGCAGGCCGCTCATACCGGCGCCGATCACGATCACGGTGGGACGGGCAACGTCGTCAGACATGAGCTCGCGTTTCAGAAGGAGCCACCCGCACACGGATGGACTCGACGACCCGCGCCCGGTGCAGTGCGCGGGAAATGGCCTCGATGTCACTCTCACCGGAACCGATACGCCGAAGAGCGTCCGCCCCGGCCGAGCCGGTCGTCCCCGCCTGCGGGGGCCACGCGGCGAGCGCGGCCCGTACAGTGACCGCGCCCGCGATGCCCCGGGCCGAACGCTCCGCGTGCCCGGCCGCGCGAGCAGCGTCGAAGGCACGCAGCCACAAGGCGGCATCCAGGACGGGGGCGAGGCGGAGCAGACCGTCGTGAATGCGCTGCTGACGCTGAAGCAGCCGCAGGTCCAGCGGCGCGAACACACCCACACGGGCATCCGCCACGGAAGGACCCACCCCCCGCAGAACCTGCTCCAGACGACGCAGGCGCCGGAAGCTGATCTGGTCGCCGGTCCACTTCTGCAGGAAGGGCCCACCCTGGGGGAGGATGAAGCCGACAGCCACGAGACTGGCATCGAGGATCGCGAAGGGCGGCGCCACCTTCGTGGACAGCCAGTCGAGGTCATGGCCGCTCCACCGGGCGCCGATGGCGGTGAACTTGGCGATGTCGAAGACGAGTCCGAAGGCGTAACCGGCCTGGAGGAAGACCAGCCCCGCCTTCAGCCAGGCACTGCGGACCTTCGAGATCCAGGTCCAGATCAGGTAGGCGGCGACGAGGGCGGAGACCATGTGCGCGGTGAGGTAGAGCAGGATGTGCTCGCGCATCCACGGCTCGGTGGCGTAGTAGGTGTCCAGGTCGTAGATGCGCTCGTCGGGGACGTCGGCGAGGAGGAACGTGGCCCACAGGGCGGCGATGATGCCGCTGTACAGCAGCCAGATACGGCGGATCACACGGGACCGCCGCGGTGAGGGCCGCTCCCGCCACGTGACGACCATCGCCAGACAGGAACCGCAGAACGCGGTGAGCAGGGAGTACACCCAGGCCCCCGCCAGGTTGGGTATCCCGGTCACCGTGTTGACGCGGTGGATGACGGCCGGCGGAACCGACACGAACACCGCCGCCGCCAGGAGCAGCAGCAGGGTCGTCGCCCTTACGTCGCTGTCCTGCCACGCCCGCAGGAACGTCGGCGCCTTCAGCACGAGCGCCACCGTCAGGAGCAGAGCGGGCAGAAGGTAGGGAATGTGCAGACTGCTCAGGCTCATCGGGCCGGTCCCCCGCCCCGGTTGAGCAGCGAGAGCCGGATACGGCCTTCCAGCGTCGCGGGGTCGACAGGACCCTGCGCATGACGGCCGGGAATCCACCTGCGGGCCTCACGGCCGAAGAGCAGACCGAAGGTCTCGGCGTCCTGCTCGTGCTGGTCCGGGGAATCGGCCCGCGCGGCGACGGCGAGCAGCGTCTCACGGGGAACGTCACCCCGGGCGAGGATCTCCTCCGCCGCCCGCCGGACGGCGTCGGCCGGGTACGCCGGACCGAGGGCACGGGCAGCCGCCGCGGGCAGGCCGGGAACGTGGTGGCCGCACTCCCCCTGCTCCTCGTGCCAGAGCTCGTGGCCCAGGATGACCAACTGCGACTCGGGCGGGGTGCGTTCCTCGACCACGATGATCGAGCGGTCCCCGCAGTCCAGCCGCATGCCGGAGACCGGGATGTCCTCGGGGAAGGCCCGGAGGACCAGATCGATCCGTCGGCCGCGGCGCTCACTCATCGCCTGACAGAACGCGTCCATCACCACACGCGGTGCGGCCGGAGGCTCCAGATTCCGCGCCACCGAGGCCCCTAACCTCCCCAGCAACGACTTCATGGCCCTGCTCACCGCTCCCCGCTCCCGCCCTCGGCCTCGGGCACGACCGACCGGAAAACACCCTCCAGCAGGCGCTCCAGCTGGCGGCGGGGCACCGAGCCGTGCATCCGCAGGTCCGTGGAGCGGACGCCGTACTGGTCCATCAGCGCGACCACCGGGTCGTTCTCGATGTCGTCCAGGATCTTCCGCAGTTCGCGGCTGAGCGTTTCATCGGCCGGGAGGGTGAAGAACGCCTCTCCTTCCACGCCGAAGAACCGCACCAGGGCGTGCAGCAGTTCGACGTTCGGCACCTTCTTGCCGTCACACACCGAGCGCGCCCACATCTCCGACACACCGAGTTCGTCGTGCAGTTCGGCGGCGAGGTCCGCCATGCGCCGCTTCGTGGCTGCCAGGCGCGCCGCGGCGAGGGTGCTGACACGGGCCCGAACCCGGTCGTTGACGGTCTCGTCCGCGGGCTTTCCACCGGCGAGGAGGGACCGGACCGTCTGCGCCGGGAGAGCCGTTCTGCGCGCCAGCTCCTCGGGATCGAGGAGCTCGTCCCGGTCGAGCCCGTGCTTGCCGATCAGTGCGTCGAGCCGGGCGAGCGACTCGGCCAGCGGGACTGGTTCCACCGATGTGCTCCAGGGGTGTGTGATCCACATGTCTGTGGTGCACATGCCACCCTACTCGGCGCCCACCCGCCACTCAACGATCGTTTACGAACTCCAACTCTTCGTTGACACCCGGCGGTTGCCCGTAGCACCATCAGGAACAGCGGGAGCGGTCGGTTTTGCCCGACCCGACCCCGAGACCGCCTCCGCGGCGCCCGGACCACGGTCCACGGGCCCGGTCGGAGGCACCGGTGGAGGTCGGCCGTGCGCCCCGAACGCGCGGTCGGCCTCCGCTCATGACCGACCGCGAGCACGCTTGTTCGGCGGCCCTCGGTAGGCTGGGGGCATGGACATGTGGGGGCGCAAAGTCAGATTCACAGCGGTGTCGGCGATGATCGTGCTGACCCTGACCGGGTTCTCGTCGGGCCGTCACGGGAGCAGCGGCCATCACGGTGGCGGCGGAGGCGGTTGCAGCAACTCCAGCCAGGACCACGACAGTTCATCGGGATCGGACTCATCGGTGTCCGACGTCGACGGCTCGTCCAGCGGCGACTCGTACGACGACGCGTACGGCGGCGGCCCGTACGGTGATTCGCCCAGCAGCGCCTACAGCCTCGGAGCGAGCACCGACGGCAGCGAGGGCGGGACGCAGCGCTCGCGGCCTGGCCGGCGTTCCACCTCCACGGCGTCCCCCGGCGGTACCGCCCGGTCCCTGAAGGACGGCACCGCCGTGCTCGTCAAGTGCGCGACCACGGACGCCCCGTACGCAACCGTCGAGGTCAGGAATCCGAACGGGCGCGAGGGCGTGTTCACCGTGCGGATCAACTTCCAGGACGACCATGGCCGCACCGTGAGCGACGGCTCCGACGAGGTGTCGGTGCCCGCGCAGGAGAAGGCGACGGTCCTGGTGCTCGTCAGCAATATGGACCGCGTGCGCGAGATCGATCACTGCGAGGTGGACCCCAAGGCCACAGCCGACCGGTGACCGGCCGCGCGGCCGTCATGACGGCGGCGCGGCTCACGCGGCCGGGTGGACCGGCGGGTTGTCCGCCGGACCGGCGGCGGGTGCCGGGTCGCCGCCCCGCAGGGCGTCCCGCATGGTGCGGAGGCGGTGGGTCTGGCGGTTGCTGTTCCAGATCATCCACCCCAGGAAGACCACGCCGAAGACGGCCAGGCCTACGGTCCGCCAGGGACTGGCCGTGAGCCCGGTCAGGACGGTGACCGCGGCGAAGAGGAGCGCGAGGAAGACGAGCGCCGGCACCCGGTGCCGGGTCTGGTGCAGGCGCCGTTCGACGATCTCCCGCATGATTCGGCGGTCGTCGGGGTCGGAGGGCGTCTCGCCCGCGCGCAGCCGCTGTTCCACGCGGACCAGCCGGTCCATCGAGCCCCCGGCGGCTCGCTGCTCCTTGCGACGCCTGGACAGCATGAAGCCGACACCGGCGGCGGAGTACAGGCAGGCCCGCACCACGGTCGCCACAGGATTCCCCCCGAACAGCACCCAGGTCACCGCGCTCGCCACGATCACACCGAGGACGATCGGCGCCCATACGTGTCTGATGAAGTAGTCGTTGATCCGCCCCATACCCAGCCTCCCTGGCCCCTTCCCCTCCGCAGCCCGGCGCTTCCCGGCTCCGGCCGCTGCGGCTGAGCCTCCCCCATACCCCCGCGATACGGAAACAGACGGCAACTTCCGTTCTGACAGCGGGAATTCGGCTCATCAGCCGTCCGAGCGGGGTCGAGACGCAGTTCGGCATGGCAGTATGCGCTGGCATGTCACCGTCAGCCGTATCGTCCGTGTCGTTGTCATGCTCCGGCCGTCGTCTGCTGGTCGTTCTAATGGTGCTGCTCGGGGCGGTCGGCGCCGGGGAGCGGCGTGCCGACGCGTCGGCCGGGCCGAGGATGTCCCGTGCTGCCGCGACACCCGATCGCGCTCGCTACGACGTGAGTCTGCGCTCCGACGCCGACGGCAGCCACTGGACCGGACGGCAGCGGGTGTCGTTCCGGAACGCGTCCGGTCAGCCGTTGCGCGAGGTGTACCTGCGTCTGTGGGGCAACGGCGAGGACAAGTGCGGCACGCCCGGTGCCCCCTCCCCCGTCGTCGTGTCGCACGTGCGTGGTGGCGCACCGGCCCGTCCGGCCGTCGACTGCACGGCCCTGCGCATCGCCCTGCCCAAGCCGCTCGCGCGGGGTGAGCGGACGTCCGTCTCCTTCGACGTCTCGCTCACCGTGCCCGGCCGCAACGCCCGCTTCGGCCGCGAGAACGCGTACCGCTTCCTGGGCAACGCGCTGCCGGTCCTGGCCGTGCACGACGCCAAGGGGTGGCACCTCGACCCGTACGTGGCGCTCGGCGAGAGCTTCTACTCACTGGCGAGCGACTTCCGCGTACGCCTCGACCACCCCTCCGCGCTGCGCGTCCCCGCCACAGGTCACACCCGGGCTCACCCCGGCGGCCCCCACCGGACGGTCACGATCAGCGTCGCGCAGCAGGTGCGGGACTTCGCCTGGGCGGCGGGCCCGTTCCGCACGGCCACGGACACCACCCCCGGAGGCGTACGGGTGAGGTCGTACTGGTCGCCGGACACCCCGGCCGCGGGCGTGCGCCTCAACCGCACGGACGCCGTCGCCGCGATCGAGCGGTTCGGCCGGGAGTTCGGGCGCTACCCGTACGGCGAGATCGACCTCGTGATGACCAGCGGGTTCGGCGGCGGCATGGAGTACCCCGGCCTCGTCCTCCTCGGCACCACGGAGGAGGGCGGTGCCGCCGTCCATGAGGTGGCGCACCAGTGGTGGTACGGCATCGTCGGCAACGACGAGTACGGCTCACCGTGGCTGGACGAGAGCTTCGCTCAGTACGCCAACGCCCGCTTCTACGGCTGGGACACCCGCGACTGCTGGTCCGACGTGTACTGGCCGGACGACGGCGCCGCGCTCACCAGCTTGATGGCCTACTGGTCGCGGCACCCCGGTCAGTACCACCTCGTCTACACGGCCGGACCCTGCGCCCTCGCCGACCTGCGGCGCGCCCTCGGGGACGACACCATGGCCCGCCTCCTCAAGCGCTACGCCCGCGACCACTGGTACGGCGTGTCCACCACCGCCGACTTCAAGAGACTCGCCCAGTCCATGACGGACGACGACCTGGGGCCTTTCTGGGAGACCCACCGCATCGGCTGACGGCCGTCCGGTGCCGCTCCGCCGGGTCTGAGCGCGACCCGGTGGCGGGCGAAGTCGTCACCGGAGTGCGAACGACGCCCGTTGCTGCCACCTGGTTCCGTCGTGGACCAGCAGATCGGCCGACGAGCACGGTGACATGGGCCGGGACACCCGCACGGGCAGCCGGCCGGTTGCGGTCGCGGGCCGCTGAACCAGTACTCGCCGGGGTGTGGATTACGCCGATCGGGCTTTCTTCGGAGACCGGTGCAACCATCCGGATGCGTCGCTAGTCACACCAGACAGGAGCAACGAGCTTCTACCGCCACAAGGGGGAAATATGCGATCAAACCGTACTGCCCTCACCGTCGGTGCGCTGGCCGCGCTCGCGCTCGGGGCCACCACCGCGATGGCCGCGCCCGCGTCCGCCGCGCCCAACACCACCCCGCAGAAGGTCTGCGGGAGCAGCTACCGCACCGTCAACTCCGCGGCCGTCGGCTCCCTCGGGACCGTCTACCTGACCTACAACGCGTCCAACGGCAAGAACTGTGTGACCACCATCCGCAACAGCCCCGGCACCGCGGTCGCCATGTCGGCGTGGCTCTACGTCGCCGACACCGACCAGGGCGACGACGACTACGGCAACTTCACCTCGTACGCCGGTCCGACCTACGTCTACGGCAAGGGGCACTGCGTCGACTGGGGTGGCCAGATCAAGAACGTATACGTGCAGATCTCCGGCTCCAACTGCGCGTCCCTGAAGGAGAAGCGGGTCACGTACACCCGCTGATCCGCGGCAACGCTCACTGACGACTCGCTCTGGCGGCGGCTCCACGCTCCCGCCAGAGCGAGTCTTCGTGTGGTCGTCGTCAGCACTTCTCGCGCAGGGAGTGCAGGTACGCGCTGGAGCGGCGGGCGAAGCTCAGGGAGTCCGGCGGACTGTCGTGCTCGGTCTGCCAGTGGTGGGCCAGGCGTTGGCCGCGCAGGTGGGTGACGGTGGAGATGAAGCGCTGGTAGTCGATGTCGCCGTCGCCGACGTCCGTCATGCGGTACCCGAACTCGTTCGTGGGGTCGCTCACCCCGTCCTTGACGTGGAAGAGGGGGTAGCGGTGGGGGTGGGCGAGGACGTAGTCGAGGGGGTCGAAGGGGGCCGGGGTGCCGTCGGGGCGCTTGGAGAAGCGGAACTGGCCCGCGTAGGCCCAGTAGATGTCCATCTCGAGGTGGACGAGGTCGGGGTCGGTCTCCGCCAGGAGGACGTCGTAGAGGCGGATCTTGGGGTCGTCGGCGGCGAAGGCGAACTCGTCGGAGTGGTTGTGCTGGTAGAACTTCATGCCGCGCGCCCTGGCCGCCGCGCCGTAGGTGTTGAACTCCTGCGCGGCACGCTTCCAGGCATCGACGGTCGAGCCGTAGCGGAACGGGCCGGACGCGGTGCCGATGTGTTTGAGGCCGAGGGCCTGGGCGTCGTCCAGGACCTTCTCGAGGTTCTGGGCGAAGGTGTAGGCGTTCGGGTCGTCGGAGTAGTAGCCGACGTGGCTGCCGATCGGGGTCAGGCCATGGTCCCTGGCGAGGCGCCGGAGGGCGGCGAGGGTGATGGGGCCCGCGGAGCCCTGGGTGTAGCCGGCGAACTCGATCTCGTCGTAGCCGTACTTCTCCAGTTCGGCGAAGACGGGGGCGAAGCCGAGGGTGCTGACCTTGTCGCGCAGGCTGTAGAGCTGGATGCCCAGGCGGCCGGGAGGCAGGACGGGTCGGCCCCTGCCGACAGCGGAGCCTGCCGGTGCGGGGGTGGCGGAGGCGGGGGCGGCGGCACCCAGTAGGGCGGCGGCCGTGGCGCCCGCAGCGACGCCCAGCATGCCCCTTCTGGTCAGACGATGGGTCAGTTCGGGGTCATTGCGCGAAATGCGGCTCATGCGGGAACTCCGGGGTGTGGGAGGGCGTTGTCAGTGGTGAGTGCTTCACTGGGGACCAGGCACACGAGACGGGTGTCATGAGGGCTCGTCAGGTGAGTCCGGCGAGTCGGAGCAGGAGTGATTTCACATCGGTGGCCTGGACACGGTCGCCGACGGCACAGGGGGTGGAGCAGATGAGGAGCGGACCTTCGTCGTCGCTCGCGGGAAGGCGGCCGTGGCTGCCCCGAATGGGTGACGGGTCCAGGGGTACGACCGCCATGCGGTAGCGCAGGCCGAGCTTCTTGCGGGCCAGCGCGGCCGCCGCCTTGACCTTGATGTAGGGGTCGAGGGGGTCCATGAAGAGTTCGACCGGGTCGTAGCCGGGTTTGCGGTGGATCTCCACGAGCCGGGCGAAGTCCGGCGCGCGGGCGTCGTCGAGCCAGTAGTAGTACGTGAACCAGGCGTCCGGCTCGGCCACGGCGACCAGTTCGCCCGAGCGCGGGTGGTCGAGGTGGTGGTCCTTCTTACCCTCGTCGTCCAGGAGTTGGGCGATGCCGGGCAGGCCGGTGAGGGCGGCGCGGGTGGCGTCGAGGTCTTCGGGTCGGCGTACGTAGACGTGCGCGATCTGGTGGTCGGCGACCGCGAAGGCCCGTGAGGCCATCGGGTCGAGGTACTCCATGCCGTCCTGCTCGTGCACCTCCAGCAGTCCGGCTCGGCGCAGGGGGCGGTTGATGTCGACGGGACGGTCCGCGCGAGTGATGCCGTACTCGGACAGGGCGACGACGGTGCGGCCTTCGGCGTGGGCGTCGTCCAGGAGTGGTGCGACCGCCGCGTCCAGGTCGGCGGCCGCGGTGAGGGAGCGCGGGTCGTCGGGTCCGTAGCGCTGGAGGTCGTAGTCGAGGTGCGGGAGGTAGCAGAGGGTCAGGTCGGGACGGCGGGTGCGCTGGATGTGGCGGGTCGCGTCGATGATCCAGCGGCTGGAGGCGAGGCCGGCGCCCGGTCCCCAGAACTGGAAGAGGGGGAACGTGCCGAATTCGGCGGTGAGTTCGTCGTGCAGGTCGGGAGGGCGGGTGTAGCAGTCGGGTTCCTTGCGGCCGTCGGCGTAGTAGACGGGACGGGGGGTGACGGTGAAGTCGGTGTCGGCGCCCATCGCGTACCACCAGCAGATGTTGGCCACGGTGTAGCCGGGGTGGGCGCGGCGGGCCGCGTCCCAGAGCTTGTCTCCGGCGACGAGGCCGTTGTGCTGGCGCCACAGCAGGACGTCGCCCAGTTCGCGGAAGTACCAGCCGTTGCCGACGATGCCGTGTTCGGCGGGCGTGGTGCCGGTCAGGAAGGTGGACTGGGCGGCGCAGGTGACGGCGGGCAGGACGGTGCCGAGGTGGGCGCGGGAACCCTGGTCGGCGAGGGCGCGCAGGTGGGGCATGTGAGCGAGGAGGCGGGGGGTGAGGCCGACGACGTCCAGGACGAGCAGCGGGGTGGGGCGGCCAGGTGTCGGCTGGGCCGGGGGCGCCGGGTGGTCGGTCACGGCAGCTCCTTCAGACCGAGGTCGGTGAGGAGGTCGCGGGCGAGGGAGAGTTCGGCGGCGATGCCGTCGGTGAGCTGGGCGCGGGTGCGGGGCCGTAGTTCGGCGGGGAGGGCGTGCCAGGTGTAGGTCTCGACCTCCAGGTGGCGGGTGAGGGGGTGCGGTCCGCCGACGAGGCGGGTCAGGGCGGTGGCGAGGACGGGGAGGGTGGAGGTGAGGGGTGCGGCGGGGGCCGCGTGCAGGGGGACGTGGACGTGGGTGCGCCACGGGGTGGAGTCGGGCAGGGCGCCGTTCTGGAGAGCCTCGCCCAGGTCGTCGGTGCCCTGTCGGCCCGTGGCGGTGAGGGCGCGGGTCTGGTGCAGGAAGCGGGGCTCGTCGAAGGCGGTGAGGGCCTCGCGGACTTCCGGGCGGTGCGGTTCCTCGGCGTGCAGTGCGGCGGAGAGCTGGGACTTGACGATGGGGACGTCGGCCTGGACGAGGGCGTCCAGGGCGGTGTGCGGGTCTTCGAAGGAGGTGGCGAGGTGGCAGGTGTCGACGCAGACGCCGATGCGGGGGTGAGCGATGTCGGTGAGGGGGGTGAGGGCGTCGGCGGTGGTCTCGATGACGCAGCCGGGTTCGGGTTCCAGGCCGACGCGCAGGGAGCGGCCGGTGAGTTCCGCGAGGGCGTCGAGGCGTTCGCCGAGGGTGCGCAGGGCGGTGCGGGCCGTCTCCATGCGGGCCGGGGTGGCGATGGTGCGCCAGGCGAGCGGCAGGGTGGAGATGCTGCCCTCCACGATGTCGTCGGGGAGGAGACCGGCGAGGATACGGGCGAGGGCCGTGGTGTGGCGCAGGCGTTCGGGATCGGCCCAGTCCGGCTTGTAGACGCGGTACTTGACCTGCTGGGAGCCGAAGCCTTCGTACGGGAAGCCGTTGAGGGTGACGACCTCCAGGCCGCGCCGGTCGAGTTCGGCGCGGAGGGCGGCCAGCGCGCACGGGTCGTTCTCCAAGGCGCGGGCGGCGTCCTTGGCGAGCCAGAGTCCGATGCCGAGGCGGTCGCGGCCCAGGCGGCGCCGGACGGGCTCACAGTGGTCGCGCAGCTGGGCGACGACGGCGTCGAGGGTTTCGGCGGGGTGGACGTTGGTGCAGTAGGCGAGGTGGACGAGGGAGCCGTCGGGGTGGCGGAAGCGCACGGGTCACTCCTGTCCGGCGGGCACGGCGGCGGGGGTGTCGTCGGGCGCCGTGTCCTTGGGTGCGCCGCGGAGGATGCTGTTGCCCTCGTGGGTGGCGTCGGTCGCGGCGACGTCCAGGTCGAGCCGTCCGCTGAGCCCGTAGAAGGCGATCGGGTTGCGCCACAGGACACGGTCGACGTCGTCCTCGGTGAAGCCTTCCGCCAGCATCAGGTCGGCCACCTTGCGGGTCTTGAGCGGGTCGCTTCTCCCCCAGTCGGCGGCGGAGTTGACCAGGACCTGTTCGGGGCCGTAGGAGCGCAGGACGGCGACCATGCGCGCTTCGTCCATCTTGGTGTCGGGATAGACGGAGAAGCCGAGCCAGCAGCCGCTGTCCTTCGCCTCCTTCACGGTGGTCTCGTTGAGGTGGTCGAGCAGGACGCGTTCCGGGGCAAGCGCGGATGCTCGGACAGCGTCCAGGGTGCGGCGCAGGCCGGTGGCCTTGTCCCGGTGGGGGGTGTGGACGAGGGCGGGCAGGCCGTGGTCGGCGGCGAGCTGGAGCTGGGCGGCGAGCGCGGCGTCCTCGGCCGGAGTCATCGAGTCGTAGCCGATCTCGCCGACGGCGACGACGCGGTCCTTGACGAGATAGCGGGGCAGTTCGTCGAGGACGGGTGCGCAGCGGGGGTCGTTGGCCTCCTTGGGGTTGAGGGCGATCGTGCAGTGGTGGGCGATGCCGTACTGGGCGGCGCGGAAGGGCTCCCAGCCCAGGAGGGAGTCGAAGTAGTCGAGGAAGGAGGCGGTGGAGGTGCGTGGCTGGCCGAGCCAGAAGGCGGGTTCCACCACGGCGCGGACACCCGCGTCCCGCATGGCCTCGTAGTCGTCGGTGGTGCGCGAGGTCATGTGGATGTGGGGGTCGAAGAGGCGCATCAGGACTCCTTGCCGTGGGGGGTGCCACCGTGGGTGGCGTGCGGCGGGGCGGTGGGGTCGGTCAGGGCCAGGACGTGCCGCAGGTCCTCGGGGACGGGGCGGCCCGCGGCGGTGCGTTCGGCGGCGAAGTCGGCCAGCATGCGGGCGAGTTCGGCGTCGCCGTGGGCTCGGGCGGCGAGCTGGGCGACCCGGGTGATGGGCACGCCGGTGAAAAGGCACTTCAGGACCGCGTGGCGCCACAGGTGCGGCGTCAGATGGCGGGCGGCGTAGGGGCCGACGGCGGCCTCGAGGAGCCGGGTGTCGTTGGTGCGCAGGGCGTCCTCGACGAGAGGGAGGGATTCGGGCCCCGGTACGAGGTGGGGCAGGGCGTGCAGCACAGCGCGGCGTTCGTCGGCGGTGCCCTGCTGGTAGACGCGGGCGAGGTCAGCCGGGGCTGGACGGGCCGCGCGCAGGATGAGGACGCGGGCGGCGTCGGCGTGCGCGGGGCCGCAGCGGCGGCGGGCCTCGGCCAGACGCAGCTCCCAGGCGGGGGCGGGGAGGGCGGCTTCGGCGAGGGCGGCTTCCAGCCAGTGTCGGGCGGGAGGTGTGAGGTGGGTGCGTAGGTCGTCCGGGAGGGATAGGGGGCTTGCCTCGGCGGGGGTGCGGTCGGGGGTGGGGTGGGGGTGCGTCATGCGGTGGTCCCTTCCGTGGGGGCGGAGGGCGCGGTGGGGGTGCTCTCGGGGGTTGCCGCCAGTAGGCGCGGGGATGAGGTGGTCCGGCTGGTCATGGGGGCGGCGGGCTCGGTGCGCGGGAGGGGGCGCGGGGCGCCTGCCGGGCGGGGCGGAGTCGGGGCGGCGGGGCTGGTGGCCGTGGGGGAGGTCCCGGTGCGGGGAGCGGAGGTCGCCGTGCTGCTCGTGCGTGGGGCAGCCCGGTTGGTGACGGGCGACCAGTCGGTGCGGGAAGCGTCGGCCGACGGGCTGGCGGGGCTCATCGCCGAGGTGAGCGGGGGTCGGGTGGCGGGGGCGGCGGCCTTGAGGAAGGGCAGGGAGGTTTCGGCGAAGTGGGGGCCCGCGTGAGAGTGGCGGGGCAGTTCGACGACGGTGAGGCCCTGGTAGCCGGTGGCGGCCAGGGCCGCGAGGACGGCGGGGAAATCGATCTCGCCGTCTCCGAGCGGCAGGTGCTCGTGTCGGCCGCGGCGCATGTCCTCGATCTGGACGTGCCGCAGCCAGGGTGCGGCGGCGCTGACGCAGTCGGCGGGAGGGAGGGGCTCGAGGCACTGACAGTGGCCGATGTCGAGGGTGAGCCCGAGGTGGGCCGGGTCGCCGAGGGCGTGGCGGAGGTGGTGGAAGTCCGCGAGGGTGGCGAGGAGGTGGCCCGGCTCGGGTTCGACGGCGAGGGGGATGTCGGCGGCGATGGCGGCCTCCACCACCGGGGTGAGGGTCCCGGCCAGCCGGTCCCACGCCGTCCTCTCGTCCGTGCCGGGCGGGAGGGTGCCGCTGAAGCAGTGCACGGCGTGGGCGCCCAGTTCGGCCGCGATCCGCACGGCCCGGATCAGCAGATCGGCGCGGCGGGCCCGGTCGGCGGGGTCAGGGTCGAGGAGGGAGGGTCCGTGTTTGCGGCGCGGGTCGAGGACATAGCGGGCGCCGGTCTCCACGGTGACCTCCAGGCCGAGCGCGGCCAGACGGCGCGCCACCTGCCGGGTGCGGGCGGCGAGGTCGGGGGCCAGCGGGTCGAGGTGCATGTGGTCGAGGGTGAGGCCCACGCCGTCGTAGCCGAGGTCGGCGAGCAGGGCGAGGGCGTCGTCGAGGCGGAGGTCGGCCAGGCCGTTGGTGCCGTAGCCGAAGCGGAGGGCGTCAGGCGCGTCGGTGATGGCGGGCTCGGGCGTCATGTCACGCTCACCTTCCTGGCGAACCGAGCGGCCAATGGGGCCAGCACCGCGGTGGTCAGCGCGCTGACCGGGGCGGCGGATCGGGCCGAGAGCGCGGCCTGGAGCGGGATGGTGGCGCGGATGCCGCCGCCGACGGCCTTCTGGGTGAGTGGGGGCGATGGGTTGAGGGCGGCGTGGAAGTAGGGGCGGGCGGCGGTGGCGGCGTAGGCGAGGGCGCAGGCCACACGCAGGGCGTGCCCGCCGGGGGCCACTGAAGGGGTGCCGGATCGGGCGGGGTTCGTCCGATCCGTGTGCGGCGGGGTTCGGCTCGCGGTGGGTGGTGGGCGTCGGGTCAGGAGGTGCGTCAGGGCGCCGGTGGTGGCGAGCGCGGTCAGAGGGGTGAGAGGGGAGCCGCCCCGGGTCTCGTTGCGGGAGACCGTGGTGACGGCGAAGGTGTGGGTGCCGAGCAGGGCGGCGGAGGAGAGCGCGGGCCCGACGCGTCCCGAGGTGGCGGCGGCGCCGAGCAGGAGGTCCAGCGCCCGGGCCGCCGCCATCGCGACGGGGCCCGCCGGGGTCCGTTTGAGGCCCAGGTCGTACGCCCACACGGTCGCGGCCAGGGGCGCGGCGACGGCGAGCGCGGGTCGGCCCGCGCGTGCGGCGAGCGCCAGGCCGGTGGCGGTCAGGGCGCAGGCCGCGGTGAGCGCGGCGGCGGGGCGGACGCGGCCCGAGGGCAGCGGGCGGTGGGGGCGTTCGGCGGCGTCCTCGGCGCGGTCGGCCCAGTCGTTGAGCGCCATTCCCGCCTCGTACAGGCAGAGGGAGGAGCCGATGGCCCACGCGGTACGAGGTCCGGGGCGGCCGGAGACCGTGGCCGCCCCGGCCAGGACGTCACCGGGGACGGTGAACAGGGCGGGTAGTCGCAGGAGTTCGGCCCACGCGGTGGACCGGCTGCTCCTGACCCGGTCAGGAAGCGGGGTCTCGGAGGCACCCGGACGCCCCTCCCCCGTCACCGTGCCTCCCCCGCACGGAGCCGGGTCGCGAGGCGACCGAGGGCCGTGTGCTGGTCGCCGAGGGCCGACGGGCCGTCGCCCACCGGGTCCTTGAAGTAGAAGCCGAGGTCGGTCAGCGGTCCGGACAGGCCCGCCTCGCGGGCGCGGAGGGTGAGGCGGGCCAGGTCGAGGACCAGCGGGGCGGCCAGGGAGGAGTCGCAGCCCTGCCAGATGGTCTGCAGGATCATGCGGGTGCCGAGGAAGCCGTCGAACGCGATGTGGTCCCAGGCGGTCTTCCAGTCGCCGAGGGCGGGCACGTCGTCGATGTGCACCTCGCCCTGGACCGTGGTGCCGAGCGTGTCGGCCAGGACGCGTTTCTTGCCCGCGTTCTTCGCGGCGGCCGCAGCGGGGTCGGCCAGTGCGGCGCCGTCGCCGCCGCCGAGCAGGTTGGTGCCGGACCAGGCCCGTACGGCGAGGGCGCGTTGGGCGAACATGGGGCCCAGTACGGAGCGCAGGAGGGTCTGGCCGGTCTTGCCGTCCCGGCCCGCGTACGGCAGGCCGCTGTCGGCCGAGGCGGCGGCCAGGGACGGGTGGTGGAGGCCGGTGGACGGGGTGAAGTTGACGTAGGGGCAGCCCGCCCGCAGGGCAGCCGCCGCGTAGAGCGAGCTGGGTGGGAGGGCGGCGCCGTCGGGGGCGGGCTCGGTGGAGGCCACGTTGACGACCACCGTCCCGGCCGGGGCGCGGCGGGTGGTGAAGTCGCGGATGTCGGCGGCGAACGCCTCGATCAGCGTCTGCTCGTCACGGTCGTCGTCGGGGAGCGGGCCACCGGGGGCGATCTCGTCGTCGGCGGCGGTGAGTTCGGCCGCGACGGCCGCGGGCAGGCCGGGGGGCAGGACGCCTCCGGCGACGAGTTCCTCGGCACGTTTTGGCAGGGGGCAGTCCAGCGTGTCGTGGCCGCCGAAGACCAGGGAGGACAGTCCGGGCAGGCCGCAGTCGGCGAACAGGGCGGTCTCCGTGAGCATGCCGGTGGGCGGGTGCAGACCGGCGGACATCGCGGCGCAGCCCGCGACGACGGTGGTGGCCACCGAGCCTCTGGCGCCGATGAGCCACACGCCGGTGGGACGGGACGTAGACATGATCGGCCTCCTGGTGGACGGGCTCGGCACGGATGGGAGACGGGGGGCGGGAGACGGCGGGCGGGAGTACGGCGTCTCCCGCCCGCCGCCGTTTCAGCGGCCCCCTGCGGGCAGTTCCTTGATCCGGATGTCGCGGAACGACACCTGGTCGCCGGCACCGTGGTTCTGGATGCCCAGGTGGCCGTCGCGCAGGCTGCGGGCCGGGTCGGTGTTGGTGAAGTCGTTGATCCGGGTGCCGTTGAGCCAGATGCGGAGGCGTTCGCCCTCCACCCGGATCTCGTAGGTGTTCCACTCCCCCGGCGGGTTCAGCGCGCGGTCCCGCGCGGCGAGGTCGGCGGACTGGAAGCCGTACACGGAGCCGGTGGTCTTCTCCGGTACGTCGGTGGCGTCGATCTGGACCTCGTAGCCGTTGTCCACGGCGGACCAGGGGTCGTCCGAGGGCGGGAAGCCCACGAACACGCCCGAGTTGCCGTCCCCGGTGATCTTCCAGTCGAGCTTCAGGGAGTACGAGGAGAGGCCCGAGGCGGCGTACCAGAGCAGGCCCATGCCGCCGGACGAGGTGAGCGTGCCGTCGTCGGCCAGGGTGAAGGAGCCCGGCCCCGCCTGTCGCCAGTCCTCCAGCGAGGCGGCGGTGCCGTCGAAGAGGGGGTGGTAGCCGTTCTCCGGGCGGCAGTCGGCCTGGGCGGCGCCGGTCGCCCAGCGGAGGCCGCCGAGCAGGTGGGCGCGGAAGGCGGGGTCGGCGTAGGACTCGCGGGTGTGACCGCCGCCGGTGTAGAAGGCGCGGCCGCCCTGGTAGGTCTGGCACCAGGCGATCGGGTGGTCGCCGTTCATGGTGCCGCCGCTGTAGGAGGACTCGTCCAGGGAGGCGAGGACGTGGGCGCGTTCGCGGGGGTTGGAGCGGTAGTTGTACCACTCGTCGGTGCGTTCCCAGCGGCCGGGCAGCTGGGCGGTGGCGGGGTGGGCGTGGTCCTCGACCACGACGGTGGCGGGCTGGATCGCCGGGTGCGAGTCGAACCAGGCCCCGGCGAGGCCGCCGTAGAAGGGCCAGTCGTACTCGGTGTCGGCGGCCGCGTGGACGCCGACGTAGCCGCCGCCCTGGCGAATGTAGCCCTCGAAGGCCCGCTGCTGGGCGGCGTCGAGGACGTCGCCGGTGGTGGAGAGGAAGACGACGGCGTCGTAGCGGCGCAGGTTGCGGGTGGTGAAGGCGGTGGCGTCCTCGGTGGCGTCGACCGTGAGGCCGTCCGTGGCGCCGAGCTGCTGTACGGCCGCCACGCCGTCCGGGATGGAGTCGTGGCGGAAGCCGGCGGTCTTGGAGAAGACCAGGACCCGGCCGGTAGCGGTGGGCTGCGCGGCGGCCGGGCCGGTGACGCAGCCGAGCAGCAGTGCGGCTCCGAGGGCGGTGGTGGTGAGCAGGCGTGTGGTGCGCATGGGGGTGACCTCCGTTCAGCCGGTGGTGAAGGTGAAGTCGTCCACGTCGAAGAGGGCGCCGGTGCCGCCCTTGAAGACCAGGAAGAGCGTGGTCGTGCCCCGCGGGGCGCGGGTCAGGTCGGCGCTCACGTCCTGGAAGGTCTCCCAGCCGCCGGTCACCGGGACGGTGGCGTTGCCCAGCAGGGTGCCCGTGGCCGATCCGGCGCGGATCTCCAGGGTGCCGCCGACGCCCCCGGAGGAGATCCGGGCGGTGATCTTCTTGGCGTTGCCGAGCGCGTAGGGGCTGAAGGAGATCCAGTCGCCGTCGTGGATGTCGCCGACGGTCTTGCCGCCGTGGGCGGTGTCCTTGGACTGGAGGGTGACGCCCGAGGAGTCGGTGTAGTGCTCGGCCTGGCGGTGGCGGGGCTGGGTGACGTTCTGGTCGTGGGAGGTGAGCGGGGCCTGGCCGCCGCCTCCGGTGTCGGTGTACTCGGCGTCGAACACGCCGAAGATGTCCTCGTTCTCGTCGTGTCCGCCGTCCGCGCTGGTCCGGATGGTGCCGGAGCAGCCCTTGGCGGAGGTCAGCGGGTGGCCGTGGGTGTCGTGGCCGAGGATGAAGTTGACGGTGACCTTGGAGCAGTCGACGCCCGTGCCGTCCTCGGGGTCGGTGACCTTCACCGTGAAGGGGACGGCGTCACCGAAGCTGAACAGCTGTCCGTCCTGCGGGAGTCGCAGGGTCACCGTGGGTGCGGTGTTGCCGACGACGATCCTGACGGCGGCGCTGCCGGTGCGGCCGGAGGGGTCCTTGGCGGTCAGGGTGGCGGTGTAGGTGCCGTTCTGCCGGTAGGTGTGGGTGGGGTTGGCGGCGGTGGAGCTGGTGCCGTCGCCGAAGTCCCAGTGCCGGGTGAGGGTGTCGCCGTCCTGGTCGGTGGTGCCCGCGGAGGAGAAGCGGACCTTCAGCGCGGCCTGTCCGGAGGTCTTGTCGGCGGCGGCCCGGGCGACCGGCGAGTGGCCGTCGGTGGCGTTCTCGATGCGGTACAGGGCGGAGTTCTCGTCGCCGCCGAACCAGGCGGTGCCGTAGTCCAGGACGTACAGGGCGCCGTCGGGGCCGAAGGCCATGTCCATCACCTGGGTGCCGGTCCAGGGGAAGGCGTTGATCGACTGCACGGCGCCGTCCGCGCCGGTCTCGATGCGCTTGATCCAGCGGCGGCCGAACTCACCGGCGAAGAAGTCGCCGTCGTACGCCTCGGGGAACTTGACCGGGGAGTCCAGGGCGGGGTCGTAGTGGTAGACGGGGCCGCCCATCGGGGACTCGGAGCCGTCGCCGAACTCCGGTACGGACGCGCCGTCGTAGGGCAGCCAGGCAGTCTGGGCCGGGGGCAGGTCGGTCAGGCCCGTGTTGTGGGGGGAGGTGTTCTTCGGGGCGGCGCAGTCGAAGGCCGCGCCGGAGGTCTTGGTGGCGAAGTCGTAGTCGACGTAGGCGTCGTTCTTGCCGGTGCAGTAGGGCCAGCCGAAGTTGCCGGGGCCGGTGAGGCGGGCGAACTCGACCTGGCCGCCAGGGCCTCGGGCCGGGTCGGCGGTACCGGCGTCGGGGCCGTAGTCGCCGACGTAGAGGACGCCGGTCTCCTTGTCCACGCTGAAGCGGAACGGGTTGCGGAAGCCCATGGCGTAGATCTCGGGGCGGGTCTTCGCGGTGCCGGGGGCGAACAGGTTGCCGTCGGGGACGGTGTAGGTGCCGTCGGCGCCGACCTTGATGCGCAGGATCTTGCCGCGCAGGTCGTTGGTGTTGCCCGCGCTGCGCTGGGCGTCGAAGGCCGGGTTACGGTCGGCGCGTTCGTCGATCGGGGTGAAGCCGTCGGACTGGAAGGGGTTGGAGTCGTCGCCGGTCGACAAGTAGAGGTTGCCGTCCTGGTCGAAGTCGATGTCCCCGCCGACGTGGCAGCAGATGCCGCGCGAGGTCGGCACCTCCAGGACCTTCTTCTCGCTGGCGGTGTCCAGGGTGCCGTCGGTCTTCAGGACGAATCGGGAGAGCCGGTTCACGCCGTCGAAGGGGGCGAAGTCGGCGGCGGTGCCGGTCTCGGGGGCGTCGCCGGGCGGCGTGTCCATCGGGGGCGCGTAGTAGAGGTAGACGAACCGGTTGTCGGTGAAGTGCGGGTCGACGCCGACGCCCTGAAGGCCCTCCTCGTCGTGGGAGTAGACGGCGAGCTTGCCCGCGGTGCGGGTGGTGCCCGCGGCGTCGGTGAGGCGGAGTTCGCCGCTGCGGGAGGTGTGCAGGACGGAGCGGTCGGGCAGAACGGCGAGGCTCATGGGCTCGCCGACCTCCGCCTCGCCGCGGGCGAGGGTGACCTGCTGGAAGTCCTCGGCGGCGGCGCCACTCCGGTCGGCGGCGGCCGCGCCGGGCGCGGTGAGGGCGGGGGTGGCGCCGATGAGGAGCGCACCGCAGGCGAGGGCGAGGGCGGTGCGCAGACGTGGGCGGCGGGTCGGGGTGCCGGTGGGGCGGTCGTTCCCGTGCACGGATGCCTCCAGAAGAAGCGGATGGTACGGGTGGGTGGGGGTGCGCCGGGATGCGCCGTCATCCCGGTGGGGAGAGTCGGAGCCGATGGAGAGTGTCAGTGGCCGAACGCCGCGTCGAACGAGGCCGACGGCGGGTCGAAGTCGTACGCCTTGAGGCGGGCCAGGGCCTCGGGGGCGCCCTGGAGCCGGTCCATGCCCGCGTCCTCCCACTCGACGGAGACGGGGCCCTGGTAGCCGATGGAGGCCAGCATCCGGAACACGTCCTCCCAGGGGACGTCACCGTGCCCGGCCGAGACGAAGTCCCAGCCCCGGCGCGGGTCGCCCCAGGGCAGGTGGGAGCCGAGCCTGCCGTTGCGGCCGTCCAGGCGCTTGCGGGCCTCCTTGCAGTCCACGTGGTAGATCCGGTCCCGGAAGTCCCACAGGAAGCCCACCGGGTCCAGGTCCTGCCACACGAAGTGGGAGGGGTCGAAGTTCAGGCCGAAGGCGGGCCGGTGTCCGACGGCCTCCAGGGCACGCCGGGTCGTCCAGTAGTCGTAGGCGATCTCGCTGGGGTGGACCTCGTGCGCGAACCGCACGCCCTCGGCGTCGAAGACGTCCAGGATCGGGTTCCAGCGCTCGGCGAAGTCCTGGTAGCCCCGCTCGATCATCGTCTCGGGGGCGGGCGGGAACATGGCGACGAGGTGCCAGATGGCGGAGCCGGTGAAGCCGACGACCGTGTCCACGCCGAAGGCCGCCGCGGCCCGCGCGGTGTCCGCGATCTCGGCCGCCGCCCGCTGCCGTACGCCCTCCCCGTCGCCGTCGCCCCAGATCCGGGCGGGCAGGATCGCCTGGTGGCGTTCGTCGATGATGGCGTCGCAGACGGCCTGTCCGACCAGGTGGTTGGAGATGGCCCAGCACTTCAGGCCGTACTTGTCGAGGAGGGCGTGCCGGGAGGCGAGGTAGCCGGGGTCGGCGAGGGCCTTGTCCACCTCGAAGTGGTCGCCCCAGCAAGCGAGTTCGAGGCCGTTGTAGCCGAAGTCGCGGGCCAGTCGGCAGACTTCTTCCAGCGGGAGGTCCGCCCACTGGCCGGTGAACAGGGTGAACGTGCGCGGCATGGCCGGGCCCTCCTCAGAACACGATCGGGGTGTAGACGGAGTTCTTCGCCGCGCTCTCCTCCACCGCGGCCAGCACCCGCTGGACTTCGAGTCCGTCGGCGAACGACGGGACGGGCCCCCGGCCCTCCGCGATGGCGTGCACGAGGTCGCGGGCCTGGTGGACGAAGGTGTGTTCGTAGCCGAGGCCGTGTCCCGGCGGCCACCAGGCGTCCAGGTAGGGGTGATCGGGCTCGGTCACCAGGATGCGACGGAATCCCGCGTGTGCGCCCGGCTCGGTCCCGTCGTGGAAGGACAGCTCGTTGAGCCGTTCCAAGTCGAAGGCGAGGGAGCCCCGTTCACCGTTCAGCTCGATCCGCAGCGCGTTCTTGCGTCCGGTGGCGTAACGCGTCGCCTCGAAGGAGCCCAGGGCTCCGGAGGCGAACCGGCCCGTGAACACGGCGGCGTCGTCCACCGTGACGGGCCCCGACCCGCCCTCCGGCACCGGCCGTTGGCGTACGAAGGTCTCGGTGAGCGCGGACACCCCGGCGAGCTTCTCCCCCGCGAGGTACTGGGCGACGTCGATGACATGCGCGCCCAGGTCCCCGAGCGCCCCCGAACCGGCCGTCTCCTTGCGCAGCCGCCAGGTCAGCGGGAACTCCGGGTCGACCAGCCAGTCCTGGAGATAGCTCACCCGGACGTGCCGGACGGCCCCGAGGCGCCCCTCGGTGATCATCCGTCGGGCGAGGGCGACGGCGGGCACCCGGCGGTAGTTGAAGCCGACCATCGCCAACTGGCCTCGCTCGAACGCCTCTTTCGCCGCTGCCGCCATCGCCTCCGCCTCCTCGACGGTGTTGGCGAGCGGCTTCTCGCACAGCACGTGCTTGCCCGCGGCGAGCGCGGCGAGGGCGATCTCGGCGTGGCTGTCGCCGGGGGTGCAGATGTCGACCAGGTCGACGTCGTCGCGGGCGATCAGTGCACGCCAGTCGGTCTCGGTGGCGGCCCAGCCGTGCTGCTCAGCGGCGGCCCGCACGGCCGCGTCGTCCCGGCCGCACAGCACGGACAGGACCGGTTCGCGGGGCAGGTCGAAGACGCGGCCCGCCGTGCGCCAGCCCTGGGAGTGGGCGGCGCCCATGAAGGCGTACCCGACCATGCCGACGCGCAGCGGCGGCTTGCCCCGGGGACCGGGCCGGGTCCCCTGTCCTGCTGAACTCTGCGGCTGTGCCATGCGGTGGGTCCTCTCCTCGTCCTCGTACGGGGTGGCGCCGTGCGGGTGGGGCGGAGGTCCGGTCACCGGAAGCCGGTGGGCATGTACCGGTCGACGTTGTCCTTGTCGACGACGGCGGAGTAGAGCGTGACGGACGCCGGGATCTCGTACTCGGCCATGCCGCCGACGCCCTTGCCCTGGCCGAGGGCGCGGGCGAGGTCGATGGCGGAGGCGGACATGGTCGGCGGGTAGAGGACGGTCGCCTTCAGCACGCCGTCGTCCCGCTTGATGGCCTGGAACGCGGAGAGCGCACCGGCGCCGCCGACCATGAGGAAGCCGTCCCGGCCCGCCTGCTCCACGGCGCGCAGCGCGCCCACGCCCTGGTCGTCGTCGTGGTTCCACAGGGCGTCGAACTTGCGCTGCGCCTGCAGGAGTTGGGCCATCTTGGCCTGGCCGGACTCGACGGTGAAGTCGGCCGCCTGGCGGGCCACCTTGCGGATGTTGGGGTAGTTCTTCAGGGCGTCGTCGAAGCCCTTGGTGCGCTGCTTGGTCAGCTCCAGGTTGTCCAGCCCGGCCAGTTCCACGACGCGGGCGTCCGGGGTGTCCTTGAGCTTCTCGCCGATGTAGTGCCCGGCGTTGAGGCCCATGCCGTAGTTGTCGCCGCCGATCCAGCAGCGGTACGCCTGGGGGGTGTTGAAGACCCGGTCGAGGTTGACGACCGGGATGCCGGCGCGCATCGCCTTCAGGCCGACCTGGGTGAGGGCCTTGCCGTCGGCGGGCAGCACGACCAGGACGTCGACCTTCTTGTTGATGAGGGTCTCGATCTGGCCGATCTGGGCGGCGGTGTCGTTGGAGCCCTCGGTGATCTCCAGGGTGACGTCGGAGTAGGTGCGGGCGCGCCGCTCGGCGTTGTCGTTGATGGCGTTGAGCCAGCCGTGGTCGGCCTGCGGGCCCGCGAAGCCGATGGTGACGTGCTTGCCGGGCTTGTCGTCGGCGGGCTTGTCCTCGGCTGCGGTCTTCTCGTCCTTGGGCTCGTTGCTGGTGCATCCGGCGAGGAAGGCCCCGGCGCCGACGGCGGCGGTGCCGAAGAGAAGCCCTCTGCGGCTGGTCAGGGGTGTCGGTGCGGTCGGTCGCATGGCGGTGAACCCTTTCCTCAGGTGGTGCTCGCGGTGCGGCGCTGGACCAGTACGGCGGCGACGATGATCGCGCCCTTGGCGATCTGCTGGACGTCGCTCTGCAGGTTGTTCAGGGCGAAGATGTCGGTGATCGTGGTGAAGATCAGCACGCCCAGCACGGAGCCGGTGATGGTGCCCCGGCCGCCGCTGAGCAGGGTGCCGCCGATGATGGCGGCGGCGATGGCGTCGAGTTCGTAGAGGTTGCCGTTGGTGTTCTGGCCCGATCCGGCCAGGATGATCAGCAGGAACGCCGCGATGCCGCAGCACAGTCCGGACAGCAGGTAGAGGTAGAGGCGCTGGCGGCGTACGTCGATCCCGGCGAGGCGGGCCGCCTCCGCGTTGCCGCCGACGGCGACGGTGCGGCGGCCGAAGGTGGTGCGGTTCAGGACGAGCCAGCCGATGACGGTGACCAGGCCGAAGACCAGGACCAGCGGCGGGACGCCGAGCACGTAGGCGTCGCGTTCGCCGAGGCTCAGCACCGAGTCGATGGTGACGATCTGGGTGCGTCCGTCGGTGATCTGGAGGGCGAGCCCGCGCGCCGAGGCGAGCATGGCGAGCGTGGCGATGAACGGGACCATGCCGCCGTAGGCGACGAGCAGGCCGTTGACGAGGCCGCAGCCCACGCCGACGGCGACCGCCGCGAAGAGGATGCCCGCGAACCCGTACTCCTGGGTCGCCACCGTGGTGGCCCAGACCGAGGCGAGGGCTACGATCGCGCCGACGGAGAGGTCGATGCCGCCGGAGGTGATGACGAAGGTCATGCCGACGGTGACGACACCGATCACGGACGCCTGGGTGAGGACGAGTTGGAGGTTGCGGGTGTCGAGGAACTCGTCCGGCTTGGTGATCCCGCCGATCAGGATCAGGACGGCGAGGACGCCGAGCAGGGAGAGGGTGCGAAGGTCGGCGCGGCCCGCGAGCGTGCGCCAGGCGTGGGGCGGGTCGGCCGCGGGTGCCTTGCCGCTGTCGTACCGGGGCGGGGAGACGGGCTGCGTCATGACGCCGGGCTTCCTTCCATGACGAGGTCGAGTACGCGGTGCTCGTCGAGTTCGCGGGCGGGTGCCTCGTGCACGACGTGGCCCTCCCGCAGCACCAGGACACGGTCGGCGAGGCCGAGGACCTCGGGCACCTCGCTGGAGACCAGCAGCACGGCGAGGCCCTCGTCGGCGAGGCGGCGGACCACGGCGTACAGCTCGGCGCGGGCGCCGACGTCGACGCCCCGGGTGGGTTCGTCGAGCAGCAGCACCCGGCAGCCGCGCAGCAGCCAGCGGGCCAGGACGGCCTTCTGCTGGTTGCCGCCGGAGAGGGTGCGGACGGGGACGGCGGGGTTGTCGGGGCGCAGCGACAGCTCGCGGGTCGCGGCGCGGGCGGCGCCCAGCTCGGCGCGCCGGTCGATCCAGCCGCCGCGTGAGAAGCGGGAGAGGGTGGACACCGAGACGTTGCGGGTGACGGACTCCAGCAGGAGCAGGGCCTGCGCCTTGCGTTCCTCGGGTGCCAGCCCGATCCCGGCGCGCACGGCGGCCCGTACGCTGCCGGTCCGGATCGGCCGACCGCCGACGAGCACGTGCCCGGCGTCGGGTTTACGGGCGCCGTAGACCGTCTCCAGGATCTCGGAGCGGCCGGAGCCCACGAGTCCTGCGATGCCGACGATCTCGCCCGGCCGCACCACGAGGTCGAGTGGGTCGAACTCACCGCTCCGGGCGAGGCCCCTGACCTCCAACACCGTTTCCTGGGGCGGGGGTTCGGCCGGGCGCGGCGGGAAGACGTACTCGACGTCGCGGCCTGTCATCAGGGTGACGACCTCGCGGGTCGGGGTGGTCTTCGCGGGCAGTCCGCGGGCCACCGCCCGGCCGTCCTTCAGTACGGTCACGCGGTCGCCGATGCGGCGGATCTCGTCCAGCCGGTGCGAGATGTAGACGACGGCGACGCCCTCGGCGGTGAGTGAGGTGACCACGCGGAAGAGGTTGTCGACCTCGTCGGGGTCGAGCGCGGCGGACGGCTCGTCCATCACGATGAGCCGTACGTCGTGCGACAACGCCCGTGCCATGGAGACGATCTGCTGCTGTGCGGCGGACAACTCCCCTACCAGGCGTCCTGGTTCGATCTCGGAGTGCCCGAGTCGGCGCAGCAGGGCGGCCGTCGTGGTGCGTGCCGTACGCCGCCGTACGACGAATCCGGCCCTGGTGGGCTCATGGCCCAGGTGGATGTTCTCGGCGACCGACAGGTGCTCCACCAGGTCGAGTTCCTGGTAGATGGTGGCGATGCCGAGGCGCATCGCGGCCATCGGTGAGCGGAGGGTGACGGGTTCGCCGCGCCAGTGGATGGTCCCGGTGTCGGGCTGGTGGGCACCGGCCAGGACCTTGATGAGGGTGGACTTGCCCGCGCCGTTCTGGCCGAGCAGGCAGTGGACCTCGCCCTGCTGGACGTCGAGGTCGACACCGTCGAGGGCCCGGACGCCGGGGAACGCCTTGGTGATGCCGGTCATGCTGAGCAGTGGTGGTTCTGGTGCCATGTGTTCCCCCTCGGCGGGCGTGCGGGCCTGTTTCAGGGCGGTTCGCCTGTGGGACGGGCGGACCGGGGCAGAGCAGAGTGGTGCGGGCGGTGCTGTTTCCGTCGCGCTGTTCCTACGGGCCGTCCGGCGGGATGCTGCCGGGCGGCGCGGTCAGGCCGGGGAGAACAGGTGGTCGCTGATGAGGCGGGCGCCGCCGATGACTCCGGCCGTCTGGCCCAGCTCGCCGAGCACGATGGGCAGGTTGCCGGTCGCGAGCGGCAGCGACTGGCGGTAGACCTGGGTGCGGATCGCGGCGAGCAGGGTGTGGCCGAGGCCGGTCACCCCGCCGCCGATCACCACGAGTCCGGGGTTGAAGAAGCTGACCAGGCCCGCGATGACCTGGCCGGTGCGGGTGCCGCCCTCCCGGATGAGGTCGAGCGCGACGGTGTCGCCCGCGGCGGCCGCGGCGGCGATGTCGACGGCGCTCAGGGTGCCGTGCGTCTCCAGTCGGGAGGCGAGTTCGGCGGAGAGTCCCTGGGTGGCCGCCTCCAAGGCGTCGCGGGCGAGCGCGGCGCCGCTGAAGTGGGCCTCCAGGCAGCCGCGGTTGCCGCAGGCGCAGGCACGGCCGTCGGGTACGGCCTGAATATGCCCGATGTCGCCCGCGCTGCCCGTGGCCCCCCGGTACACCTCGCCGCCCACGACGATGCCGCAGCCGATGCCGGTGCCGATCTTGACGCAGAGGAAGTCGCCGACGGAGCGGGCGACCCCGGCGTGCTGCTCCCCCATCGCCATCAGGTTGACGTCGTTGTCGGCCATGACGGGGCAGCCGAGTTCCTGGCTGAGCGCCTCCCGCACGGGGAAGCCGTCCCAGCCCGGCATGATCGGCGGCGCGACCGGCACCCCCTCCGGGAAGCGGACGGGGCCCGGTACGCCGATCCCGGCGCCGTCGAACCCCTCCGCGAGCCCGGAGGAGCGGAGCTTGGCCGCCATGGCCAGGACGTGCTCGAAGACCGCGACCGGTCCCTCGCGGACGTCCAGGGGTTGGTTGAGGTGGCCCAGCACTTCCAGTTCGGCGTTGGTGACGGCGACGTCGACCGAGGTCGCGCCGATGTCGATGCCGAGAAAGCGCAGGTTGGGGGCGAGCCGGAGGTTGTGGGAGCGGCGCCCGCCGCGCGAGGCGGCGAGTCCGTCGGCCACGATCAGCCCGGTCTGCAGGAGCCGGTCCACCTCCACGGCCAGCTTGGACCGGGACAGTTCGACCTGGTCGCCCAGCTGAGCTCGGGAGTTGGGGCCCTCGTCGCGCAACAGGCGGAGCAGCCGGGCCTGGTGGGCGTTGGCGGGTCGTGCCGTCATGCGTCTCACGCATCCCTCCTCGCCTCGGTACCGGACGTCCGTCGCGCTCTTTCGGGGGGAACGTAGCAGCGGCTGCCGGGAGTGGGAAGAAGTAGCGCGGGAATTCGTACCCACTTTCTCCACTCACAGGACAAAGACCCGGGCCTCAGTGGGCGTGGTGCGCGGCGGTGTGGTGGCCCGTGTGGCCGGGAACGGTGCCGTCGGGCTTGGCCACCAGGAACAGACCGGCCATGCCCATGTCGGAGTGGCTCTGGACATGACAGTGGTACATCCAGGCGCCCGCGCCGACGTGCTCGCCCGCGATGACCTGGAAACCGAAGGAGTCGGCCGGGCCGGTGATCTTGTTGTCGACGACACGGCTGGGGTCGTCGGGGCCGGTCAGCAGCCCGGTGCGGTTGTCGGCCCAGCGATGACCGTGCATATGGAAGGTGTGGTAGTACTCGCCGTGCGTGATCATGATGATCTCGACGCGGTCGCCCACCGTGGCCTCGAAGTCGGGAGTCTCCCCCGCTGTCCTGTTGTTGATCGTCATGTCGTTGAAGACGATCGTGAACTGCTTGTCCGGCAGGATGTCGCCCTTGCGGCGCACGACGACCGGCCCGTACAGGCCCTTGCGGATGCCGCCGGTTCCGTGGTCGGTGCCCACGACGTGGTCGTGGTAGTGCCAATAACCGGCGCTGCCCGCCTGCCAGGTGCCGTCCTTGCGGCGGCCCGGTGCGTGGGTGCGCCAGGTGTAGGTGCGGGTGCCGCCCGGCTCCACGTGACTGTTCGTCATCCGGGTGCCGTCGTTGGCGATGTCGTAGTCGACGCCGTGGACGTGGAGGCTGGCGTCGGCGTCGGTGAGGTTCTCGAACTCGATGTGCAGGGTGTCGCCCTCGACCAGCTCGATGAGCGGTCCCGGCACGGTCGCCTTGCCCTTCTCCAGGCCGTAGCCGAGCTGGCCGCCCGGCAGTTTCTCGGCGTAGAGCTTGAGATGGCGCACCTGCCCGCCGGCCGGAGCCGTGGGCGGGGAGGGGTCCGCCGCGGAGGGGGCGGAGGCGACCGACAGCGTTGCCGTGCCGGTGGCGGCGACCACACCGCCGGCCAGCAGTCGTCGTCCGAAGGTCCTTCTGTCCAGAGCCATACCGGTCTCTCCAGTGCTGTGAGGAGTGCTGTGAGGAGACGGGCGGGGAGCGGGAGTCCCCGTGGGGACGGCCACGGTAGAGCCGCGATCCCCGTTTATCCACACCCAGGACAAAGTTGGTGAGATTCCGTCCGTTGCTATTGGCGGGTCATTGAAAGGCGTCTAGCTTCTGGCGCTGTTGCTGAGACCACGGAGGGTGGGTGACCCATGAAGAGCGCACCACATCACCGGTCGAGATCCCGGCGGGCAGCGGCGTCGGCCCTGGCGGCCGGAGCCCTGGCGGCATCCCTGCTGAGCGGCGGCACCGCCGCCACGGCCAGTCCGTACCCGGAGCCGAAGGCGTCGGCGCTGCCGTCACCGCCGGGTGGCAAGAACGTGAAAGTGCTCGTCTTCCACGCCTCGGCGACCGAGGAGTCACCGACCGTCGACGCGGGCATCGAGGCCGTCGAGTCCATCGGTCTGACCGGTCCCGCCGATCAGCGCTTCAAGACCGTGGCGACGGACGACGCCTCGGTCTTCACCGACGACAAGCGGCTGGGCACCTTCAACGCCGTGGTCTTCCTGACCGGCGGCGGGGACGTCCTCGATCCCGAGCAGGAGGCCGGTCTCGAGGCGTATCTGAAGGCCGGCGGCGGCTTCCTCGGCATCCATGACGCGGCCCGCACGGAGCCGTACTCCGACTGGTTCACCGGCCTGATCGGCGCCCGTCCGGCGAGCTCCAGCCCGGCCGCCGTGCAGCGGGCCACCGTCGAGATCCCCGACCGGAGTCATCCGGCCACGAAGGACCTGCCGCTGGAGTGGAAGCGGCCCGACCAGTGGTTCAACTGGGCGAGCAACCCGACCGGCAAGGTGCACACCGTCGCCAAGGTCCGCGAGAGCAGCTACCGGCCGGGGACCGGCGCCAACGGGGTGGACCACCCGGTGTCCTGGTGCCGGGACTACTCCGGCGGCCGGTCGTTCTACACCGGGATGGGCGGCACGGTCGAGTCGTTCGCGGAGACCGACTTCCGCGACCATCTGCGGGGCGCCCTGCTGTGGACCACCCGGCTGTCGCGCGCCGACTGCAAGGCGACCATCGACGCCAACTACTCGGCGGTGCGCGTCACCCAGCCGAACCAGCCCGGTCAGCAGGACCAGATCGGCGAGCCGCACGGCATGGTCGTGGCGCCCGACGGACGGGTGCTGTACATCGGCCGGGGCGGCGGGGTGAACGGCGCCCCGGTCGTCACCGACTGGAACAACCCCGACATCGGCAAGGGTGTCGGCCAGATCCACATCTACGACCCCGCGACGAAGAAGGTGACCCTCGCGGGCGCCCTGACCGTCTTCGGCAACAAGGGCGGCGGCGACGAACTCATCAAGGTCGAGGAAGGGTTGCTCGGCATCGAGCTGGACCCCGGCTTCGAGTCCAACGGCTGGGTGTACCTGCACTACACCCCGCACTCCGGCCTGGACCGCGACAAGCAGGTGGCCGAACGCCGCGTCTCCCGCTTCACGCTGGACCGCGCCACGAACAAGCTCGACCTGGCCTCGGAGAAGGTCCTGCTGAAGTGGCCGGTCCAGGTGCACAGTTGCTGCCACGCGGGCGGCGGGATGGCCTGGGACTCCAAGGGCAACCTGTACATCGCCACCGGTGACAACAACTCGTCCGGGTTCAGCGACGGTTACTCCGGCAACAACCCGCAGCCCAACTACGAGGGTTTGTCGTTCGCCGACGCGCGCCGCACCGCGGGCAACACCCACAACCTCAACGGCAAGATCCTGCGCGTCCACCCGGAGCCGGACGGCACGTACACCCTGCCCGAGGGCAACCTCTTCACCGGCAAGGAGCAGGACGAGGGCGGCGGCAAGACGCGTGGCGAGATCTATGTGATGGGCGTACGGAACCCGGCGCGGATCTCCGTCGACAAGCAGACCGACATCCTCTACGCGGGCTGGGTCGGCCCCGACGCGGGCGCGCCGAGCACCACCTGGGGACCGGCGAAGTACGACACGTTCGCCGCGATCACCAAGGCGGGCAACCACGGCTGGCCGTTCTGCATGGGCAACAAGCAGCCCTACCGCGACCGCAACCTGCCGGACCCGACGAAGCCGCTGGGCTGGTACGACTGCAACGCGCCGAAGAACGAGTCCCCCAACAACGACGGCCTGGTGAACCTGCCGCCCGTCACCGGCAACACCATCTGGTACTCCCCGCAAGGAGGCGCCCCCGACTTCCCGCGCGACGCGGCGGGCGTGCCCAGCTACAAGAACGAGGAGGCCACCTACCTGCTGCCGTGGCTCAAGGGCGGCGGCCAGGCCACCATGGACGGCCCGGTCTACCGCTACGACGCGGCGACGGCGGGCCCGAACGCCTGGCCGAGGTACTGGGACGGCAAGTGGTTCGTCGGTGACTTCTACGACGCGGACAACCCGCGCCACGCGGTGCTCACCGACCCGAAGACGGTCGGCAAGGGCGGCCTGCCGGTCACGGCGGAGTCGCTGAAGAAGATCATCCCGGTCGGGCAGGGCGGTATCCGCAACCTGATGGACTGGAAGTTCGCGCCGGACGGTTCGCTCTACGTCCTCGACTACGGCCGCGGCTTCTTCACCTCCGACTCCCAGTCCGCGCTGTGGCGCGTGACGTACACCGGCGGCGAGGCGACTCCCGCCGCGAAGGATCTGGCCAGGAAGGCGGCACAGTGAGACATCGACCTCTCCGCCTGTACACCGCGCTGCTGGGCGCGCTGCTGCTGATGCTGGGGCTCACCTCGACGACCGCGTACGGACGCGACCGTGACCGGGCGGCGGCGGCCGCGCAGACGCTGACGTGGACGACGAGTTCGCGCACCGATCAGTACGCGAGTTTCCCGACGACGGCGGTGGCCGGTGCGGCGACCCTCGTCTTCGAGAACAGCACCGCGACCGGCAATGACATCGGCATGCCGCACACGCTGACCTTCGACGTGTCGGACCCCGAGTACAACCACGACGTACCGGTGAACATCCTGGCCAACCCCGGCGACGACAGCGGCGGCAAGCACTCGGTCAACGTGACGCTGACGCCCGGCCGGTACCGCTACTTCTGCAGCATTCCCGGTCACAGCCAGATGCAGGGCATCCTGACGGTGACCGAGCCCGGCGGCGAGGACACCACGGCGCCGACGGCCTCGGCGAAGGTCGACGGGCAGCGGAACGCCGACGGCGCCTACGTCGGCTCGGCCAAGGTCACGGTGTCCGCGACGGACGACGCGTCCGGCGTGAAGTCGATCGAGTACGCGGTCGGCGCGGACGGCCCGTGGCAGGCGTACACCGCGCCGGTGGTCGTCGACCAGGTCGGCTCGCACACCGTGCGCTACCGCGCGACCGACCAGGCGGGCAACGTGGCCGCCGAGAAGTCCGTGACCTTCAGCGTGGTCGCCCCGCCGACGGACGACACCACCGCCCCGGAGACCTCCGCGACAGTGAGCGGCGAGAAGGACGCCAACGGCGACTACCTGACGATGGCCACGGTCACCGTGACCGCCTCCGACACCGGGTCGGGCGTCAACACCATCGAGTACGCGGTCGGCGCGGACGGTGCCTGGAAGGCGTACACCGCTCCGGTGATGGTGCACGAGGTCGGGTCGCACACCGTGCGCTACCGGGCCACCGACAAGGCGGGGAACGCGGCCGCCGAGAAGTCCGTGGCCTTCAAGGTCGTCGCCCCGCCCGCCGAGGACACGACCCCGCCCGAGACCTCGGCGACCCTCGACGGCACCAGGAACGCGAACGGCGCGTACGTCACGAGCGCCAAGGTCACCGTCAACGCCTCGGACTCCGCGTCCGGGGTGGCCCGGGTCGAGTACTCCCTCGACGGCGGCCCGTACCTGGCGTACTCGGCCGCCGTGGTCGTGGACCGGCTCGGCTTCCACACGGTGGCGTACCGGGCGACGGACAAGGCGGGGAACACCTCCGCGGCCAAGAGCGTCACCTTCACCGTCGCGCAGGGCGGCGGCGTCCCGGCGCCGAACTGCCCCGAGTACGACGAGCGGCTCACCGTCATCGTGGGCACCGTCGACACCGGTGTGCCGAACCGGCTGACCCGCAGCCGGTGTACGATCAACGAGCTGATCGAGGACGAGAAGGACTGGTCGTCGCAGGCGCTGTTCCTCAAGCACGTCGACGGCGTGCTGGACCGGCTCCTCGCGGACTCGGTCATCGATCAGCGCGAGTTCGACAAGATCACCAAGGCCGCCAAGCAGTCGAAGATCGGCAAGCCCGGCCAGACCACCGGGTACCGCGACCTGTTCGACGGCACCCCGGCGTCTTTGGCCAAGTGGGAGCAGGTCGGTGGCGGCAAGTTCGCGCTGACCGGCGACGGCGCCATCACCAGCAGCACGACCGTGCCGGGCATGGGCATGCTGTGGTTCCCGGAGCGGAAGTACGGCGACTTCTCGCTGAAGCTCCGGTTCCGCGACGACGCGCCGGGCACGGGCAACGCCAACGGCGGTGTCTTCATCCGGTTCCCGAACGTCCACAACCACCCCGAGGAGTCCCGCCCCGAGTGGGTCGCCATCAACTACGGGCACGAGATCCAGATCCTCGACAGCCCCACCGGCGACATGTACAAGACGGGCTCGGTCTACGGCTTCGACCGGGTGGGCCTGGGCGGCGCGGGGGTCACCCCGAAGGGCACCTGGAACGACTACGAGATCCGCGCGGAGGGCCAGCACTTCACGATCCTGCGCAACGGTGTCGTCATCAACGAGTTCGACAACGTCGGCGGCCAGGTCTTCACCCCGCCCCGCGCGGGTGACCCCGGCACCGATGGCCGACGCTACGCGACGGGCTACATCGGGCTCCAGGTGCACAGCACGTCGGACGTGATCTCGTACCGCGACATCCGGATCAAGGAGTTGTAGGCGACGGGACCGTGGGGCTCTCACCGCTTCGGCGGTGGGGGCCCTTCCCGTCTCCCCGCCCCTCTCCCCTGAACGCGCGGCAACCCCCGTGCAACGTACAGGCATTGAGGGTCATGGACTGTTCAAGCCGTTCCCGCGCGTTGGCCACTTGTTCACCGCCCACCCCTGACGCGTCCTGCCGGGAGGGGCGGAGAGTGAGCGGCGGCCCGGCTTCCGCCGGGTGGAACCGACACTCCACCGGAGCGCGTTCCGCGCGCTCGAGAAGGGACGACCATGGCCGAGTTGACCCGTCGTAGAGTCCTGGGATCGACCGCCGGCGTGATGGGTGGCGCCGCGGCCCTGTCCCTGCTTCCACCGAGCGTCCAGAAAGCCGTCGCCGCCGAGCCGCCCAAGGGCGGTTCGCTGCGCGACATCGAGCATGTCGTCCTGCTGATGCAGGAGAACCGGTCGTTCGACCACTACTTCGGCACGCTCTCCGGAGTACGCGGCTTCGCCGACCCGCACGCGCTGAAGCTGGACACCGGGCGCAGCGTCTTCTACCAGCCCGACGCGGTGAACCCCAAGGGCTATCTGCTGCCCTTCCACCTCGACACTCACTCCTCCAGCGCCCAGGCCATCCCCTCCACCAGCCACGCCTGGTCCGTGCAGCACCAGGCGTGGAACAACGGCAGGATGGACCAGTGGCTGCCCGCCCACCGCGCGGCCGACGGCGTAAACGGCCCCTATGTGATGGGCTATTACACGCGCGAGGACATCCCGTTCCAGTTCGCGCTCGCGGAGACGTTCACGATCTGCGACAACTACTTCTGCTCGGTGTTCGGGCCGACCTGGCCCAACCGGCTGATGTGGATGACCGGTTCGATCGACCCCGGCGGCACGAAGGGCGGCCCGGTCATCAAGAACGCGGCGCCCAAGCCGTACCAGTGGACCACCTACGCCGAGCGGCTCCAGGCGGCCGGGGTCAGCTGGAAGGTGTACCAGCAGGACGACGACTACGGCTGCAACATGCTGGAGCAGTTCGCCGCGTTCAAGAACGCCGCCCCCGGCTCCGAGCTGTACGAGCGCGGGGTGCGTCCGCAGCCCGAGGGCACCTTCGAGGACGACGCCCGCAACGACCGGCTCCCGGCCGTGTCCTGGATCATGCCGACCAGCTTCCAGTCGGAGCACCCGGACTATCTCCCGGCGGCGGGCGCGGACTTCGTCGCGTCGAAGATCGAGGCGATCGCGTCCAACCCGAAGGTGTGGCGCAAGACCGCGTTCATCCTCAACTACGACGAGAACGACGGCCTGTTCGACCATGTGCCGCCGCCGGTGCCGGCCGCGGGGACGCCGGACGAGTTCGTGCAGGGGTTGCCCATCGGGGGTGGCTTCCGGGTTCCGGCGATCGTCATCTCGCCCTGGACCGTCGGTGGTTGGGTCGCTTCGGAAGCCTTCGACCACACCTCGGCGCTGCGGTTCCTGGAGCAGTTCACCGGGGTGGCGGAGCCCAACATCAGCGACTGGCGCCGCGACACCTTCGGTGACCTCACCAGCGCCTTCCGGTTCCGCTCCGGCCGCCCGCGCCCGCCGCGCCTGCCGGACGACACGGCGGAGCAGCTGGAGAAGGCGAAGGAGGAGGTGGCCACGCTGCCGAAGCCGACGCTGCCCGGAGCGGACCAGACCTTCCCGCGCCAGGAGCACGGGCGCCGACCGCACGTGTGAGCCGTCCGGGCCGGTGCCGTTCGCGGCACCGGCCCGTCAGTGCACCGGGTCGCCCGCCGCCACGCGGTGCGTCTCCAGCTCGCCGTCGGCCAGCAACTCCTCGATCAGCGCCTCGCCGCCGCCCACATAGGTGCTGACCAGGTCCACGTCCCCGCCCAGACACCAGGCGCGGTCCCGCGGCCACCACAGGTCGGGCAGCTCGGCGAACTCGTCCCACGCCACCGGCGACACGGCGTAGGAGAGGGGCCCTTCGAGGAGCACCTCGTCCCGGTACGGGGTCTCGAAGGTGGGGAAGCGGGAGAAGTCCCACCGCCCGTACCCGTCCCACAGGCCGAACCAGCACTGGTCGGCGGTACGGGTGTGCCGGGCCAGGACGGGGATCAGCGCCTCGGCGATGTCGGGCGGAGTCGGCCCCTCCGCCGGGTACTCGTCCCAGACTCCGGGCAATCCGTACTCCGCGCCGTACCGGTCCCGACCGGTCACCTCACGCCAGTCGGCGTTCGGCGTCATCGTCCGCCCATGTGCGGCGGCCACGTCCCGCCACCGCACCGGCCGCTCGTCCAGCCAGGCCGGATGCAGGACCCTGACGTACGCGTCGAACCCGGGCGCCACGACACCGGCCACCGTGCGGGAGTGGTCACGGCCCTCGAAGCGCTCGCCGAGCCAGCGGGCGGGCGCCAGGTCGGTGGACCGTACGCGCAGACGTCCGTACAGGTCCGGGGCGGGGTTCTGGCGCATCGTGGGGTAGTCGTCCATCGGCGGCAGTCTGCCCCACCGGGGCGGTCAGTGCCCCACCGAGGCGGTCATTGCTCGACCGCCAGGGACAGCAGGGCCGCTGCCGCGCAGGCCGCCGCGAGGGCGAGCCACACCGGGTCGTACGTGCCGAACGCGTCGCGGGCCGCCCCGGCGAGGAAAGCGGCCAGGGCGGCGCCGAGTTGGTGGGCGGCGTTGGTCCAGCCGAAGACGATGGCGCTGTCCTCGCCCCAGTGCAGGCGGCACAGGGCGGTGGTCGGAGGGACGGTGGCCAGGTCCAGGAGACCGAAGAGGACCACGAAGGCCAGCATCGGCGCCCGCACGGTGGCCGTCATGATCAGGGGGAGGACGAGCAGCAGCAGCCCGCGCAGGGTGAAGAAGACGGCGAGGAGCCTGCGGGCGTCCCCGCGGTCGGTGAGCCGACCGGAGGCGACCGTCCCGGCCACGTTGAACACCCCGATGCCCGCGAGCAGCGTCGACGCGGTGGTCACGGGCATGCCGTGGTCGTGGGCGGCCGGGGCGAAGTGGCTCCACATGATGCCGTTGGTGGACGCCCCGCAGACGGCGAACGCCCCCGCCAGCAGCCAGAACGGTGCCGTCCGCGCGGCATCCCTCAGCACCGTCAGCGTGCGCCGGGCCGCACCGGGCACCGGCGCGGGCCTGGCCACGAACACCGCACTTCCGTAGGGGCGTTGGCCGAGGTCGGCGGGGTGGTCGCGCAGCACGAGCGCCACCAGCGGGACCACCGCGAGCGCGGCGAGCGTGAGGGTGCCGAGCGCGGGGCGCCAGCGGTGGTGGTCGATGATCCAGGACAGTCCGGGCAGGAACACCATCTGGCCCAGCACGCTCGCCGAGGACAGCAGGCCCGTGACCAGGCCCTGGTGCCGGGCGAACCAGCGGTCGGTCACCGCCGCGCCGAGCGTCATCGACAGCGCCCCCGTACCCGCCCCGACCAGGAGCCCCCAGAGCAGGGTGAACTGCCACGCGGCCGTCATCATGGTCGTCAGCCCCGCCCCCGCGGCGACCGTCAGCAGGGCGGCCGCAACCACGCGCCGTACCCCGAACCGGTCCGACAGCGCCGCCGCGTAGGGGGCGGTGAGGCCGTAGAGGACCATGTTCACCGACACCGCCCACCCGATGGAGCCGCGTGACCAGCCGAAGTCGTGGCGCAGCGGGCCCTGGAGGATGCCGGGCAGCGTGGAACAGGCGCCCGCGACGACGATCGCGGTGCCGGTGACGGCCGCGACCCACCAGGCGCGGTGACCGGTGACGGACTGACGGGGAACTCGGATCGCCTCGCTCATGGTGATCCATGCTTCGTCGTGCGCGACCGCCCTCACCACTGGCCGCCTGGACAGCGAGTGAAAGAATCCGGTCATGGAGGGTGCGAAGCGACACCATGTGGTCGTCCTGGTGCGTGCGGGACTGATTCCGATGGAACTCGGCATCGTGCACCGGCTGTTCACCACCGCCACCGATCCCGAGGGGCGGCCGTTGTACACGGTGCGTACGTGTGCGACCGTGCCGGGCGTGGTGGCGACCGACACGGACATCGGCGTCCACGTCCCGCACGGCCCGGAGATCCTCCGGGACGCGGACACCGTCGTCGTCCCGGCCGCCGTCGAGGACTACCGGCCGCAGCGGCGGGGGCGGCTCGACCCCGAGGTACGGCGGGCGCTCGCCCTCGTGCCCGGCGGGGCGCGGCTCGCGTCGATCTGCACCGGGGCGTTCGTGCTGGCCGCCGCCGGGCATCTCGACGGTCGGCGGGCCACCACGCACTGGAAGTCCTGCGCCGAGCTGGCCGCCCTGTATCCGGACACCGACGTCGACCCCGACGTGCTGTACACCGACGACGACGGGGTGCTGACCTCCGCCGGGGTGGCCGCCGGGGTCGACCTGTGCCTGCACATGATCCGCGCCGACCACGGGGTGGAGGTGGCCAACGCGGTCGCCCGCGACACCGTCGTCCCGCCGCACCGGGAGGGCGGGCAGGCGCAGTACATCGAACGGCCGGTGCCCCGGGAGTCCGGCCCCTCCCCCACCGCGGCCGCCCGCGCCTACGCCCTGGAGCACCTCGGCGAGCCGCTCACCCTGGACGACCTCGCCCGGCGGGCCGGTGTCAGCGTGCGCACGCTCAGCCGCCGCTTCCGGCAGGAGACCGGTGCGACGCCGATGCGCTGGCTGGCCGAGCGGCGTCTCGACCATGCGCGGCGCCTCCTCGAACGCACCGACCACCCGGTGGACCGGGTCGCGGCCGACGCGGGGTACGGCACCGGCACGGCGATGCGGCTGCACTTCCGGGAGGCGCTCGGCGTGTCACCCCGCGCCTACCGGAACACCTTCCGCGTCAGGACCGGACCGACGCCGTGAGCCGCCGCAGTGCCGCCTGCCCCGGCGGCCCCCACGTCGGCTTGCCGCCGGGGCGGCCCTGGTCGCCCGCGTGGCCGATGTGGATGCCGGAGAGGGCGCGGAGCACCGCCCAGCCGCGGGCACGGCGCAGCGTCGCGGGGTCCGGGGCCGGGTGGTAGGCGGCGTGGAAGCGGTCGATGGCGCCGTCCGGGAGGAGCAGCCAGGCGGAGGCCAGGTCGAAGGCGGGGTCTCCGGCGAAGAGGTCGCCGAAGTCGATGACACCGCAGAAGGTGCCGTCGGTGGTGAGGATGTTGGCGGGGTGCAGGTCGCCGTGGAGCCAAAGCCGGGGGCCGGTCCGGCCGGGCGCGGCCGCCGCGTCCTCCCAGACCGCGCGGACGGCGTCCGGGTCGTGGACGAGGCCCAGTTCGGCGGCCCGGGCGAGCGCGCCGGTGAAGCCTTCGGCGGTGTCGGCCAGGCGGCCCCCTCGGTCCCGGCCCACCGGTGCCTCGTCGGGGGCGCGGCGGTGAAAGGCGGTCAGGAAGGCGGCCAGGGTGTCGGCCGCCTCCTCTGGGCGGGTCGCGGGGGCGCGGTCGGCGGGCTCGCCCGGTACCCAGGTGGTGACGAGCCAGGGGCGCGGGAAGCGTGCGGAGGGTTCACCGAGGCGCTGCGGGACGGGGATCGGCAGGGGCAGCCCCTCCGCGAGGAGCGGCAGCCAGGTGTGCTCCTTGCGCAGCAGCGCGTCCGCCGACTCCGTCGCCCAGGGCATGCGGACGGCGAGGTCGTCGCCGAGCCGCCACACCTGGTTGTCCCAGCCGAGCGCGCCCAGCTTCAGGGGGCGGTCCGCCAGGTCGGGGTACTGCTCGCGCAGCAGATCCCGGATCAGGTCCGCCGTGATGTCCGTCCCGGTGACTGTCATGGGGAGCAACGTAGCGGCAACGGCTTAGGCCGGATGCCGGTCCGGGATGCGTGCCCTGCCGGTCGCGCCGGAAGATTCTGATCATGCGGAACTCCTCTGACACTCCGTCCTGTCCCCGATACGCGCGGCGCGGTGGTGCCCGGCACGCCATATCCGCGGCCGTCGTCTGCGGTGCCCTGCTGGCGGTGACCACGGCCTGCGCGGACACCGGCGGCAAGGCCCGCTCCGGTGGCGCGGCGGGCAACGGCAACCCGGCCGTGTCCGGCTCCTCCCGCCCGGCGACCGGGACCGGCGTCCCCGGCGTCGGGGAGCGGATGGGCCGGCAGATCCCGGCCGACACCCGGCAGCTGGTGGTCGTGTACGGCGACGACCGGGACTCCGCCGAGGGCCTGGCCGTGCTGTACGAGAAGCAGGGCGCCCAGTGGAAGCAGTCCGCGAGCTGGCCCTCGCACAACGGCCGCCGGGGCTGGACGACGGACCATCAGCTCGACGACGAGCGCAGTCCCGTCGGCGTCTTCTCCCTCACCGACGCCGGAGGCACCCTGCGCAGTCCGGGCACCAAGCTGCCGTACTGGTACGACGACAACGCCTACGCGGCCTCGGTGGCGGACCCGGACGACGAGGCGCACGCGCACGACTTCGACTACGTCATCGCCATCAACTACAACCGGCTCAAGGGCGCCCCGCCCTACGACTGGAACCGCCCCGAGGGCGTGGAGAAGGGCGGCGGCATCTGGCTGCACCTGGACCACGGTGACGGCACGTCGGCCTGCGTGACCGTCCCGGAGGCAGGCATCAAGACCCTCCTGGGCACGCTCGACCCCGCCGACCACCCCATGGTGGTGATGGGCGACCGCGCACGCCTCAAGGGCTGAGCGGAACCCATCCGTCACACGCGTATCGGCCGTGGCGATTCGGCCAGGGCCGGGCCGAGGCCCGGCGCGGTGAGTCCTACGACGTGTTTCCGGGGCTCCCGGAACGACGCCCCTCGATGCGGACTCCGCTGCGGCCGAAACACGTGTGTTCGATAAAGGTCTCCCTCTCGTTGACTCCGGTGCCGCACCTTCACCGGCTTCCACGACCTGAGGAGACGCGCAGTTGAGCACCTCCACCCGTACCGTCCCACCGCCCGCACCGGCGGAGATCAACTACTCCGGGCACTACTCCGTCAACCCGCTGGGCGAGGCGAGCTTCCGCAGCCTGTGCGCCCAACTCCCGCGTGTGCTGGGCCGGATCACGGCCATGGCCTGGGCGATCGACCGCCGCGCCGTCCTGCTGCTCCTCGCCTGCCAGGTGGCGACCGGTGTGTCGGCCGCCGTCCTGCTCACCGCCACGGCCCGGGCGATGACCCCGCTGCTCGGTGCGGGCGCGATGGCGGACCGGCTGCGCGCGGCCCTCCCCGCCCTGGTCGTCGTCGCCTGCGCGAGCGCCGTCGCCCGGACCGCGCTGGCCGTCGCCCGCTACGCCGAGCGCCGGATCACTCCCCGGCTGATGACCGCCACGGACACCACCCTGGTCGAGGCCGTCTGCCGGGTGGAGGCGGCCGCCTGCGCGGTGGACGGCTTCTCGGACCGGCAGGAAGCCGCCGAGATGGGCGTGACGCGGACGCAGGTCATGGTGATGGACGCCCAGCGCTTCACGTCGGCCCTGATCAGGATGGTCACCGCGGGCACCGTCGTCACCGTGCTCAACCCGCTGGTGCTGCCGCTGCTCCTGCTGGCCGTCGCCCCGGCCGCCGTCGGCGCCGTCCTCACCGCGCGGGTGGACTACGACATCCACTACGCCAACATCGCGGACCGCAACGTCCGGGGCATGACCCGCTGGTGGGCGACGACCCCGAAGTACGGCGACGAGGTCCGCGCCAACGGCATGACCGACTACCTCCTGTACTGGTACCGGGCCCTGTCCGAGCGGGTCGACCGGCGCACCCTCGCCGCCGCTCCGAGGACGCTGCGGATCGCGCTGTCCTCCTCCTTCGCCGGGGGCGTGTTCCTCACCGCGACCTGGGGGATGCTCGCCTGGCTGGCCGTCACCGGCCGGGTCGCGCCGGCCGTCGCCGCCACCGCCGTGGTCGCGGTGCAGACCACGCTGTCCGCGCTGTCCCAGCTGGTCATGGAGGGCGCGGCGGTCTTCCACACCAGCCTCTACCTCGGTGACATGCAGGCGTTCTTCGACCACGCCGCCGAGCGGGCCCCGAGGCGCGGAGGGGCGGTCGTCGAGGAACCGGTGGCGGAGATCCGGCTGGAGGAGGTCAGCTACCGGTATCCGGGCAAGGACCGGGCCGCCGTGGACGGGGTCTCCCTGGCGCTGCGGCGCGGCGACATCCTGGCGGTCGTGGGGGTGAACGGCTCCGGCAAGAGCACCCTGACCCGGCTGATCACCGGCATCTACCTGGCGGACAAGGGCCGGGTGGTGTGGAACGGCACCGATCTCGCGACCGCCGATCCGGCGACCGTCTGGGACAACACCGGTCTGGTGCCGCAGATCTTCGCGCAGTGGCCGCTCCGGGTCCGGGAGAACGTCACCCTCGGCCAGCCCCGCAGCCATGACGACGGCCCGGTGTGGGACGCGGTGGAGGCCGTCGGTATGCGGGACTCGGTGGCGGAGCTGCCCGCCGGGCTGGACACGCTGCTCGCCCGTGAGATCTTCGGCGGCACCGAGCTGTCCGGGGGCCAGTGGCAGCGGCTCGCGTGTTCCCGCGCGCTGTACCGCCGTCCGCCGCTGCTGATCCTGGACGAGCCCACGTCCCAGATGGACCCGCACGGCGAGCACGCCATCTTCGAGCACATCAAGGCGATCTCCGCCGACCGGATCACCATCGTCATCACCCACCGCCTGGAGAACACCCGGATCGCGGACCGGATCGTCGTCATGGACCAGGGCCGGATCACCGAGCAGGGCACGTACGACGATCTCGTGCACGCGGGCGGCACCTTCGCCGACCTGCTGCGGGTGTCCCAGGACCGCTGAGCGCTCCGGCGCGGGTCCCCGCCCGAAAAGGGGGAACGCGTCAGGCGGAACGGAACGGGCCCGTCGCGCCGGAGCGGGCGGCGGGCCCGGCAGGGAACAGCGCGCGGTGCCAGCCGTGCGACGAGGAGGCGACATGGGTGGCGACGGCAACAGCGCCTTGGGCCACAAGAAGTTCAAGCGGTCCCGGAGCCATTTCGCGGACCGGATCACCGCCGACGGACGGGACGGCTGGCCGGTGGAGTCCGGGCGGTACCGGCTGGTGGTCTCTCGGGCCTGCCCGTGGGCCAGCCGGGCGGTGATCTCGCGCCGTCTGCTCGGGCTGGAGCGGGCGCTGCCCATGGCGGTCACCGACCCGGTCCAGGACGACCGGAGCTGGCGGTTCACCCTGGACCCCGGCGGCCGGGACCCGGTGCTCGGCATCCGGTACCTGGCCGAGGCGTACGAGAAGCGGGAGCCGGGGGCGCCCGGCGGGGTGAGCGTGCCCGCGATCGTGGACGTGCCCAGCGGCGAACTGGTCACCAACGACTACCAGCAGCTCACCCTCGACCTCGCGACGGAGTGGACCGAATTCCACCGCGAGGGCGCCCCGGACCTCTACCCCGAGCACCTCCGGGACGAGATCGACGAGGTGATGGCGGAGGTCTACGAGGACGTCAACAACGGGGTGTACCGGGCCGGGTTCGCCTCGGACCAGGAGGAGTACGAGCAGGCGTGCGCCGGGGTGTTCCGGCGGCTGGAGTCGCTGGCCGAACGGCTGGCGGGACAGCGCTATCTGGTCGGGGACACCATCACCGAGGCGGACATCCGGCTGTTCACCACGCTGGTCCGCTTCGACCCGGTCTACCACGGGCACTTCAAGTGCAATCTGTGGAAGCTGACGGAGAACCCGGTGCTGTGGGCGTACGCGCGGGACCTGTTCCAGACGCCGGGGTTCGGGGACACGGTCGACTTCGACCACATCAAGCGGCACTACTACCAGGTGCACTCCGGTATCAATCCGACCGGGATCGTGCCGCTCGGCCCCGACCTCTCCGGCTGGCTGAGCCCGCACCACCGCGAGGAGTTGGGCGGCCAGCCGTTCGGCGACGGCACCCCGCCGGGGCCCGTGGCGCCGCACGAGCGGGTGGGACCACGAGGTCTGCCTGCATGAGGACGGCCTGACGAGGAAGAAGCACGACATGGCGAAGAACAAGACCAAGAAAAAACTCGCGCTCACCTACAAGCCGGTCGGCTTCGCGATGAGCTGGGCAGGCGGCGCGCTGGCCGGACTGGCCTTCCGCAAGGCGTGGATGGCCATACGGCACGAGGAGGACGCCCCCGACGCCCTGGACCGCGACCGCGGCTGGGGCGAGGTGCTGCTCGCGGCGGCCGTGCAGGGCGCGATCTTCGCGGTCGTGCGCAGCGCCGTGGACCGTACCGGGGCCAAGGCCATCGAGCGGACGACGGGCGTGTGGCCGGTGGCCGACAAGGGCGGCCGGGACTGAGCACACGAAGACCGGGGGTGGCGGGCCGATTCGATGCCCGCCACCCCCGGTCTTCGTGCGTGGTCAGCCCTGCTTGGGTGAGGTCGGCGGGGCCAGCCGCACGGTGAAGGAGTGGCCCGACGGGTCGGAGTAGCCGCGCTCCTCGTCCGGGCCCACCGCGTCCCGGGTCTCGATGGGACGGCCGCCGAGCGAGATGATGCGCCGCTCGACCGCGTCCAGGTCGTCCACCATGAACTCGACATGGGCCTGGAGGGAGTTCTCCGGGCGGGGCCAGCTCGGGGGCGTGGCGTTCACATCGCGGCGGAAGGCGATGCGGAAGCCGTCCGCACCCCGGATCTGCACCAGGTTGGCGGAGGCGAGGGTCTGTTCGCCGTCCAGCAACTCCTGGTAGAACGCGGCCAGTTTCTCCGGTTCGGCACAGTCGAGCACCACCACGCCCGCTTTGACCAGCGTCATGCTTCCTCCCAGAAAGTCGCCTCACCCCTGCGACTGTCCAGGCCCACCGGATTCAGTCCGTGGACCTCGCGCGGCTCAGTCCGCGAGGTCGACGAGGAACTTCCGGGCGGGGCAGAAGAAGGTGACTCCGGTGACCGCCCTTGAGTAGTCGAGGATGCGGTCGTGCAGGGGCGGCGGGTCGCCGATGAACATGCGCTCCAGCATCTTCTCGGTGACCCACAGGTGCCGGGAGTAGCCGATGAAGTAGGTGCCGTACTCGCCCTTTCCCGGGGTGGCGAAGGGCATGTTGTCGCGGAGGATGTCGTGCTCGCCCTCGGCGTCCTGGATGGTGCACAGGGTCTTGTGGGACTTCTGGCCCTCGGTCGCGTCGGGGAGTTCGATGTTGTCGAACTTGGTGCGTCCCATGATCTGTTCCTGCGTCTCGGTGGTCTGGGCGCGCCAGTCCTTGAGGTCGTGCAGGTACTTCTGGATGACGACGTAGCTGCCGCCCGCGTACGCCGGGTCCTCCTCGCCGACCAGAGTGGCCGCCGGCAGGGAGAGGCCGATCGGGTTGGCGGTGCCGTCCACGAATTCCAGGAGGTCGCGGCCGTTGTAGTAACGGAATCCGGTGACATCGTCCACGGCGGTCACGGAATCACCGAATGCCTCAAGGAGGATCTTCTCGAATTCGACGACCAGGTCCACCGAATCGGCGCGGATATGGTAAAGGAGATCACCTTCGGTCGCGACCGCGGTGTGCTGGGCGCCGCGGATCTCCTGGAAGGGCTTGAGTTCCTTCGGCATCGGTTTCCGGGTCAGCGGTTCCCAGGCGTGGTGCGAGATTCCGAGATTGCAGGTGAAGATCCCGGTGTTCACCTGGATCTTGATGTCCTTGACCAGGTCCTCGATGCTCGCCACCACCGACCGCGCCTTGTCCATGGCCTCTTCGCCGTCATTGATGGTCAGCACCAGGAACGCGGCCGCGGCGGTCATCGGCGCGTCGATGTACTGCGGCTCGGTCTTCAGATCGTGCTTGGCGACGGCGGTGTAATCCATGGCCTCTCCCGGTGAGCGGCCTGCGGCGTACGCAGGCAGGGCAATGCGTGACGACGGAATCCGGCCAGTCCAGCATCCGACACCGCGAGGCGCTCCGCCACCGGCGCCGGGGACACAGAGGTCCGCCAAACAGGTGATCCCGGATGTGCCGCTCACCTGCGGCTGCCCAGAAACCACGGGCCTGCCGGGGTCTTTCCGGCTCGCGGGTTGATCGATTCGAAGTGGCAGCCTGACGGCGGCGGGCCGAAACTGAAGCGGCAGTTCGTGATCAGAGAAGAGCACGTGGCCGAAAAGCGATCCAGACGTTCTCAGCGATCGATCCAGACGTTCTCCAGGAGATCACATGGTGGAACAGTCCTCGGACGTCCATATAGAAGGAACGGACGAGCACACCCTCGTCGAGCCGCGCGGTGCGGGCCCGGCGGTGGGGCAGACCGAAGCGCGGCTGGCTGATGCGCTGGCCGATGTCATGGGTGTGGAGAACGTTCCGGCCGACGCGCACTTCTTCGACGGCCTCGGTGCCAATTCCCTGGTCATGGCGCAGTTCTGCGCACGGGTCCGGAAGCGGGAGGATCTCCCGTCCCCGTCCATGAAGGACATCTACCGGTATCCCACGATCAGCGCCCTGGCGGCGGCTCTCGCGGAGTCCGCCCCGGCTCCGGCCGATTCCCCGGCCTCTCTCTCCCCCGCCGCGCTCGTGCTGCCGCCGGAACCGGTGACCCGCGCGAGCACGCTTTCCCACACGCTGTGCGGCACGGCCCAGTTGCTGATCTTCCTGGGATATTCACTGGTCGCCGGTTTCGCCACGGCGGGCGGATACGAATGGGTCGCCGACGGTTCCGGTGTGGTGGACGTCTATCTGCGGTCCCTGCTGTTCGGCGGCATCGGATTCGTGGTCCTGTGCGCTTTTCCCGTCGTCGCCAAATGGCTGCTCGTCGGGCGCTGGAAACCCGGTGAATTCCCTGTGTGGGGCCTCTCCTACCTGCGCTTCTGGGTCGTCAAGGCGCTGCTGCACGCGAACCCGATGATCCTCTTCATCGGCAACCCCCTGTACGTGTTCTATCTGCGGGCGCTGGGCGCGCGGATCGGCAAGGGGGTGACGATCCTCTCCCACTCCGTACCGGTCTGCACGGACCTGCTGACGATCGGTTCCGGCACGGTCATCCGCAAGGACTCGTTCTTCCTCGGCTACCGGGCGCACGCCGGGCGTATCCAGACCGGCCGGATCAGCCTCGGCCGGGACGTGTACATCGGGGAGAAGACCGTCCTGGACATCGACACCTCGATGGGGGACGGCGCCCAGCTCGGCCACTCCTCGTCGCTGCACACCGGCCAGGCCGTCCCGGACGGCGAGCACCGGCACGGCTCCCCCGCGCAGCCGACCGACGTGGACTATCTGCGGGTCGCGCCCGCCCGGTGCGGCACCGCCCGCCGGATCTGGTTCGGACTCGGCTCGCTGCTCCAGTTGTTCCTGCTGTACATCCCGCTGGGCGTGGGCGGCCTGTACATCCTGTTCAACGCGGTGCCCGCGGTCCGCAGACGGCTCGACCCCGAGACGGCGCTGCCCCTGACGGAGCTGACGACCGACGCGGTGGTCCTCTCCCTGATCCTGTTCACCGGCTTCGTGGTCCTGGGCCTCGCCCTGCTGTGCACCCTGCCCCGCCTGCTGGACCTGGTGGTCCCGCCGGACCGGGTGTTCCCGCTCTACGGATTCCGGTACGCGGTCCACCGGGCGACGGCACGGATGACGAACATCAAGTTCTTCGCCTGGCTCTTCGGGGACAGCTCGTACATCGTCAACTACCTGCGCGGCATCGGGTACGACCTCTCCCACGTCGAGCAGACCGGGTCGAACTTCGGCACCGAGGTGCAGCACGAGAGCCCGCTGCACGTCACGGTGGGCAGCGGGACGATGGTGGCCGACGGGCTCTCCGTGATCAACGCGGACTACTCGGCCACGTCGTTCCGGGTGTCCCGGGCGACGATCGGGGCGCGCAACTTCCTGGGCAACAACATCGCCTACCCCATCGGCGGCCGGACCGGCGACAACTGCCTGCTGGCGACGAAGGTGATGGTGCCGCTCGACGGGGAGATCCGCGAGGGCGTCGGGCTGCTCGGCTCGCCGTGCTTCGAGATCCCCAGGTCGGTGGAGCGGGACGCCCGGTTCGACGACCTCAGGACCGGGGAGACGCTGCACCGGCGGCTCTCCGCGAAGAATCGTTTCAACCTGCGCTCGATGGCCTTCATGCTCTTCGTGCGCTGGCTGCACGTCCTCGTGCTCACCATGCTGGCGCTGGCCACGGTGGAGCTGTACGGCGTGCTCGGGCACGTGGTGATCGCGACCTACATGGCGCTGACGCTGGCTCTGTCGACGCTCTACTACGTGCTGCTGGAGCGCTGCCTCACCCGCTTCCGCCGCCTGCGCCCCATGCTGTGCTCCATCTACGACCCGGCGTTCTGGGCGCAGGAGCGCCTGTGGAAGGTGCCGGACCGGCATCTGAACATCTACAACGGCACCCCCTTCAAGGCCCTCGTCTGGCGCCTGATGGGTGTCCGCGTCGGCCGCAGGGTGTTCGACGACGGCTGCTACATGACGGACCGCACGCTCGCCGTCATCGGTGACGACTGCACCCTGAACGCCGGGAGCAAGGTCCAGTGCCACTCGCAGGAGGACGGCACCTTCAAGTCCGACACCAGCACGCTCGGTGCGGGCTGCACCCTGGGCGTCGGCTCGCACGTGCACTACGGCGTGACGATGGGCGACGGCGCGCGGCTGGCGCCGGACTCATTCCTCATGAAGGGCGAGGAGGTCCCCGCGCACGCGCGCTGGGGCGGCAACCCCGCCGTGGAGATGCCGGAGGCCGCGGTCCTGCCCGCCGGTACCGGCCGCAGGACCCCACCGTCCGTCGACAGCGCCGCCGCGGCGTCCGTGAATTGAGGGAGCATCCGATGGGAACGCGTGTGCAGGCGGACCGGGAGTTCTGGAGCGGCGTGCTGACCGCCGGCGGATTCACCGCGGTACCGCGCTGGGCCGAGGTGCCGGTCGCCGGTACCGCCGAGCACGAGGTGCCGGTGCCCGGGTCCGTGGGCGAGTCGGTACGACGGCTCGGGGTTCCGGCGGACGCGCTGCTGCTGGCCGCCCACGCCAAGGTGCTGTCCGTCCTCTCCGGCGAGCAGGACGTGGTGACGGGGTACGCGGCGGACGCGGACGGCGAGCCCCTGCCCTGCCGCCTCACCGTCTCCCCCGGCACCTGGCGCGAACTGCTCGCGGAGGCCCGGCGCGCGCACGAACAGGTGCTGGAGCACCGGGACTTCCCCCTGGCGGACCTGCGGCGCGAACTGGGCGTGACGGAACCGTCGTACGAGGTGGTGTGCGGTCCCCCGGAGCCGCTGGCCGGTGACCACGTCCTGCGGGTGCACTGGTCCGAGGACGAAGGGCGCCTGGTGCTGAGTTACCGGACGGACGTCCTGGACACCGCGAGCGCGGACCGGATCGCCGGGTACCACCTGCGGGCGTTGGAGCTGATGGCGGCCGACCCCGCCGCGGAGCACATGGCTCGGAGCCTGCTGTCGGACCAGGAGCGGCAGGAGCAGCTGGAGGGCCTGGCCGGTCCCGCGCGGGAGCTGCCGGACGCGAGGGCGCACGAACTGTTCGAACAGCGCGTACGGCAGCACCCGGACGCGGTGGCGGCGGTGCACGGCGGCCGGGAGTGGACGTACGGCGAGCTGAACAGCCGGGCCAACCGGCTGGCGCGGGCGCTGGTGGCGCGCGGGGTGGGCCGCGAGGACGTGGTGGCCGTGGTCACCGAGCGAAATCTCGACTGGCCGGCCGCGACGCTGGCCGTGTTCAAGGCGGGCGGCGTCTACCTGCCGATCGAGCCGCACTTCCCGCCCGGCCGTATCGCCGCGACCCTCTCCCGGGCCGGGTGCCGACTGGTGCTGACCGAGTCGGGCAGCACCGGCACGCTCGACCAGGCGCTGGCCGACGTGCCCGGCACCGAGCGGCTGCTGATCGGGGACGCGTACGCGGAGGGCCACGCCGACGACGACCTCGGGGTCGCGGTGGACGCCGGGCAGTTGGCCTACATCTACTTCACCTCCGGCTCCACCGGCGAGCCGAAGGGGGCGATGTGCGAGCACGCGGGGATGCTCAACCATCTCTTCGCCAAGATCGACGACCTGGGGGTCGGCGAGGGCGGGGTGGTGGCGCAGACGGCACCGCAGTGCTTCGACATCTCGCTGTGGCAGCTGATCTCCGGGCTGCTGGTGGGCGGGCGGACGCTGCTGGTGGAGCAGGACGTGCTGATGGACGTGGAGCGGTTCGCCGACACGCTGGTGGGCGGCCGGGTCGGCGTCGCCCAGCTCGTGCCCTCCTATCTGGAGGTCCTGGTCTCCTACCTGGAGCGGCATCCGCGCGACTTCCCGGACCTGCGCTTCGTGTCCGTGACCGGTGAGGCGCTCAAACCGGAGCTGACGCAGCGCTGGTTCGCCGTGCAGCCCGGCATCAGGCTGGTCAACGCCTATGGCCTGACCGAGACGTCGGACGACACCAACCACGAGATCATCGACGGGGCGTGCGAGCGCGTCCTGCTGGGGCGTGCGGTGAACAACGTGCGCGTCCTGGTCGTGGACGAGCGCCTCGAACTGGTGCCGCTGGGCGCGCCGGGGCTGATCGCCTTCTCCGGGGTCTGTGTGGGCCGGGGGTACGTCAATGATCCCGAGCGGACGCGTGAGGCGTACCGGGAGGACCCGTTCCGGCCGGGTGAGCGGCTGTACCTGGGCGGTGACTGGGGGCGCTGGCATCCCGGCGGCAAGCTGGAGTTCCTGGGGCGCCGGGACAACCAGGTCAAGATCCGGGGCTTCCGCATCGAGATCGGCGAGATCGAGAACACCCTGCTGCGGGTCCCCGGGGTGCGGGACGGCGCGGTCGTCGTGGCCGAACGGGGCGGACAGGGCAAGCAGTTGGCCGCCTTCTACGCGGGGCGCGAGCTGCCCGTGGAGGTGCTGCGCGAGGCGCTCGGTGCCGGACTGCCGGAGTACATGGTGCCCGCCCACTTCCACTGGCGGTCGGCGCTGCCGCTGACGGCCAACGGCAAGATCGACCGGAAGGCGCTCACCGCGCTGACCGAGCGGGCCACCCCCGCGGCGGCGGACGGCGCCGGGGACCGGGCGCCGCGTACTCCGGCCGAGCGGAGGCTCGCGGCCGCCTGGGCGGTGCTGCTCGGCGTGCCCGAGGAGCGGATCGGCCGCGACGACCACTTCTTCGACTCCGGCGGCACCTCCCTGACGGCGGTGAAGCTGACCATCGCGCTGGACCGCGCGGTGTCCCTGAAGGACATCACCCGCAACCCGGTCCTCGCCGACCTGGCCGCCCTGCTGGACGGCGCGGCCGGGCAGAGCGCGGAGCTGCTCCAGCCGCTGGCGGAGGCCGCCGGGAGGCCGGAGTGCGCGCTCGTGTGCTTCCCGTACGCGGGCGGCAACGCGGTCAACTTCCAGCCGATGGCCAGCGCGCTGGCGGGCGGCGGGATGTCGGTGCTCGCGGTGGACCTGCCGGGGCACGACCTGGCCGGGCGGCAGGAGCCGTTCGGCTCCATCACCGAGGTGGCGGAACGGGTCGCGGCGGAGATCACGGCCCGCGGTCTGACGCGGGTCATGCTGTGGGGCCACTCGTCGGGCGCCGCACCGGCCGTGGAGACGGCCCGCAGGCTCCAGGAGCGCGGGGTGGAGGTGGCGCGGCTGTTCCTCGGCGCGCAGCTGATCGGCACCGCCGCCGAGCGGCACGCCGCCGTGGAGGCGCTGTCGGTCCGCAGCGACGCCGAGATCGCCGCGCGGCTGGCCGACGAAGGTGGTTATGTCGAGCTGGCGGAGCTGACCGCGCGGCACGCGGAGCGGGTCGGCGCCGCGTACCGGCACGACTGCCTCTCCGCGCACCGGTACTTCTGCGACGCGCTGGAGAACCCACCGGCGCCGCGGCTGTCGGCCCCGGTGTCGGTGGTGGTGGCCGCCGACGACCCGTACACGGCCGGGTACACCGGGGCCCACCGGGACTGGCTGCTGCTGGCCCATCGCGTGGACCTGCACGAACTCCCCGACGGCGGGCACTACTTCCCGCGCCTGCGCCCCACCGAGGCGGCGAAGGCCGTACTGGCCGCCGCCGAACCGCTGGCCTCCTCCTGACCCTCTCCCAGCCCCGTGACGGGCGACCGAAAGGAAATCCGAGATGTCGACCTCATCCCTGTCGGCCCAGCTCGATGTGGAGCTGCGGCCGGGCAGACCGCCGGTGGCCCGCATCGACACCCCGGCCGACGTGCCCGCCTGGGCGGCGCGGTACCGCGAGACGCTGCGCGCCCAGGTCGCCGAGCACGGGTCCCTGCTGGTCCGGGGCCTGGGACTGCGGGACCCTGAGCAGGTCGGTGCCGTGTTCACCGCGCTGACCGGTGGCCTGATGACCGAGCGGGAGTCCTTCGCACCGCGCGAGACCTACGGCTCCGGGGTCTACGAGTCCACGACGTGGCCCGCCAACCAGCCCATGTGCATGCACCACGAGCTGAGTTACACGCAGGAGCCGCCCGGTCTGATGCTGTTCGCCTGCGTGACCGCGCCCGAGGACGGCGGGGCGACTGCGGTCGCGGACGCGACGGAGGTGCTGCGGGAGCTGCCCCCCGAGGTGCGGGAGCGCTTCGAGCGGGCGGGCTGGCTGCTCACCCGGTCGTACAACGACGAGATCGGGGCGTCCCTGGAGGAGTCGTTCGGGACCGCCGACCGCGCCGGGGTGGAGAGCTACTGCCGGGCGCACGGCATCGACTTCATCTGGCAGCCGGACGGTTCCCTGCGGACGGCGCAGCGGCGTCCGGCCGTGGTCCGGCACCCGGTGACGGGTGAGGCGTGCTGGTTCAACCAGATCGCCTTCCTGAACGAGTGGACGCTCGCCCCCGAGGTGCGCGAGTACCTGGTGGACATCTACGGCGCGGACGGCCTGCCGTTCAACACCTGCTTCGGGGACGGCACTCCGATCGGCGAGGACATCGTCGAGCTGCTCAACGCGACGTACGAGAAGCACACCCGGCGCGAGCCGTGGCAGGCCGGTGACCTGCTGCTGGTCGACAACGTGCGCACCGCGCACAGCAGGGAGCCCTACACCGGGGACAGGCAGGTGCTGGTCGGCATGGCCGAGCCGCGCCGACTGGAAGCCGGTGCCACGAACCCGGAGGCGAGCGAGCGATGACCGATCTGTTGCCCAGCACCACGCGGCCCACCGCACCCGACCCGGCTTCGCCGACGTTCGCGGTGATCTCCGGTGAGCAGGTGCAGAAGGCCCTCACCGGGCGCGAGAAGGAGATCGTGGACCTGGTCGAGGCGACCTACCGGTTGCACGGGGCCGGGGACTCGGTGAACCCGCCGTCCTACTTCCTGCGGTTCCCCGACCGGCCCAGCTCGCGGATCATCGCGCTGCCCGCCTCGGTCGGCGGGTCCGTGGCGGTCGACGGCATGAAGTGGATCTCCAGCTTCCCGGACAACGTCCGGTCGGGGCTCCCCCGCGCGTCGGCGGTGCTGATCCTCAACGACCCCACGACGGGCTACCCGTTCGCCTGTCTGGAGAGCTCCATCATCAGCGCGACCCGGACGGCCGCGTCCGCCGCGCTGGCCGCCGACTGGTTCAGCCGCAACCGGCCGCGCCCGACCCGCGTCGGGTTCTTCGGCACCGGTCTGATCGCCCGCTACATCCACACCTTCCTCGCGGGCACCGGCTGGGAGTTCGAGACGGTCGGGGTGCACGACCTGGCCGCCGACAGCGCCGCCGGGTTCTGCGACTACCTGCGGCAGAGCGGGACGGACGCCGAGGTCACCGTCCACGACAACGCGGCGGACCTGATCCGCTCCAGCGACCTGGTCGTCTTCGCCACGGTCGCGGGCCGGCCGCACGTGACCGACGCGTCGCTGTTCGCCCACAACCCCCTGGTCCTGCACGTCTCGTTGCGCGACCTCGCCCCGGAAGTCCTGCTGGCTTCGGCGAACTTCGTCGACGACGTCGAGCACTGCCTGAAGGCGGACACCTCCCCGCACCTGGTCGAACAGCGCACCGGGAACCGGGACTTCCTGAACGGCACACTGAACGACGTGATGCTCGGCCGGGCCGCCCCGCCGCCCGACCGGCCGATCGTCTTCTCGCCGTTCGGCCTCGGCGTCCTGGACCTCGCCGTCGGCAAGTACGTCTACGACGGGACGGCCGCCGCGGGAAACCTCGGCCTCATCGACAACTTCTTCCACGACCTGCGCCGGTACGGCTGAGAGCGCTGCCCTTCCCCGGTACCAGGAGGCCCATCGTGCCCGTCATATCCGCTCCCCATGACTTCAACGAAGGCCATCTCTTCGTCGACCTCAAGTCGATCTTCGGATGTCCCCTCTACCTGAAGTGCGAGGGCTTCAACTTCGCCGGCTCCATCAAGCTGAAGGCCGCGAACGAGATGGTGGAGAGCGCCGAGCGGGAGGGCATTCTCAAGCCGGACTCCGTCATCGTCGAGTCCTCGTCCGGGAACCTCGGCGTGGCGCTCAGCATGATCGCCGCCAGCAAGGGCTACAAGTTCCTGTGCGTGACCGACTCGCGTTGCAACCTGTCGACCCGGCTGCTGATGGAGGCGCTCGGCAGCAAGGTGCACATCGTGGCCGACCTGGACGAGAACGGCGGGTTCCTCGGCACCCGGATCGAGTACGTCCGCTCGCTGTGCGCCTCCGACGACCGGTACGTGTGGCTCAGCCAGTACACCAACCCCGGCAACTGGCAGTCGCACTACCGGACCACCGCGCCCCAGATAGCACGTCACTTCCCGCGCCTGGACGTGCTGTTCGTCGGCACGGGCACCGCCGGGACGCTGATGGGGTGCGCCCGCTACTTCCGGCAGTGGCACCGGCCGGTGCGCATCATCGCGGTGGACAGCGTGGGCTCGGTCGCGTTCGGCGGGGAGCCCGGCCGCCGGATGATCCCCGGCCTCGGGATGAGCATGCGCCCGCCGCTGCTGGACGAGTCGTACGTCAACGAGGTGATCCGGGTGGAGGAGGCGGACACCATCCGGGCCTGCCACCAGATGGCCCGGCGCGGCTTCCTGTTCGGTGGGTCCACCGGCACGGTGGTCAGCGGCGCGACCGACTGGCTGGCCCGCCACGACACCCGCGACATGACGGCGGTGGCCATCGCGCCGGACCTCGGCGAGCGCTACCTCGACACCGTCTACCAGACCAACTGGCTCCAGGACCTGTTCGGTGACGAGATCCTCGCCCCGAGCGGCCCGGCCACCACCACCTTCCCGACGGACGAGCCGTCGCCCCGCGAACCGGACCGCTGGCCCCAGCCGTAACACGTCACCCCCCCCTGCCTCGTCCATGTCGGTGCCTTCGATGTGTGGGCCTTGTGGATCAAGGTCCGGACAGGCGTCCTCTCGCGTATGCGGGGCATCCGGTTCTCCGGATACGCAAGAGGGGTGATGGTCATGTTCGAGCCCGACCGTGAGCAAGCGGTGGCCCGGGACGAGCCGGTCGGTGAACTGGTGCAACGCGCCTCGCAGCAGCTCACCGAGCTGGTGCGCGGCGAACTCCGCCTCGCTCAGGCGGAGATGAAGGAGAAGGGCAAGCGTTACGGCAAGGGCGGCGGGCTCTTCGGAGGCGCCGGCCTGGTCGGTTTCCTCACGCTCCAGGCCCTGGTGGCCACGGCGATCGCCGCGTTGGCCGTACCGCTGCCGGTGTGGGCCGCCGCGCTCATCGTGACCGGCGTCCTCGGCGTGGTCACGGCGGTGCTCGCCCTGACCGGCAAGAAGGAGGTCGGCATGGCCGCCCCGCCCGCGCCGGAGCAGACCATCGACAGTGTGAAGGCCGATGTGGCCGAGATCAAGGAGAGTGCCAAGCGATGACACAGCAGCCGTTCGAGGAGTCCTCGTCCGCGAGCCCGCAGGAGCTGCGGGAGCAGGTCGAGCGGACTCGCCACGAGCTCGGGGAGACCGTGGAGGCGCTGACCGACAAGGCCGACGTCAAGGCCCGCGCGCAGGAGAAGGCGGCCGCGCTGAAGGTGCAGACCGCCGAGACGGCGCAGAAGCTGGCCGACAAGGTGCCGGACCCGGTCAAGGAGAAGGCGGCCACGGCGGCGACCCAGGTCCGGGTCAAGGCCGTCCAGGCCGAGCAGCTCTGGCAGGACCGGGCTCCTGAGCAGGTCCGCGACAAGCGCAAGCTGCTGATCGCCGGTGCGGTCGCGGTGGTCGCGCTGACCCTGCTCAGCCGTCGGAAGCGCCGCTAGCGCGTGTGCGGTGTGGAACGGGCCCCGGCCGGGCAAAAAGCCCGGCCGGGGCCCGTTCCGCTGTCCCGGCGGCTCAGTTGGGCTGGCCGACCGGCCGTACGACGACGGTGTTGACGTCGACCCCGGCCGGTTGCCGGATCGCCCAGACCACCGAGTCGGCGATCTGGTCCGCGGTCAGGAGCTGACCCGGCGGCAGGCTGCCGTAGCCGTCCCAGAACGGGGTCTCCACCCGGCCCGGCGCGACCAGCGTGACGCCGATGCCGTACTCGGTGACCTGGCGCCGGGTGTTCTCGGCGAGTCCGGTGACCGCCCACTTGGTCGCCCCGTAGAGATTGCCGGGGGTGTTCACGAACCCGGCGACGCTGCCGATGAGGACGATCCGGCCGCGGGACTCCTTGAGCGCGTCGACGGCGGCGCGGATGAGCAGCGCCGGGCCGAGGACGTTCGTCAGCACCATCTCGCTCCAGCCCGCCGGGTCGCCGTCGGCGACCGAGTCGTGCGTGGCGACACCGGCGTTGGCGATGACCGTGTCCAGCCGGCCGTAGGTCTCGATCGTGCGGTCCACGGCGTCCCGCACGTCGTCGTACGACGAGGCGCTGCCGGGTACGGTCAGCAGCTCGCCGGGGTCGCCCGCGCTCTCGGCGAACTCCCGCAGCCGGTCCTCGCCGCGCCCGGTGACGGTGACCCGGTGACCGGTGTCGAGCAGTTGCCGGGCCACGGCCGCGCCGATGCCGCTGCCGCCGCCCGTGATGAGCGCGACGGGTGAGTCGTTCATGGTCATCCCCCTCGGTGTTCCGTGGACACCGCGGAGCCCATCACTTGGAGTGCTCACGAAGTCAAGGGTTCGGGCGGGGTGCGGGGGCGATCGCGGGGAAGGCGGGTGTCATGAGTGTGGACGAATCTTCTGTGAGCGAGTCTTCCCTGCGGGCCGTGGGATGGGCGCGGTCGTTGCCCGTCAGCAGTGGGGTGAAGGTGGCGCGGGACTGGACCCGGGAGCATCTGGAGACCCTGGAGTGGGCGCGGAGCGCGCCGGAGACGGTGGACGCGGTGCTGCTGACCGTGTCCGAGCTGGTCACCAACGCGCATGTGCACGCCCAGGCGACCGCGCAGCTCGTGCTGACCTGGGACAGCGAGTGCCTGCATGTCACCGTGCACGACGCCTCGCCGCAGCTGCCCGAGCAGCGCAGGCCGAGCAGCGTGGCCACCGGCGGCCGGGGCATGCTGCTGGTGGACGCGCTGGCCGACAGCTGGGGTGCCCACACGTGCCCGCGCGGCAAGGAGGTCACGGCCTGCTTCCGTCCCGCGAGCTGAGGGCCGTTCAGGAGCGGGCGAAGTCGTCGGGCTGGAACTCGTGGTTCTTCAGGTGCCGTTCGATGTCCTCGAGGCTGTGCCCGGTGAGTTCCGGCATCTTCCACCACACGAACAGCCACGCGGCGACGTTGAAGAAGGCGTAGATCCAGAAGACCTGGCCCACACCGAAGGCGCTGATCATGGTGAGCAGGGTCAGGGTGATCAGCAGGTTGGTGCTCCACAGGGTGGCCGACTGGACGCTGGTGGCGGCGGCTCGCACGGAGAGCGGGTAGATCTCGGAGCCGGTGAGCCAGCCCATCAGCTGGAGGCCGCCCGCGTTGAAGAACATGAACGCCAGCAGGCAGGCCACGATGGCCGGGACGTAGGCGCGGGTGCCGTGGCCGGTGATGTAGAAGCCGCCCAGGACGAACAGGCTCAGCGCGGCGCCGGGCACCATGACCAGGGTGAGCCTGCGGCGGCCGACCTTGTCCACGATCCACAGGCCGACGATCATCATCACCAGGTAGACGACGCCGAGCGCCACGCTGACCCGGAGCGCGTCGGCGCGGGGGAAGCCGTTGTCGGTGAGGATGGTCGGCGCGTAGTAGATGATCATCTCGATGCCGGAGAGCTGCGTGAAGACGGCGATGCCGCAGCCGACGACGAGCGCCGGACGCACCCACGCCTGCCGCAGCCCGCGCCACCCCTGATGGCTCCGGTCGGTGCGCTGCTGACGCCGGGCCAGGGCGGTGATCTCGTCCAGCTCGGTGCGGATGTCGTACCCCTTCGGGCGTACCTCCTTCAGCACCTCCTCCGCGCCGTCCACGTCGCCCTTGCGCAGGATGAGCCACCGGGGGCTCTCGGGCAGCCGCAGCTGGCCGATCAGCATCAGCAGGGCCGGTGCGGCGGCCGCGCCGATCGACACCCGCCAGGACACGGCCTCGCTGGCGCCGACGATGGTGGCGATGACGATGCCGACGCCGATGGCGAGCTGGAAGCAGAGCACCAGCCGCCCGCGGATCGACTTGGGGGCCAGCTCGGCCACGTACATCGGCACGGTCTGGGTGGCGCCGCCGACGGCGAAGCCCAGCAGGACGCGGGCCAGGGCCAGGCCGACGGCGGAGGGAGCGACCGCGCAGGTCAGGCTGCCCGCGATGAACACACAGCAGATCAGCAGGATCGTGCGGTGCCGCCCGAAGCGCTCGCACAGCAGGCTGCAGCTCAGGGAACCGATGACGGCACCCAGCAGGATTCCGGCGGCGATCATCTCCTTCATGGTGTTCCCGATGTGGAACTCCTCGGAGATCTGGAGCAGCGCGCCGGAGATGATGCCGGTGTCGTAGCCGTACAGCAGGCCGCTGATCGCGGACACCACGGCCGCCATCAGCATGTGCCCGTTCAGGCCGTTGGTGCGGGGCGCCTGGCCCGCGGCTTGCGTCATGGTTCCTCCGAGGCGACGTCGACCGTTCCCGCCGCTCGAAACCGTACGTGGCGGGGGCCCCGGAGCCCGGACGGCTCGCTTCAGGACGATCCGGTCAGCCGCACACCAGCCTTTCGGCCTCGGCACTCGCCGGGGACAGCTTCTCGTCGATCCCGCACCTGACGAGGTCTCCGTACGTGACGGGCGACCAGGTGACCAGGGTGCCGCGTACCGGAGCGGTGCCCGGAGCATCGCAGTGGTACGCGAAGGACGCCTCGTAGGTGGTGACCCCGACGTCGTAGAACAGGGCGCCCGAGGACTTTCCGAAGGAGGTCTCCTGCACCTTGTCCGCGCCGAGGGTGAAGTCCGTTCCCGCTTCGGCCAGTTCCGCACCGGTCTTCTTCTCGAGCGCCGCCACGGCGGCCCGCGGGCTCAGGGTCCCCTCGGGCGGTGCCGGTGTCACCCCCGCGTGGAGCGAGCGAACGGGCACCGCCTCGAAGGACACGTGAACGCGGGCCCCGTCCCCTGCGTCGTAGCGCCGGGCGTCCGACACCCCGGCCAGCACCTCCCTCTTCACCACGGTCCCCCACCGGAACGTTCCGTGCGGGCAGGCCCGGCCGGACGGTGCGGCCGTGCCGCTCGGGGAACGCTCCGGCGCGGTGTCGGCCGCACAGCCGCCCCCGGCCAGCACGACGGCGACCGCGACCACCCCTCGCAACCCACGCTTCATCCTCGACAGTCCCTCCCCTTGATTCAGAGGCGACAGTCTTCACGCCCCTCTCCCCCGCCCTCGCACCGGGCTGCCCTACAGCGGCAACTGGTCACCCGGGTCAGGTGGTTGCGGGGCACGGAAGGTGCCGACGGTGCGGGAGTCGTTCACCCGGCTTCGCGGAGCGGTCTTCCGGTGGCGTCTGCTGAAACGGTTCTTGGTGCGAAGACCGGTTCGCCGCTGTACAGGTGCGCCCCCGGTGCGCCCCGCAGCGCGCCGAATGACCGGATTCGCCCTTCAAGCGCAGCTCATCCCCTCGGGACGATGGGTCGAGCCTCCGGGACTGCCGCCGTCCAGGGCGACAGCCGGAGTGCGGGACCAGGGGGAATTCCAGCATGAGCGTGCGCAAAGTCCTCGCCGTGGCGGCGGCCGCCGTGGCGCTGGCGGGAAGCCAGTTACTGACCGGCAGCGCGTCGGCGGCGGGCGGTGCCCAGGGCCGGATCGACAGCTATCTGGCCGCCCATCCCGGTGAGAGGCAGCTCGCCGCGGACAAGGCGACCATGCCCGGCGGCACGGTGACCTTCGCCGCCTCCGGCACCGCCGCGATCAGTTGCGGCTCCGGGCACCTGTGCATCCAGGACGGCAACGGCAAGCGCTACGACTACTACTACTGCGGCTACTACGACTTCTACGGGATCGGGGACGGCTACTTCAACAACAGCCAGACGGGCGGCACCGTCGCCCGGTTCTACAACGAGAACGGCACCGAGCGCTGGAGCAGCCGCGCGCCGCAGAGCGGTACGGCGTCCTGGACGCCGGTCTGGCACATCCGTCCCTGCTGACCGACCGGGGCAGCACACCGCTCCCCGCCTTGAGCCGAGGCGGGGAGCGGTGCTGTCACGGGGGTGGATCAGAACGCCGTCAGCGTGAGCGTGAAGCCGGAGGGCGCCGTGTCCTGGATGAAGGAGGCGAAGTCCGCGACGTCGTCGAAGGCGAAGCCGTACGCCTTGCCGTCCTGGGTGGCCGCGTGGATGGCCTTGGAGTAGTGGTTGGTCAGCTCGCCCTGGTAGAAGGCGGCCGGGTCGGTGCTGGGCTGCGCGGTGTCGGTGAGCAGCGTCGAGCGGTTGAAGCCCGCGCCGAGGACCGCGGCGACGGGGCCGGTGGTGCCGTCGTTCGGGGCGGCGAGGTTGCCGTCGCAGAAGAGGACGTCACGGGTGGAGGGCTTGGCGAAGGACACCGAGGCCGGGCCGTCGAAGGTGAAGCGGTCGCCGCGGACCCGGCCGGTGAAGGTACCGGCGTTCGTGGTGATCTTCAGGTCCTTGCCGGTGAAGGTGGACCAGACCTCGTCGATGTACGGCGCGAAGTAGTCCTTGGCGAACAGCCCGGCGTCCAGGCCGTGGCCCGGCGCGATGATGCGCTTGTCGTCGACGACCAGCTTGGCGAAGTCCGCGACCTCCTTGACCGCGGCGAACGCTGCGGCGCGGCCCCCGTCGCGGATGCTGCCGGTCGTCTGGTCCTTCTCCCCGGTGAGCCGGATGCTCATCGGCACGCTGAACATGTCGACCATCGTGGTGTTGCAGAACATGCCCGCGGCGTTGTACGTGAACTCCGCGCAGTCGTGCAGCACACCGAAGTTGGGGTCGGACTCGACCCACCCGGCCGGGAACTGCAGGGCCGCGTTGCCGTTGCCGTCGGTGACGGCCTTCATCTTCAGCTTGTCGCCGAGCGAGACGTAGATGCGGCCGGACATGAACGGCAGGGACAGCTTGGTCTCGCCGCTGCCCGCGAGCGGTATCGCGTAGTCGGTGAAGCCGTCGGCGCCGTTGTCGGAGGCGGCGATGGGCGCGAGGGTGCCGTCCTGCTTGAGGCGGACCTGCTTGCCGTCGACGTTGCCGACGACGTAGACGTTCACGGAGCCGTTGTCGAACGAGCCGCTGTTGTTGACGACGGTCACCGGCAGCGGACCCGACGCCGCGCGGGTCTTGTTGCCGCCGCTGTCGCCCGGCTGGTCGGCGAGCGCGAAGGGCGCGATGGCGGCGCCCGCGGGGATGGCCACGGCCGCGCCGCCCAGGGCGAACATCAGCTTGCGGCGGGTCAGGTTGCGCTGGTGACGAGGCGACATGCGGGGAAACTCCTTGCAGTGGGGGACGCACCCGGCCGGAGCCGGGACAACACGGGGACGGTCAGCGGGCCGGGCTGGTAACTCCCGGCCCCGGGACCTCAGTTCTGGGCGGAGACGTGGACGTAGTCCACGGTCATCGTCTGCGGGAAGGACGTACCGGCGTCGGGGCTGCCGGGCCAGTCACCGCCGACCGCGAGGTTGAGGATGACGAAGAAGGGGTGGTCGTAGACCCACTTGTTGCCGTTCACGTCGGCCGGGGTGCGGGTCTGGTAGTTCTGGCCGTCGACGGACCAGGTGATGCCGGACGGGCTCCAGTCCACCGCGAAGGTGTGGAAGTCGTCGGCGAACGGCTTGCCGTCGGGCAGGTTGTACGCGGCGCCGATACCGCCCGCGCCGGAGTAGCCGGGGCCGTGGATGGTGCCGTGGACCGTGCCGGGCTCCTTGCCGACGTTCTCCATGATGTCGATCTCGCCGCTGCCCGGCCAGCCCGTACTGCCGAGGTCGTCGCCCAGCATCCAGAAGGCCGGCCAGATGCCCTGGCCGCGCGGGATCTTGATGCGGGCCTCGAAGTGGCCGTACTTCTGCGTGAAGGTCTGCGCCGTGTTCAGCCGGGCGGAGGTGAACTGACAGGGCCCGTTCCAGCAGTTCAGGTTCGGGTCGGTGTTCTTGCGGGCGGTGATGACCAGGTTGCCGTTGCCGTCGAGGGCGGCGTTGTCGGTGCTGTTCGTGTAGTACTGCAGCTCGTGGTTGCCGTTGCCGCCGCCGCCCGTCTCCAGGGTCCAGCGGGAGCTGTCCGGCGCGCTGCCCGCGGCGCCGTCGAAGTCGTCGGACCAGCTGAACGCCGCCGGGGCCGCGTCGGCGCGGTGGGCGCCGGGACCCGTGGTGTTGAGCAGCACACCGGCGGCGAGCGCGGCGGCGCTTCCGCAGATCAGCCCGCGGTAGGACCAACGGCGTAAACGATGACCAGCCATGAGGGGAACACACCCTGTTCTCTGTGGGGGGACGTACAGGCACGTCCTCGACCGTGGGGGACGGGACGAACGCCGGAAGAGCACACCGCACACACCGGACCCTGGGTCTGAGAGCGCTCTCACACGCGGCGAGCACCTCCGGCAAGGCCCGACCATACGCCCCGCCCCCACCGGCTCCAACCACCCCGGCAGACTCCCAAATCGCCCATGAGGCACGGGTATCCGACCAAACGACAGCCTCTCCCGGTGACGTTTAATGCTCGATTAACCTCCCCTTAAGTCCCGTCCGGGGAGCGTGAGTCGGCGTCCTGACCTGCGGCGGTGCCGTCGTCACGGAGCGGGCGTGTGCCGGTACGCACCGTCGGCGCACCCGGTGTCCGGACACGCGAAGACCCCCCGTCGCCGGGTGGGCGACGAGGGGTCTCGCGGAGTCGGCGGGTCTACCCCCGGTCGCCCGCCGAGGGTTCCTTCGCCAGGGCGTACAGCTCCTTGGACGTCGTGATCAGTTCATGCCGTTCCTCGTTGGAGCCGACCATCGGCTGGGAGCCGCGCAGCGGGACCTGGGCGCTCTCGGGGAGGAACTTCACCGTGATCAGACCGATGACTCCGGCCAGCATCAGGTAGTACGCGGGCATCAGGTCGTCGCCGGTCGCGTCGACCAGCGCGGCCGTCACCAGCGGGGTGGTGCCGCCGAAGGCGGCGACGGCGAAGTTGAAGCCGATGCCCATGGCCGCGTAGCGGACGGCGGTCGGGAACAGGGCGGGCAGCGTGGCCGCGCTCGGCGCGGCGAAGAAGGCCAGCAGGGTGGCCAGGATCAGCACGCCGAGGATGGGTGCCCAGGTGCCCTCCGCCTTGATCAGCAGGAACGCGGGGATCGCGAGCACGATCATCGCGGCGGCGGCCCAGCCGTACAGCGGGCGCCTGCCTACCCGGTCGCTGAGGCGTCCCAGGAAGGTGATCAGGATGACGATCCACACCATGCCGATGAGCACCAGCACATCGGCCGAACTACTGGACCGGTGCAATGTCTCGGTCTGGTACGTCGGCAGATAGCCGGTGACCATGTAGTTGGTGACGTTGTACAGCAGCACCAGGCCCATGCAGATGAGCAGCGCCGCCCAGTGGTTCTTGATGATGTCCTTGAACTCACTGCCCGCCGACTCCTGGGCGAGGCTCTTCTCGTGCTCGTCCATCTGCTGCTGGAACGCCGGGGACTCCTCCAGCTTCAGCCGCATGTAGAGGCCGATCACGCCGAGCGGGCCCGCGACCAGGAACGGGATGCGCCAGCCCCAGGAGAGCATCTCGGCGTCCGACAGCAGCAGGTTCAGGACGGTGACCAGGGCGGAGCCCAGGGCGTAGCCGACGAAGGTGCCGAAGTCGAGCCAGCTGGAAAGGAAGCCGCGCCGCCGGTCGGGTGAGTACTCGGCGACGAAGGTGGTCGCGCCGCCGTACTCGCCTCCGGTGGAGAAGCCCTGCACCATGCGGGCGACCAGCAGCAGGATGGGTGCCGCGATGCCGATGGTGGCGTAGCTGGGGATGACGCCGATGGCGAAGGTACCGATCGCCATCATGATCATCGTGGTGGCCAGTACCTTCTGCCTGCCGAGGCGGTCGCCGAGCGGTCCGAAGACCAGTCCGCCGAGCGGGCGCACCACGAAGGCGGCGGCGAAGGTGGCGAAGGAGGAGACGACCTGGGCGGCCGGGGAGGCGCCGGGGAAGAACACCTTGCCGAGGGTGGCCGCGAGATAGCTGTAGACGCCGAAGTCGAACCACTCCATGCAGTTGCCGAGCGCCGAGGCGCCGACGGCCCGCTTGAGCAGCGGGGGTTCGACGACCTGGACGTCGTCCTTGCGGAAGGCGCCCCGATTGCGCCTGAGTCTGCGCGTCAGCTCCTCGCGCACCTGATGCGGGAGGTCCATCACGGCCTTCGAGGACTTCCTCTTTATGCCTGAGGGCCGCTCTCCGTCGGACAGAGCATCGCTCACTGCCGCTCCTTTCTCCGTCGGTGTCACCGGATGCGCTCTTTCCGGCCGCACCGGGCATCAGCCCCGTGTCCCATCCTGCTGCCCAACGCCTCAGACGTCACACCGGCCACGTGCACATGGGCGAATGCCGAGGTCAGCGGCGGGTGGATTAAGAAACAAGGCAGCTCAATCCGATGCCGTACGACGGTTGGACTTCGCGGGGCGGAGGGCGCAGGGTGGATCAGCCCCGATTCCGGGGGCACCCCTACGGCATCACCCGGAGATCACCCGATGAACCACGTCGCGGACCCCGCTCGTTACGACGGCACCATGCGCTACCGGCGCACCGGCCGCTCGGGGCTCGACCTGCCCCTGCTGTCGCTGGGCTACTGGCACAACTTCGGCGACGACCGGCCCTTCGAGACCCAGCGCGAGATCGCGCTGCGCGCCTTCGACCTGGGGATCACGCACCACGACCTGGCGAACAACTACGGTCCGCCCTACGGCTCGGCGGAGATCAACTTCGGCCGGCTGATGAAGCAGGACCTCGCGTCTTACCGGGACGAGCTGGTGGTCTCCACCAAGGCGGGCTGGGACATGTGGCCCGGCCCCTACGGTCAGGGCGGTGGCTCGCGCAAATATGTGCTGGCCTCCCTGGACCAGTCGCTGAAGCGTATGGGCCTGGACTATGTCGACATCTTCTACTCCCACCGGCTGGACGCGAGCACGCCGCTGGAGGAGACGATGGGCGCGCTCGACACCGCCGTACGCCAGGGCAAGGCGCTCTATGTCGGCATCTCCTCCTACGACGCCGAGCGCACCCGGCAGGCTGCGGCCATCCTGCGCGAGCTGGGCACGCCGATGCTGATCCACCAGCCGTCGTACAGCATGCTCAACCGCTGGATCGAGACCGAGGGCCTGCTGGACGTGGCCGAGGAGGAGGGCTTCGGCGTCATCGGCTTCACCGCGCTGGCGCAGGGCCTGCTGACGGGCCGCTACCTGGACGGCGTGCCGCAGGACTCGCGGGCGGCCGCGGGCAAGTCGTTCGACCAGTCCTGGCTGACCGAGGACATGCGGGACCGGCTGCGCGCGCTGAACGACATCGCGGCCGGGCGCGGGCAGAGCCTGGCCCAGATGGCGCTGGCCTGGGCGCTGCGCGACGAGCGGGTGACCTCGCTGGTGATCGGCGCCTCGCGCACCGAGCAGCTGGAGCAGAACGTGGCGGCCCTGCAGAACCTGGAGTTCAGCGCCGAGGAGCTGGCCGAGATCGACAAGTACGCCACGGACGGCGGGGTCGACCTGTGGGCCGACGCCCGGCAGGGCAACCTCGGCGGCTGAAGGGCGTACCGCGCATGACGTGACCCCCCTGAACGACTGCTTTCCGTGTGGCCATGCACCGTCAAGCTAGGGTGTCGGTAATGGTTGCACCAAGAAACAGTCAAAAGAATCAGGGGGGTTGCCATGGGCACCGCACGCACGAGTAGGACGCCGTTGCCGGGCATCGGCGTCCGGTACGACCTCACCACCCGCGAACACCGCCTGCTCTCGGTGGTGGCCCACCGGGACGGGTCACGGACGCTGAGCGCCTACCGCGAGGACGATCCCGACGCGTGCGCGTCGTCGGTGCAGTTGACCGGCGGGGAGGCGGAGGCGGTCGCCGGGGCGCTCATGCCGACGCACCAGAGCCCCAGCCTGCTCTGGACGACCGAGCTGGGCCTGGTGGCCGAGCGCATCTCGCTGTCCTCCGTCTCGCACTGGAACGGACGCGTGCTCGGCGACACCCGGATGCGCACCGAGACCGGCGTGTCGATCGTGGCGGTGCTCCGCCGCGCCGACGCCATCCCCTCCCCCGGTCCGGGCTTCCGGCTCGCGGGCGGTGACACGCTCATCGTGATCGGCACCCGCGAGGGCGTCGACGCGGCCGCCGCCATCCTCGGCCGGGAGTGATCCGGATGCATTCCTCCGCGGTCTTCCTCATCGAGTTCGGCGCGATCATCCTGGCCCTCGGCCTGCTCGGCAGGCTCGCCGCCCGGCTCCGGTTCTCCCCCATCCCGCTGTATCTGCTCGCCGGTCTGGCCTTCGGCGAGGGCGGGCTGCTGCCGCTGGGCGCCAGCGAGGAGTTCGTGGCGATCGGCGCCGAGATCGGCGTGATCCTGCTGCTGCTCATGCTGGGCCTGGAGTACACCGCCGGTGACCTGGTCTCCAACCTCAAGACGCAGTACCCGGCCGGTCTGGTCGACTTCGCGCTCAACGCGGTGCCGGGCGCCGTGATGGCGCTGCTGCTGGGCTGGGGTCCCATCGCCGCCGTCGTGCTGGCGGGCATCACCTGGATCTCGTCCTCCGGCGTCATCGCCAAGGTCCTCGGCGACCTGGGCCGGATCGGCAACCGGGAGACCCCGGTGATCCTCAGCATCCTGGTGCTGGAGGACCTGTCGATGGCGGTCTACCTCCCGCTGGTCACCGCGCTGCTGGCCGGTACGGGCTTCGTGGCGGGCGGCATCACGCTCGCCATCGCCCTCGGTGTGGCCGGTCTGGTGCTGCTGCTGGCGGTGCGCTTCGGCCGGGTCATCTCCCGCTTCGTCTCCAGCGACGACCCGGAGAAGCTGCTGCTGGTCGTGCTGGGCCTCACCCTGCTGGTGGCCGGACTCGCCCAGCAGCTCCAGGTCTCGGCGGCGGTCGGCGCCTTCCTGGTGGGCATCGCGCTGTCCGGCGAGGTCGCCGAGGGCGCGCACAATCTGCTGGCGCCGTTGCGGGACCTGTTCGCGGCGGTGTTCTTCGTGTTCTTCGGGCTGCACACCGACCCGGCGAGCATCCCGCCGGTGCTGCTGCCCGCGCTCGCCCTGGCGGTCGTCACCGCGCTCACCAAGATCGCCACGGGTTACTGGGCGGCCCGGCGGGCCGGTGTCTCGGTGCGGGGCCGCTGGCGGGCGGGCGGCACGCTGGTGGCGCGCGGGGAGTTCTCGGTGGTCATCGCCGGTCTCGCGGTCACCTCGGGCATCGACTCCCGGCTCGGCCCGCTGGCCACGGCGTACGTGCTGATCCTGGTGGTCGTCGGCCCGCTGACCGCGCGCTACACCGACCAGATCGCCCTGGCGGTCGGCAAGTGGCGCCGGGCCCGTACGACGCCCGCCGAGGAGCCGGTCACGGCTCCGGCGGTGCGCGACCAGGACGCGGTCGGCCGTCCCTGAGAGGGCCCTTCCCGCAGGTCACGACGGGGTGGGGAGTGCGGCGCGGCGTACGGTGATGCCATGCCGCCTCCCCTCCCCGGCCCGTTGGCTCCCCTGGCCCCGCTGCTCGGCCAGTACGGCTACTGGGCCGTCGGCGCGATCATCTTCCTGGAGGACTTCGGGGTGCCCGCGCCGGGCGAGACGATCCTGCTGGCCGCCGGGGTCTACGCCGGTGCGGGCGAGCTGAACATCGTCGCGGTGGCGGGCATCGCCTTCGCGGCGGCGGTGATCGGCGACAACGTGGGTTACGTGATCGGCCGTACCGGTGGCCGGGCGTTCGTGGAGCGCTGGGGCAAGTACATCCTGCTGACCCCGAAGCGCTTCGAGGCCGCGGAGGCGTTCTTCCAGCGCCACGGCGGCAAGATCGTCACGGTGGCCCGGTTCGTGGAGGGCCTCCGTCAGGCCAACGGGATCATCGCGGGCACCACCGGGATGGCCTGGCCCCGTTTCCTGGCCTTCAACGCGCTCGGCGCGGTCCTCTGGGTGGGCCTGTGGTCCACGCTGGCCTATGTGGCGGGCAGCCACATCACGGCCGTGTACGACGAGATCGTCCGCTACCAGCGTTACGTGCTCATCGCCGCCGGAATTCTAGTGGCGGCCCTGGTCGTCCGGCATCTGGTGCGGCGCAGACGGGTACGAAGGCCCGACGAGGGGTCATGAATTTCGGCATTTCTGGTTTGGGTGACGGCGGTGGGGATATCCGGATGTCGACCACGCACCGAAAACGTTGGGATGTGAATACCCCATGGCTGGTGACCAGAAGGGCAAGGCCAAGGCGGAGCAGCTCAAGGGCAAGGTCAAGGAGACCATGGGCAAGGCCGTCGGGAACGAGCGCATGGAAGCCGAAGGCCGCGTCGAAGGCGCGAAGGGCGACGCCCGCCAGGCCAAGGAAAAGGCGAAGGACACGTTCAAACACTGAGTCGGTGCGAAGCCGTACCCAGGGCGGGCCCGGAAATCCCAGGTGGATTTCCGGGCCCGCCGTTCTGTGCGCGGCCCTCGCGCACCCGTCCCCGGATATCCGTCTCACACATCCGGGGGATTCACGGATCAGCTCCCCTTGATCGGCGGTACAGGGGGTAGCCGGGTCAGAGAAGGGACGATCCTCCGTGATCGCACGAAGGGGCCTGAACCGGCCACCACGGGAGAAGGGCGATTCCGCATGGACCTCCCCCTCATGGCAGACACGATGACCCGGACCGCGCCGGACCTGCCGCGCTACTGCCGCGGCTGGGACGCCGACACCGCGTCCCTCCCGGAGGCCAGGAACGCGGTCGCCGACCTGCTCGCGCGGGTCCGCCCCACGCCGTCGGCGCGTACGGTGCAGGACGCGCAGCTGGTCGCCAGCGAGCTGGTCACCAACGCCCTCAAGCACGCGCCGGGGCCGTTCACGCTGCGGCTGGAGGTGGTGCCGGACCCGGCCGCGCTGCGGATCAGCGTCACGGACGCCTCCCCCGAACCGCCCCGGCACCGGCCGCCGGACCCGGAGCGGGTGGGCGGGCACGGGCTGCGGCTGGTGGGCCTGCTCTGCGGCGCCCTGGAGGTCGTCCCGCTGGGCCGCGGCAAGCGGGTCACGGCAACCGTCGCCCTCGACTGACACCGGCCGCTCAACGGCCGGGCGGGGGCCGCGCGTCGTCGCCGGGCCGCAGCAGGGGTTCGTCGGCCTCGGGAGCCGGACGAGGCGGCGGTGCCTCGCCCGCGGTGAGGTGCTCCAGCACCTCGACCAGCTCCTCGCACGCCCGCTCCACGGAGCGCCGGGTGTGCCGCTGCTCGGTGATCACCGCGGACAGCAGCAGCGCGGTCAGCGCCATGGTTCCGTTGAATCCCTGCAGCTTGGCCATGATCTCGACCCGGCTCAGCCCCTGGAAGGCGCCGTCCTGGTCGTTGGCGGCGACGGCGGCCAGCACGGAGGTGCCCAGCGCGCAGAGCATGGAGCCGACCAGCTCGAAGCGCAGCGCACCCCAGATGATCAGCGGATAGACCAGGAACAACAGGCTGAAGTGGCTGAACACGGCGGGCGGTACGACGCAGGCGGCGACCACGGCCAGCGCGGCGGCCTCCCGCCAGCGGGCCCGGGGCAGCGGCCCCGCGGCGTGGCTCAGCAGGAGCAGGAACGGGGTGACGAGCAGGACGCCCATGGCGTCGCCCACCCACCAGGCGAGCCACACCGTCCAGAAGGTGTGCGCGGGCATCCGGTCGGTGACGACCAGCAGGGCGACCCCCAGCGTCGAGCTGATCAGCATGGCGCCCAGCGCGCCCAGGAACACCAGGGCGAGCCCGTCGCGCAGCCGTCGCAGGTCGGTGCGGAACCCGGCCCGGCGCAGCAGCATCACCGCCACGACCGGGGCCAGGGTGTTGCCGACGAGGTAGCCGAGCGAGTAGAGCACCGGCGTGTCCAGTGACAGGACGATGAGGTACGCGCCGAGGGTGACGCCGGGCCAGTACCGCACCCCGAGGATGAGCAGGGCGGCGACGGCCACGCCGGTCGGCGGCCAGATGGGGGTGACGACGGCGCCGTCGACGGTGAGTTTGCAGAGCAGGCCGAGCCGGCCGGCCGCGAAGTAGCAGACCGCGACGGCCAGGACCAGGGCGGCATGGCCGCCCGGCCGACGCGCTTCTGGGAAGGCCACCACCCGGCAACTCTCACACCGGTTCGGCGGCCGGGGCGAGGCGAGTGGCGCCTATGGCCTAACGCGGGGCCCGGCGGGCGGTGGCGGGGTGCTCGGGCCGTCGTGTCCGACGACGAGTACGGCCGCGTCGTCGTCGTGGCCCACGCTGTCGGCGCCCTTGATCACGGCCGCGGCGAGCGCGTGCACCTTCAGACCGGCGACGGCGGCGATGCCCGCGAGGCGGACCACCTGGGCGAGCCCGTCCTCGACGTGCAGCGAGGGGCCTTCCACCACCCCGTCCGTGAGCAGCACGAAGACGCCGCCGGTGGAGAGCCGGTGCCGGGTGACGCGGTAGTCCATGCCGGGCTGGATGCCCAGCGGCGGGCCGCCCATGTCGTGGACGACGCCGGACTTGCCGTCGGCCGTGGCCCAGACGAAGGGGATGTGACCGGCCCGCGCGCTCTCCAGGACGCCCGTGACGGGGTCCAGCCGGAGGAAGGTGCAGGTGGCGAAGAGGTCGCTGCCGAGGGTGAGCAGCAGGTCGTTGGTGCGGGCGAGGAGTTCGCCGGGTTCGCTGGTCACGGAGGCCAGCGCGCGCAGCGCGGCCCGGACCTGGCCCATGAAGGCGGCGGCCTCGATGTTGTGGCCCTGCACGTCGCCGATGGTGAGGCCGATCTTGCCGTCCGGCATGGCGAAGGCGTCGTACCAGTCCCCGCCCACGTTGAGGCCCTGGTTGGCGGGTGCGTAGCGCACCGCGAGGTGGAGTCCGGGCCTGCTGGGCAGGTCGCGCGGGAGCATGCCGCGCTGGAGGGCGATGGCCAGTTCGACCTGGCTGCGCTGCTGTTCCGCGCGCTCACGCGCCTGGGCGGTGAGCGAGCCGAGTCTGGCCAGCAACTCATCGCTGTCGTCCGTGGAGCGCTTGCGGAACATCGTTCACTTCCGGTGGGCGGTGATCCTGGCGGGCCGTTGTCTGGATTTTACCCATTCGGCCGCTTTCGGCGTCCGGGGCGGCCCGCCAGGAACCGTCAGTGCCCGTCAGTGCCCGTCAGTGCACCTGGGAGTCGATGCCGGTGATCACGGCGGGCCCGAGCGGCGCGGAGTTCTCGTCCAGCCCTACGGTCCGCAGGGCCTCGTCCGCGAGACGGCGGGCCTCCTGCTCGGCGTGCTTGTTGTTGTCGGCCTCGACGGTGAGGTGCAGGGTGAAGGTGCCGTCCTCGTTGACGTTGACGGTGTCGAGGTCCTCCGCGCTGCCCAGGTCGGTGCCGTGCGGGTCGACGGGCCGCAGCGCCCGCCCGAGCCGTGCGCGGGTGTCGGCCTCGATGTCCGCGGTGAAGGTGCCGGGCACGGTGATCACGTAGGTCGTCATGGTCGTCCTTTCCTCGAAGCCCCCGTCTACCCGCTTTCCCGGCCTTCGCACCGGGGTGTGTCACAGGGGCGAGTGGACGAGCACCGTCACGTAGGCGCCGTACAGCACGGAGACGGCGGCGAGCGCGCCGCCGATCAGGTAGGCCGCGGCGGGGCGGTCGCGCCAGGTGCGGGCGAGGGCGCGGGCGGCCGGGACGAGGAGCGGGAAGGCGGGGAGCAGGAAGCGGGGTTTGGAGGAGAAGGAGCCGGAGCCGAGGACCACCAGCAGCACCAGGACGCCCGCGAAGACGACGAGGGCCAGCGGGGCGCGCTCCAGGCAGAGCAGGGCGAAGAGGACGAGGCTGATCAGGACGAGGGCGAGGGCGACGGGATAGATGACCTGGCCGCCGTGCGCGAGGAGCGCGCCGACGAAGCGGGCGGCCCCGGCGCCGAAGTCGACGCGGGAGCCCCAGGCGCCCTGGACGGCGAAGTAGCCGCCCGTCAGATCGCCGGTGCACCGGCCGACCCAGAGGACGTAGCCGAGCCAGCCGAGCGGGGCGAGCAGGGCGCCCGCCCACAGGCGGGGGGTGACCTGCCCGCGCCGCAGCCAGAGCTGCTGCGCGGCGGCGGCGATGACGGCGACCGCCACGGCGAAGCCGGTGGGCCGGGCGAGGCCCGCCGCCAGGGCGAGCGTGCCCGCCCAGAGCCAGCGGCCCCTGAGCACGCAGTACAGGGACCAGGCGGCCAGGGCGGCGAAGAGGGACTCGGTGTAGGCGACGGTCAGCTCCACCGCGTGCGGCAGCACGGCCCACAGCGCGACGAGGGCGGTGGCGGTGGCCCGCCCGTACAGCCGGTGTCCGATGAGGTAGACGCCGTACGCCGCGACGACGGCCGCGGTCCAGGCGATCAGCAGGGCCGCGGCGGCCTGGGTGAGCGGGAGGACGGTGGTGGTGGCCCGGATCAGGGCGGGGTAGAGCGGGAAGAACGCCCAGTCGCTCTGCACTCCCCCGGTGGGCGTGATCCAGATGAGGCGGCCGTAGCCGTGGGCGGCGATGTGGAGGTACCAGCGGGAGTCCCAGGAGTGGCCGAGGCTGCGCACCAGTGGGCGGCCGGTCAGCGCGTTGGTGGCGATCACGGCGGCGATCCCCGCCGTGCGGACCGCGGCGAACAGCGCGAGGGCGAGGAGAGCGCCGGACGGTGCGCGGTGGCGGACGATCCGGGGCAGCGCGCGGCGGCGCGGCGGGCCGGGGGCGGTGGCCGCTCCGGGCCGGGGTGCGGAAGACGTGATCACGCTCCGACCATGGTCACGGGGTGCGGGCGGTGCAATGCGGGGCCAGGGTGTCGCGCGCTCTTCCACCCTGATTCAGGAACGGCGGCTTCGGTGGACCCCCTGACAGGGGGCTCTGGTGATCAAAGTAGGGTGTGTCTACCATATGAGCGCCGCCTAGCTCGAAAGATAGATCTGTGACTGTCAATGACGACTCGTTCACGAACTGGAAGCACCGCGAGGAGATCGCGGAGTCGATGATCCCGATCATCGGGAAGCTGCACCGCGAGCAGGACGTGACCGTCCTGCTGCACAGCCGCTCCCTGGTGAACAAGTCGGTGGTCAGCATCCTCAAGACCCACCGCTTCGCCCGGCAGATCGCGGGCGCGGAGCTGTCGGTCACCGAGACGATGCCGTTCCTCCAGGCGCTGACCGCCCTCGACCTCGGCCCTTCCCAGATCGACCTCGGCATGCTGGCCGCCACCTACAAGGCGGACGACCGGGGGCTGAGCGTCGCGGAGTTCACCGCGGAGGCGGTCGCCGGGGCCACCGGCGCCGAGAAGATCGAGCGCCGCGCGCCGCGCGACGTCGTGCTGTACGGCTTCGGCCGCATCGGTCGGCTGGTCGCGCGGCTGCTGATCGAGAAGGCCGGTTCGGGCAACGGCCTGCGGCTGCGCGCCGTCGTCGTCCGGGGTGGTGGCCCCAAGGCCGCCGGGGACCTGGTCAAGCGGGCCTCGCTGCTGCGCCGCGACTCGATCCACGGCCAGTTCCAGGGCACCATCACGGTGGACGAGGACGCCAGCACGATCATCGCCAACGGCAACGAGATCAAGGTGATCTACGCCGCCGACCCGTCGGCCGTGGACTACACCGAGTACGGCATCCGCGACGCCATCCTCATCGACAACACCGGCAACTGGCGTGACCGCGAGGGCCTGTCGAAGCATCTGCGGCCCGGCATCGACAAGGTCGTGCTGACCGCGCCCGCCAAGGGTGACGTGCCGAACATCGTGCACGGCGTCAACCACGACACGATCAAGCCGGACGAGCGCATCCTGTCCTGCGCGTCCTGCACCACCAACGCGATCGCCCCGCCGCTGAAGGCCATGGACGAGGAGTACGGGGTGCTCCGCGGCCACGTGGAGACGGTCCACTCCTTCACCAACGACCAGAACCTGCTGGACAATTACCACAAGGCCGAGCGCCGGGGCCGGTCCGCGCCGCTCAACATGGTGATCACCGAGACCGGTGCCGCCTCCGCCGTCGCCAAGGCGCTGCCGGAGCTGAAGGCGCCGATCACCGGCAGCTCGATCCGGGTGCCGGTGCCGGACGTGTCGATCGCCATCCTCAACCTGCGGCTCGGCCGCGAGACCACCCGCGAGGAGGTCCACGACTACCTGCGCGAGGTGTCGCTGACCTCCCCGCTGAAGCGCCAGATCGACTTCACCACGGCGCCCGACGCGGTCTCCAGCGACTTCATCGGCTCCCGCAACGCCTCCATCGTCGACGGCGGCGCCCTGAAGGTCGACGGCGACAACGCGATCCTCTACCTCTGGTACGACAACGAGTTCGGCTACTCCTGCCAGGTCGTCCGGGTCGTCCAGCACGTCTCGGGCGTGGAGTACCCGACGTACCCGGCGCCGGAGGTCTGAGCGACCCCGCAGTTGGAGTACACCGAGGGCCGCCCACCCCGAGTCGGTCGGCGGCCCTCGGGTCTCACCATCGGGCGCGGGAAATGGACGTTCTCCTGAGCCGGGCGGTCGGCCCGCCGATCAGGCTGATCGTGCCCCTGAATACACTCACGGCGTGATGATCAAGAGAACAGGCAGACAGTTGCTTGCCGCCGCACTGTCTGTTTCCGCCGTCACCGTCGGGTGCGCTCACACCGTCGACACCGATGAACTGCCCGGCGAGTACCGCAACGAGAAGACCGGCGGTCAGATCCGCCTCGCGCCGGACGGAGCGTTCACCGCGAGGCACGTGTCGATCGACTCCTTCTCCGGCCCTGCCGACTTCCACGGCCAATGGGAGTTCGTCGACAGCAGCACGACCAGCGACTTCATCTACCTGGACGTCAAGGACCGCGGCCTCGGTACGTCGAGCGGCATCCAGCTGTACACGAGCGGCGACGGAACGGTGCAGTTCAGCACCCCGGACGACTCATGGTCCTTGGTACTCACCAAGGTGCCCGCCTCGTAGAAGTCCCACCTGGCACGGCTTTGAGCACCCGCTCCCCGACCTCTCTTGATCCCGTGGAAGACGCTGTGGCGGATGCTCCGCGAGACCGCCGGGCGGGCGAAGTCCAGGTCCTCGGCGTGAACGTCGAGGCCCTGGACTTCGCCGGGCGCAGCTGCCCGGTCGAGGCGAAGAGCGCGCGGAGCAAGGCCCGCCGCCGGGGCCGGACGCGCGAGGACTTCGTGCCGGCGACCGGGTACGGGCTGGGACCTGCACGAGTACCGCCACTCCGCCCTGACCAGCCTGCTCGCCTCCGGCGACGCCCGCCGTTGAACGTCTGCGCTCAACAGGGCCGGTCGCGTGAGTGGTGGGCCGTTCAGCGCGGGATCACCCAGCCCGGCCTCCAGGTGCCGGTGGCGTCGTGGTCGGCCGTCGTGGCGGCGAGGTGGGTGCGGAGGGTGGCCAGCGCCGGGTGGGGGTTGTCGCGGTGCCAGAGGAGCGAGTGCGGGTAGACCGGGGTCGGGTCGATGACCGGGATGCGGCGCAGGTCGTGGTCGGCGGGCCAGATGAGGCGGGTGGGTTCGCCCATGAACGTGGCCAGGGCCGGGGTGTCGGCGATGGTGTCGAGGAGTACGTCGGAGCCGAAGTTGGGGCCCGTCGCCTCGATGGTGAGGCCGAACTCGGCGACGAGGTCGTCGTAGTAGGCGGCCCATTCGGTGCCGGGGGCGATTCCGGGCATCCAGATCCGGTGCCCGGTGAGCTGGGCGAGGGTGACCGAGCGGGCGCCTGCCAGGGCGTGGCGGGGGCCGGTGAGGAGTTGGAGCGGCTCGTCGAGGACCCGGATGGACTCGATGTCCTCGGGGAGGGGCCGGCCCGGCGCGGCGACGGCGCGGAAGGACGCGTCGATGGTGCCGGAGCGGATGGCGGTGACGGCGGTCTCGATGTCGAACAGCATCATCACGTCGAAGTCGATCTCGGGGTGTGCGCGGTGGAAGCCCCGCATCAGGCCCGACTGCGCGCCGCGCGAGTTGATCACGTCGATGCGCAGCGAACGGTGACCGGGGCGCACGGAGGCTGTCGCGCGCTCCTCGACGCGCAGCAGCTCGCGTGCGTGGGGCAGGAACGCCTGCCCGTCGATGGTGAGCTCGGCGCCGCGTGGGACACGGGTGAACAATCGCACGCCGAGGGTGCGCTCCAGCGCGGCGATGCGTTTGGAGACGGCCTGCTGGGTGATCGACAGGTCGGCGGCGGCTTTCTGGAACTGGCCCGCTTCCGCGACGGCGACGAAGGTACGTACTGCTTCGAGATCCACGCCGACCCACCTTAGTGAACAACTGATTGTTGTGGATCGCTGGCAGGTCGGTTGTTTGACCTGTGGTTGTCCTGCCCGCTTGTCTCTCCATGGTCAACGTCGGTTTGTTCAGGTGGGACGTCAAGGGGAGGGCGCCGAGCATGGTGGGCAGAAGCCGGTTGGGTCGGCAGTTCGGCTGGCTGTGGGCGTCATATGCGGTGAGCGCATATGGGTCCGGGCTGGGGTTCGGGGCGTTGCCGCTGATCGCCGTGCTGGCGTTGCACGCCGGCCCCGCCGAGGTGTCCGCGCTGTCGGCGGTGGGACCTGCAGTGGGTGCGCTGATCGCGGTGCCGCTCGCACCGTGGGTGGAGTTCCGGCGCAAGCGCCCGGTCATGATCATGATGGACCTGGCCCGGTTCGCGGCCATGGCGACGATCCCGGTCGCCTACGCCTTCGGGTGGCTCGGCTTCGTCCAGCTGCTCGTCGTCTCGGCCGTGGTCGCCGCAGCCAAGATCGCCTTCAACGCGGCCGGCGGCGCCTACCTCAAGGTCCTTGTGCGGCCGGACGACCTGCTCGTCGCCAACGCGCGGTTCGAGTCCACGAACTGGAGCTCCATCGCGGTGGGGCCCCCGCTGGGCGGGGCGGCGATCGGCCTGTTCGGGCCGGTCACGACCGTGGCGGCCGACGCGATCAGCTACCTGCTCTCCGCGCTGGGCATCACCGCGATCCGCGGCCGGGAGGAAGTGCCGAGGACGACCGACAGGAGCCCCGTCCGGGCGGGCGCATTGCTCGACGGCTGGCGACACATCATGGGCCACCCCGGTCTGCGGGCGCTCTACCTCAACAACATGCTCGTCGGCGGGCTGATCATGGCCACCGAGCCGCTGCTGGCGGTGCTCCTGCTTCGCCAGCTCGGGTTCCCGCCCTGGCAGTACGGCCTGGCCTTCGCCGTCCCCTGCCTCGGCGGGCTCATCGGCTCGCGGCTGGCCCGCCGTGTCGTGGCCCGCTTCGGCCGGCACTGGGTCTTCCGGACCGTCGGGACCCTGCGCGCCGTCTGGCTGATCGGCCTGGCCTTCGTTCGTCCCGGCATCGTCGGCCTCGTGACGGTGATGGCTGTCGAGCTGGCCATCATCATCAACATGAGCCTGTACAGCCCGGTGCTCGCCACCTACCGGCTCGAACACACCCCCAGGCATCTCGTCGCCCGCACCCTGTCGGCCTGGTCGATCGGCCAGCAGGCGTCCATCGCCGTCCTCACCGCACTCGCCGGGCTGCTCGCCGACGTCACCAGCCCACGCACCGCTCTCACGGTCGCGGGACTGCTCATCCTGACCACACCGCTCCTGCTTCCCCGACGGGACCAGACGCCGCGACACGAGCCGGAACTGTCCCCCAGCCACTCATGAGGCACCACGACCTGTCACCCGCGGGCCGCGACCGGTCCGCCGGTGCGTGTCCGCGTCGACCTGGCACACCAGGCCCAACACCGCGTCATGCACCACGAGAACCTTGCCACTGCCATCCACGAGCGCCTGGCTCCCCGGGACAGCGACATCGTCGTGCGCAAGATCCGCTACGGCGGCATGTCCACCACCGACCTCGACCGGCAGCTACGCGAGCGCGGCATCACCACCCTGGTCGTCTCCGGCATCAGCACCAGTGGCGCCGTCCTGTCCACCGTCATCGACGCCGCCGACCGCGACTACCAGCTCTACATCCTGTCTGACTGCGTCGCCGACCCGGACACCGAAGTCCACGACACCCTGCTCCACCGCGTCTTCCCCGCACGGGCCCACATCATCGACACCACCGAGCTGCGCGCCCTGCTCCGGGCCGACTGACTCGAACCAGGAGCCGATCCCACTCCAGAACACCCTCTTGCCACCTACACGTGATCCTCATTTGCCTAAAGCCTTTAGGTAAATACATAATCGGTCAGGTTCTTCGAGAGGTGGGGTCATGGTGCGTGCGGGGCTGAGTACGGAGCGGCTGGTGCGGGCCGGGGCGGAGCTGGCCGATGAGGCCGGGTTCGAGCAGGTGACGGTGTCCGCGCTGGCCCGGCGGTTCGACGTGAAGACGGCGAGCCTGTACTCGCATCTGCGCAACTCCCACGATCTGCGCACCCGGATCGCGCTGCTCGCCCTGGAGGAGCTGGCCGACCGCGCCGCCGAGGCGCTCGCGGGACGGGCCGGGAAGGACGCCCTGACCGCGTTCGCCGACGCCTACCGCGACTACGCCCGTGCGCACCCCGGCCGCTTCGAGGCGGCCCGCTACCGGCTGGACCCGGAGACCGCCGCCGCGAGCGCGGGCGTCCGGCACGCGGCGATGACGCGGGCGATCCTGCGCGGCTACGACCTCGACGAACCCGACCAGACACATGCCGTACGCCTGCTGGGCAGTGTGTTCAGCGGCTATGTGGGCCTGGAGTCGGCGGGCGGTTTCGACCACAGCGCCCCCGACTCGCAGGAGTCCTGGGAACGCGTGCTCGACGCCCTGGACGCCCTCCTGCGCAACTGGCCCTCCACTCCCCCGCCCGCCCCTCTCCCGACAGGCCCCCGATGACCACCGCCTGGACCACCACGCCCCTCACCGCCGACCTCGTCCGGGGCGCCCTCGAACTGGAGCGCACCGAACGCGGCCTGCTCCCGCACCGGCTGCCCGCCCGGGCCCGTGCCCAGTGCGCCGACCCGCAGCTGGACCTGGCCGAGTCCCAGCCCTCCGGCGTACGACTGGTGTTCCGCACCCGCGCCACGGCGATCGAGCTGGACACCCTGCCGACCAAGCGGGCCTACCTCGGCGCACCACCCCGCCCGGACGGCGTCTACGACCTGCTGGTCGACGGGCAGTTGGCGGGCAGCGCCACGGTCACCGGTGGCGACACGCTGACGATCGACATGGCGACCGGTGCCGCCGAGCGCACCTCCGGCCCGGTGGGCACCGCCCGCTTCGCCGGACTGTCCGCCGAGGACAAGACCGTGGAGATCTGGCTGCCGCACAACGAGACCACCGAGCTGGTCACCCTGCGCACCGACGCCCCCGTGGAACCCGTACCCGCCTCGGGCCGTCCGGTGTGGCTGCACCACGGCAGCTCCATCAGCCATGGCTCGGACGCCGCGAGCCCGACCGGTGTGTGGCCCGCCGTCGCCGCCTCGCTGGGCGGGGTCGAGCTGGTCAACCTGGGGCTGGGCGGGAGCGCGCTGCTGGACCCGTTCACCGCCCGCGCGCTGCGTGACACCCCGGCCGACGTGATCAGCGTCAAGATCGGCATCAACCTGGTCAACACCGACCTCATGCGGCTGCGCGCGTTCGGGCCCGCCGTGCACGGGTTCCTCGACACCGTCCGCGAGGGGCACCCCGACACGCCGCTGCTCGTGGTATCCCCCGTCCTGTGCCCGATGCACGAGGACACCCCCGGCCCCACGATGCCGGACCTCACCGCCCTGAGCGAGGGCCGCCTCGCCTTCCGGGCGGCCGGAGACCCGGCGGAGACCGCCCGGGGGAAGCTGACCCTCACCGCGATACGCGAGGAGCTGGCCCGGATCGTGGCCCAGCGCTCCGCCGAGGACCCGCACCTGTATGTCCTCGACGGGCGCGAGCTGTACGGGGAGGCCGACTTCGCGGAGCTGCCGCTGCCGGACGGGCTGCACCCGGACGGCGCCGCGCACCGGCGGATCGGCGAGCGGTTCGCCGCGCTAGCCTTCGCCCCGGACGGTCCGCTGGCAGCCCGTACCCGGTGAGCGCGACGCCTCAGACGGTGAGCGCGGCGCCTCAGACGAGGTGGCCGAAGACGACCAGGTTCTCCGTGTAGTCCTTGGCCGAGTGGTCGTAGTCCCCGGCGCAGGTGATGAGCCGGACCTCGGGGCGCTCGGCGTTCGCGTACACCCGCTCGCTGGGGAAGTCGTCCTTGGCGAAGGTGTCGGCGCTGTCCACGACGAAGTTCGCGGTGTTGCCGTCGGCGCGCTCCACGGAGAAGCGGTCGCCGGGCTCCAGGTCGTCGAGGTTGGCGAAGACGGCCGCCGAGGTGGTCGTGTCCACGTGGCCGGCGATGACCGAGGTGCCCTTCTCGCCGGGCGAGGCGCCCTTGGCGTACCAGCCGACGAGGTTGGTGTTGCCCGCGGGCGGGGGCTCCAACTGGCCGGTGGAGGCGAGCACCAGGGCGGTGAAGGGCGCGTCCACGCCGATCTTGGGGATGCGCAGCCGGGTGGGCGCCGAGCGGGGCAGTGGCGCTCCCGCCTTGACCGCGCCCGCCGTCGCGGTCCTGGTGCGGGCCGCGTCCGTGCCGGTGCCGGTGCCGTGATGGCCGCCGAAGACGCTGAGGGCGAGGATGGCGATGGCCACCCCCCACAACGTCAGTCGGCCGCCCCGGCCCGCGGGGTCACCGGAAGGGTCTGCTGCCATCGGACACCACCTCGCTCGGGCACGGCAGCACAGGGATCGGGGTCGGGGGGCGCGGGCCGCCGACGCGACCATGCGTCGACGGCGGCCACGGCCCCTGATGCGCGGGAACGGTCAGGACGCGGACCCGGCGGACTTCTTGCGGCGCAGCGCGTAGGCGCCCAGCGCGCCGGCGGCGAGCACGGCGGCGCCGCCCATGGTCACACCGCCGGAGTCGGCGAGGGCGCCGCCACCGGTGTGCATGCCGCCGCGCGGCTCGTCACCGCCGGAGTCGCCCTTGCCCCCGCTGTCCTTGCCGCCACCGCCGCTGTCCTTACCGCCGCCGCCGCTGCCACCGCCGTCGCCCTTGTCCTTGTAGCTCTCCGGGTCGAAGCGGCTGTCGTCACCGGAGTCGGAGCTCCAGTCGTCGCTGTTGACGGCGGCCAGGGCGCCGCCGCCCGTGTGCATGCCGCCGCGCGGCCCGTCGTCGTCGGAGTCGTAGGAGTCACGGCCGGAGTCCTTGCCCCCGGAGTCCTTGCCGCCGGAGTCCCGTCCGCCGGACTCCTTGTCACCGGACTCCTTGTCACCGGAGCCCTTGTCGCGGTCGGAGCCGCTGTCGTGCTCCTTGTTGTAGGAGGAGTCGTCCCGGCCTCCGTCGTCCCCGGCGAGCGCGGCGCCGGGGGCCAGGGCGATGGCGGCGGACGCGGCCGCCGTGGCGAGAAGAATGCGGGCAGAGCGCATGTCTGTGTCCTTCCGCCGTGGCCGGGCAGCTGATTCCTCATCGGCTGACATGACCCGGCCTCGACATGATCCACCGTCGGACAGGCCGTCGCCGCGCACCATCCAGGCCGTCCAGCCGGGTCAGCTCTCCACCCGTCTGTCCCAGCGACACGCCGGTACGACCCCCGAACGGGTCAGCCGACGACCCGTCCGGCGCCGGGTACGACGGCTCGGCGCGCCCTCCGCCCGTCCCACGGAAGCAGCCGGGCACCACCACCCGGCATTCCGGGCAAACTTGGCCGAAAACCGTCGTAGCAATGCGCGAAGTTCTCGACGTGGCGGGGGTTTTGCGGGTCGTACCCTGGGGCCGTGATCGAGCGAGTCGAAGATCCAGGGCTGACGGCGTCCCGGCTCACCGGGCGCCGGGTCACGGGCGGCCCGGTGGCGACGGGGTCGCCCGCCGAGGTGACCCTCGAGGACGGCACCACGGTGATGGTCAAGCGCGGGGACGGCCCCGGCGCCGCGCGCGCCGAGGCGGCCGGGCTGCGCTGGCTCGCCGCCGCGGGCGCGGTGCGCGTGCCGGAGGTGCTCGGGTTCGACGAGTGGTCGCTGGTCAGCGAGCGGGTACCGACCGGCAGTCCCGGCCCCGGGGCGGCGACGCGCTTCGGCCACGCCCTGGCCGCCCTGCACGCGTCCGGCGCCCCCGCGTTCGGCGCCGCCCCGCCGGACGGGCCCGAGGAGGCGTACATCGGCCGCGCGCCGATGCGCAACGCGCGGGGCGACGACTGGCCTTCCTGGTACGCCGAGCACCGGGTGCTGCCGTATCTGCGTACCGCGGTCGACGCGGGGATCGTCCGGACGGGCGAGGCCGGGGTGATCGAGGCGGTGTGCGAGCGGCTGCCCGCGCTCGCGGGGCCCGCCGAGCCGCCCGCGCGACTGCACGGCGACCTGTGGCAGGGCAACGTCCTGTGGGGCGCCGACGGCGAGGTCCACGTCATCGACCCGGCCGCGCACGGCGGCCACCGGGAGACCGACCTGGCGATGCTGAGCCTCTTCGGCTGCCCCCACCTGGAACAGGTACTGGCCGGGTACGAGGAGACGAGCCCCCTCGCCGCGGGCTGGCGCGACCGGGTCGGGGCGCATCAGCTCTTCCCGCTGCTGGTGCACGCCGTGCTGTTCGGCCGGGGGTACGCCGAACAGGCCCTGGCCGCCGCCCGCGCCACCTTGGCCGGGTAATCGGGGTCCGGAGAAGAGCATTCGGGGCAGACGAATGTGCGGTGGAGCGCAGCCACCGCGCCCTGACCGGCGTCCTTCCAGCTGACCCACCGGCTCACGGTGCCTCCCTCCGGACCGCTGTCACGGAGCGTGAGGAAACCAACCAATCGTTCGATTCGTATAAGGACGTGAAGGACGAAACAGGGGAGAGACCATGCAACCGTTCACGCTCAACTACGCGCGGCCTGCTGGCCAGTTGGATGTCACCGCAGCGTATTCGTACGACTCCGCACTGCAGTTGAACGTCCTGCCGGACGGGCGGATCGCCGCGACCGACCACGCGGTCCTGCTCGCCCTGGGGACGACCACCTCCACGGCGGGTTCCAAGACGCACTTCGACGACTGATCGCGGGCCCCGGACGATGACCGTGCTCATCCTGACCAGTGACGAGGACGTCACGGCGGACATGGTGGTCCTGCGACTGGGCGAGACGGGCGTGCCCGTCGTCCGGTTCGACCCCGCCGACCTGACCAACGGGGTGTCGCTCACCGGCGAGTACGCGGGGGACGCCCTGGGCGGACAGCTGTCCGTCGGCGGGCGCCTGGTCGGGATGAGCGGCCTGCGCTCCATCTGGGTGCGCAGGCCGGGCGACGCGGCCGCCCGCGCCGCCCGGCCGTCCTCCTGGCTGACCCAGGAGTCGACGCAGGCGCTGTACGGCATGCTGCGGTGCGGCGACGCCCGCTGGATGAACCATCCGGACGCGGCCCGCCGGGCCCGGCACAAGCCGTGGCAGCTGCGGCTCGCCCAGCGCAGCGGACTGCCGGTCCCGGCCACGCTGATCACCACGTTCCCGGAGGCGGCGCGGGAGTTCGCCGAGCGGCACCGGGACGTGGTGGTCAAGCCGGTCTCCGGCGCGCATCCGCAGGAACCGCCGCGCGCCGTGCCGACCAGCCGGGTCGCGCCGGGCACCGACTTCAGTGCCGTGGCCTTCGGGCCGACGCTGCTCCAGCGGCGGGTGGACAAGCGGGCCGACATCCGGCTCACGGCGGTCGGGGACCGGCTGCTGGCGGCACGCAAACCGGCCGATCCGGATGCCCACCCCGACCATGTGGACGTCCGTTTCGCCCCGTCCGTCTCCCCCTGGCTCGCCACCGAGGTGCCGCCGGGGGTGGCCCGGTCGGTCCGCCGCTATCTGCGTGCCGCCGAACTGGCTTACGGCGCTTTCGACTTCGCGGAGGACGCGGAGGGGACCTGGTGGTTCCTGGAGTGCAATCAGTCGGGGCAGTTCGGTTTCGTCGAGCTGGACACCGGTCAGCCGATCGCGGAGACGATCGCCCGCTGGCTCGCCGGAGACGACGGGCCCGTGGAGCCGTATACCCACGAGAACAGGGGCAGAGTGCCCTGATGCCGTGGAGAGCGGCCGGGAGAAGGGAGCGCTCGATGCGCATCGGACTGCTGGGAACGGGCCCGTGGGCACGCACCGCGTACGCCCCGGCGCTGGCCGGCCACGCGGGCGTGGACTTCGCCGGGGTCTGGGGTCGCCATCCGGAGGCGGCGGCCGCGCTGGCCGGGGAGTACGGGGTGCGGGCGTACCCGGACGTGGACGCGCTGCTGGCCGATGTGGAGGCGGTGGCGGTGGCCCTCCCGCCGTCCGTGCAGGCGGAGTTGGCGGTACGCGCGGCGCGGGCCGGGCGGCATCTGCTGCTGGACAAGCCGCTGGCGCTGAGCGTGGCCGACGCGCGGGCGGTGGCCGAGGCGGCCCGGCGGGCCCAGGTGGCGTCGGTGGTGTTCTTCACCACCCGGTTCCAGAAGGAGCCGGAGGCGTGGATCGAGGAACAGGCCGCCGAGGCGGGGTGGTTCACGGCGCGGGCGCAGTGGCTGGGCTCGGTGTTCACCAGCGACAGCCCGTTCGCGGCCTCGGCGTGGCGGCGGGAGAAGGGCGCGCTGTGGGACGTGGGCCCGCACGCGCTGTCGGTCCTGCTGCCGGTGCTGGGTGACGTACGGCAGGTGCTGGCGGCGGCGCACGGCCCCGCGGACACCGTGCATCTGGTGCTGGACCATGCCACCGGCGCGTCGAGCACGCTGACGCTGAGTCTGTCGGCGCCGCCCTCGGCGGCCGGGGCCGATGTGGAGCTGCGGGGCGAGTCGGGGGTGACGCTGCTGCCGAGGAGTTCGGAGGGCGCGGTGCCCGCGCTGGGCCGCGCGGTGGACGCGCTGGCGTCCGCCGCGCGCACCGGCCGCCGACACGCCTGCGACGCAGCGTTCGGACTCCGGGTGACGGAGATCCTCGCGGAGGCGCAGGCGCGGCTGGGCGCCGAGGATGTGGACTAGGCGGCCGGTTCCCGGTCGGTCCAGAAGCTGACGCGCTCTCGTACGACGGGATAGCCGACCGCGGTGAAGTGGGCGGCCATCGGGAAGTTGCCCTGGTCGGTGGCGGCCGCGATGAAGTCGGCGCCCTGGTCGGCGAGGAAGCGGGTGCAGTCGGCGAGCAGGTCGTAGGCGTAGCCGTGGCCGCGCTGTTCGGGGACGACGCCGATGAAGCCGACGCAGGGCCCGGAGGGGTTGTGGGCCGGGATGTGGATGCCGACGGTCTCGCCCTCGGGGGTACGGGCGACCCGCCACCACTCGCGGGGCGAGGGGCACCAGTGGAAGAAGTCCAGTTCCTCCTGGGCGGCGAGTTCGACGCCGCCCTTCTCGATGGCGCGGAGGGCGTGGGCGTCCAGGGTGACGGAGTGGATGCGGCGCAGGGCGTCGAGGAAGACGGCGTCGTCCGGTTCCGGGGTGAACTCCAGCCGGGCGGGCTGTTCGGGCAGGCCCAGGTCGGGGGTCCAGCGGTAGAGGAAGCGCTCGACGAGGGGTTCGTACCCGGCGAGGCGGGCGGCGGCGGTGCGGGTGGCGACGGCGACGGCCAGGGCCGGGTTGTCGCGCCAGCCGGGCGGCAGGTCCAGCTCGAGTTCCGAGGTGGCCCACGGCGCGGTGCGCAGCAGCTCGGCGCCCGCCGCCTCCTCGCCCTCGGCGACGTCGAACCAGTTGATCAGCAGCGGGGTGGGGTCCTCGGCGCGGGCCCACCAGGCGGCGCGGGCCACGGGGCGTCCGTCGCGCAGGGCGACGCGCTGCCAGTCGGGGCGGTATTGAGTGGTGCGGTGCCGCTCGCTCAGGCCGAGCGGGTCGGGCAGGTCGTGGAAAAGCTGGGCACTGCTCTGGTCGAGCGTGCGGATGACCGGTGCGGTCAAGGTGTCCTCCGGGAGACGCGGCTGCGGTGAGGCGCTCCCGGTCCGGTCAGGGGCACACCCGGATGACGGAGTGGAGGGAGCGCGCGTGCGGGGTGATGTCCATGACGCTCGCCTCCTTCCCGGTCCGTCTCGGGGCGTGCCCGCGCCACATTAGAGGGACGCCCACGCGTGCGTCCAGGGGTTTTTCGGGGCGGGCGGCGGGGGCGGCCCCGGCGTAGCGTGGGCGTGTGAGATCGCTGCGTGGCTGGTCGCCGGGCCGAACGCGGGAGCGGCGCGGCTGGCTGCGGGGCGCTCCCCCGCCGCCGTGGGTGCGGGTGCTTCCGGTGCTGCTGCTGATCGCGGTCACCCTGGCCACGCTCGTCACCCCGCACGCGAGCGATCTGGGTTTCCTGCTCGGCGCGATCCCGCCGCTCGCGGTGCTGTCGTACGGGCCGCTGGCGACGGCGGTGCTGGGCGCGCTGGTGATCGTGTCGCTGGTCGTGCCGGTGACCCATCTGAACCGGCCGGGCGACACCGACCTGCTGACCATCGCGTTCGTGTCCCTGCTGAGCGTGTTCGTGTCGTACGTACGCAGTCACCGGGACGCCCAGCTGGACACGGAGCGGGAGATCGGCGAGGCGGTGCAGCGCGCGGTGATGCCGCCGCTGCCGGAGCGGGTCGGCGGCGTCCGGTGCGCGGGGTTCAGCCGGGCCGCGCAGGACGGGACGCTGCTGGGCGGGGACTTCTTCGACGTACGGGACGGGCCCTACGGGGTGCGGGCGGTCATGGGGGACGTCCAGGGGCACGGGCTTTCGGCGGTGCGGACGGTGGTGGCGCTGCTGGGCGCGTTCCGGGAGGCGACGCTCGACCAGCGGGCGCTGGAAACGGTGGCCGCCCGGATGGACCGCAGGCTGGTGGTCGACTCGTCCGGGGTGCGGCACGCGGAGTTGTTCGCGACGGCGGTGCTGCTGGAGTTCTCCGCCGACACCCGGACGGTGCGGGTGGTGGCCTGCGGGCATCCGCCGCCGGTGCTGCTGCGCGCGGGGCGGGCGCGGGAACTGACGGTCGCACCGGGTCCGCCGCTGGGCATCGGTCTGCTCGGTGTCGATCCGCCGAAGGAGGTCACGGTGACCCTGGACGCGCGCGACCGGCTGCTGATCGCCTCGGACGGGCTGTGGGAGGCGCGGGACGCCGCCGGCCGCTTCTATCCGCTGCCCGAACGGCTGGCGGCCCTCGCGGACACCGGCACGGCCGGGCTGCCGGACGCCCTGTGGGAGGACGTACGCCGCCAGGGTCACCGGGTGGACGACGACGCCAGTGTGCTGGTCCTGGCCCGGGAGCCGTCGGCCCGCTGACCCGGCGCTCACCCGAACGGCCGACGGGCGGGGCGGAAGAAGCGCTCCTATGCTGAGAGCCCGGGGCGTCAGCCCCGCCGCAGCTCCGGCTCGTCCGTGCTTGCCGTCCGTGCTTGGAGTCAGCCCATGCCCCGTTCCCCAGCACGCCTGCGCCGGAGGCTCGCCACCGCGGCCGCGCTCGGCGCACTCGTCGTCCCGCTCACCGCGGCCCCCTCCCTGGCGGCGCCGCCCACCGCGCCTTCCCCGAGCCCCTCCCCCACGGGCCCCGACGTACAGGCCCTCACGCCCGAGGTGAACCGGCAGATCGACGACGCCGTGCAGCGGGTGATGCGCGAGGCGAACGTCCCCGGTGTCACGGTCGGGATCTGGACCCCGGACAAGGGCAATTACGTCCGCTCCTTCGGTGTCGCCGACAAGAGCAGCGGGCGCCCGATGTCCCCGGACCTGTACATGCGGATCGGCAGCGAGACCAAGACGTTCACCGTCACCGCGCTGCTGCAACTGGTCGACCAGGGCAAGGTGGACCTGGACGACCCGATCGGCCGGTACATCGCCGACGTGCCGAACGGCGACAAGATCACGCTGCGCCAGCTCGCCGACATGCGCAGCGGGCTGTTCAACTACTCCCAGGACCCGGACTTCGTCAAGGCGCTCACCTCGGACCCGCAACGCTCCTTCACCCCGCAGGAGTTGCTGGACTACGCCTTCAAGCACCCGGTGCAGTTCAAGCCGGGCGCGAAGTTCGACTACTGCAACACCAACCTCATCCTGCTCGGTCTGGTCGTGGAACAGCAGAGCGGGCAGGGGCTCGGGGACTACATCCAGCAGCACGTGCTGGACCCGGCCGGGATGAAGCACACGTCGTTCCCCGAGGGCGCCGAGTTCCCCAAACCGCACGCGCAGGGGTACACGAACCAGACGGCGGACGGGAAGGTCGCGGAGACGGCCGGCTGGAACCCGTCCTGGGGCTGGGCGGCCGGGGCGATGGTCTCGGACCTGGAGGACCTGCGGGTGTGGTCCCGCACGGTGGCCACCGGACGGTTCCCGGACGGCCGGACGATGGTCTCCCCCGCCACCCAGCGCCAGCGCCTGCTCACCCCGCCGACCGGCTACCCCGACGCGGGCTACGGCCTGGGCATCTTCGACGTGCACGGCTGGATCGGCCACAACGGCTCGCTGCCGGGGTACGAGTCGCTGACGGTGTATCTGCCGTCGGCGCGGACCTCGCTGGTGGTGCTGCTGAACACGGACATCACCCACGGCGGCCAGGAGCCGAGCACCCTCTTCGGGCAGGCCGTCACGAAGGTCATCTCCCCGGACCACGTCTTCGAACTGCCCGCGCAGAACGCCCAGCACTGAGCCGCAGGCCGGGCGGACGAGAGGGGTACGACCGGTCCCCCGCGCCGGTCGTACCCCCGCATGACTGCCGAACCTAACCTCGGGGCAGGGCGGTGGCCATCGCAGCGGTGCCCGGTTCGCGCCGGTGAGCACTCACCCGTGCACAGGTGCGTCCGCTTGGTCCCCGTTCGCTCCGGCCGCGGGGGCGGCGAGGGTGCCGTCCGCGAGGAGGGCGAGGACCACCTCGTACAGATCGCTGCCGCCCGCGAGAAGCTGCCGTTCCAGTACGGGTTCGGCGGCGCGGACGTGTTCGCGGACCGTCTGGGCGTGCACTCCGCGCCGGCGGGCGGCGCGTTCGGCGTTCGCGTCGGCCGCGATCCAGGCGCCCAGGGTGCCGCGCAGGTCGCGGCCGTCGCCGTCCAGCCTGCCGAGCAGGTCCCCGGCCCAGTCGCGCAGCGCGGCCGAGTCGAGCAGGTCGGTGAAGCGGACCCCGGTGGGCGGGTGGGGGGAGGCTCCGGGGTCGTACGGGCCGTGCGCCGCTTCGGTGAGCAGGGCGAGGCGGACGGCGGTACGGGTGGTGAGGCAGGACAGGTCGGTGTCCAGCAGGGTCTGCAGCCGGTCCATGCGGGCGCGGACGGTGTTGCGGCTGACGCCGAGCACCTTGGCGGCGCTGACCGCGGTGAAGTCCAGGCCCAGCCGGGTGGTGGCCAGCAGTTCGGCGCGGGTGTGGTGGGGCAGCGTGTCCAGCGGGCGCAGGGTCCGGGCGGACCAGGTGCGCAGCGCGGCCGGGTCCAGCAGGCGTTCGGGGTGGGTGCGTTCGGCGTAGACCGCGCTGCGGCCGGGGCTGAACCGGGCGACGGCGAGGGCGCTGATGGCCTGTCCGTAGGCGGTGGCGGTGCGTGCGAGGCGCTGGTGGAGGCTGCCGCCGAGGTAGGTGCCCGGACGGTCGGCGGCGAGGGCGCGCAGCCGGTCACTCGGCGCCGAGTCGGTGCTGACGACGATGACGTGGGCGTCCATGGCGGGGCAGCGCACGACGAGCGCGCGGCCCTCGGTGACGTCGGCGCACTCCTCGGCGAGGGCGTCGCGTCCGGCGGGCGTGCCCTCGAGGACGTGGACGCGGGCGGTGTCCTGTTCGAGCAGGCCGGGCCAGAGTCCGGCGGCGACCCGGCGGGCGGAGACCACGTCCTCCACCATGAGCAGTTGCAGGATGGCCAGCCGCAGGTCGGCGGAGGCCCGCCGCAACCGCCGTGCGGAGCGGGCGAGTTCGCCCTCCCGGAGCAGCAGGCCGAGGACTCCGGCGGTGCGGTGGACGATCTCGGCGGCGCGGCGGTCGAAGGGTTCGGGCCGGGCCACGGTGAGCAGGGCGCCCGCCGCGCGTCCCGGTCCGGGGTGCCGGATGCCGACCAGGTGGACATGGCGTCCGCCGTCCTCCAGGGCGGCGGCGGAGATCCGGCCGGTGGCCACGTCGGCGCGGACGGCGGGGTCGACGGGGAGGTGCTCACCGGCGAGGAGCCGGCCGTCGGCGCGCTCGAGACCGACGGTGGCGTGCACGGTGCGGGCGAGCCAGGTGACGGCCCGGCGCGGGTGCCGGACGGCGGGGCGCAGCTGGTCGAGCAGCTCTTCCGCCCAGGTGGCGGCGGTGTCGTGCGGCGGTGGGGCCTGGGTGCCCTCGCCGGTTCGGGCGGCCACGTGGTGCCTCTCCTCGTCCCGTCTCGGCGTCGGCGTTCGACGGCCGACGTTACCCGACACCCCTTCCGCGCGTCGCCGGGCGGACGCGGACATGGCTCCGCCGGTGGCCTGGGGGGCGTTGGCCACCGGCGGAGACGGCGGGGCCCGGAGCTGGGGGGCGTCTCCCCGATCTTCGCGGGCCCGCGCCTCCCCCAGCCTCCGGCCGGGAGGTGCCCCCTGGCACGGCACCTCGCCGCACGGTCGAATCGCCCAAGTACGTCCAGTACGAGGACGACTCGACCGCACGCCGAGGCACCGCACCAGACGCCGCGGGCTGATCCACGAAGATCGAGGAGACACCCCCTAGGGGGGAGAGTGCTCCGGGTGCCTCGCCGTGCGGGTGCCCCGGTCCGCGCGTGCTACGCCTGGCCGGGTGGGGGTGCGCGAGTGGCGCGAGGGGACGGCTTAAGCTCGGCGGATGGCCAAGTACTTCGACGTGCACCCCGAGAACCCGCAGCCCCGTGCGGTGTCGCAGATCGCGGACGCGGTCCGGTCGGGGTCGCTGATCGCTTATCCCACGGACTCGTGTTACGCGCTGGGCTGCAAGCTGGGCAGCAAGGACGGCATGGAGCGCATCCGCTCCATCCGCCGCCTGGACGACCGGCACCACTTCACGCTGATGTGCCAGAACTTCGCGCAGCTCGGGCAGTTCGTCCGCATCGACAACGACGTCTTCCGCGCGGTGAAGGCGGCGACGCCGGGCAGTTACACCTTCATCCTGCCCGCCACCCGTGAGGTGCCGCGCATGCTGCTGCACCCGAAGAAGAAGACGGTGGGCGTGCGCATCCCCGACCATGTGGTCACCCAGGCGCTGCTGGCCGAGCTGGGCGAGCCGCTGGTCTCCAGCACGCTGCTGCTTCCCGACGAGGAGGAGCCGCTGACCCAGGGCTGGGAGATCAAGGACCGGCTCGACCATGTGGTGGACGCGGTGGTGGACTCCGGCGAGTGCGGTACGGAGCCGACGACGGTGGTGGACTTCTCCAGCGGCGAGGCGGAGATCGTACGGGTGGGCGCGGGCGACCCCGCGCGGTTCGAGTAGACCAGCCCCGGACCGACAACAGCCCGACAACAGCCCGGCAGCAGACCGGCCAGGGAGCGTGCGCATCATGACCGACGTCCAGGGAACGACCGTCACCATCCCGACGGGGGACGGTGTCGCCGACGCCTACCTCGTCCACCCCGCCGACGGGCGGCCGCATCCCGGCGTCCTCTTCTACCAGGACGCCTACGGGCTGCGGCCCTGGCTGAAGGAGATGGCCGGCCGGCTGGCCGCAGAGGGGTACACCGTGCTGGTGCCCAATGTGTTCTACCGGCAGGGGACGGCCCCCGTGGTGGAGCTGCCCGAGTTCATCGACCCGGGGTCCGACCCGACGATCTGGGAGCGGCTCGGCCCCCTGGTGCACTCGCTGACGCCCCGGCAGGCGGAGGTGGACGCGGACGCGTTCCTGAACTGGCTGGCGGACTCCCCGTCGGTCGCGGCCGGACCGGTGGCGGTGACCGGGTACTGCATGGGCGCCCGGCTCGCGCTGCGCGCGGCGGCCACGCATCCGGACCGGGTGGCGGCGGCCGCCGGGTTCCACGGCGGCAACCTGGCCACCGAGGACCCGGACAGCCCGCACCTGGGCGCCGACCGGGTCACGGCCGAGCTGTACTTCGGCCACGCCGACCAGGACTCCTCGATGCCCGAGGAGCAGATGCGCCGCCTGGACGACGCGCTCACGGCCGCCGGAGTGCGCCACACCAGCGAGGTCTACGAGGGCGCGCCGCACGGCTACACCCAGAAGGACACCTCGTCCTACGACCAGGCGGCCGAGGAGCGCCACTGGGAGGCACTCAACTCTCTTTTGCGGCGCACTTTTTGACGCTTGCTCACATCACGGAACGTGTTCTGTTCGGTTCAACTGATTGACACGTCCGTGACACACAAGCACTCTGAGAGCGCTCTCAAAAAGGTCCGGACCAACATCCGTACCGCCCCGAACCCCCACACGGAGGTGGAGAGTTGACTCGAAGAATCGCTCGTTCCGTACTGTCGGCCACGGCCACGGCCGCCTTGGTCGGCTCGGTCCTCACCTTCGGCGCCGCCGGTGAGGCCAGTGCCGCGGTGCCGGACACGATCCCGCTCCAGATCACCAACAACTCGGGCCGCTCCGAGCCGGTGTACATCTACGACCTCGGCACCCAGCTGTCCTCCGGGCGGCAGGGCTGGGCCGACGCGGGCGGCACCTTCCACGCCTGGCCCGCGGGCGGCAACCCGCCGACCCCCGCGCCGGACGCGGCCATCGCCGGGCCCGGTCCGGGCCAGTCGACGACCATCCGGATACCGAAGTTCTCCGGCCGGATCTACTTCTCCTACGGCCGCAAGCTGGACTTCCGGCTGACCACCGGCGGTCTGGTGCAGCCCGCCGTGCAGAACCCGTCGGACCCGAACCGGGACATCCTGTTCAGCTGGTCCGAGTACACGCTGAACGACGCCGGGCTCTGGCTGAACAGCACCCAGGTGGACATGTTCTCGGCGCCCTACGCGGTCGGCGTGAAGCGGGGCAACGGCCAGGTCGCCACCACCGGGCACCTCAAGGCAGGCGGCTACGCGGCCGTCATGAACTCGCTGAAGAGCAAGTCGGGTTGGTCCGGCCTCGTGCAGACCCGCTCGGACGGCACCGTGCTGCGCGCCCTCTCCCCGCTGTACGGCGTGGAGACCGGGGCGCTGCCCGCGAACGTGATGGACGACTACGTCAACCGGGTCTGGTCGAAGTACTCCTCGCAGAACCTGACCGTGACGCCGTTCACCGACCAGCCGAACACCAAGTACTTCGGTCGGGTCTCGGGCAACGTCATGAACTTCACCAACTCCTCCGGCGCGGTCGTCACCAGCTTCCAGAAGCCGGACGCCTCCAGCATCTTCGGCTGCCACAAGCTGCTGGACGCGCCCAACGACCTGGTGCGCGGCCCCATCTCCCGTACTCTGTGCGCCGGTTACAACCGCTCCACGCTGCTGAGCAACCCCAACCAGCCGGACTCCTCGGACGCCGGTTTCTACCAGGACGGGGTCACCAACCAGTACGCGAAGGCCATCCACGCGCAGATGGCCGACGGCAAGGCGTACGCCTTCGCCTTCGACGACGTCGGCAACCACGAGTCGCTGGTCAACGACGGCAACCCGCAGCAGGCGTATCTCACGCTGGACCCGTTCAACTGACGGGCGACGCGAAGGGCCCCGCACACCTGTGTGCGGGGCCCTTGTCGTGCGGGGAGGTGCGGATCAGCCGGTCGTCAGGGCGGTGTCGTCGACGACGAAGCTGGTCTGGAGCGAGGAGTCCTCGACCCCGGTGAACTTCAGGCTGACCGTCGAGCCCGCCAGCGAGGACAGGTCGATGGTCTTCTGGACGTACCCCGTGGCCTTGTTGAGGTTGGAGTAGGTCGCGAGGGTGGTCGAACCGGCGGTGAGCGTCAGCTTGTCGTACTGGGTGCTGGTGGTGGTCTCCGCCGAGTCCACGTGCAGGTAGAAGGTGAGGGTCGCCTTGCAGCCCGCCGGGATCGCGACCGACTGGGCCAGGGTGTCGGTGTGCGTGGCGCCGTAGCCGTTCAGCCATGCCTTGTACGAGCCGCCGTGGCTGGCCTGGCCGCTGTCGGTGGTGATGACGCCGCTGCTCGCGGTCCAGCCGGTGTTGCCGGACTCGAAGCCGGGGTTGGCGAGCAGCTGGGTTGCCGAGCAGCCGCCGCCGGTGGCGCTGACCGTCCAGGTGAAGGCGGCCGTGCCGGTCTTGCCCGCGGAGTCGGTGACGGTGACCGTGGTGCTGGAGGAGCCCGCACCGGTCGGGGTGCCGGATATCAGGCCCGTGGAGGCGTTGATCGAGAGCCCGGCCGGGAGCCCGGTGGCGCTGTAGCTCAGCGCGCCGCTGTTGGTGCTGCTGGCCTGGATCTGGAGGCTGACCGCCTTGCCCACCGTGGCGTTCTGGTTGCCCGGGTTGGTGACGGTCACCCCGCTGGCCGGCGGGTTGATGTGGCTGCCGACGTTGATCCCGGCGAAGGCGTTGCCGACACCCGCGTACTCGGCGGAGTTGGCGCCGTAGAGCGCGGTGGCCGCGTTCAGGGCGGCGGTGCGGGCGGCGGCGTAGTTGGTGCTGGACGTCATATACGTCGTCAGCGCCTTGTACCAGATCTGGAGGGCCTTGTCCCGGCCGATGCCGGTGACCGCGACGCCGTCCGAGGTCGGGCTGTTGTAGGTGACGCCGTTGATGACCTTGGTGCCGCTGCCCTCGGAGAGCAGGTAGAACATGTGGTTCGCCGGGCCCGAGGAGTAGTGCACGTCCAGGCCGCCGAGGCTGGAGGACCAACTGTCCTTCGAGGCACCGTCCTTGCTCGGCTTGTCCATGTAACGCAGCGGCGTGCCGTTGCCATTGATGTCGATCTTCTCACCGATGAGGTAGTCACCGGGGTCGGTGGTGTTGTTCGCGTAGAACTCCACACCGGTGCCGAAGATGTCGGAGGTCGCCTCGTTCAACCCGCCGGATTCCCCGGTGTAGTTGAGTCCGGCGGTGTTGGAGGTGACGCCGTGGCTCATCTCGTGCCCGGCGACGTCCAGCGAGGTCAGCGGGTCGTTGTTGCCCGTGCCGTCGCCGTAGGTCATGCAGAAGCAGGAGTCGTCCCAGAACGCGTTCACGTACGCGTTGCCGTAGTGCGCGCGGGAGTAGGCGCCGACGCCGTCGTTCTTGATGCCGCTGCGGCCGAAGGTGTTCTTGTAGAAGTCCCAGGTCTCCTGGGCGCCGTAGGCGGCGTCCGCGCCCGCCGTGGCGGCGTTGGACGTGGTGCCGTTGCCCCAGGTGTCGTTGGTCTGGGAGAACAGCGTGCCGGTGCCGGAGGTGCCGCGGTTCAGGTTGTACGTCTTGTGGCCGCCGCGCGTGCTGTCGGTGAGGGTGTAGTTGGAGCCCGACTGCGCGGTGGTCAGCGTGACCTGGCCGCTGTACTGGGTGTTGCCGACGCCGGTCTGCACCGCCTGGTACCGGTACAGCTCCTTGCCGGTGTTCGCGTCGGTGATGACGTGCAGCTTGCTCGGCGTGCCGTCGTCCTGGAAACCGCCGATGACGGATTCCCAGGCGAGGGTCGGCGTGCCGGAACCGGCCCAGATCACCTTGCGCGCGCTGTCGGCGGCGGGCTTCTCCGCCTTCAGGGCCTTGGCGGCCTTGAGCGCCGTGGACTGCGCGGCGGACTTGGTGACGGCCGGGGTGGTGGAGGCGACCTTGATGGTGCGCTTGGTGGCGAAGGTGGTGCTGACCGTGCCCTTGGCCAGGGAGGCGGGCGGGGTGTGCACCACGAGGTCGCCGCCGAGGACCGGCAGGCCCGCGTAGGTGCGCTCGTAACGGGTGTGCAGGGTGCCGTCGTTGTCCTTGACGACGTCCCGGACGACCAGCTTCTCCTGGGCGCCGAGGCCGAGGGAGCGGGCGGTGTCGTCGGTGCGCTGCTTGGCGGTCTTGAGCAGGGCGCCGCGCTGGGCGGGGCTGAGCTTGGCCTCCAGGCCGCCGGTGCGCAGCGAGGCGTGGGGGGCCGCGGGCCGGGCCGCCGCGGGGGTCGCCTGGACGGCCACGGCGAGGAGGGCCGCCGTGGAGAGCAGGGCGGCTCCGACCGTGGCTCCCTTGCGGGAAACCCGGCCGGAAAGGGGTCTGTGGGGAAGGCGTCTCACTCGTACTCCTCCTGTGAAGGGAGTGGGGAGGATGCGCGTACGGGGCGAGAATGGCACCTTGACTAGGTCATGTCACCAAGCGCCGGGGCAAGCGAGGGTTTTCCCTAGGGGGCCGGGCTGTTCCGGGAGAGGAAAAGGGATCTCAAACCTCGCTGTGTAAAACCTTTTTGACAGCTGGACAAAGAAATTCCCATGGCGTCCGCATTCCGGATCGGCGGTTTTCCTCGAACCCGTTCGGCCGCCGGAGTTCCGCACGCGCCGCCGGTCCGTGTGACCCTCGGAACTGGACGCCTGCCGGGCGCCGGGCGCCTCGGGCGTCCCTGGAACCGCACATCTCCGGAAGTGGATGACCATGGAGTTCACGCAGCCCGTCCCCACCGCCAAGGGTCCCGCCGAGTGGTTCACCGGGGACGTGTGGTTCGACGTGATCTGCGCGGGCGAGGAGCCCTCCCGTATGCGGGCCAACCTGGTGCGGTTCGCGCCCGGCGCACGTACCCACTGGCACTCCCACGTCCTCGGCCAGACCCTGCGCGTCGTCTCCGGCACCGCGCTGGTCGGCACCCGCGACGGTGTGGTCCTCGCGGCCCGGCCGGGCGAGACGATCACCTGCCCGCCGGGCGAGGAGCACTGGCACGGTGCCGCGCCGGACACCTTCATGGAGCACCTCGCGCTGTGGGAGGGCGCCGGGAACGGCACCCCCGAGACCGTCTGGCGCGAGGCCGTCACCGAGGAGCAGTACGGGCGCCCGCGCAGCTCGAACGACTGACGCGCCGGACGTCCTCCCTGAGACGGACCCCCGAGAACCCCCCTGTGAGGGGACGACCGCACCCCCGCCCTCCGCCTACCGTCTCTTCCGTGACCGAAACGACGCACACCCAGCCGATACCGCCGGGCGGCACCGCGCGGCCGCGCAGCCCCGAGGTCCGGTTCGCCGCGGACGCCCTGCGCGGGCTGCGGCGGGACCTGTTCCACGACGCCTTCGCCTACCGCCCGCTGCCGCCCACGGAACCGGGCGGCCGCTTCACCCGCCGCGGTTCCGAGCGGATGAGGGAGTACGGGGCCTGGGCGCCGCACGCGGTGGTCGTCGCGCTCGCGGGGCTGTCGGTGTTCGTCGCCCTGGTGACCACGTACACCGGCGGCCTGTTCGGCCTGGTGTGCGGGCTGCTGGCCGGGGCGCCGGTGCTGCTGACCCTGGTCCGTCCGGCGGGGGCGTTCTGGGTCTCCCTGGCCGCGAACACGGTCGCCCTCGTCCTGGTCGGCGGTGTCTCCGGCGAGTCCCCGTTCCCGCCGGGCGGCTTCGTCGGGCACCTGGCCGTCCTGACGGTCGTCGCGGTGCGCACCCGCCCCCGCACGGCCGCCTGGATGTGGCTGGTGACCGCGGCCTACGGGGTCCTCGCCGACGGCCTGTTCGGCCGGAGCGACTTCGGCTACGGCTCCGACCTGGGGCCGCTGCTGTTCTGCGCCGGCGTGGCCCTGCTGACCGTCTCGGTCCGGCAGACCCTGCGACAGGCCCGGCGGGAGGTGAGCGTCCACCAGACGGTCACCGCGCACGAGCGTTCCCGGCGCACCCTGCTGGAGGAGCGCACCACCATCGCCCGCGAGCTGCACGACGTGGTCGCCCACCACATGTCGGTGGTCGCCATCCAGGCGGAGGCCGCGCCGTACCGGGTGGAGAACCCGCCGCCGGAACTGGAGCAGGCGTTCGCCACCATCCGGGAGAACGCGGTCGCCGCCCTGACCGAGCTGCGCCGGGTCCTGGGTGTGGTCCGCGCCCAGGACTACGCGGCGCCGGACGCCCCGCAGCCCACCCTCGCGGAGCTGGACGGCCTGCTCGCCAACGTGCGGGACGCGGGCCTCGACGTGACCAAGCTGGTGACGGGCGCGGTGCGCGAACTCCCGCAGGGCGTGGAGCTGTCGGCGTACCGGATCGTGCAGGAGGCGCTGAGCAACACGCTGCGGCACGCGCCCGGGGCCGACGCCAAGGTCGAGATCGGGTACGTACTCGGCGGACTGGGCCTGCGCGTGGTCAACGGGGCACCGCCCGCGCCGAGCCTCATCAAGCCCTCCCCCGGCGCCGGGCACGGCATCACGGGCATGCGGGAACGGGTCACCATGCTGAACGGCGAGATGACCGCGGGCCCGACGGCCGAGGGCGGCTACGAGGTGACGGTGTTCCTGCCGGTCCCGGCCGCCCCGAACGAGGGTGCGGCATGACGATCCGCGTGGTGATCGCCGACGACCAGATGATGGTCCGCGAGGGCTTCTCGGTCCTGCTGAACGCGATGCCGGACATCGAGGTGGTCGGTGAGGCGGTCGACGGCCGGGAGGCGGTCGGGCGGGTGCGTGAACTGGCCCCGGACGTCGTGCTGATGGACATCCGGATGCCGGAGATGAACGGCATCGAGGCGACGCGGGAGATCATCGCGGCGGACGCGGCGGCGAAGGTGCTGGTGCTGACCACCTTCGACCTGGACGAGTACGTGTACCAGGCGCTGCGGGCGGGCGCTTCCGGCTTCCTCCTGAAGGATGCCTCCGCACGCCAACTCGCCGACGGGGTGCGGGTGGTGGCCTCGGGAGAGGCACTGCTCGCGCCGACGGTCACCAAGCGGCTGATCCACGAGTTCTCCCGGCTGGCCGAGGCCCCCCGCCTGATGCCCGCCGCGCACGCGGCCTACGGCGAGCTGACCGAGCGGGAGACGGAGGTGCTGGTGCTGATCGCGCAGGGCCTGTCGAACGCGGAGATCGCCGAGCGGCTGGTGGTGGCCGACTCCACCGTGAAGACCCATGTCAGCCGCATCCTGGTGAAGCTGGGGCTGAGGGACCGCACGCAGGCGGCGGTGTTCGCGTACGAGGCCAGGCTGGTCACGCCGGGCTGAACCGGCGTGACCCGGCGGGGCTCACCAGCGTCCGGGCTCCGTGCCCACCAGCGGCTTGGAGGCGATGCCGTCCACGCCCACGGGCACATCGCCGTGGAGCATCACCCGGTGCATGATCCGGGGGTGGTCGACGTGGGCGGTGTCGTTCGGGGCGAGATGCACGGTGGCCCGGTTGTCCCAGAAGGCGACACTGCCGGGCTCCCAGCGGAAGCGGACGGTGTACTCCGGCCGCACCACCTGCTCCAGCAGCATCTCCAGCAGGGCCGCGCTCTCCGGGCGGGAGACCCCGGAGATCTGCTCCAGGTAGTAGCCGTTGACGAACAGCACCCGCTCCCCCGTCTCCGGATGCACCCGCACCAGGGGATGCTCGGAGGCCACCTGGTGGTCCAGCAGATGCCGCAGGTACGCGTCGTCGCCGGGCCGGGACTGGTAGCCGACCCCGAGCCGGTGCTCGGCGCGCAGCCCGTCGACGAACGCCCGCACCGGCGCGGAGAGCCCGGCGTAGGCGGCGGCCAGGTTGGCCCAGGTGGTGTCGCCGCCGTACGGGGGTACGGTCTCGGCGCGCAGGATGGTCGCGGCGGGCGGGTCGATCCGGGCACCGTGGTCGCAGTGCCAGCCGCGCAGCAGGGTGTGCCGTCGGCGGCGCAGCCACTCCTCGTGCTCCATGCCGAACCGGCCGCCCAGCTCCAGCCGGTCGGCGGTGGTCTCCACCTCCGGGAACCCCTCCGGCGAGGCGCTCCCCCGCTTGCGCAGCACGACCGGCTCGCCGAAGCGGCGGGCGAAGGCGACATGCCCGGCGTGGTCGAGCCGCTGACCGCGGAAGAACACCACCTTCCAGCGCAGCATCGTCTCCCTGATCAGCGCCACCAGGGAGTCGTCTAGCGGTGCGGCGAGGTCGACGCCGGTGATCTCGGCGCCGATGTGCCCGGCGACCGGTCTCACCGTCACGCCCGCGACCGGCTCCGCCGAGGTGCTGTCCGTGGTCATGTTCGCGCTCCCGAGGGTCGTCGTACGTGCCTCATCGTGATCGTGCCAGCCGGTCGGCGCGGTTGGCGAGCGCCGACCGCCGACATCTGCCATGCAAAGGCAGCACTCAGCTCTTCGCCGCCCGCAGCGCCTCCAACGCCCGGTCGGCATGGGTGTTCATCCGCAGTTCGCTGCGGACGACCTCCAGCACGGTGCGGTCCTGCCCGATGACGAAGGTGACCCGCTTGGTGGGCGCGAGGCTGAAGCCGCGCTTGACGCCGAAGCGTTCACGGATCGTGCCGTCGGTGTCGGAGAGCAGGGGCATGCCGAGGGTGTGCCGCCCGGCGAACTCCTGCTGCTTCTCGACGGTGTCACCGCTGATGCCCACGGGCCGGGCCCCGGCGGCGGCGAACTCGCCCGCCAGGTCGCGGAAGTGGCATGCCTCGGCGGTGCAGCCGGAGGTGAGGGCGGCCGGGTAGAAGAACAGCACCACCGGGCCGTCGGCCAGCAGCTCCGTCAGCCGGCGTTCGGTGCCGGTCTCGTCCGGCAGCGTGAAGTCCTCGACCTTGTCGCCGACTTGGAGGCTCATGACTGTCCCTTCGGGTTACGGGCGACGCCGCGGGCCCACAGCACCAGCGGTACCTGGAGGGGCAGCCGGGCGAGGGCGGCGGTGCGCTGCGGGGCGGGGCGGTGCCGCCAGTCGACGGCCATCTTCACATTGGCGGGGAAGACCCCGACGAAGAAGGCGGCGGCGGCCTTCGCGGCCAGCGGGCGGGTGGCGGGCGCGGCGACCCCGGCGGCGAGGGCGAGTTCCGCGACACCGCTGGCGTAGGTCCAGGTGCGGGGCGAGCCGGGCAGGGTGCGGGGGACGAGCCCGTCGAACACCTTCGGGGCGGCGAAGTGGGCGATCCCGGCCGAGGCCAGCAGACCGGCGAGCAGCAGGGGCGAGCGTGGGGGCACGGTGTCTCCTTCGATGGCCTGCCGCCGGATATTACTTGACGGTAGGGGCTGGTCGGCGGCTCGGGTACGACCGAGTCCCGGCACCGTTCAGGGGAACCGGTGGCGTGGCGCGCGTGACCGTGTGCGGCGCGGTCGACATGTTCTGCCGTGACCGTCACCCCGCTGCCGTTCGTCCGCCCCATGCTCGCCACCCCCGGCGTCCTGCCGCCGCCCGCCCAGGACGCGCGCTGGGCGTACGAGACCAAGCAGGACGGGCAGCGGGTGATGGTGTACCTGCCCGGTGACGGCACTCTGCTGCTACGCGCCCGCTCCGGGGAGGACATCACGGCCGCCTACCCCGAACTCGGCCCGCTGGCCCGTGCCTTGGGTGACACGCCCGCGATCCTGGACGGCGAGGTGCTGGCGCTGGACGCGGCGGGCCGGGCCGACTTCCAGGCGCTGCAGAACCGGATGGGCCTCGCGCACACCCCGGCGCTCGCGGCACACCGGGCCGCCCGGGCGCCGGTCCACCTGGTGCTGTTCGACGTGCCGTACCTCGCCGGACCTCAGCTGGCGACCCCGTACGCGCGGCGGCGGGAGCTGCTGGCGGGGCTCGGTCTGGACGGTCCGCGCTGGTCGGTGCCGGGCGCGGTGGTCGGGCACGGCGCCGAGGCGCTGCGGGTCACGCGGGAGCACGGTCTCGAGGGGGTGGTGTGCAAGCGGCTGGACTCGGTGTACGAGCCGGGCACCCGCTCCCGGAACTGGATCAAGATCCGGAACACCCGGAGCGCGGATGTCATCGTCGGCGGCTGGCTGCCCGGCAAGGGCCGCCTGTCCGGGCTGCCGGGCGCGGTGCTGGTCGGCCGGCGCGCCGGAGGGCGGCTGGTGTACGCGGGCCGGGTGGGCACGGGCTGGAGCGAGGGCGAGCGCGCGGAGCTGGCCGCGCTGCTGGCGGCGGCCGCGAGCGAGCGGTGCCCGTTCGACCCGGTGCCCCGGATTCCGGGGGCGCGCTGGGTGCTGCCCCGGCTGGTCGGCGAGGTCGGTTTCAGCACCCGGACGCGGGCGGGGCTGCTGCGCCAGCCGAGCTGGCTGCGGCTGCGCCCGGACCTGACCCCGGAGGAGTCGGCGGCGGACCTTCCCGAGGAGCCGTGAGGGCTCGGCTGACAGGATTTCATCTGTGGGACAGGTGGGACGGCTTGGCAGCGAGCCATCCGGCCGGGATGCTGAACTGCCCTGTCCCTCAACCCAGTTGGAGACTGCAGTGGGTTCGTCCACGTCCCGCCGACGGCGCGGCAGATGGCTCGCCACCCTCACCGGTGCCGCCACGCTCGTGATCGCCTTCCCGGCCGCGGCCTTCGCCGCTCCCCCGCTCGCCCTCCCGGTCAACGCCACGGCCGAGGAGCTGAAGTACCAGCCCGCGTTCGACTACGACACGGACGGCTGCTACTCGACGCCCGCGATCGGCCCCGACGGCACGGTCAACCCCGGCCTGAACCCGACCGGCGCGCTCAACGGCAACTGCCGTGACGCCTCGGACCTGGACAACACCAACGGCTACTCGCGCGCCAAGTGCAACAACGGCTGGTGCGGCTATCTGTACGGGCTGTACTTCGAGAAGGACCAGGCGTTGCCCGGCAGCAGCCTGGGCGGGCACCGCAACGACTGGGAGCACGTGGTGGTGTGGGTGCAGGACGGGCAGACGCGCTATGTGTCGACGTCCAACCACGGCTCCTTCACCGTGCACCCGGTCTCCGAGGTCCGCTTCGAGGGCACGCACGCCAAGGTCGTCTACCACAAGGACGGCATCGGCACGCACTGCTTCCGGCTGGCCAACGGCAATGACGAGCCGCCGGAGAACCACAAGCACACCTGGCAGTACCCGGCGCTGGTCGGCTGGGACGGCTACCCGCCCGGGCTGCGCGACAAGTTGAGCGGCTATGACTTCGGCAGCGCCAACTTCGGTCTGAAGGACGCCAGTTTCGCCTCGCACCTGGCGTCGGCGAAGCCGTCCGGCATCCCCTTCGACCCGAACGCCTGACCCCGGGGGCCGGTCCCGGCGGCGCCCGTCAGGCGGCGCCGGGCTCGGTCCGCTCCTCCAGGAACGCGGCCAGCTGGTGAGCCAGGCTGTCCGGCCCGGTGGCCGCCGCGGTGGCCACCTGCGCCGTCTCGGTGAGGCCGATGCCACCGGCCCACAGCCTGCGGTCGGTCCACTCCTCGTCGACCCGCAGATGGACCTGGACGTCGACATGGGTGAGCGCGGCCTCGGCGGCGGCCGCGTGCACGACGGCGGTGGCGCGGCGCAGCGGATGCACGTCGAAGCCCTCGATGAACTGGGAATTGCGCCAGTCGATGAAGGCGCCCTCGCCGTCCGGGCCGACCCGGATGTCGATCTGGCCGTCCTCCAGCTGGACACTGGCCAGGCGGGTGCCGCGGTTCTCGATCGTCACCCGGACGCTGAAGTACGTCAGCCCGGCCGCGGCGTCGTCGCGCCCCCGGGGCGGTTCGGCCGTCTCCAGACGGTGGACGCGGACCCGCAGACCGGCGTGTTCGCCGTACTCCTGCCAGTCGCCGACCACGTTCGGCTCGTACACAGTGCCCCTCTCGACCATCCGCGAGCTGCTGTCTATCCGTGCGCTCTGCACACTGTCAAATGAGCGGAATGCCACATGGCCAGGCGGTTCGCCCGCTTCGCTCGGTGATCAAGCCGTGCCCAGGAGAAACCGTCCGGGCGGGTGCGCGGGCGCCGCTCGCGCGCGTGCCGCACATCACTCCGGGCGACCGCCTCTCACGGCCCGCGTCCATGGAGCCACCGAGCCCAAAACCGGGTCAAGACCGACACGGGTTTCGTCCCTTATTGGCATGTTTGTTTGTTTTTGCCGCACACTGGGGATGAGGGACTGCAGTGCCGAATGTGCCTGTCGCCCCAGCCCGCGAGAGAAGTGCACGCGATGTCTGTAACTGGCAGCACGAAAACCCACCCTCACGACGACGCCCCCGACACGGCCCATGCCTTCGAGCGCCTCGCCGGGCTGCCCGAGGGCCCCGAGCGCACGGCGCTGCGGGACGAGCTGGTGCGGCTGTGGCTGCCCATGGCCGAGCGCATCGCCGTCCGGTTCCGCGGCCGCGGCGAGTCCCTGGAGGATCTGTACCAGGTGGCGGCCCTGGGCCTGGTGAAGGCCGTGGACCACTACGACCCCGAGCGCGGCCGGGCCTTCGAGGCGTACGCGGTGCCGACGATCACCGGCGAGATCAAACGCCACTTCCGGGACCACATGTGGACCCTGCACGTACCGCGCCGGGTGCAGGACCTGCGCAACCGGGTCCGCGGCGCGGGCAAGGAGCTGGCGCAGACCATTCCGGGCCGTCCGCCCACCGTCGCCGAGCTGGCGGCGCACACCCGGCTCACCGAGGCCGAGGTGCGTACCGGCATGGAGGCCCTGGAGTGCTTCTCCGCGCTGTCCCTGGACGCCGACGTGGCGGGCACCGACGGGTACGCGCTGGGTGACTCGCTGGGCGAGCCGGACCCCGGCTTCGATCTCGTGGTGGACCGGGCTGCCGTGAAGCCCTGCCTCGCGGCGCTGCCCGAGCGCGAGCGCACCATCCTCTACCTGCGGTTCTTCCGCGGTATGACGCAGAGCGGGATCGCGGAACAGCTCGGCATATCGCAGATGCACGTCTCCCGGCTGCTGAGCGGCTGCTTCGACCGGCTGCGCGAGGAACTGCGCACCGAGACCGGCTGAGCCGCCGCCGTCCCGCCGCGTGTTCGCTCCTTCCATGTTCACTCTTTCGGGCGAGTACCGCCCGCCTTCGTGACGGCGCGGACGCGCTGGGTGGCGGCGCGATGTCCCCGCACATCAGGGCCCCCCTCGGGGGTAGTCGACAGGCAGCCGACCCCGTTCCGGCCGGACACTGGTCGAGACCGGTGGCCGCCGGGCCCCGAGAGCAGGACGCGACCGTCATGAATCACGACACATCCGTCAGCGGTGGATCGAGGAAGAAGAGGAAAGCCGTCTCGACGCACTCCGTCTTCGGCGCCCCCTGCTGGGTGAGCCTGACCAGCCGCGACCTCGACGCCACCGAGGAGTTCTACAGCGCCGTGCTGGGCTGGCGCTGGCGCGACGCCAGGCTGGGCGACCACTTCCGGATCGCGCTGGCCGACGGGGTGCCGATCGCGGGGATCGCCGCGGTGGCGGGCATGTGGCAGACGGCGGTGGCCTGGACGCCGTACTTCGCCGTCCCCGACGCCGACATCGCGGTGGCGCGGGTGCGGGAGCGGGGCGGTACGGCGGCCGTGGGGCCGTTGTCCTTCCCGCCGGGCCGGGGTGCGCTGCTCGCCGACCGGGACGGGGCGACCTTCGGCGTCTGGCAGGGCGAGCTGTTCTCCGACTGGGAGTCCTGGCAGCGCACCGCCCCCGCCTTCATCCGCCTGCACACCCGCAACGCCTTCGACGCCGCGATCTTCTACGGGGAGGTGCTGGACTGGGCCACCGGGAAACCGGGCTGCTGCGAGGTCCAGTACGAGGGCGGCGAGGTGGTGCTGCGCAGCCAGGGCACGGTGGTGGCGCGGATCGACTCCGGCGCGGTGGAGGCGGCGCCCGACCCGTCGGTGCGGCCGCACTGGCAGATCCATTTCTCGGTCGACGACGTGGCGCGCTGCGCCCGCAGCGCCGAGAAGCACGGCGGCAGCGTGCTGAGCGAGACCGACCGCGAGGCGGTCCTGCGGGACCAGGACGGGGCCCAGTTCACGGTGACCGTGCGCGACCCGCGCTGACACGAGCAGAGGGCGCCCACCGGGATTCCGGTGGGCGCCCTCTCGTGTTCCGCAGCTCAGCCGTCGCGGGACGGCCGGGACAGCAGGATCAGGCTCCGCGACTCGACCCGGAGCCGGGTGCCCGCCTTGCGCTCGCGCTCGTCCGGGACGCCCTCGGGGTCGGCGGTGTCGATCAGGGTCGTCCAGCGCTCGCCGTAGGACGCGGCGGGCAGACGGAAGTCGACGGGCTCCCAGAAGCCGTTCAGGAGCAGCAGGAAGGAGTCGTCGACGACCCGGCGGCCGTAGGCGTCGCGCTCGGCGATGGCGTCGCCGTTGAGGAAGACGCCCACCGAGTGCGCGTCACCGCGCCGCCAGTCCTGGTCGGCCATCTCGCGCGCGTCGGGCCGCAGCCAGATCAGGTCGGGCAGCGGCTGCTTGCGCCGGGTCTCGGTCTCGCCCCGGAAGAAGCGGCGCCGCCGCAGCACGGGGTGGTCGGCGCGCAGGCCGATCAGGCGCCGGGTGAAGTCGGCCAGGGCGCGCTGCTCGTCCGTGAGGTCCCAGTCGATCCAGGAGACCTCGTTGTCCTGGCAGTAGGCGTTGTTGTTGCCGCCCTGGCTGCGGCCGAGTTCGTCGCCGTGGCCGAGCATCGGGATGCCCTGGCTGAGCAGCAGGGTGGCCAGCAGGTTGCGCTGCTGGCGGGCCCGCAGTTCGAGCACGGCCGGGACGTCGGTGTCGCCCTCGACACCGCAGTTCCAGGACCGGTTGTCGCTCTCCCCGTCCCGGTTGCCCTCGCCGTTGGCCTCGTTGTGCTTGTCGTTGTACGACACGAGGTCGCGCAGCGTGAAACCGTCGTGCGCGGTGACGAAGTTGACGCTGGCCCGGGGTCTGCGCCTGCTGGCCTGGTACAGGTCGGAGGAGCCGGTGAGCCGGGACGCGAACTCACCGAGCGAGCCGGGTTCGGCCCGCCAGAAGTCCCGTACGGCGTCCCGGTACTTGCCGTTCCACTCCGACCACAGCTGGGGGAAGTTGCCTACCTGGTAGCCGCCCTCGCCCAGGTCCCACGGCTCGGCGATGAGCTTGACGCGGCTGATCACCGGGTCCTGCTGGATCAGGTCGAAGAACGCCGACAGCCGGTCCACCTCGTGGAACTGCCGGGCCAGGGTCGCCGCGAGGTCGAAGCGGAAGCCGTCGACGTGCATCTCGGTGACCCAGTACCGCAGCGAGTCCATGATGAGCTGCAGCACGTAGGGGTGCCGCATCAGCAGGCTGTTGCCGGTGCCGGTGGTGTCGTAGTAGTGCGCCCAGTCGCCGTCGACCAGGCGGTAGTACGAGGCGTTGTCGATGCCCCGGAAGGAGAGGGTGGGGCCCATCTCGTTGCCCTCGGCGGTGTGGTTGTAGACCACGTCGAGGATGACCTCGAGGCCGGCCGCGTGCAGCGCCTTCACCATGGCCTTGAACTCGTTGACCTGCTGGCCGCGCGAGCCGAGGGCGGCGTAGGCGTTGTGCGGGGCGAAGAAGCCGATGGTGTTGTAGCCCCAGTAGTTGGACAGCCCCCGGTCGCGCAGCACACCGTCCTGCGCGAACTGGTGGACCGGCATCAGCTCGACCGCGGTGACACCGAGCGAGGTCAGATGCTCGGTCACCGCGGGATGCGCCAGCCCGGCGTAGGTGCCGCGCAGCCGCTCCGGCACGTCCGGGTGGGTGGCGGTCAGGCCGCGCACATGGGTCTCGTAGATGACGGACTCGGAGTACGGGCGGCCCGGCGGGCGGTCGTCGCCCCAGTCGAAGTAGGGGTCGGTGACGACGCCCAGCATCGAGTGCCCGGCGCTGTCGGCGGGCGCCGGGCCGTGCGGGTCGCGTTCGTAGAGCGAGGGGTCGTTGTCCGTCTGGCCGTCGACGGCCCGCGCGTAGGGGTCGAGCAGCAGCTTGGCCGGGTTGCAGCGGTGGCCGAGGGAGGGCTGCCAGGGGCCGTGCACCCGGTAGCCGTAGCGCTGCCCGGGCCCGACGTCCGGCAGGTATCCGTGCCAGACGGAGCCGTCGACCTCGTGGAGGGGTACGGGCGTCTCGGCGCCCGCGTCGTCGACGAGGACCACTTCCACGCGTTCGGCGACCTCGCTGAACAGCGCGAAGTTGGTGCCCTGACCGTCGTAGGAGGCGCCCAACGGATAGGGGTGCCCGCTCCACACGGGCACCCCCTTCCGGGACTTCCTGGCCGTCACCGGGCGCCCGCCAGGACACCGGCGGGGGCCTCGGCCACCCGTACGGGCACCGGGGCCGCGCGGGGCACGCGCAGCATCCGGCGGATGTGCGGCGAGGGAGCGGTCGGGACCAGCGGGACCCGCTGGCCGGCCCGGGCACGCTGCGAGAACCAGATGATCCTGGCTCCGGTCTCGGTGGCGCAGCAGCCCCATCCGTCGCTCATGGCGGCGATGTCGGCGAGGCAGGCACGCAGGCCCTCGTCCGGGCCCAGATCGTGGTCGCCGCCGCCGATGGCGGTGATGAGGTGCTGGCCGTTCCACCACATCTCGATGGATGTGGTGGAGTCCGGTGCGTGCTGGTCGATGGCGCGCAGCAGAAGCTCGGTGCCGCGGCGGACGGGCTCCACGAGATTGTCGAGGTCCCAGTGACTGAGGTGGGCGGCCAGGATGCGGCTGACCTGTCCCACCCGTTCCGGGCCGACTTCCACGTCGAGGTGGTAGTAGCGGGGCACTGCGGTCTCCATTGTCGCTTGCTCCTCACCGGCGAAGCTCCTGCTCCACGGCCGTCCGACGGGATCGCCGAACACTCAGCGTGAACACCAGTCGCTTCTGAGTCACCATCCACACTGCGGCTGCTACGCCATTCGTGCAACACGAGCGTCACGAACGGCGGGGTCGTTGAAGGTCCAACAGGACGGAGTGTGTTTACACGTGCACCATGAGTGAAAGCCTCGATCGCCGTAACGGTGCCGTGCCCTCCCATGCGCGGTCATCACCCGACCGTCGGGAACGCGAGGGTCGAGCCGTGGAAGGTGAAGGGGACCATGCTGCTACCCGCCAAGGCCGAAGTGGCCCGGCAGTTGCGGCGTTACCGGGCCTGGGAGCGCGTGATGCTCGCCTCGCCCCACGACCGCACGGTCCGGAGCACCTTCGAGGATTCGGGCTACACGTTGTGCGTGTTGATGGGAAAACGCTGCGCCAGGGAGGCGGCGGACGCCGCCGAGCGGTATCTGCGCTCCACCCCGGCCGGTTATCTGAGCGAGCAGGACGGGCGGCCGCAGCCCGGCCGGACGGCGCGACGCGCGCAGTCACCGGAGCGGCGATCCACGGCGCCAAGCCCCTGACCTGGCACCGTACATGGCGTTCCCCTACGGGACGGCACCTGCCGGCCCCGTATCCAGGACCGCGAAGCCGGGCCCCGTGTGCCCGGCTTCGCGCACGGCGGAGGTGAGATCCATGCGCAGGACCCCGGCCATCGGCCGCGTACCGGTACGTGATGTCCGGCCGGCCGTGGAGTGCGGCAGGCGCCCGGCGAAGGCGGTGGCCGGGGAGACGTTCCAGGTGACCGCGACCGTGTTCCGTGAGGGACATGACGCGGTGGGCGCCAATGTGGTCCTGCGCGGTCCCAAGGGCCGGCGCGGCCCGTGGACCCCGATGCGCGAGCTGTCCCCCGGCAGCGACGTGTGGGGCGCGGACATCACCCCGGACGCCACCGGACGCTGGACCTACCGCGTGGAGGCGTGGTCCGATCCGGTCGCCACCTGGCGGCACCAGGCGGCCATCAAGATCCCGGCCGGGATCGACACCGGGCTGGTGCTGGAGGAGGGCGCGGAACTCTACGAGCGCGCGGCCGCCGGAGCGCCCAAGGGCCCCGAGCGCGACCTCGTCCTGGCCGCCGCGCACGCCCTCGGCGACGACACCCTCTCGGTGAACCACCGTCTGCGGGACGCGCTGGGCCCCGAGGTGGAGGCGGTCCTCGCCCGGTACCCCCTGCGGGACCTGGTGACCGCCTCTGACCCGATGCCGCTGCTGGTGGAGCGCGAGCGCGCGCTGTACGGCTCCTGGTACGAGTTCTTCCCCCGCTCCGAGGGCACGGTCGAGCAGCCGCACGGTACGTTCCGCACGGCGGCGAAGCGGTTGGAGGCCATCGCGGAGATGGGCTTCGACGTGGTCTACCTCCCCCCGATCCACCCGATCGGCACGGCCCACCGCAAGGGCCGCAACAACACCCTGACGGCGACCCCTGACGATGTCGGTGTCCCCTGGGCGATCGGTTCGCCGGAGGGCGGTCACGACGCCATCCACCCCGACCTCGGCACGCTTGAGGACTTCGACCACTTCGTCGGCCGGGCAAGCGAGTTGGGGATGGAGGTAGCGCTCGACTTCGCCCTGCAGTGCTCTCCGGACCACCCGTGGGTGGAGAAGCACCCGCAGTGGTTCCACCACCGCGCGGACGGCACGATCGCGTATGCGGAGAACCCGCCGAAGAAGTACCAGGACATCTACCCGATCGCGTTCGACGCGGACATGGACGGCCTGGTCACCGAGACCGTGCGGGTGCTGCGGCACTGGATGGAGCACGGGGTGCGGATCTTCCGGGTCGACAACCCGCACACCAAGCCCGTGGTGTTCTGGGAGCGGGTGATCGGGGAGATCAACGGCGCCGATCCGGACGTCATCTTCCTGGCGGAGGCGTTCACCCGTCCCGCGATGATGCACACCCTCGCCCAGGTCGGCTTCCAGCAGTCGTACACGTACTTCACCTGGCGCAACAGCAAGCAGGAACTGACCGAGTACCTGACCGAGCTCTCGGGGGACGCGGCCGCGTACATGCGGCCCAACTTCTTCGCCAACACCCCCGACATCCTGCCCGGCTACCTTCAGCAGGGCGGCCGTGCGGCCTTCGAGGTCCGGGCGGTGCTCGCGGCCACCCTCTCCCCCGCCTGGGGCGTCTACAGCGGCTACGAACTCTGCGAGAACCGGCCGCTCAAGCCGGGCAGCGAGGAGTACCTGAACTCCGAGAAGTACCAGCTCGAACGCCGGGACTGGGAAGCCGCCGCCCGTGAGGGACGCACCATCGCCCCCCTCATCACCAGCCTCAACGAGATCCGCCGCAGGCACCCCGCACTGCACCACCTGCGCAATCTCAGCTTCCACCCCACCGACAACGACTCGGTGCTCGCGTTCAGCAAGACCACCGGCGACGACACGGTCATCGTGGTCGTCAATCTCGACCCGCACCACACCCAGGAGGCCACCGTCTCGTTGGACCTGCCGCGACTCGGCCTGGACTGGAACGACGCCCTGTCCGTGCACGACGAACTGACGGGCGAGACATATCACTGGGGCCGCGACAACTACGTGTGCCTCAGCCCCGGCCGCACCCCCGCGCACGTCCTGCGTGCCGAGTCGGCGACGTCACCGATCGGAGGGCCCGCAGCGTCATGACCGTCAACGAACCCGTGCCGGACACGTTCGAGGACACACCGGCCAAGGACCGGGACCCCGAGTGGTTCAAGCGTGCCGTCTTCTATGAAGTGCTGGTCCGTTCCTTCCACGACAGCGACGGCGACGGTGTCGGCGATCTGCAGGGTCTGACCGCCAAGCTCGACTATCTGCAGTGGCTCGGCGTGGACTGCCTGTGGCTCCCGCCCTTCTTCAAGTCCCCTCTGCGCGACGGTGGTTACGACGTCTCGGACTACACCTCCGTCCTTCCCGAGTTCGGGGACCTGGCCGACTTCGTGGAGTTCGTGGACGCGGCCCATCAGCGGGGCATGCGGGTCATCATCGACTTCGTCATGAACCACACGAGTGATCAGCACCCGTGGTTCCAGGAGTCCCGCGCCAACCCCGAGGGCCCCTACGGCGACTACTACATGTGGGCCGACGACGACAAGCAGTACCAGGACGCGCGGATCATCTTCGTCGACACCGAGGTCTCCAACTGGACCTTCGACCCGGTGCGCGGACAGTACTTCTTCCACCGCTTCTTCTCGCACCAGCCGGACCTGAACTACGAGAACCCGGCCGTGCAGGAGGAGATCCTGGCCGCCCTGCGGTTCTGGCTGGACCTCGGCATCGACGGCTTCCGGCTCGACGCGGTGCCGTACCTGTACGCGGCCGAGGGCACCAACTGCGAGAACCTGCCCGCCTCGCACGCCTTCCTCAAGCGCGTCCGGAGCGAGATCGACGCCCAGTACCCGGACACCGTGCTGCTGGCGGAGGCCAACCAGTGGCCGGAGGACGTCGTCGACTACTTCGGCGACTACTCCACCGGCGGCGACGAATGCCACATGGCGTTCCACTTCCCCGTCATGCCCCGCATCTTCATGGCCGTACGACGGGAGTCCCGCTACCCGGTCTCGGAAATCCTCGCCAAGACCCCGGCCATTCCCACGAACTGCCAGTGGGGCATCTTCCTGCGCAACCACGACGAGCTGACCCTCGAAATGGTCACCGACGAGGAACGCGACTACATGTGGGCCGAGTACGCGAAAGACCCGCGTATGCGCGCCAACATCGGCATCCGCAGGCGCCTCGCCCCCCTGCTCGACAACGACCGCAACCAGATCGAACTGTTCACCGCCCTCCTGCTCTCCCTGCCCGGCTCGCCGATCCTCTACTACGGCGACGAGATCGGCATGGGCGACAACATCTGGCTCGGCGACCGCGACGCCGTCCGCACCCCCATGCAGTGGACCCCGGACCGCAACGCGGGCTTCTCCTCCTGCGACCCCGGACGCCTCTTCCTGCCCACGATCATGGACCCGGTCCACGGCTTCCAGGTCACCAACGTCGAAGCCTCCATGTCCTCCCCGTCCAGCCTCCTGCACTGGACCCGCCGCATGATCGAGATCCGCAAGCAGAACCCCGCCTTCGGACTGGGTTCGTTCACGGAACTCTCCTCGTCCAACCCGGCGGTGCTGGCCTTCCTGCGCGAATACGGCGACGACCTGGTGCTGTGCGTGCACAATTTCTCCCGGTTCGCGCAGCCCACCGAGCTGGATCTGCGGGAGTTCGACGGGCGGCACCCGGTGGAGCTGATCGGCGGGGTGAAGTTCCCGGCCATCGGCGAGCTGCCGTATCTGCTGACCCTCGCGGGCCACGGTTTCTACTGGTTCCGGCTCACCCGACCCGCATCCCGCATCGGCCGCCGCCGCTGAGCGCCCGGCGCCGAGGAAAGGACGCGTCACCATGCCGAAGACCATCACCCTCAGCCCCCCGGCGGCGACCGGTGCCGAAGGGCTCCTGGCCTCGCTGGGCGGCCTGCTGCGCGACTGGCTGCCCCGGCAGCGCTGGTTCGCGGGCAAGGACCGGCCCGCCACCGACCTGTCGGTGCTGTCCGCCACCGAACTGTTCCCGGGCTGCCTGCACCTGCTGGTGAACGCCTCGCACGCGCCGGTGCCCACGCCCGGCGGCACTCCCCCGCCCGGCGACTGCTACCAGCTGCTCCTGGGCCTGCGCGAGCGGCCCGCGCCGAGCCTGGCGCGGGCGCTCATCGGGCGCGCCGAGCACGGCCCGCTGGCCGGGCTCGACGTGTACGACGCGCTGCACGACCCGCGCTGCGCGCAGCTGCTGCTGGAGCGGCTGCGGCAGCCCGGCACGGCGGGCCCGCTGCGTTTCGAGGCGGACCGGAACGCCGATGTGCCCGGCAGACTGGCACCCCGGCTGCTGACCAGTGAGCAGTCCAACTCCTCGATCGTGTACGGGGATTCCTACATCCTGAAGGTGTTCCGCCGTATCCAGCCGGGCGTCAACCCGGATCTGGAGGTGCCGCAGGCACTGGCCGCGCAGGGCTGTGCGCGGGTGCCCGCGCCGGTCGCGTGGTTCTGCACCACCGCGCCGCGCCCGGCCACGCTGGGCGTGCTCCAGCCGTTCCTGCCGGACGCGGTCGACGGCTGGGAGCTGGCGCTCGGGGCACTGGCCCGGGGCGAGGACTTCACCGCCGAGGCCAGCGAGCTGGGCGGTGCCATGGCCGAGGTGCACCTCGCGCTGGCCGGGGCGTTCCCGGCGGCCGGTGGGGACGAGAACGACGTCACGGCCGAGGCGATGTGCGCGCGGGTCGACGCGGCGGCGCGCGCGGTGCCGGGGCTGCGGCCCTATGTGCCGGGCCTCAGGGCCGCGTTCGGGGCGCTGGCCGCCCACGACTCCGGTCCGGCCGCCCAGCGGGTCCACGGCGATCTGCACCTGGGTCAGGTGCTGCGCGCCGGGCCCGACTGGTTCGTCATCGACTTCGAGGGCGAGCCCTCCCGTCCGCTCGCCGAGCGGCGGACCGCGCAGTCCCCGGTGCGTGACATCGCCGGGATGCTGCGCTCCTTCGACTACGCGGCCCGGCAGCGCCGCCCCTGGCGGCCCGAGTGGGCCAGCCGCTGCCGGGAGGCGTTCTGCGCGGGCTACGCGGCCCGAGCGGGCTGGGACCCACGCAAGGAGCACGCGCTGCTGCGCGCGCACGAGACGGACAGGGCGGTGTACGAGGTCCTGTACGAGGCGAGACACCGGCCGGACTGGCTTCCGGTCCCGATGGCGGCCATCGAGCGGCTCGCCGAGTGGAGAGGCTGAACCATGGCACTGCGCGACATTTCGCTGCCCGAGACCTCGGGCCCCGTCCGCACCTCGTCCGTCGCCCTGGTGGGCGAGGAGCGCGACCGTCTGCTCGGCGGCGCGCATCACGATCCGCACGCCCTGCTGGGCGCGCACCCGGTACCGGGCGGTGTGCTGTTCCGGGCGCTGCGCCCGAACGCGCTCGGCGTGAGCGTCCTCGTCGACGGAGAGCGCTCGCCGCTGGTCTCGGAGGGCGACGGCCTGTTCTCGGCCGTACTGCCGTACCGGGAGATCCCCGCGTACGAGCTGGTGGTGGCGTACGGGGATGGCGAGCGGACGGTGCACGACCCGTACCGTTTCGCGCCCGCGCTCGGTGAGCTGGACCTGCATCTGATCCGCGAGGGCCGGCACGAGGAGCTGTGGAAGGCGCTGGGCGCCGAGCCGATGACCCACGAGGGGGTCGGGGGTACCCGGTTCACCGTGTGGGCGCCGAACGCCCAGGGGGTGCGGCTGGCCGGGGACTTCACGTTCTGGGACGGCACGCAGTACCCGATGCGCTCGCTAGGCGCGGCCGGGGTGTGGGAGGTGTTCCTGCCGGGAATCGGCGAGGGCGCCCGGTACAAGTTCGAGATCACCTCGCGGTACGGCCACCGGTTCCTGAAGGCGGACCCGATGGCCCGGCTCACCGAGGTCCCGCCGGACACCGCCTCCGTCGTCACCTCCTCCGCGTACGCGTGGAACGACGGTCAGTGGATGACGCACCGGGGCGACACGCCCGTGCACCGGGCGCCGATGTCGGTGTACGAGGTGCATCTGCCGTCCTGGCGGCCGGGGCTGACCTACCGCGAGCTGGCCGAGGAACTGCCCGCCTACGTACGGGACCTGGGCTTCACGCACGTGGAGCTGATGCCGGTCGCCGGGCACCCCTTCAGCGGCTCCTGGGGCTACCAGGTCACCTCGTACTACGCGCCCACCCCGCGGCTCGGTTCGCCGGACGACTTCAAGTTCCTGGTGGACGCGCTGCACCGGGCGGGCATCGGCGTGATCATGGACTGGGTCCCGGCCCACTTCCCCAAGGACGACTGGGCGCTGGCCAGGTTCGACGGCGACCCGCTGTACGAGCCCGGAGACTCCCGGCGGGCCGAGCACCCGGACTGGGGGACGTACGAGTTCGACTTCGGCCGGACCGAGGTGCGCAACTTCCTGGTGGCCAACGCGGTGTACTGGTGCGAGGAGTTCCACATCGACGGGCTCCGCGTGGACGCCGTCGCCTCGATGCTCTACCTCGACTACTCGCGCGAGGACGGCCAGTGGGCGCCGAACGTCTTCGGCGGGCGCGAGGACCTGGACGCGGTCGCGTTCCTCCAGGAGATGAACGCGACCGTGTACCGGCGCTGCCCCGGTGTGGTGACCATCGCCGAGGAGTCGACGGCGTGGGAGGGCGTGACCCGGCCGACCGACAGCGGCGGTCTCGGGTTCGGGCTGAAGTGGAACATGGGCTGGATGCACGACTCGCTGGAGTACGTGCAGAAGGAGCCGGTGCACCGCAAGTACCACCACCACGACATGACGTTCTCGATGGTGTACGCGTACAGCGAGAACTACGTGCTGCCCATCTCGCACGACGAGGTGGTGCACGGCAAGCAGGCGCTGGTGTCGAAGATGCCCGGCGACTGGTGGCAGCGGCGCGCGAACCACCGGGCGTACCTGGGTTTCATGTGGGCCCACCCCGGCAAGCAACTGCTCTTCATGGGGCAGGAGTTCGCGCAGGGCGCGGAGTGGTCGGAGAAGCAAGGGCCCGAGTGGTGGCTGCTGGCCGACGACTACCACTCGGCGGCCGACCACCGGGGCATGCGGGACCTGGTACGGGAGCTGAACACGGTGTACCGGGACGCCCCTGCGCTGTGGGAGCGGGACACCGATCCGGGCGGCTTCCAGTGGTCGATGTGCGACGCGGCCGACGACAACGTCTTCGCGTTCGTCCGGTACGCCGAGGACGGCACTCCCCTGCTGGCGGTGTCGAACTTCTCGCCCGTGGTCCGGGAGGACTACCGGCTCTGGGCGCCCGAGCAGGTGCCCGCCTGGCAGGAGGCGCTGAACACCGACGCGGTCCGGTTCGGCGGCAGCGGCGTCCAGGTCGGTGACGCGGGCAAGCTCCGCCCCGAGGACGGCCGGCTGCGCCTGACACTGCCGCCGCTCTCCACGGTCTGGCTCACACCCGCCCGCTGAGCCTTCCGCACCGGCGTCCGACGAGGGGCGGCCGGGGTCGTACGGACCCCCGGCCGCCCCTCTCGGCGTGTCCGGACGCCCGTGCCGATACCCGCACGGAACGGGGGCACCCGGGACCCACCGGACACCCGCAGGTCATCAGCGGATCACGACTTTCTCCTTCCCCCCACCGAAACCGCTTCCCCGCGCTACATTCGTGCACCGCCGACACAGAGCCGATCGGCGGGGTCACCCTCCGTACTCCCAGGAGCAGCGCATGCGCGACGTCGCCTCCGCTCCGGCAGCGTTCCCGCCGCCCGCCGGCGGGCTCGCCGACACCGTCTTCGAGAAGGCCGAGAAGAGTCCCGGACTGCCGCTGCTCGCCCGGCACGCGAGGTCCGCCGCGGGCGAGTGGGAGACGGTCACGGCCGCCGAACTGCGGGACGAGGTGCTGGGGCTGGCCAAGGGACTGGTGGCCGCCGGGATCTCGCCGGGCCACCGGGTGGCCCTGATGGCCCGCAACCGCTACGAGTGGACGGTGCTGGCGCACGCCCTGTGGACCGTGGGCGCGGAGGTCGTCCCGATCCATCCGACCTCCTCGCGGGACCAGGTCGAGTGGATCCTGCGGGACGCGGGCTGTGTGGCCGTGGCGGTCGAGGACGAGCTGGGCGTGATGACCGTCGGCACGGTGTGCGCGGTGCTGCCCCGGCTCCGGCACGTCTGGCAGCTGGACGCGGGTGCGCTCACCGAACTCACCGAGCGGGGCGTGGACATCCCGCTGACCACCGTGGAGTCGCTGCGCCGGATCGTGCTGCCGGACTCCACGGCGGCGGTCACCTACACCTCCGGCGCCACCGGGCGTCCGATGGGCTGTGCGCTGAGCCATCGCGGGCTGGCGTACTCCTGCGACGTGCTGCTGGCGGGCTGGGGCCACACGGCCGCGCAGCCGGGCGAACAGCCCTCGGTGCTGGCGTTCCTGCCGTTCTCGCACGTGTACGGGATCATGGTCCAGACGCTGTGTCTGCGCGGCGGCATCCTGATGGCGCACGAGCCGGAGATGTCCGAGGAGGCGCTCGCCTCGGCGCTGCGCACCTTCCGGCCGACGTATCTCTACGGTGTCCCCTCGGTTTTCGAGAAGCTGTATAAGACGTTCCTGAGGACGGCTCAGCAGGCGGGCCGGGGCGCGCTGTTCGAGCGGGCGGCGCAGACCGCGCGGGACTTCGCGGAGTCCGAGGAGCGCGGCCGCCTCGGCATCGGGACGGGCCCCGGCCTGGATCTGCGGCTCCAGCACGCCCTGTACGAGCGGACCGTGTACCGCAAGCTGCGGTCCGCGCTCGGCGGCCGGGCCCGGCGCGGCACCTCGGGCGGGTCCTCGCTGAGCCGCGAACTGTCGCTGTTCTTCGAGGGCATCGGCCTGTACATCCACGACGGGTACGGACTCACGGAGACCTCCGGCGGGATCACCATGCAGCCGCTGGGCCGGGAGAAGTCGGGGACGGTGGGCGTGCCGCTGCCCGGCACCGAGGTCCGGGTGGCCGAGGACGGGGAGATCCTGGTGCACGGCCCGTCGGTGTTCCAGGGCTACATCGGCGACGAGGCCCGTACCCGGAGCGTGCTGCGCGGCGGCTGGCTGTCGACCGGGGACATCGGAAGGCTGGACCGGGAGGGGTATCTGACCATCACCGGCCGCAAGAAGGACGTCATCATCACCTCCAGCGGCAAGAGCGTGGCGCCCGCGCCGCTGGAGCAGCGGCTGCGCATGCACCCGCTGATCCACCAGGCGGTGGTCGTCGGCGAGGACCGGCCGTGCATGGGCGCGCTGATCACCCTGGACCCGGAGTTCCTCGCGCACTGGCGGGCCGCGCTGGCGCTCCAGGGCGACTTCGAGGGGCGGGAGAGCCGGGAGGAGAACGCGCTGCGCGAGGAGTTGGCCCGCGCGATCGCCTCGGCCAACAGCGCGGTGTCCCGCGCCGAGTCCATCCGGGTCTACCGGGTCGTGCAGGAGCCGTTCGCCCCGGACAACGGGCTGCTGACGCCGTCGCTGAAGCTGCGCCGGGACGCGATAGCGCGGCACTACGCGGCCGAGATCGACGCGATGTACAAGGCGCGTTCGCGGGCCGCGCGGTCCGGACGGGGCCCGGAACCGGCGGACTGGGACGAGCCGGACGACGTGTTCCGGTGAGCCGGTGTCCGTCCGGTGGCGCGGCCACGCGTAATCCGCGTGGCGCTGGGAACCCGCCCTGGTGAACTGACCAGCGACGATGACCGCCCCGGAGCGCGGGGGCCGAGCCCGACCCGCTCCGGGGGACGGCGGGGAATACGAGATGGCGACAGAGCGGCGTTGGGACGGCACCCCTCCCTCCGAGAGGGCGCACGAGCGTGCGTACTCCTTTCCCGGCGAGCTGCCGAACGTGACGGGCGCGCGGCTGGCCGCGGAGGAGTTCCTCCGCAGGCTCGCCCGTGACGCGCCGCCCTCGGCGCCGGAGTACTGGGACGACATCCTGCTGGTGGTCACGGAGCTGGCGGCCAACGCGGTCCAGTTCGCGCCGGGGCCGTTCGGACTGCGGATGCGGCGCACCTTCGACGGGGTGCATGTGACCATGCACGACACCAGCACGGTGGTGCCCGAGCCGCGCCCCTTCAGGCCGAGTTCGGGCGGCGGGGGCATCGGCTGGCATCTGGTGCACACCCTGTGCGACCAGGTGAGCGTCGTCGTGGTGGCGGACGGCAAGGACATCCACGTCTTCCTGCCCTGGTGAGAACGGTGGAAGGTGTACCGGTGCGGAATCGGGTTACTCCGGTGCGTGGAGGGGCAGGCTGCTGCCCACGCGTCCGCCGCCGGGGCGCTTCCGACTGGCGGAACGGCTCGGGGCGCGGTGGGATCGGGTGTGGTGACAGTGGTCCAGGGCATGCGAACGGCGTCCATCCGGACCGACGGGAGCCGCAGAAGGGAACAACACCGTGACACGACGACCCAGGATTCTGGTGATCGGCGCAGGCTTCGCCGGAGTCGAGTGCGTCCGCCGGCTGGAGCGCAAACTCGGCCCTGACGAGGCGGATGTCGCGCTGGTGACGCCGTTCTCCTACCAGCTCTACCTTCCGCTGCTGCCCCAGGTCGCCTCCGGCGTGCTGACGCCACAGTCGATCGCCGTCTCGCTGCGCCGCAGCAAGAAGTACCGCACCCGGATCATTCCGGGCGGGGCGATCGGGGTGGATCTGGCGGCGAAGGTGTGCGTCATCCGCACCATCACCGACGAGATCGTCAACGAGCCCTACGACTATCTGGTGCTGGCGCCGGGCAGTGTGACCCGCACCTTCGACATCCCGGGCCTGGCCGAGCACGCCTTCGGCATGAAGACGCTCGCGGAGGCCGCGTACATCCGCGACCACGTCATCTCGCAGCTCGACCTCGCGGACGCCAGCGACGACCCGGAGGAGCGGGCGGCGCGGCTGCAGTTCGTGGTGGTCGGCGGCGGCTACGCGGGTACGGAGACGGCGGCCTGCCTCCAGCGCCTCACCCACGCGGCGGTCCGCCGCTATCCGCGGCTGGACCCGAGTCTGATCCGCTGGCATCTGATCGACATCGCGCCGAAGCTGATGCCGGAGCTGGGCGACAAGCTCGGCAAGCAGGCGCTGAAGATCCTGCGCGACCGGGGTATCGACGTGTCGCTCGGGGTGTCGGTCGCCAAGGTGACCGAGGACGAGGTCACCTTCACCGACGGCCGGGTGATCCCGACGCACACCCTGATCTGGACGGCCGGTGTCGTCGCCAGTCCGCTGATCGGCACGATGGACGCGGAGACGGTGCGCGGGCGGCTCGCGGTGACCCCGGAGATGACGGTGCCGGGGCACGACGGGGTGTTCGCGCTCGGCGACGCGGCGGCGGTGCCCGATCTGGCCAAGGGCGAGGAGGGCGCGATCTGCCCGCCCACCGCGCAGCACGCGATGCGGCAGGGCCCGAAGGTCGCGGACAACATCATCCACGCGCTGCGCGGCGAGCCGCTGGAGCCGTACGTCCACAAGGACCTCGGTCTCGTCGTCGACCTCGGCGGCAAGGACGCGGTGTCCCGGCCGCTCGGCATCGAGCTGCGTGGCATCCTCGCCCAGATCGTGGCGCGCGGCTACCACTGGTCGGCGCTGCGCACCGGGGTCGCCAAGGCGCGGGTGCTGGTGAACTGGGTGCTGAACGCGGTCGCCGGGGACGATTTCGTCCGCACCGGCTTCCAGGCCCGCAAGCCCGCCCAGCTGAAGGACTTCGAGTACACGGACTCCTATCTGACGCCGGAGCAGGTGCGCGGCGAGGTGCGGACGGCCGAGGCGGAGGGCAAGGTGCGGGGGAAGGTCACCGGGGGCTGACGGAGATGAGCCGGGCCGCCGGAGGCCGCCGTCCCGTGGTGGGGACGGCGGCTTCCGGCGGCTGCGGGCGCGTGGTTCCGGGGGTCGCGGGCGCGCCGGGCCTGCATGAGCCGGCCAGGCGCGAGTCGGGCGGGGCGTCGTGACATCCTGGGTCGTAGATCATGGTCCGGCACGGGAGAGAGAGCGCGGCGGCGTGAAGGCAAGGGGACGGGCGCTTCTGGTACGGCTGTGGGACCGGGTCGCCGCGTCCGATCCGGGACTGCTGCGGCTGATCGCGGGGCTGCGCACGGTGGCCGCGATCGCCCTCACCCTGTTCGTGCTGGGCGTGCTGCGCTTCCCGGTGCCCGAGCTGGTCGCGGGCGCGATGGCGGCGATGTCGTCGACGTTCGCCGTCCGGGAGACCGACCGCGCCAAGCAGGGCATCACGCTGGCGCTGTGTCTTCCGGTGGCGCTGGCGGCGGTGTCACTGGGCGCGGTGCTGAACCGGTGGCCGCTGGTCAGCGACATCTCCTTCCTGCTGCTCATCTTCGCGGCCGTCTACGGGCGCCGGTTCGGCGAGCGGGCCACGGGGCTGGGGCTGATCGGCTTCCAGGTCTACTTCCTGTCGCTGTTCGTCCGGGCCACGGTTCCGGCGCTGCCCTCGCTGTACGTGGTGATCGCGGTGGCGGTCGGGTGCAGCGCCTTCGCGCGGTTCGTGCTGATGCCGCAGACGGAGGCGGGCACGCTGGACCGGCTGCGGCGGGCCTTCCGGGCCCGGCTGGGGCAACTGCTGGGCACGCAGATCGAGCTGCTGGACGCGGGTCCCGAGGACGTCGACAAGGTCGTGGAGGACCTGCGCACCGGGACCGCGCGGCTGCACGAGACGGCGCTGATGATCCAGGGCCGGCTGGAGCGCGGTACCTCGGACGAGGCGGTGGCCCGGCTGCTGCAGCGCCGTACCGCGGACGCCGAGATCGCCGCCGAGCGGCTGGGGCTGATGCTGCTCACCGCGCGCAGCGCCGAGCGGACCAACACCCTCACCCTGCATCTGCCGGGCGCGCCGCTGCCGTCGATCGGGGTGCTGCCGGTGCGGGACGCGTCGACGGAGCTGATGCGCCGGGACCTCGGGGCGCTGCGGCTGCTGGTGCTGCGTCCGGTGGGCGAGACCTCGGGGACGGCGCTGGCGCAGGTCCGCAACCGGCTGCTCGGCTACCGCGAGGAGGACAACCTGCCCGACGCGTCCCCGGCCGTGCAGGACGTGTTCCGCGGCATCGGTGAGGCGGCGCGCGCGGTGCTGGGTCTGCGGACCGCGCTGGACGGCCCGCAGGACGAGTCGGACGACAGTCCGGCGACGGCCAGGTCCCGTGAGGAGCTGGAGGCCGAGGACGCGGCGATCGAGATCAGCGAGGAACCCGACGCGGAGAAGGCCGAGCCGACGGGGCTGCGGCGGCCCACGACGCGGGCGGCCGTGCAGGTCGCGGTGGGGTCGACGCTGGCCATCGCGGGCGGTGAGCTGCTGTCCCACCAGCGGTGGTACTGGGCGGTGCTGACCTGCTGGATCGTGTTCATCAACACCACCTCCACCGGGGAGATCCTGGTGAAGGGCGGTCGGCGGCTGCTGGGAACGGTCCTCGGGGTGGTGGCCGGTATCGGGCTCGCCGGTGCGGTGGGGCACCACACGTGGACGGCGTTCGCGCTGGTGCTGGTGTGTGTGTTCGCCATGTTCTACACCGCTCCCCTGTCGTACACGCTGATGTCGTTCTTCGTGACGGCGGCGCTGGGGCTGCTGTACACCCTGCTGAACACGTACAGCATGTCGGTGCTGCTGTTGCGGGTGGAGGAGACGGCGCTGGGCGCGGCGTGCGGGGTGGTCGCGGCGGCGGTGGTGCTGCCGGTGCACACCGACCGGCGGACCAACGAACTGCTCGTGGACGTGCTCGACAAGCTGGCCGAGCTGACGCAGGCGGCCGTGGACCAGCTCAGTGGGCGCCCGCACGTGGATCTGGTGGACCAGGCACGCGAGCTGGACCAGGCGCTGGCCGACCTGCACGCGGCGACCCAGCCGCTGACGCACCCCATCACCCCGCTGCGTACCCGCCGGGACACCGCCCGGTACGTGGTGGCGCTGTTGGAGACCTGCGCCTATCACGGGCGGGCGCTGGCGGCCACGGCCGAGCTGCTGCCCAGCAACCCCTCGATCGCGGCCGACCCGAGGCTGAGCGGTGTGTGCAGCCGGATCGTGCACAACATCGAGGCGATCGCCGACCATGTCCGCGACCCGCACTCCGCCGCCGAGATCGAGACGGGCCCGAGCATCGCCTCCATGCTGGAGCCCGGCACCCTGGCCACGCCCCGCTGGGGCCGGGTCACGGACCGGGTCCTGCGCCATCTCCAGCGCCTGGACGAGGCGGTCTCGGGCCTGGCCCGTCCGCTGGGCGTCCCGGTCGAGGTGGAGAAGGCCACCGCCAAGAAGTAGCGGTCGGCGGTCCCGGGGGACGACGTTCAGCGCAGGGGTACGACGGCGGTGACGCATTTGCCGCCGCGGGGCAGCCCCGCCACCTGGACGTCACGGGCGAGCAGGCTGACGATGGGCCAGCCCCGGCCGCCGGTGCGGCTCCGGTCGGCGTCGGTGCCCAGGGAGGCGGTGGTGTCCGGGAGTTCGTCGCTGCGGTCGCTCACCGAGAGCCGTACGCCACGGGTGTCGACGTCGACCTCGAAGCAGGTGATGCCGCCGCCGTGCAGGATGGCGTTGGTGGTCAGCTCGGAGGCGACGAGCAGGGCGTCCTCGAGGGTCTCGTCGGCGCAGTCCAGCGCGCGGTCGCGGCAGCGCTCGGTCACCACCCGGCGTACGGTTCTGCGGGCGTCGGCCGGCCGATACGCCATGGTCCTGCGGCTCTGCCGAGGCACGGCCGGGGTGCTGGTCTTGTACTGCTCGCACATGGTCTCGTCGTCCCTCCCTGGCGGTGCCCGGTCTCCGCTCGGGCCGTACCCGGACGGCCGGGGTCTCTTCCTTGCGGCTGACCCCTCGCGGCGATGTCAAACACCGTGGGTGCGGCTGCCTTTCACCGGGCGCCGAGCGGGTAGGAGCCCGGCATGAGTGATGTCGTGGACGCGGATGAACTGTTGCGGCGTATCCGGCGGGGCCGGGATCTGGCCGCCGAGGAGGAGCGGGCGTGGCTGGAGCGGGCGCAGAGCCTGACGGCCACCGATCCGGACCGGGCGCGGGAGGCGACCGAGCGCGCGCTGACGTACCAGGTGGTGGTCGGGGTGCTGACGGAGATCGTCGCGCCGGGCAGTCACCCCGCTGAGGCGGGCGGGGCGGGAGCGGCGGGAGTGAGGCACGTCACGTGATTCCGCCCCCATTACCGGTCACGCGCCCTGTAATTTATCGTTCACACATATCGGGGCGCGCGCCGGACCGGTACTCGTGAGTTCGCGCGCTTCCGCACAGACCGCCCTGGCTGGTTACCCCCGTCCAGCCAGGGCTTTTTCCTGCCCTCGGCACGGCGGGCCCGCGCGCGGCCGCTGCTTCGAGGTGCCCCGCACGGCGGCAGCGGCTCAAATGGGCTTAGGGAACCACCCGAACGGCCGCCGGTGAGGAGCCCCGCGTATGACCAAAGCGATCAAACTGTTGACCGCCCTGCCACAGGCACAGCGGGAACGGCTGATGGAGCTGGCCAAGGAGGTCTCCTTCCCGGAGGACACCCGGGTGTTCGGGGCGGGCGGCGTCGCCGACCGGTTCTGGGTGATCCGGTCGGGGGCGGTCTCCCTGGACCAGCAGGTGACCTCGCGCCAGTACGTCACCGTGGCCACGCTCGGCGCCGGTGACCTGCTCGGCTGGTCCTGGCTCTTCCCGCCGTACGAGTGGGACTTCGGGGCGGTGGCGTTCAGCAACGTCCGCGCCTACGAGTTCGAGGGGCCCGCGGTGCTCGCGCTGTGCGTGGAGGACCCGCTGCTGGGCCTGTCGCTGGTGCGGACCGTGGCCGAGATCCTGGCCCACCGGCTGGAGACGACCCGCGGCAAGCTGATGGACCAGTACGCGATCCGGCGGAGCACCCCCCTGTAGCGTCCCGCCGGTCAGATCCGGTAGCGGCGCAGCGCGGGCGTCACGGCGGCCAGCGCCAGCATCACGACGACCACCAGCGCGCCACCGCCCGCGACGGCGGCGCGGGGACCGAAGGCGGAACCGGCGGTGCCGTGCAGCACGTCGGCGAGGCGTGGTCCGCCCGCGACGACCACGGTGAAGACGCCCTGCATCCGGCCGCGCATCTCGTCGGTCGCGGCGGACAGCAGGATGGCGCCCCGGAAGACCATGGAGACCATGTCGGCCACGCCTCCGGCGGCGAGGAAGGCGACCGCCACCCAGAGGTTGCCGCTCAGCCCGAACCCGACGACGGCGAGCCCCCAGCCGACCACCGAGCCGATGACCATCCAGCCGTGGCGGCGGGCCCGTGAGAACACACCGGAGAACAGCCCGCCGAGCACCGCGCCGACCGGGATGGCGGCGAAGAGCAGGCCGAGCGCGAACCCCGAGCCCCAGGCGCCGTAGGTCTGCGCGGCCAGCTCCGGGAAGAGCGCGCGGGGCATGCCGAAGACCATGGCGACGATGTCGGCGAGGAAGGACAGCAGCAGCACCTTGTGCCCGGCGATGTACCGGAACCCGGCCGCGATCTCCCGCACCCCGGCGCGGCGGGCGATGGTTTCGCCGAGCGGGGGCAGGGCGGGCAGCCGGAAGACGGCCCACACGGTGAGGGTCAGCGCGACGGCGTCGACGAGGTACAGCTCGGGCAGTCCGATGACCGGGATCAGCACACCGGCGAGCAGCGGCCCGGCGACCGCGCCGATCTGCATGACGGTGGTGCCGAGCGCGTTGGCCGCGGGCAGTTCCCCGGCCGGGACCAGCCGGGCCACGGAGGCGCTGCGGGCGGGCTGGTTGAGGCCGAAGAACGCCTGCTGGGCGGCGAGCAGGATCATCAGCACCGGCACCGAGTCGAGGCCGGTGACGGCCTGGGCCCAGAACAGCAGCGAGGTCACCGCGATGCCGATGTTGGTGACCAGCAGCAGCTTGCGCCGGTCCACGGTGTCCGCGACGGCCCCGCCCCAGAGCGCGAAGACGACCATGGGGACGAGCCCGGCGAGGCTGGCGTAGCCGACCCAGGCCGAGGAGTGGGTGATGTCGTAGATCTGCTTGGGCACGGCGACCGCGGTGAGCTGGCTGCCGACCGCGGTGACGATGGTCGACGACCACAGGCGCCGGTAGGCCGGGATGCGCAGGGGGCGGGTGTCCATCGCCCAGCGGCGCCAGCCGCGTGCGGGCGGGTCCCCTCCGGGCGTCTCGCCCTTGCCCGCGTCGGTGGTGCTGCTCTCGCTCGTGTCCACGGAGGTCCTGGTTGCTCGATACATCTTTCGATTTCGAGCCTCACTATCGCAGCAACACCCGGCGAAAGCCGAACCCTTCGCCGCCTCAGGCGCCGATCAGCAGCATCGCGCCCAGGCCCAGCATGGTGACGGCGACCAGCCCGTCCAGCACCCGCCAGGCGGCGGGCCGGGCCAGGACGCGGCCGAGCAGCCGGGCGCCGAGGCCGAGGGCGGCGAACCAGACCAGGCTGGCCAGGGCCGCGCCCAGCCCGAAGGTCCAGCGCAGCGGGCCCCGGTCGGCGGCGAGGGAGCCGACCAGGAAGACGGTGTCCAGGTAGACGTGCGGGTTGAGCCAGGTCATCGCCAGGCAGGTGAGCACCGCGCGCCGGATCGACCCGGCCGCCTCGCCCTCGGTGCTCAGTCCGCCCGTGCCGGGGCGCAGGACGCGCCGGGCGGCGAGGGCGCCGTAGCAGAGCAGGAAGACGCCGCCGACGATGCCGACCGCCCGGACCGCGTCCGGCCAGGCCACCACGATCGCGCCGACCCCGGCGACGCCGAGGGCGATGAGCAGGGCGTCCGAGAGCGCGCAGATGCCCACCACGGCGAGGACGGCGTGCCGACGAACCCCCTGGCGCAGGACGAAGGCGTTCTGGGCGCCGATGGCGACGATGAGGGAGAGGCCGGTGCCGAAGCCCGCGGCCGCGGCGGTGAGCGCGTGGTTCATGCCGTCGACGCTACGGACCGGATCACCGCGCGTACAGCTAAAGATTCTTACGTAACATTAGCTCTCGTGATGAACGAGCTTCCCCTGGACCAGGTGCGGACCCTGCTGGCCGTGGTGGACGAGGGCACCTTCGACGCGGCCGCCGCCGCGCTGCACGTGACGCCGTCGGCGGTGAGCCAGCGGGTCAAGGCGCTGGAGCAGCGCACCGGCCGGGTGCTGCTCCAGCGCACCAAGCCGGTCCGCCCGACCGACTCCGGCGCGGTCCTGGTCCGGTACGCCCGGCAGCTCGCCCGGCTGGAGCGGGACGCGCGCGACGAGCTGGGGATGAGCGGGGCCGGGGAGCCGACGCGGGTGTCGGTGGCGGTGAACGCCGACTCGCTGGCCACCTGGTTCCTGGACGCCCTCACCGAGGTGCCGGGGCTCGGTTTCGAGCTGCGCCGGGAGGACGAGGACCACACGGCGGCGCTGCTGCGCGAGGGGCTGGTGATGGCGGCCGTGACGGGGTCGGCGGAGCCGGTGCCCGGCTGCTCGGTGCGCCCGCTGGGCCGGATGCGCTATCTGCCGGTGGCGGCGCCGGAACTGGCCGCGCGGCTGCCGTCGGGACCGCTCGCGGAGGCGCTGGGCGCGCTGCCGGTGATGGTCTTCGACGACAAGGACGACCTCCAGGACGCCTTCGTCCGCGGGCTCGGCGGTCCGGGCGCGGGCCCGGTGCGGCACTACGTGCCGACCTCGGAGGGGTTCGCGGAGTCGGTGGCGCGCGGGCTCGGCTGGGGCATGGTCCCGGAGTCCCAGGCGGAGCCGCTGCTCGCGGCGGGCCGGGTGGTGCCGCTGGCGCCGGGCCGGTGGCTGGACGTGGCGCTGTACTGGCAGCAGTGGCGGCTGGACTCCCCCGCGCTGGCGGCGCTGGCCGACGCGGTCAGCGCGACGGCGGCGCGGGCGCTGCGCCGCTGAGCCGGGCGGCCGCGCTGTCCAGCAGCATCTCCAGCGCGGTCGGGTAGGCGCTGTGCACCATCTGCCGGGCGAGCAGCGGGGCGGCCTCGGCGATGCGCGGGTGGGTGGAGCGGGGCAGCCGGGCGTAGGTGACGTGCCACTGGTCCTCGTCGGCGCGCTGGGAGGCGCTGGGCAGCGCCAGGGTGGCGGCGTCCAGGGCGGCGAAGGCGAGGGTCTGGTCGATGAAGGCGTGGTAGACCCGCACCGCCTCGGCCAGCGGGAACCCGGCGCGGGCGAGGACGTCGAGCACCGCCTCGTCGACGGCGAGTTCATGGGCGCGGCCGGTGACCCGGCTGACGGTGAGCAGCGCGGCCTGGGGGTGGGCGACGTAGGCGGCGTGGATGCGGGTGCCGATGGCGCGCAGGTCGGCGCGCCATCGGCCGGTGCGCCGCCAGCCTTCGAGGGCCTGGCCGATGAGGGCGTCGCCGATGGCCAGGGTGAGGTCGTCCATGCCGCGGAAGTACCGGTAGAGGGTGCTGGGGTCGCAGTCCAGGGCGATGCCGAGGCGGCGCGCGGTGAGTCCGGCGCTGCCGTGCTCGCGGAGCAGGCGCAGCGCGGTGGTGACGATCAGTTCCTCGGAGAGCACGGTGCCGCTCCGGGTGGGACGGCGCCTGCGGCGCTTCTCCTCGGGCACGACGGGTTTGGGCACGGCACAGCCCTCTCTGCGGTCCGTACGGCGGTCCTGGCGGTGTCCTTATGCCAACGCCATTGACCTTAACGCGGGCCGGGGCGTTGGATGCGGGGCAAGGCGCGCCTGTCCCGTTCTCGTTTCCCGTCCGTGTCAGGCAGGGAGTTTCCGTCATGCGTGTACTGCTCGTGGGCGCCGGTGGTGTGGGCACCGCCGTCACCCGGATCGCGGCCCGCCGTCCGTTCTTCGACCTGATGGTGGTGGCCGACTACGACCCCGCCCGCGCGGAGGCGGCCGTGGCCGCGCTCGGCGCGGACGCGGGCCGGTTCCGGGCCGAGCGGGTCGACGCGGCCGACGAGGCGGCGGTCGCCGGGCTGCTCGAACGGCACGGCTGCGACGTGCTGCTCAACGCCACCGACCCCAGATTCGTGATGCCGCTGTTCCGGGCCGCCCGTACGGCCGGGGCCACCTATGTCGACATGGCGATGTCGCTGTCCCGGCCGCATCCGGAACGCCCGTACGAGGAGTGCGGGGTGAAGCTCGGCGACGAGCAGTTCGCGGCCGCCGCCGACTGGGAGCGCGCGGGCGCGCTGGCGCTGGTGGGGATGGGCGTCGAGCCTGGCCTGTCGGACGTGTTCGCCCGGTACGCGGCGGACGAACTCTTCGACTCCATCGAGGAGATCGGTGTCCGCGACGGCGCCAACCTCACCGTGGACGGCTACGACTTCGCGCCCTCCTTCAGCATCTGGACCACGATCGAGGAGTGCCTGAACCCCCCGGTGGTCTACGAGGAGGGGCGCGGCTGGTTCACCACCGAGCCGTTCAGCGAGCCGGAGGTGTTCGACTTCCCCGAGGGCATCGGCCCGGTGGAGTGCGTGAACGTCGAGCACGAGGAGGTGCTCCTGATGCCGCGCTGGACGGACGCGCGGCGGGTCACCTTCAAGTACGGTCTCGGCCGGGAGTTCACCGACACGCTGCGCACGCTGCACCAGCTGGGCCTGGACCGCACCGCGCCGGTGACCGTGCCGGGCCCGGACGGTCCGGTCGAGGTCTCCCCGCGTGACGTGGTGGCCGCCGGGCTGCCCGACCCGGCGACGCTGGGCGACCGGATGCGCGGCAAGACCTGCGCGGGCACCTGGGTGCGGGGCACCAAGGACGGGTCACCGCGCGAGGTGTACCTCTACCACGTGGTCGACAACGAGTGGTCGATGGCCGAGTACGGCTCCCAGGCCGTGGTCTGGCAGACGGCCGTGAACCCCGTGGTCGCCCTCGAACTCCTCGCCACCGGCGCCTGGTCGGGCGCGGGCGTGCTGGGCCCGGAAGCCTTCCCCGCCCGCCCCTTCCTCGATCTGCTGACCGCCTACGGCTCCCCGTGGGGCCTGCGCGAGCAGTGAGCGTCAGGCGGTCTTCGGCTTGCCCTTGGTGTAGAGCCAGGTGTGCAGCACCGGGGCGACCTTCTTCCCGGACTCCTTCTCGGCGAGCCGGGTGAACTGCTCCGTCGTGCCGTGGCCGTCGCGGTGCCGGTCGGCCCAGGCGCGCAGGATGCGGAGGAAGGCGCGGTCGCCGACGGTCCTGCGCACCTGGTGCAGGGCCATCGCGCCCCGGTCGTAGACGGGCTCGCCGAAGATCTTGCCGCCGTTGCCGGGGTTGCCGGGCGGGTAGGCCCACAGCTTGTCCTTGGCGGGGCGGGCGTAGAGGCCGTCGAAGGTCTTCTGCGCGCTGTCGCCGCCGTGCTGCTCCTCGTAGAGCCATTCGGTGTAGCTGGCGAAGCCCTCGTTGAGCCAGATGTCCTGCCACTTCGTCAGGGAGACCGAGTCACCGAACCACTGGTGGGCGCTCTCGTGCACGAGGGTGTCGATGTCGGGCGCGGAGTCGTACACCGGCCGGGTCTGGGTCTCCAGGGCGTACCCGACGTCCGGGGCGTGGTCGACGATGGAGCCCGCGGCGCGATACGGGTACGGGCCGAACAGTCCGGCCTCCCATTTCAGCACCGAGGGCAGCTTCTTCATCACCGGGTCGGCCTTGCGGGCCTCCCGGGGGTCGACGGCGTCGTAGAGCTGGACACCGCCGGGCAGGGTGCTGCGCCGGACCGTGAAGGTGCCGATGGTGGCGGTGGCGAGGTAGGCGGCCATCGGCTCGGCCTGGTGCCAGCGGAAGGTGGTGCGGCCGTTCTCGGTGCGCTGCCCGCGCAGCACGCCGTTGGCGACGGCGGTACGGCCCTTGGGCACGGTGATCGTGAAGTCGTACGACGCCTTGTCCAGCGGGTGGTTGTTGGCCGGGTACCAGGTCATGGCGCCCTGCGGCTGGCCCGCGACGAAGGCGCCGTCGTCGGTGGGAATCCAGCCGTCGGTCGAGCCGTCCGGGTCGGTGACCGGCTTCGGCTTGCCTTGGTAGCGGACGGTGACCTTGAACTCCTGGCCCTCGCGCAGGGTGTTCTTCGGGGTGACGACGAGTTCTTGACCCTTACGGGTGAAGCGGGCGTCGGTGCGGTCCACGCGGACGGAGGTGACGGTGAGGCCGCTCAGGTCGAGGTCGAAGCGGCTGAGGCGCTGGGTGGCGCGGGCGGTGAGGACGGCGGTGCCGTCGAGGTGCCGGGAGCCGGTGTCGTAGCCGAGGGTGAGGTCGTAGTGGCGTACGTCGTAGCCGCCGTTGCCGCTGAGCGGGAAGTACGGGTCGCCCGCCCCGGCCGCGCCGGTGGTGCCCGACCCGAGGGGTGCGGCGGCACCGAGGAGGGCGGCCACGGCGAGCGGGACCGTGGCGAGGACCGTCTCGCGGCGCAGGAGGGCGATGCGGCGTCGTGCGGCCGGGCGGCGGGAGGACGTCACGTGCGCTCCTTCGGGACGGCGGTGATCGCTCCGCACAGATTAGGGCGCCGGACCCCCCGCTGTCCTGCGCTCCCGATCACCCGCGGGCCGTCCCGGCGTGTCCGGCGCGGGACCTCCTCGCGTGCCGGACCGGCGCCGTCAGCCGGTCTGCCGGGCCGCCGCCCGGCCCGCGGCGCGGCCGGAGAAGAGGCAGCCGCCGAGGAAGGTGCCCTCCAGTGCGTTGTAGCCGTGCACCCCTCCCCCGCCGAACCCGGCCACCTCACCGGCCGCGTACAGCCCGTCGACCGGGCTGCCGTCGAGGCCGAGGGCGCGGGAGTCCAGGTCGGTCTGGATGCCGCCGAGGGTCTTGCGGGTCAGGACGCGCAGCCGGACGCCGATCAGCGGGCCCGCGGCGGGGTCGAGGAGGCGGTGCGGGGCGGCGACCCTGCCGAGCCGGTCGCCGATGTAGCGGCGGGCGTTGCGGATGCCCTGGACCTGGGAGTCCTTGCTGTAGGGGTTGGCCAGCTGGCGGTCGCGGGCCTCGATCTGGCGGCGGACCTGGGCCGGGTCGAGCAGGGCCTTACCCGTGAGGCCGTTCATCTTCCCGACCAGTTCCTCCAGCGTCCCGGCGGTGACGAAGTCCTCGCCCTTGTCGAGGAACGCCTGCACGGGGGCCGGGGCGCCCTTGCCCAGCACGCGGTCGCGGAGCACGGCCCCCCGGTCCTTGGCGGTGATGTCGGGGTTCTGCTCGGAGCCGGAGAGCGCGAACTCCTTCTCGATGATCTTCCGGGTGAGGACGAACCAGGAGTGGTCGTATCCCGCGATGTCCTCGGTGGTGCGCAGGTGACGGAGGGTGCCGAGGGTGTCGTAGCCGGGCAGGCAGGGGTCGGGCAGGCGGCGGCCGCGGGCGTCGAGCCAGATCGAGGAGGGGCCGGGCAGGATGCGGATGCCGTGGCCGGGCCAGATCGGGTCCCAGTTGGCGAGGCCCTCGGTGTAGTGCCACATCCGGTCCCGGTTGACCAGGCGTACCCCGGCCTCCGCGCTGATGTCGAGCATGCGGCCGTCGACGTAGGCGGGGACACCGGTGACCATGTCGGCCGGGGGTGTGCCGAGCCGTTCGGGCCAGTGGCGGCGGACGATGTCGTGGTTCGCGCCGATGCCTCCGGTGGTGAGGACGACGGCCTGGGCGGTCAGCTCGAACTCCCCCGCCGCGTCCCGGCTGGAGGCGACACCGCGCGGCGCGTCGTCGGGGGCGAGCAGCGTGCCGCGTACCCCGCGGGCGGTGTTGCCGTCGATCAGCAGCTCGTCGACGCGGTGCCGGTGGTGGAAGGTCAGCAGCCCGTCCCGAGCGGCCTGCCGGGCGTACCGCACGAAGGGCTCGACCACGCCGGTGCCGGTGCCCCAGGCGATGTGGAAGCGGGGTACGGAGTTGCCGTGGCCGTCGGCGCGCAGGTCGCCGCGCTCGGCCCAGCCGACGGTGGGCAGCAGCTCGATGCCGTGGCCGCGCAGCCAGGACCGCTTCTCCCCGGCCGCGAACTCGACGTAGGCGCGGGCCCAGCGCACCGCCCAGGAGTCCTCGTCCTCGGTCCGGTCGAAGCCCGCGCTGCCCTGCCAGTCGTTCCAGGCGAGGTCGAGGGAGTCCTTGACGCCGAGGCGGCGCTGCTCGGGCGAGTCGACCAGGAAGAGGCCGCCCAGCGACCAGTACGCCTGGCCGCCGAGATTGGCGGCGTTCTCCTGGTCCAGCAGGGCCACCTTCCGGCCCCGGCTGGTGAGTTCGTGCGCCGCGACCAGGCCGGCCAGGCCGGCTCCCACGACTATGACGTCCGCGTCCATGGAGTCCTCGTCCTTCCTTCCAGGGGTCATGCAGGGTTCATGCCGGGTCGCCGCCGCCGGACAGCAGAGGCGTGAGCAGGTGTTTCAGCCAGTCGCGGGCGGCGTCCACGTCCTTGTCCAGCAGGAGCTGGACGGTGACACCGTCGTAGGCGGCGACGACCGCGCGGGCGGCGGCGTCCACCCCGCCGGGTGGTGTGGAGGTGGCCTCGGCGCGGCGCAGCCGGTCGGCGACGGCCTCGCGCAGCCGGGCCCGGTGGTCGAGCAGGGCCTCGGCGACGGCCGGGTCGCGGGCGGCGTGCACCAGGAAGTCGGTCTTCACCAGCAGCCAGTCCACGTCGAGCAGCAGCACCTCGGCGACCCGGTCCACGGAGGCGGCCACGTCCAGCGCGGGGCCGTCCTGAGCGAGGGCGTCGGCGACCTGGGCGGCGATGAGGTCGGCGCGCTCCTGGTAGAGGGCGAAGAACAGCTCGTCGAGAGTGGCGAAGTTGGAGTAGAAGGCGCCCCGGCTGTATCCGGCGGCCTCACAGACCTCCTCGATGGAGACCCGCCCGAACCCCTTGGCGGCGAACACCGCGAAGGCGGCGGCGAGCAGCTCGGCCCGCGTCCGCGCCCGCCGCTTGGTGACACGCGGCGCCTTGTCGTGAGTCGTCATCGCCCTCACCTCCCGTTTGATACGGGAATGTATCCGATACATCTTTGTATCGAAAGAGTTCTGCGCGTCGCGATCAATTCATAGAACGTATTTTCGATTTAGGAGTACGCTGGCCCCATGTCCACGCATCTCCAGAGTTCGCTGTTCGACCAGGCCGACGAGCTGCGCCTCGGTCCGCTCGACGGGCTGCGCCGGACCGTGCTGGGTTCCGGGGCCTGGATCGACGTGCTGCCGGGCTGGCTGAGCGGCGCCGACGCGCTGTTCGAACAGCTGGCCGCCGAGGTGCCCTGGCGGGCCGAGCAGCGCCGGATGTACGACAACGTGGTGTCCGTACCGCGCCTGCTGGCCTTCTACCGCGAGCGGGAACCGCTCCCCCACCCGGTGCTGGACGAGGCCCGCGAGGCGCTCTCGGCGCACTACGCGCCGGAGCTGGGCGAGCCCTTCGCCACCGCCGGGCTGTGCCACTACCGCGACGGGCGGGACAGCGTGGCCTGGCACGGTGACCGGAGCGGGCGGGGCAGCCGCGAGGACACGATGGTCGCCATCCTCTCGGTCGGCGCGCCCCGCGATCTGCTGCTGCGCCCGGCGGGCGGCGGCCCGGTGGCGGTCCGCAAGCCCCTCGGGCACGGCGATCTGATCGTGATGGGCGGCTCCTGCCAGCGCACCTGGGAGCACTGCGTCCCCAAGTCGGCGCGCGCCACCGGCCCCCGGATCAGCGTCCAGTTCCGGCCGCGCGGGGTGCTCTGACCCCGGCGTCTGATTGGCTGGCGCCGAGAAGTCACCGGCCGGAAATCCGAGGGAACATGCGGGCACAGCTACAGCACGTCGCGGACGGCGTCCATCTGGTGCGCGGGCACCACGTCAACTGGGTGATCCTGAAGGACGGCGACGCCGTCACGCTCATCGACACCGGCTATCCGGGAGACCGGGAGGGACTGCTCGAATCCCTCGCCGCCGTGGGCAGTTCACCCGAAGCGGTGGCGGCGGTGCTGATCACCCACGCGCACAACGACCACCTGGGCTCGGCCGAGTACCTGCGCGCGGCCCACGGCACGCCGGTCCTGCTGCATCCGGCCGAAGTCCCGCACGCCCGGCGGGACTTCCTCCAGCAGTGCTCGATCGGTGACGTGGTGCGCAACGCCTGGCGGCCCGGTGTGGTGCCGTGGGCGGCGCATGTGATCAAGGTGGGCGGCATCGAGCAGCACCCGGTCGTGAAGCCCGAGCCGTTCGCCGCCGGGGACGCCCTCGACCTGCCGGGGCGCCCGGTGCCCGTGCACACCCCCGGCCACACCGACGGGCACTGCGTCTACCACCTGCCCGAGGCGGGCGTCGTGATCTCCGGCGACGCCCTGGTCACCGGGCACGCGACCTCCCGGGTCCGGGGCCCGCAGATGCTGCACGGCTTCTTCCACCACGAGACGGAGCGGGCCGTGACCTCGCTGGACCTCATCGCCGGGCTGGAGGGCGACGTCCTGCTGCCCGGCCACGGCCCGCTGTACGAGGGCCCGGTGCGGGCCGCCGTCGAGCGGGCCCGCGACCGGGCGTCCTGAGCGTCAGGCCGGTTCGGCGGCGGGCCGGTCCTGCGGGACCACGGCGACCGGGCTGCCCGCGTGGTGCAGCACCCCGTGCGCGACCGAGCCGATCCGGGCGCCGACCGCCGTACGGCGTGCCCGGCGGCCCACCACGAGCAGCTGGGCCCGCGTGGCCTGGGAGACCAGCACCTGTCCGGCGCTGCCCATCTCGACGTGCTCGACGACGGGCACGCCGGGGAACCGCTCCCGCCAGGGCGCGAGCGCGTCGGCCAGGGCCCGCTTCTCGTACGGTTCGAGGCCGCCCGCGTCGTCCAGCAGCTTCAGCGAGCCGGGGCTGTAGGCGAAGACCGGCGGCAGGGTCCAGGCGCGTACCGCGCGGACGGTGGCGCCGCGGGCGGCCGCCGTCTCGAAGGCGAAGCGCAGCGCGGCGGCGCTGTCCTGCGGGGTGCCGTGCTGGCCGACGACAATCTCGCGTCCGGCGGACTCGGCCTCGGCCCGGTCCCCGGCGCGCACCAGGATCACCGGCCGCGCGGCCTCGGCGACGACCCGGAGGCCGACCGAGCCGAGCAGGAAGCCGACCACCGCGCCGTGCCCGCGGGTGCCGAGGACCAGCGCCTCGGCGTCCTCCCCGGCCGCGAGGAGCGCGTCCACGGCGTCGTCCTCGGTCAGCTCGGTGCGCACGTCCAGTCCGGGGTGCCGTCCGGTGAGGGCGCGGACCGTGCCGCCGATGCCCTCCTCGACCCAGCCGAGCTGGGTGTCCCGGTCGGCGGGCAGCTCCCCGACCTGCTCCCAGGCGTGCACCACGCGCAGCGGCAGTCCCCGGCGCACGGCCTCGCGGGCCGCCCAGTCCAGCGCGGCCACGCTCTCCTCGGTACCGTCCACCCCTGCCGTGATCGGGCGTGTCATGCGTGCGGTCTCCTCGTCGTCCGGCGTGCTCTGTCGTCGCCATGACCCTGCCACAGCGGGCGGGTGCGTCCGCCACCCGGCGGCCGGAGCGCACTGGGGCGAAGCGGGAGAAACGCACATACGATGGGCGGGAACCGGCGCGAGGGACCAGCGACACCGTCCCGTGCACCCGACCGCTCGGGGTGAGAACGCATGGCACAGCCGACCGACGTGAGCCGGACCGTCCTGATGACCGTGGACGACGATCCCGGCGTGTCCCGCGCCGTCGCCCGCGATCTGCGGCGGCGCTACGGCGCGTCGTACCGCGTGGTGCGCGCGGAGTCCGGGGAGTCGGCGCTGGAGGCGCTGCGTGAGCTGAAGCTGCGCGGCGATCAGGTGGCGGTGATCCTGGCGGACTACCGGATGCCGGTGATGAACGGCATCGAGTTCCTGGAGCGCGCGATGGACGTGCATCCGGGGGCACGGCGGGTGCTGCTGACGGCGTACGCGGACACCGGGGCGGCGATCGACGCGATCAACGTGGTGGACCTGGACCACTATCTGCTCAAGCCCTGGGACCCGCCGGAGGAGAAGCTGTACCCGGTGGTGGACGACCTGCTGGCGGCCTGGCGGGCCGGGGACCGCCGGCCGGTGCCGGTCATGAAGGTGGTGGGCCACCGCTGGTCGGCGCGGTCGTCGGACGTACGGGAGTTCCTGGCCCGCAACCAGGTGCCGTACCGCTGGTACTCGGTGGAGGAACCGGAGGGGCGGCGGCTGTTGGACGCGGCCGGGCAGGACGGGCAGCGGCTGCCGCTGGTGATCATCCCGGACGGCGGGGTGCTGGTCGAACCCGAGGCTCCGGAACTGGCCGCGCGAGTCGGGCTGGCGACGACGCCCACGGCCGACTTCTACGACCTGGTGGTGATCGGCGGCGGCCCGGCCGGGCTCGGCTCGGCGGTGTACGGGGCGTCGGAGGGCCTGCGCACGGTCCTGCTGGAGCGTTCGGCGACGGGCGGGCAGGCCGGGCAGAGCTCGCGGATCGAGAACTACCTCGGCTTCCCCGACGGTGTCTCCGGCGCCCAGCTCACCGACCGGGCCCGCAGGCAGGCGACCCGGTTCGGCGCGGAGATCCTCACCGCGAGTGAGGTGACGGGTCTCGAGGTGAACGGCGCGGCGCGGATCGTCCGGTTCGCGGACGGCTCCGCGATCGGCGCGCACAGCGTGATCCTGGCGACGGGGGTGCAGTACCGGCGGCTGACCGCCGAGGGCTGCGCCGGGCTGACCGGCTGCGGGGTGTTCTACGGCTCGGCGCTGACCGAGGCGCCGTCCTGCCAGGGGCACGACGTGTTCGTGGTGGGCGGCGCCAACTCGGCGGGGCAGGCGGCGATGTACCTGTCCCGGTTCGCCAAGTCGGTGACGCTGCTGGTGCGCGGGCCCGACCTGTCGGCGTCGATGTCGCAGTACCTGGTCCAGCAGATCACCGAGGCCCCGAACATCTCGGTGCGGGCCCGCACGGAGGTGGAGGCGGCGCACGGCTCGGACCGGCTGGAGCGGCTGACGCTGCGCCGGGTGGACACGGGTGAGGCCGAACAGGTCGACGCGCAGTGGATGTTCGTGTTCATCGGCGCCGCCCCGCTGACCGGCTGGCTGGACGGGACCGTACGCCGGGACGGGCGCGGTTTCATCCTGGCCGGGCCGGATCTGACCGTGGACGGGGGCCCGCCGGAGGGCTGGGAGCTGGACCGGCCGCCGTACCACCTGGAGACCAGTGTGCCCGGCGTGTTCGTGGCGGGCGACGCGCGCGCGGAGTCGGCCAAGCGGGTCGCGTCCGCCGTAGGAGAGGGAGCCATGGCCGTGATGCTCGTCCACCGGTATCTGGAGCAGTCGTGAGCGGGCGGCCGATGCCGTGCAGCCCCGGCGAGATCGGCAGTCTGTTCCTGTTCGAGCGGCTGTCGCCCGAGCAGTTGGGGCGGCTGTGCCGGGAGGGCCGGGTGGAGCTGTTCGAGCCGGGTCCGGTGTACACCGAGGGTGACCCGGCGACCTGTTTCTACGTGCTGATCGAGGGCGCGGTCGTGCTCTCGCGGCGGATCGGCGCCGAGGACGTGGAGGTGTCCCGGACCGCGCAGCGCGGGGTGTACGGCGGTGCGATGCAGGCGTATCTCGGGGACCGGGTGCGGCAGGCGTACAACAACTCGATGCGGGTGACGGAGCCGACGCGGTTCTTCGTGCTGCCCGCGCCGGTGTTCGCGGAGATCATGCGGGCCTGGTTCCCGATGGCGGTGCATCTGCTGGAGGGGCTGTTCTTCGGCTCCAAGAGCGTGCAGGCGGCGATCGGGCAGCGCGAACGGCTGCTGGCGCTGGGCTCGTTGTCGGCGGGGCTCACCCATGAGCTGAACAATCCGGCGGCGGCCGCGGTGCGGGCCACCTCGACCCTGCGGGAGCGGGTGGCGCGGATGCGGCACAAGCTGGCGCTGATCGCGGAGGGGCCGTTCTCCCGGGACGCGCTGGCGAGCCTGATGGAGATCCAGGAGCGGACCGCCGAGCGGGTCGCCAAGGCGCCGGTGCTCGGTCCGCTGGAGGCGGCCGACCGGGAGGACGCGCTCGCCGACTGGCTGACCGACCACGGCATCGCGGACGGCTGGCGGCTCGCCCCGGTGTTCGTGCAGGCCGGGCTGGACGCCGACTGGCTGGAGCGGGTGGCCTCGACGGTGGACCGGGAGATCCTGGGCGGCGCGGTGGGCTGGCTCAACTACACCATCGAGACCGAGCTGTTGATGAATGAGATCGAGGACGCCACCACCCGCGTCTCCCAGCTGGTCGACGCCGCCAAGCAGTACACCCAGCTGGACCGGGCGCCGTTCCGGGTGGTGGACGTGCACGAACTCCTCGACAGCACCCTGCTGATGCTGTCCGGGAAGCTCGGCCCGCACATCGAGGTGGTGCGCGCCTACGACCGTACGCTGCCCTCGCTGCCGGGCTATCCGGCCGAGCTGAACCAGGTGTGGACCAACCTGATCGACAACGCGGTGGCCGCGATGACCCAGGACGGCGGCGGGGGCACGCTGACCGTGCGGACGGCGCGGGACGGGGAGGTGGCGCTGGTGGAGTTCGGGGACACCGGTCCGGGGGTGCCGCCGGAGATCCGGGACCGGATCTTCGACCCGTTCTTCACCACCAAGCCGGTCGGCTCGGGCACCGGTCTCGGGCTGGACATCTCGCGGCGCATCGTCGTCGACAAGCACCACGGCACCCTGCTGCTGGAGTCGGCCCCCGGCGACACCCGCTTCCAGGTCCGCCTTCCGCTGAGCACCGGTACGGAATCCGAGAGAACCCAGGAGAGCGCATGAGCGAGGACACCGCGATCGACCCGTCCGTGCCGCCGAGCGGTACGGGGTGCGTGGAGTGCGAGAAGACGGACAGCTGGTGGTTCCATCTGCGCCGCTGCGCGCGGTGCGGGCACATCGGGTGCTGTGACGACTCGCTGGGCAAGCACGCCACCGCGCACTACCGGGCCACCGGCCATCCGGTGCTCCGCAGCTTCGAACCGGGCGAGGACTGGTTCTGGAACTACGCCACGCAGGAGGTGTACGAGTCCGGTCCCGCGCTGGCGCCCCCGGAGAGCCATCCCGCCGACCAGCCGGTGCCGGGCCCGGCCGGACGGGTTCCGGCGGGGTGGGAGCGGTTGCTGAGCTGAGCCTCAGCGGCGGCAGTCGAGGCTCTCGGGGTCGACCGACCCGGCGATGGCCCGCATGCCGTCGTCGTCCGGGTGGAGGTGGTCGCCCGCGTCGAGGTCCGGGCGCAGCCGCTCGGGGTCGCGGGGGTCGCGCAGGGCGCGGTCGACGTCGGCGACGGCGTCGAAGCCGCCGTCGGCCCGCATCCGGTGGTTGACCTCCCGGCGTACCGCCTCCGCGTCCGGGTCCCACTGGAGCCAGCCCTTGAAGGGGGCGACGGTGGCGCCGATCACGCAGAGGCCCGCCGCGTGGGCCCGCTTCGTGATCTCCCGGTAGCCCGCGACGATCTCGGCCGCGCTCGCCCCCTCCTTCGCCTTGAGGTCGTTGACGCCCTCGTAGAGGATCACGGCGCGCACACCGGGCTGGGAGAGCACGTCCCGTTCCAGTCGGCGGACGGCGCTCGGGCCGCCGTTGTTGCCGGTGAGGACCCGGTTGCCGGATATCCCCGCGTTGGCGACGCCCGTGCCGTCCGCGCGCAGCCGCCGGGCGAGGTCGTCGGGCCAGCGCCGGTCGCGTCCGGGCGTGGACCCCCAGCCGTCGGTGATGGAGTCGCCGAGCGCGACGACCGCGCCGGTGCGGGGGTGTGCGGGGCGTACGGAGACGGCGTCGAGGTACCACCAGGAGCCGGTGGTGCGGGTCCAGCCGGTGTCGCCGTCGCCGCCGGGGTCGGCGTCCTCGCCGAGGTAGGAGGTGGTCAGGGCCATCTCGTGGCCGGTGGCGGGCCCGTGGGCGTCGGGGGTGCGCAGGCTGACGGCGAGGCGGGCCCCGGCGGGGACGCGGCCGGGCAGCGGGTCGCTCCAGACGGTGCCGCCCGCCGGGACGGTGACGGTGTCCTCGCCGTCGAAGGTGAGCGCCCGGTTGCTGTCCGGTTCGAGCGCGGCCCCGTCGGCCTGGAGGCCCGCGTGGGCGGAGTCGACGGTGAGCGGGCGGTTCCCGTAGGCGTTGGAGAGCCGGACGCGCAGGTCGCTCCCGCCGGCGCTGACGCGCAGGATCAGCCGGTAGGACCGGTCGGCGCCCTGCCCGAGGCGCTGGGCGCTCGCCGCCCAGGTGACGACGCCGGAACCGCGCACGGTGGCCCCGGACGGCGTGGTCGCGAGGGCGGGCGTCGTCTGACCGGCGAGGGTGAGCAGCAGGACGGCCGCCGCCCGGCAGGCTCTCCCCCGGCCGTTCACCTGGCCGGTTCCTTCGTCTGGCCCATGCCTGTGATGGTCCCGCCGACGCCCGCGCCCCGCACCTCGGTACGTTCCGTGTCGGCTCGTACACCGGGGCCCCGCCCCGCGCGGAGGCGGGACGGGGCCTTGGCGGAGCCGGTGTGCGTCAGCGGTTCGCCGGGGTGTTGGCGGCCTTGACGTTGACCGCGGCCCAGGCCCGGTCGACGGTCCGGTACTCGGTGCTGGTCGCGCCGTACAGGTCCCTGGCCGCGTTCAGCGTCGCCACGCGGGCGTCGTGGAAGTCGGTGGTGGAGACCATGTAGCGGGTCATGGCGCGGTAGAAGATCGCCGTGGCCTTGGTGCGGCCGATGCCCTTGACGGCGCCGCCGTCGTAGGTCGGGGAGTCGTAGGAGACCCCGCCGATCTTCTTCTTGCCGCTGCCCTCGGCGAGCAGGTAGTACGCGTGGGACGAGACGCCGGAACCGGCGTGCACCTCGGTGTCGTACGTGGCCTTCGACCAGTAGTCGACGGTGCCCTCCAGCTTGTCCAGGGAGGGGCGGTCGAGGCGGCGCAGGAACTTCTGCCGCAGGCCCAGCTTCTCGCCCACCAGGTAGTTCGGCGGGTTCTTCGCGTTGTTTGTGTAGAACTCCACGTCGGAGCCGAAGATGTCGGCGAGGGACTCGTTGAGCGAGCCGGGTTCGCCGTACTGGTTGCCCTTGCGGTCGACGTAGGTCGGCTCCAGCTTGGCGGTGGCGTCGACCACGCCGTGGGTCAGCTCGTGGCCGGTGACGTCGAGGACGACCAGCGGTTTCCTGATCGTGTCGTCGCCGTCGCCGTACAGCATGCAGCCGCAGGCCGGGTCCCAGAAGGCGTTGCCGATCTTGCGGCCCCAGTGGACCATCGCGCGGGCGGCGGTGCCGTTGTTGGTGATGCCCGCCCGGTTGAAGGTCGCCTTGTAGAAGTCCAGGGTCTTGGTGATGCCGTACTGGGCGTCCGCGGCCGCGCTGTTGCGGTTGCCGGTGGTGCCGTTGCCCCAGGTGTTGGCGGTGCCGGTGATGGCGCCGCCGCTGCCGAAGGTCTCGGTGTAGGTGCCCTTGGCGTCCCGGGTCTCGGTGTTGTGCCGGGTCGGGTCCTTGAGCTGGAAGTGGCCGCGCGAGGTCTGCGTGGTGGTCAGCGGGACGTTGCCCACGAACAGGGTCCTGCCGGTGCCGCGGGCGGTGGCCGGGTAGCCCGAGGCGCCCGAGGTGATGCCCGCGACGAGGCCCGACGCGGCCGGGGCGGAGGTGGACGGGGTGACGGTCTCGCCGCGCGCCCGCAGCGCCGTGCGGAGCTTCGGCGAGAGGAACTCGTCCGCGTTCGGGATGTTGCTGCGGACCTCGCCGGTGACGGCGTCCACGACGACCGTGCGGGAGCCGCTCGCGCCGCCCAGGGTGCTGCCGGTGACGGTGACCTGGTAGGCGAGGGCGGTCTCGCCGTCGCGCGCGTCGACGACGAGTTCGGTGCTTGTGTCGTCACCCTCGGCGGCGTCGGCCGCTGTGGCGGCTGCCTGCCTGGGGGTGATCCGGGCGTCGGCGGCGCTGGCCCGCACGGACTGGCCGGCCGCGGTGGTCACGCCGGTGTAGGCGAGCTGCCGGTCGAGGTGGACGACGAGGTCGCCGCCGAGCACCGGCATGCCGCCGTGGGCGCGCTGGAAGCGGACGTGGCGCCCGCCCTCGGGGTCGAACATCACGTCCTGCGTGCGGAGTTCGTCGCCCGTGCCGACCCCGGAGGCGTCGGCGTGGGCGAAGGCGGCCGCGCGGGCGGCGTTCACCACGGGGGCGGTCCGTGCGGCGGTCCGGACGCCTTCGGCGCCCGTGCGGGCCGTCGGAGGCGCGGGGCGGGCGAAGGCCGTACCGGCCAGGCCCGTGGCCGCCGTCGCCACCGCGACGGCGACGGCCACACTGCGTATGTGCGGTCTGCGCACCAGGGGTTGTTCCTTCGTTCGACGGCGGCCGGGCATGCCGGACGCCGTGACACATGGCGCCGTGGGGCGGCCATCGGGGCAGGCGGGTCGCGCCCCGAAGGTTCACCCTTTCGGATGAGTCATGGCCACGTAAAGAAGGAATGATCCATTTCGCTGCCCTCCGGGACAATCCTTTGCCCAAAGGACACCCCGGAGTGATCGCCACCTGGCCGACTGTGTGTCGACTGGGGAGACGGGCCGTCAATCCCCTAGGTTCCAGGCCGGAATGTGACGCATGTCGCAGCAACGGCGGTGTGGACGGGAGTGGTGACCTGATGGTCTCGGCAACGGTGGGCAGGAGCGCGGTACTCGGGGCGGTGGCGCTGTCGCTCCTCGTCGTCCCGGCACAGGCGGCGACCGGGGCGAAGGACGCGGCGGCCGCCCTCCCCGCACCCGACACGGCGGGCGTGGACGGCGTGCTGCGCACGGTCCGCACCCAGGGCGCCCCGGCCGCGCTGGCCCGGATCGACGACCAGGGCCGCAGCCATCTGATCAGCCGGGGCGTCGCCGACCGGGGCACCGGCCGCGCGGCGAGCACCGCCGACCGGTTCCGCATCGGCAGCGTGACCAAGACCTTCTCCTCGGTCGTCCTGCTCCAACTGGCCGACGAGGGCAAGCTGGACCTGGACGCGCCGGTGAACCGGTATCTGCCGAAGCTGCTGCCGAGCGACGCCATCACGGTGCGGCACGTACTGAGCCACCGCAGCGGTCTGTACGACTACACCAACGACATGTTCGCCGAGAGCGTCTCCGGCTTCGAGGGCGTGCGCAAGAAGGTGTTCACCTACCCCCAGCTGGTCGCGCTCTCCCTGAAGAAGCCGCGCGTCAACGCGCCCGGCGCGGCCTACTCGTACTCCAACACCAACTTCGTGGTCGCGGGCATGCTCATCGAGAAGATCACCGGGCGCCCCGTCAAGGAGGCGTACCAGAACCGGATCACGGGGCCGCTGAAGCTGCGGGACACCTTCTACGTGCACCCCGCCACCACGATCCCCGGCCGGTTCGCCCGCGGCTATCTCACGCCGGACCGGGCCGGTGACCCGCTGTTCGACGCGACCGAGCAGACCGTGTCCTGGGCGCAGAGCGCGGGCGCCGTCATCTCCACCGCCAAGGACCTGAACACCTTCCTCGGAGCGCTGCTCGGCGGCAGGCTGCTCTCCGCCGCCGGGCTCGCGCAGATGGAGCGCTTCACCAAGGTGGACACGACCACCGCGTACGGCCTCGGCCTGCGCCGCCGGGACCTGTCCTGCGGCATCTCGGTGTACGGGCACACGGGCGCGGTGCAGGGCTACTACACCTACGCGTTCGCCACGAAGGACGGCAAGCGGGCGCTGACGGCGGTGGCCACCACCTCCAACAACGGCAAGGTCCTCAACACGCTCGCGGGCGCCCTGGAACCGGCGTTCTGCGGGAAGACCGCCAAGCAGCGGCGCGGCCCGGCACTGGTGGAGCGCAACGCCGACATGGCTCCTGCCTCGGAGCGCTGAACTACCTCTCCCGGACGGACCCGCCACTCCGCGATCTTGGCGGAACGGGCCCGTCCGGGACACCATGCGCTCATGAAGGGTGACCTCTTTTCCAGTGAGCACATGGTCCGTCCGGCCGTCGAGCCGGGAATGGCGATAGAGAACGGCAAGTGCGTCAGGTACGCGGTGGACGGTGAGATGCTCGCCCGCCAGGGCGCGATGATCGCCCACCGGGGCAACCTCCAGTTCGAGCGCAAGGGCCAGGGCGTGGGCGGCATGCTCAAGCGCGCGGTGACCGGCGAGGGACTCCCGCTGATGGTGGTGCGCGGTCGGGGTGAGGCGTGGTTCGCGCACGAGGCGCAGAACTGTTTCATCGTCGAGGTGGAGCCCGGTGACCAGTTCACCGTCAACGGCCGCAACGTGCTGTGTTTCGACGCCTCGCTGTCGTACGAGATCAAGACGGTGAAGGGCTCCGGCATCGCGGGCGGCGGCCTGTTCAACAGCGTGTTCAGCGGGCACGGCAGGCTGGGTCTGATCTGCGAGGGCAACCCGCTGGTGATCCCGGTCTCGCAGCAGGCGCCGGTGTACGTCGACACGGACGCGGTGGTCGGCTGGAGCGCCGGTCTGCGGACCTCGCTGCACCGCTCGCAGTCCATCGGGTCGATGCTGCGCGGCGGTTCGGGCGAGGCGGTGCAGCTGATGCTGGAGGGTGAGGGCGTCGTGGTGGTCCGGCCGAGCGAGGCCACGCCGCAGAAGCCCCAACAGCACTGATTCCGTGGGGGGTTCCCCGCGCCACTCGGAGTGATCCGCGTCGCACGGGCAACCCCCGTCGCCGTACCCGCGTCTTGCCCCACGACCGACCACGCCCCGGCCCCCCGGTGGACCGGGGCGATTCGCCCGCCTGCTATACGCGAGGCGTATACACGTGGTGTATAGAAGGGTTCACATGTACGGCAAGGCTTTCGCCCCGGAGTACCAGGGCGCCCTGACCACCCTGTCCGTCAATTCCTCGCTCACCGATGTGCTGGCCGAGGGGCTGGATCGGCTGCGGGAGGCCGAGCGGGCCGGGCACCCCGCCGAGGTGGCCCGCTGCGGTCTCGCGGTGGCCGAGGCGCACCGGCGGCTCGGCAGCACGGCGGAGGCGGACCGCGCGTGGAAGGCGAGTTACCGGGCGGCCCGTACGGCCGGGGACACCGGCGCGATGGCGTGGGCGCTGTGGAGCGGGGGCACACTGGCCCGGCAGCGCGGGGCGTTCCCGCTGGCCTGGCGGCTGCTGGGACTGGCCGCCGAACTCGGCGAGCGCGGCGGGGACATCGTGGTCCGGGGTTACTCGCTGGCCGGGCTCGCGGAGACCGGGCGCATCCAGGGCGACTACGCGGCGGTCGGCCGGCTGCACGAACAGCTGCTGGCCGAGGCCCGCAAACGCGGCGAGGCCCGGCACACGGTGTGGGCGCTGGAGGGCATCGCGCAGATGCACCGCAACACCGGCGACTTCGACCGGGCGTACGCGCTGTTCGAGGAGGCGGCGGAGATAGCGGAGCGCGCCGACGACCGGCGGGGCCACGCCTGGGCGCTGCGCGGTCTCGCGGACATCCTCTCGGCGCGCGACGGGGACACCGGCCGGGCGCTGGAGCTGCTGTCGCGGGCGGAGGACACGTGCCGGACGATGAATCTGTCCAGCGCGCTCGCCTACAACCACAAGATGCGCGGCAACGTCCTCTATCGCGCCGGGCGTCACGAGGAGGCGCGGGACCTGTACGGCCTGGCGCTGTCCGAGTTCCGCACGATGGACGAACCCCGGGGCGAGGCGCTGTCCCGCCTCGGTCTGGCCAAGTCGCTGGCCCGGCTGGGCCGTGACCCGGAGGAGACGGCGGCCGAACTGGCCGAGCTGGCGGTCGTGCTGGAGCGTGCCGGGCTGCGGCACTCACGGGAGATGGTGGCGCGGGCGCAGGCCGAGTTCGTGCCCGAGACGGAGGGCGCCCGGTGACGGCGGTCTTCCGCGCGGAGCGGATCTCGGGTACCGAAGTACTGCGCGAGGCACGCGAGTTGGTGCGGCCCGCGCTCCGGGAGGCGGTCGCCGGGCTGCATCCGTGGCTGGCCGAGATGGCCGCGTACTCCTTCGGCTGGCACGACGGCGCGGAGGCGGGCGGCAAGGGGGTGCGGCAGGCGCTGGCGGTGCTCGGGGCGCGGGCGGTCGGCGCGGACGCCGGGGCGGGGGTGCCGGGCGCGGTCGCGGTGGAGCTGGTGCACGTCTTCTCGCTGCTGCACGACGACATCATGGACGGCGACACCGCCCGGCGCGGCCGACCCGCGCTGTGGAAGGCGTACGGCACCGGTCCCGCGGTGCTCGCCGGGGACGCCCTGTTCGCGCTGGCGGTCGGCACCCTGGCGGACGTGCCCGGCGGGGTGCGGCTGCTCTCCGGCGCGCTGGCCGACCTGATGCGGGGGCAGGCCGACGACCTGCTGTTCACCTCCCGCCCCTGGACCGGACCGGAGGCGGTGACCCCGGAGGAGTACCGGGTCATGGCGGAGGGCAAGACGGGGGCGCTGCTGGGCTGTTCGCTCGCGCTCGGCGCGCTGCTGGGCGGGGCTCCGCGCCCGGTCGTCGCCGCGCTGGACCGGGCCGGACGGCACGCGGGCGTCGCCTTCCAGCTCGCCGACGACGTGCTGGGTGTCTGGGGGCGCCCCGAGGTCACCGGCAAGCCGGTGGGCGGTGACCTGCGCGAGGGCAAGAAGACGTATCCGGTGCTGGCCGCGCTCGCCTCGCCCGAGGGCGACCGCCTGCACGGCCTGCTGCGGGCGCCGGGTCATACGGCGGAGGCGGCGGCGCTCGTCGAGGCGGCGGGCGGCCGGGCCACAGCCCTGTCGGAGGCTCGCGCGCACCTGACCGCCGCCCGTACGCTGCTCGCCGGGCTGCCTCTGGAGCCGGGCGCGGCGGCCGAGCTGGGCGCCCTGCTGGACGCGCTCGCCGTCCGCGAACGCTGAACCCCGTCCGGTACCGGCGGCGGCCAAACATCGCCTATCGGGCCATATAGGCTGCCCCCGGTGCCCGGCCGCCCGGGCCACCGCACCATCGAGCCCCCGCACACAGGAGAGCCATCCGTGACCCTGGCCATCGACCCCGCCGAGACGACCGCCGACGCCCCGGCGCCCCTGTCCGACCTGGTGGCGCGGGACGCCCGCGAGTTCGGGGTGTACGCGCGCACCGGCGGCTGGGCCTTCGCGCTGATGGTGGCGCGCAGTGTGCGGCCGGGCGGGCAGGCGGCCGGGGAGACCCCGAAGGTGTCCGCGAAGGAGTTCGCGGAACTGGCGGAGTGCTCCCCCGAGCGGGTCATGCGCTACTACCGGGCCTGGGACCGGGCAGCCGACGACGGCCTGGTCCCGCAGTTCGAGACGCTGGAGCCGGGCCAGGAGATCCAACTCCCCGACTCCGACGTCTGGTTGAGCTACTACTCGTCCCGCAGCAGCGCCACCTCCGAGCGCGGCACCGCCATCGCCGAGGCCGCCGAGGCCGAGGGCATCCGGCCGACCAAGGCGCTGGAGGTGGCCGAGAACCCGACCGCGCTGCGTGCCGCCATCCTGGCCGACCCCTCCACCGCCCGCGCGGCCCGCTCCGCCCTGCTGGACCGGATCAAGGAGGACCCGGAGCTCCAGGCCGAGCTGGCCCGGGACGTGGTGCGCACCGACGACCTGAAGAAGGCCGTCGCCACCGAGAGCCGCGCCGCCGACAAGATCGGCTACGTCCGGCAGATCGCGGAGTCCGGCCAGATCAAGACGCCGGCCGGGCAGACCGTCGACGCCCCCGCCGAGCTGCGCGAGGAGGCCGAACGGCACCTCTCGCTGATCGACGAACTGCAGGACGACGAGGACACCGGCGAGTGGGCGGTCGAGGCGTACGACACGCTGAAGACGCTGGTCGCCGACACCGTCGAGGCCGACCCGGAACTCCGCGTCCAGGAGCGGCGCACCAAGTTCTACGGCAGCCTCCAGAAGGCGACGCGGGCCTTCGAGGAGCTGACCTTCGACGACGCCCAGGACTTCTACGAGGACGACATGGTCCGGCGCCTGGAGGAGCTGCAGCAGGCCATCGGCTCCTGCCTCACCGCGCTGCGCGGTGCGGTGGGTTCCGCGGACCGGTAGGGGTGCTCGGTGGGGGCATGAGTACCGGTACTCATGCCCCGCGCGCCGGGCGGCCGGACGATGGGGCGACCGACACCGCCCAGCCTCTGGAGCCCGCCATGACCGCAGTCCACCCCGACCGGCCGTCCGTCCGCCGCCCAGTGCCGCCCGCCGTGTTCGCCGGTGTGGCCGCCGTGGGCCTGGCCGTGTCCGCCTGGGGCGCGCGGGACCGTACGACCTGGTTGCTGGAGACCTTCTGGGTCATGATCGGGCTGCCCCTGGTGGTGCTCCTCTGGCGGCGCTTCCCGCTCACCGGACTGCTGTGCGGTCTGCTCGCCGCGCACGCCCTGGTGCTGGCGGTCGGCGGCCACTACACCTACGCGCAGGTACCGGCGGGCGACTGGGTGCGCGACACCCTCCACCTGGCCCGCAACCCGTACGACCGGTTCGGGCACCTGATGCAGGGGTTCGTCCCGGCGATCCTGGTGCGCGAGCTGCTCACCCGCACCTCGCCGCTGCGCGGCAGCCGCTGGCTGGCCCCGCTGACGGTCTGCGCCTGCCTGGCCTTCAGCGCCTGCTTCGAGCTGCTGGAGTGGGTGGCGGCCGTGATCGGCGGCTCCGGCGCGGACGCCTTCCTCGCCACCCAGGGCGATGTCTGGGACACCCAGTGGGACATGTTCTGCGCCCTGATCGGCGCCGTACTGTCGCTGCTGCTGCTCAGCCGGGTCCACGACCGCTCCCTGGCGGCGCTGCGGACCCGGACCGGGCGTTAGTCGGAGTCGGGCTTGGTGTGCCGCAGCCGGGCCCAGATGGGCAGGCCGTACCAGCAGACCAGGTACCAGCAGACGACGGCCGTCACGAGCCACGGCACATAGCCGTCGTGGGTGGCCACCCGCAGGATCAGCAGCAGTGAGCAGGCCATGGTGGCCAGCAGCAGCACCAGGCCGATGAAGGTGAGCGCCCCGGCCAGCTTCACCGCCTGCGGTTTCACCTGGTGCCCGGAGACCAGGCGGTGCAGCGACACCGGTCCGATGAGGGCGCCGGTCGCGCAGGCGCCCAGGACGACGGTGACGATGTAGATGAACTGGTCGGTGCCGGACAGCTGGGCGTACTTGGGCTGGAACACCACGGTGAGCAGGAAGCCGAACAGGATCTGCACGCCGGTCTGGGCGACGCGCACCTCCTGGATCAGCTCTCCCCACTTGCGGTCGGCCCGCTCTTCCGCTGTCTCGTCCCGCCCCCGGCGCGGTGCCTCCTCGGTCATGCGATCCAATTAACCGCGCAAACGTTCTTTCAAACCGGTCACCTGTCCGAGCGCACTGTGCTGGTTCACTCGAAGTAGTGGCCCTCGTCCAGATCGGCGAGGAGGCCGGGCCCTTCGGGCCGCCAGCCGAGCCGTTCACGGGTGACGGCGCTGGAAGTGGGGTTGTCCACCCCGGCGAACCGGCCGAGGAACCCGAAGTGCTCCCCCGCCCGCTCCGGCTCCACGCTCACCACGGGCACGTCCAGATGGCGTCCGATGACCTCCGCGAGGTCCCGGAACGGCACACCCTCGTCGGCGGCCGCGTGCCAGCGGGTACCGGCCGGGGCCTGCTCCAGCACGAGCCGGAACAGCCGGGCGGCGTCGAGCCGGTGGACGCCGGGCCAGCGGTTGGCGCCGTCCCCGACGTAGCCCGCCGCCCCCTTCTCACGGGCGATCCGGATGAGATGCGGTACGAAGCCGTGGTCGCCGCGCCCGTGCACGGAGGGCGCGAGCCGCACGACGGAGCCGCGTACCCCCTGCTCGGCGAGCGCGACGGCGGCCTCCTCGGACGGGGTGCGGTGGGTGCCCGGCGCGGGCGCGTCGGTCTCGACGGCGAGGCGGCCCGCCGGGGCGATCGCGGTGCCGGAGGTGACCACGAGCGGGCGGTCGGAGCCCGCCAAGGCGGCGCCCATCGCCTCGACGGCCCGCAGGTCGGTGGCTCCGGCCGCGTCGAAGTCGGCGAAGTCGTGGACGAAGGCCAGGTGGATCACCCCGTCGGCGCCGTCAGCCGCGCGGGCCAGGCCCTCGGGGTCGTCGAGGCTGCCCCGGAACACCTCGGCGCCCGCCTCCTTCAGCGCGGCCGCGCCGTCGTCCGAACGGGCCAGGCCGACGACCTCGTGCCCGGCGCCGATCAGTTCGGGCACCACGGCGGAGCCGATGAACCCGGTGGCCCCGGTGACGAAAACACGCATGGTGACGCTCTCCTCGGATGGTCGGTGGAAGTGCCTCCATCGTCGGCCGGTCACCGCGCACCCGTCCAAGGCTTCTTTCGCATGGCGCAATACGTTTCGGGCATCACCGCTGGTGTGCCGGTCGGCCGTACGCTGGAAGGCATGTCCGACTACACGGATCTCGATCTCCGGCTGGTCCGGTACTTCACGGTCGTCGCCGAGCACCGGCACTTCGGCCGCGCGGCCACCGCCCTGCACATCACCCAGCCCTCGCTGAGCCGCCAGGTACGGCGGCTCGAACGGGAGCTGGGCGTCGAACTGCTGGACCGCACCCCGCGGGGCACCCGGCTCACCGAGGCGGGCGAGGTCTTCCTGCCGCACGCCGAGGCGCTCCTGCGGGCCGCCCGGCAGGCGGTGACCGAAGCACGGGCCGCCGCCGAGCCCAGCCGGATCACCATCGGCTACACCACGGGCGTGCTGGTCACCCCGGCCGTGCGGGAGCTGCGGCGCAAGTTCCCGGACGCGGACGTACGGGCCACGCACCTGCGCTGGCACGAGACGCGGGAGGCGTTGCTCGGCCACCGGGTGGACGCGCTGGTGGCCCGGCTGCCGTTCGCCACCGACGGGCTGCGGGTGAGCGTGCTCTACGACGAGCCGCGCGTGGTGGTGGTCCCGCTGGACCACCGGCTCGCGGGCAAGGAGTCGGTCACCCTGGACGACATCGCCGACGAGCCCCTCCCCCGCGTCCCGGACCCGCTGTGGGACGCGTTCTGGCGGATCGACCCGCGACCGGACGGACGGCCCGCGCCGGACGGGCCGTTCATCGGGGACATCGAGGACAAGTTCGAACTGGTCGCGTCGGGCCAGGCGTTGGCGATCGCGGCGGCCGCCCCAGGCATGCCCGCGCGGCCCGATCTGACCGCGATCCCGCTGCACGGCGTGGAGCCGTGCCATGTCGCGCTGGCCACCCGCGCGGGCGACAACGGCCGCCTGCTCGCCGCGTTCCGGCGCTGCGCGGAGTCGCTGCTGACCGGCCCCGAGGGGTGAGTCAGGGCGTCAGCTGGGCCTGGACCAGCGGGCCGTAGCGGTCGGCCACCTCGTCGGGGCCGGCCTCGCGCACCTCGGGGCCGCGGGCGATGCCGTACATGACGCCGACGCCGATGAGCGCGGCGACGGCCAGTTCGGCGCGCAGGCCCGCGTCGGGGCCGGTGAGCCGGGCGGCGAGGCGGTCGGTGACCTGGGCGCGGAAGTTGGCGCGCAGGATGTCGCCGTGGTCGCCGTGCAGCGGGGCGAACGCGATGCGCAGCAGCGGGTCGGCGCCCCGGTCGCGCTGGCTGGCCAGGACATGTCGGACCATGTGCCGTCCGAGGCCGTCGAGGGGCGCGTCGAGGAGGTCGTCGGCGTCGGTGTCGAAGGACATGACGCGGGCGAACAGGGCGTCCTTGTTGCCGAAGTACTTCAGCACCAGCGGCGGGCTGACCCCGGCCCGCTCCGCGACCGCCTTGAGGGTGATGTCGGCGTGCGCGTGCCGGGCCAGGAGGTGGCGGGCGGCCTTGAGGATGGCCGCCTTGGTGGCCTCGGCGTCGCGGCGGGCGGGGGCGGGGGTGGGAGCGGTGGTCACGCCTCCTCCAGGGCACGAGCCCCCGTCGTGGCGCCCTCGGCGCGGCGCGTGCCGTCGGGGCCGCTGTCGCCGGGGATGGTGAGCGCGGCCGCGCAGGCGGCGAGCGCGACGGCACCGGCCATGGCGAAGGCCAGCAGATAGCCGTGCAGGGTGGGCACCGGCAGGCCGCCGACGAGGCTGGTGTGGTGGACCAGTACGGCCGCGACCGCGGCGCTGGAGACGGCCTGGCCGATGGTCCGCATCAGGACGTTGACGCCGTTGGCGGAGGCGGTCTGGGCGGCCGGGACGGCGCGCAGAATCAGGGTGGGCAGCGCGGAGTAGGCGAGGGTGGTGCCGGTGGCCACCACGGTCGCCCCGAGGATGATCATCCACAGGTCGCGGCTGTCGGCGATGCGCAGCGCGTAGCCGCAGGCGATGACGGCGGCGCCGAGCGCGAGGGTGATCCTGGGCCCGCGCCGGGCGGAGATCCGGGCGGACAGCGGCGAGAAGAGCAGCATGGTGACGCCGCCGGGCAGCAGGCACAGTCCGGTTGCGACGATCGACAGCCCGAGCCCGTAGCCGCTGGCCTTGGGCGCCTGGACGAGCTGGGCGGTGACCAGCGAGTTGGCGTAGAACGCGAAGCCGGTGAGCAGGGCCGCCACATGGGACAGGCCCACCCGGGGCCTGGTCACCAGCCGCAGGTCGACCAGCGGCCGGGCGGTACGGAGCTGCTGGTACCACCACAGGGCGAGCACCACGGCGGACGTGATGAACAGGCCGAGGACGGCGGGGCTCCCCCAGCCCCATTGGCCGCCCTGGGAGACGGCGAGCAGCAGGGACACCAGCGCGGCGGCCAGGCCCAGCGCGCCGACCACGTCGAACCGGCCGGGCTCGCGTACCGGTGACTCCCTGACCGCCCACCAGGTGGCCGCGACCCCGAGCGCGCCGAGGGCGCTGGTCAGCCAGAACATGGTGTGCCAGTCGGCGTACTGCACGACGAGCGCGGCCAGCGGCAGGCCGAGTGCGGCGCCGATGCCGACGGTGGAGCTCATCAGCGCCACCGCCGACCCCCGCCGCTGGGGCGGGAGTTCGTCGCGCAGGATGCTGATGGACAGCGGGACGACGGACGCGGCGGCACCCTGCAGGGCGCGGGCGGTGATGAGCACGGTGATGTCGGAGGACAGCGCGCACAGCACCGAGCCGACGGTCATCAGGGCGAGCGCGGAGGTCAGCACCCGGCGCTTGCCGTACATGTCACCGGCGCGGCCGAGGACCGGGGTGAGCACGGCGCCGGAGAGCAGGGTGGCGGTGACCATCCAGGAGACGGCGGCCGGTGACGATCCGGTGAGCCGGGGCAGGTCGGGCAGGAGCGGGACGACCACGGTCTGCATGACGGCCATGAGGATGCCGCCCGACGCCAGCACGGGGATGGTGAGGCGTTCCCGCAGCCGGGGCGGCGCCGCGAGGGTGCCGGGCGGCTCGGGTATGGGGGCGGAGGGGCCCATCGACGCTCCTGCGGGTGAATGTGCGTGGCTGGTGAATAGCCATTCACTCTATCCAGTGAATGGCTATTCACCAACCTTTACCCGTGCCTTGAGCTGGGGTGCGGGGGGTCAGCGGGGGCGTTCGGGGGTGCGCGCGGCGTGCAGGGCGCGGGCGGCGCGGGGGCCGAGCCAGCGCTTGAGGCGGCGCAGTGGTTCGAGCTGTCCCGCGGCCTTGTCGAGGCCGTAGTAGAGCTGGGGCGGGACGTACGGCAGCAGCGGGGAGTGGCGCTGGCCCAGCAGGGCGAACATGCGGTGCGGGGGCAGGTCGATGTACCGGGGCAGGCTCTCGTACCAGCGGGCGCTGTAGCGGGCGGCGCTCTGCGCGGACAACAGCTCGGTGCGGCGCCGCTTCTCGTAGGCGGCGAGGGCGTCGCGCGGGGCGGGGTGTTCGCGCAGGGCGGTGGCGAGGCACATGGCGTCCTCCAGGGCGAGGGTGGTGCCCGCGCCGATGGAGTAGTGGGTGGTGTGGGCGGCGTCGCCGAGCAGGACCAGGCCGTCGTGGTGCCAGGTGCGGTTGGTGAGGGTGCGGAAGTTCAGCCAGGGGACGCTGGCGCCGTCGCTGGTGCGGCCGATGAGGGGGTGGCCGTCGAGGAGTCCGGCGAAGAGCCGTTCCAGCAGGGCGAGCCCCTCGCCCTCGTCGGCGCGGTGCAGGCCGAGGCCGGTGAGGGTCTCGGGCGAGCACTCGATGACGCAGGTGCTGTGCCCGGTGTCGTACGGGTAGCCGTACGCCCAGATCCAGCCGTGCCCGGTCTCGACGAAGGCGAAGGTGAAGGCGTCGAAGACCTTGGTGGTGCCGAGCCAGAGGAAGTGGTTGCGGCCGTGGTTGACGTGGGTGCCGAACTCGTCCGCGTACCGCGTGCGCAGGGCGCTGCCGATGCCGTCGGCGGCCACCACCAGGTCTGCCGCTGCCGGGAGTTCGGTGATCTCACTCTCGAACTCCAGCCGTACGTCCAGGGATCGGGCGCGGTCGGCGAGCAGTTCGAGGAGGCGGTGGCGGCCGATGCCGAAGCCCCGGTCCCCCGGCTGCCGGGTGCTCGAGTCCCGTACGTGGGCGACGCCTTCGTTCCAGTGGACCGAGTTCGCCGCGATGGCGTCCGCCGACTCGGGGTCGTGGGCGCGGAGCCGGTCCAGGAGTCCCTGCCAGTAGGTGACGCCCCAGCCGTAGGTGGAGCCCTCGGGGGCGCGTTCATGGACGGTGATGTCGTGGGACGGGTTCTGCCGCTTGAGCAGGATGGCGAGGTACAGGCCCGCGGGCCCGCCCCCGACACAGACGACCTTCACGCGCACACCCCTGGAAGTCACCGGACGTAGTCGATCGGCCTCGCAGGGTAGCAGCGATGAGGTACGACCGGGCCCGGAAAACTCCGGCGGGGACGGTCAGCCGGTGGCGGTACGGCACTCCGGGTGGCCCCAGCCCTGCGCGTTCTTGGCGATGGACTCGCCCGCGGCGTAGGAGCGGCCGCAGAGGCAGCGGCCGGCGAACTTGGCCTTGATGGTCCGTGAGGAGGCGGACCCGGAGGAGCCGGTGGCACGGCGGGGCGTCTTGCGGCGGGCGGCCGGGGCCGGGGTGTCGGGCGAGGGCGGCGGCTCGGGCGAGCCGTGGGCGCTGCCCGCGGCCTCCTGGACGACGGCGGCCTGGCTGGCGGCGCGGTCGGCGAAGTCGTTCAGCGGGTCGCCGTCGACCTGGTGGGCGGGGACGTACCGGAACTCGACCGAGCGCCCGTCGAGCAGCTCGTCGATGCGGACGACGAGCTCCTGGTTGGCGACCGGCTTGCCCGCGGAGGTCTTCCAGCCGTTGCGCTTCCAGCCGGGCAGCCAGGTGGTGACGGCCTTCATCGCGTACTGGGAGTCCATCCGGACCTCCAGCGGCACGTCGGGGTCGACAGCGGCCAGCAGCCGTTCCAGCGCGGTGAGTTCGGCGACGTTGTTGGTGGCCCGGCCGAGCGGGCCCGACTCCCAGCGGGCCGGGGTCCGCTCGTCGTCGGAGACCACCCATGCCCATCCGGCCGGTCCGGGGTTTCCCTTCGAAGCCCCGTCGCACGCGGCCACCACACGTTCACGCATGTGCCCGATCATGCCATGGCCGCGCCGGGGCCCGGACCGGCCGGGTCAGGCGTCCTTGAACTCGGGCATGCCGCCCTCGGTGGTGGTGACGTCGATCACCGAGAAGTGCGCGCCCTGCGGGTCGGTCAGGGCGGCGAACCGGCCGAAGGGGCTGGTCATCGGGCCGAAGCGGAGCACGGCCCCCTTCTCGGTGGCGCGGGCCACGGCCGCGTCGCAGTCCTCGACGGTGAAGTAGACGTTGACGTAGGAGGGGACCTCGGGCGGGAACTCCTCGCCCATCCGCATCCGGCCGAGCACCGGGTCGGCGCCCAGGTCGAACAGCCGGAAGTCGACGTGTTCGTCCGCCATCTCCTTCATCCGGTACGGGAAGACGGCCGACAGGAACCCGTCCGCCTTCTCCGGCTCGCGAGTGAACACCTCCGACCAGCAGTAGGCGCCGGGCTTCGCCACCGCCTCGAAGCCCTCGTGGGCGTCGCCCTGCCAGACGCCGAACACCGCGCCGCTGGGCTCGCGGGCGATCACCATCGTGCCGAAGTCACCGACCCGCATCGGCTCCATCAGCACCTCGCCGCCGTTCTCCCGGATCTTCGCGGCGGTGGCGGCGGCGTCCGGCGAGGCGAAGTAGAGACACCACTGCGAGGCGCCCTCCTGGCCGGGCATGGGCGGGACGACGGCGGCGACGGCCTTGCCGTCCGCGTACGCCTGGGTGTAGTTGCCGTACTCCGACGAGGACTCGCCGAAGGTCCAGCCGAGGACGTCGCCGTAGAACCGCTTGGCGCCCTCGAGGTCGGTGAACATCGCGTCGGCCCAGCAGGGCGTTCCTTCGGATTGCACGGCCATGGTCGGCCCTCTCGTGTTGATGGTTCGTCCCGGATTGTCACGCTAGCCACTCGGCGAGCGGGGCGCTCGGGGACGGCGTGGTCCGGTTTTTTCGGTCGACAGCGGGGACCCGGCGGCCCTTGGATGGGGCTGATGAGTACTCGGAAGATGCGTGACGGGGAGATCGACATCGACGCACCGCTGGTGCGCCGCCTGGTGGCACGGCGGTTCCCGGCGTGGGCGGGGCTGCCGGTGACCCGGCTGAGGTCGTCCGGCACGGAGAACGCGATGTTCCGGCTGGGTCCGGACCTGGTGGTGCGGCTCCCCCGCCATCCGGGCGCGGTGGCGGACGTGGCGCACGAGCGGGACTGGCTGCCCCGGCTGGGCCCCGGTCTGCCGGTGGCCGTGCCCGAGCCGGTGGGGTCCGGGGAGCCGGACGGCGACTTCCCGTGGCCCTGGTCGGTCTACCGCTGGCTGGACGGCGCCAACCCGGTAGCGGGCGGTGTCGCGGAGCCGGAGCAACTGGCCAAGGAGCTGGGCGCGTTCGTGGCGGCGCTGCGCCGGACCGCGACCGTGGACGCGCCCCGAAGCTACCGGGGCGGCCCGCTCAGCGGCCAGGACGCGTCGGCTCGCGAGGCGCTGGCACAACTGGCGGGCCGGGTCGACACGGCCGGGGCGACCGCCCGCTGGGAGCGGGCGCTGGCCGCCCCGGCGTACCCCGGCCCGCCGGTCTGGGCGCACGGCGACCTCTCCCCCGGCAATGTCCTGGTGACCGCCGAGGGACGGCTGGGCGCGGTGATCGACTTCGGCTGTGCGGGGGTCGGCGATCCGGCCGTGGACCTGATCGCGGCCTGGAACCTGCTGCCCGCCTCCGCCCGGAACGTCTTCCGCGACGCGGTGGGCGCGGACGACTCCGAGTGGGCGCGCGGCCGGGGGTGGGCGCTGTCCATCGCCCTGATCCAGCTCCCCTACTACTGGCACACCAACCCGGTACTGGCCGAGAACGCCCGGCACACGATCGGCGAGGTGCTCGCCGAGCCCGTGTGACCGGGCGCCGGAGCCGGTCATTCGCCCGCGTACGCCTTCTCGAGCGCGGCGAGGTCGAGCTTGCCCATCTTCATCATGGCGCCGAAGGCGCGGGCGGCCTTCTGCGGGTCGGGGTCCCTGGTCATGTCGAGCAGCCGCTCGGGGCAGACCTGCCAGGAGACGCCGTACTTGTCCTTGAGCCAGCCGCAGGGGCCGCCCTCGCCGCCGTCCTCGATGAGCCGGTTCCAGTAGTGGTCGATCTCCCGCTGGTCGGCGCAGAGGATCTGGAACGAGATCGCCTCGGTGAACTTGAACTCGGGGCCGCCGTTGAGGGCGACGAACTTCTGGCCGTTGGCGGTGAACTCGACGGTGAGCACGGTCCCGGCCTCACCGGGGCCCGCCTCGCTCCAGTGGGTGACGCGGCCGACGCCGGAGTCCTTGAAGACGGACACGTAGTAGTGCGCCGCCTCCTCGGCCTGGCCGTCGAACCAGAGACATGTGGTGAAACCACCGTGGGACATGGGGCCTCCTGTGCGAATCGCCGCGCCGGTCGCGCGCTCACCAGTACCGACCGCCACCCGCCCCGGGACTCATCGGTCGCAGGCCGATAAGATCAAGCCACATCGTCGATTTCGAGCCAGGTCGAAATTCGTCTGCATGCGTCGCGTGACCGGGGGTACCCGGCCCGTGAAAGAAGACGTGCATGGGGCGGGGTTTGCCGGGTAGCCGGTAACCACGCGGCATCCGTGGCCCAGGGAGACCGGGGCCGGGGGGAGCAGTCGTCGAACCGTGACTTACGTGGGAGAGGTAATGGACACCGCCGTCGGCATCCGGTCACAGGCAGAGGTCGCGGAGAAGACCGCGCAGGACAGGACGGACGAGGAGATCCTTCCTGGTATCGCGGACCCCGCAGCCGTGGCCCCGCGTGACGCGCGGGCGCTCTCACGGCAGTTCTTCCGCCGTCTGGCGGAGCTGGAGGAGGGCACGCACGAGTACCAGTACGCGCGCAACACCCTCATCGAGATGAACATGTCGCTGGTGCGCTTCGCCGCCGGACGCTTCCGGGGCCGCGGCGACGACATGGAGGACATCGTCCAGACCGGCATGATCGGCCTGATCAAGGCGATCGACCGGTTCGAGGTGTCGCGCGAGGTGGAGTTCACCTCCTTCGCGCTGCCGTACATCGTGGGCGAGATCAAGCGGTTCTTCCGCGACACCACCTGGGCGGTGCACGTCCCGCGCCGCCTCCAGGAGCTGCGCGTGGAGCTGGCCAAGGCTCGTGAGGAGCTGTCGAGCCGACTCGACCGCGACCCCTCCGTGGCGGAGCTGGCCACGCTCATGAACATCACCGTGGAGCAGGTCGTCGAGGGCCAGCTGGCCTCCAACGGCTACAACTCCAGCTCGCTGGACGCCGCCCTCACCGGCGACGGCCGCGAGGACGGCGAGGCGGTCCTCGCGGACTTCATCGGCGTCGAGGAGGAGGGCCTGCGTCTGGTCGAGGACTTCCACGCGCTGGCCCCGCTGATGGCCGAACTGAGCGACCGCGACCGGCAGATCATCCACATGCGGTTCGTGGAGGAGGCCACCCAGGCGGAGATCGGCGAGAAGCTCGGCTGCTCGCAGATGCACGTCTCCCGTCTGATCAAGCGCATCATCTCGCGGCTGCGCCAGGGCATGCTCGGCGAGCTGGGCTGCGCCTGAGCATCACGGTTCTGACACCTTGAGGTGAGAGGGCGGTCCGGTTCGGCCGGGCCGCCCTTCGTCATGCCTGCTCGACCGTGAAGCCAGGAAGATGCGGACACACGAAGACGCCGACCGGATCGCGGTCGGCGTTCATTGCTCCAGGAGGGCCGTGCTGCTGTCCGCTCAGCCGTCCAGCCGGATCAGGGCGCGCACGCGCTTCCCCACCGGGACGCGGTCCACGATGATCTCCGAGGCGACCGCGCGCACGATCTCCAGGCCGTGGTGGCCGACGCGCTCGGGGTTCTTGGGGAAGCAGCGGGGCAGCGCCACGCTGCTGTCGTACACCGACACGGTGACCGCGCTGTCGGTGCCCTCCAGTTCCAGGATGTACGGGCCCCCGCTGTGCCGGTCGGCGTTGGTGACCAGCTCACTGACGACCAGGAGCAGGTCCCCGCCCGTCCGGCTGTCGACGGTGGCGCACCACTCGGTCCGCAGCTGCTCCAGGAAGCGCTTGGCGAAGGCCCGCGCGTCGGCGATGCATCCCGGCTCTCCGGTGTAGTGCGCCGTACGCCGAAGGGGTTCCACGGGTACGTCGAAACCAGTCGGTATCACTGCCACTGCCACGCCCAGGTGTTCGGTCATGGTGTCTCTCTCGAAATGCCCGGTCCGGCCGGTCGCCTGTTGCCTGTGTTGCACGTACCCCGACTCGGGCCGCACATTCCCCCCGATGTGCTCGCCCTTCACATATCTTCACCGAGTTCGCCACGACCGGGCCGGACCTGGGGTTTCGCGGTCAGGCGACGGGGACGACGAAGGCGGGGACGGTGCGCTGCATGCGCAGGGCGTCGACCGACTCGGCGAGCAGCTCGTACTCGGTGGTGTCGTCGCTCGCCGCGATCCGCACCAGGCGTCCGCCGGCCAGTTCGTCCGCGACCAGTTCCTGCCGGGTGTCGTCGGAGCACCAGGCGCGCAGCAGGGTGGGGACGTCTGCCACGGTGTCCGCGACGGGGACGAGGGCGCCCGCCGGGATCTTCTCGCCCTCGGGGCTGGGGTCCAGCCGCTCGGCGATCCAGGAGGCCCGGTCCCGCAGCCACCACAGGGCGAGCGCGAGGGTGGGCGCGCGGTAGGTGCCGAGCGGTACGCCTACCCGCTGACCGCCGCAGATCCCGTACGCGGTGACATGGCACAGGAATTCATCGTGCACGATCACTCCCCCGTTGCCTCGCCGGTGTGCCGACCGGTCCCTCTCTTTTCCGTGCGGCTCCTGTGCGGTGAAGTGCCCTTGGCAATTCGAGTATCGCCACATCGGAAACACTGTCACCATGTCTTTCCGGCCACTCTCCTGGCATATGCGATGCCCCGATTCTGGCCGAATCATGTGACGCGCGGGAGCGCCCCGCATCAGTTGGCGGATTATCGCCCGTGAACGGCGCGCCGCAGCCCTGCTCGCCAGTCCCCGCAAGGCAAGAGCCCAGGGGTGAGGCTCCCCTGGGCTCTGCTCCGGAACCGCTTCCACGGCATGGCAGGAATTCAGCGCCACCCGCATCCGCGCCGGAATACGCGAAGAAATTGTGAAGGCGGAAAAAACCTCGGCCGTCCGCTACTGGCGTTCCGGCGAGTTCAAGTCTTCACGATGGCGTCGATACGGGCCAGTTCCTCCGCGTCGAATTCCAGATTCCGGATGGCGCCGACGCTGTCCGTCAGTTGCTGGGCGCTGCTCGCCCCGACCAGAGCGGACGTCACCCGTCCGCCCCGCAGCACCCAGGCGAGCGCCATCTGGGCCAGGCTCTGGCCGCGGGAGGCGGCGATCTCGTTCAGTGCGCGCAGTCGGGCGACCAGGTCCTCGGTGACGGCGTCGGACTTCAGGAACGGGCTGTCGCTCGCGGCGCGGGAGCCCTCCGGGATGCCGTCCAGGTACCGGCCGGTCAGCAGGCCCTGCTCCAGCGGGGAGTAGACGATGGAGCCGACCTGGAGCTCGTCCAGGGTGTCCAGCAGCCCCTGGTCCTCCGGGCGCCGGTCGAGGATGGAGTAGCGCGGCTGGTGGATGAGGAGCGGGGTGCCCAGCTCGCCCAGGATGCGCGCGGCCTCGCGGGTCTGCTCCGCCGAGTAGTTGGAGACGCCGACGTAGAGCGCCTTGCCCTGCTGGACCGCCGAGTGCAGCGCGCCCATCGTCTCTTCGAGCGGGGTCTCGGGGTCGAAGCGGTGCGAGTAGAAGATGTCGACGTGGTCCAGGCCCATCCGCGTCAGGCTCTGGTCGAGCGAGGACAGCACGGACTTGCGCGAGCCCCACTCGCCGTAGGGGCCGGGCCACATCAGATAGCCGGCCTTGGTGGAGATGACCAGTTCGTCGCGGTACGGCGTGAAGTCGGCCTTCAGGGCCTCGCCGAGCGCGGACTCGGCGGCGCCGGGCGGCGGGCCGTAGTTGTTGGCCAGGTCGAAGTGGGTGATCCCGAGGTCGAAGGCGCGGCGCAGGATCGCGCGCTGGGTCTCCACCGGCCGGTCGGGGCCGAAGTTGTGCCACAGGCCGAGCGACAGTGCGGGGAGCTTCAGTCCGCTGCGTCCGGAGCGCCGGTAGGGCAGGTCGGCGTAGCGGTCGGGGTGGGCGGTGTACAACGCGACTCCATAAGGGGTTGGCACACGGTCTTCCCGGCACCGGACCCATACGTGTCCGGCAGCCTCCCCCACTCTTCACCGGAGCGCGGTCAGCGGTCCAACAGGAGAATCCGATGGATTTCAGCGGCTAGGCTTCTCAATCATGGAACTGCGTCATCTCCAGCACTTCGTCGCGGTCGCCGAGGACCAGCACTTCACCCGGGCCGCCGAGCGCCTGATGGTGTCCCAGTCGGGGCTGTCGGCGTCGATCCGCGCCCTGGAGCGGGAGCTGCGGGCGCCGCTGTTCGTGCGCACCACCCGCCGGGTGACGCTGACGGAGGCCGGGCGGGCGCTGCTGGTGGAGGCCGAGCGCATCCTCGCCCAGGTGCGCTCCGCGCACGAGGCGGTGGCGGCGGTGCAGGGCGTGCTGCGCGGCACGCTGGCGCTGGGCGCCGAGCAGTGCATCGCCGGGGTGCGTGTGGCGGGGCTGCTGGCCGCCTTCCGGCGGGAGCACCCGGACGTGGAGATCCGGCTGCGGCAGAGCGGTTCGGGAGCGCTGGCCGAGGGGGTGTCGGCGGGCCGCCTGGACCTCGCCTTCGCCTACCGCGTCCCGGCCGACGGCGACCAGCTGCGCTCGCTGCCGCTGGCCGGCGAGCCGATGACCGTGCTGTGCCATCCGGAGCACCGGCTCGCCGAACTCGGGGCGGTGCCGGACCCCGCCGCCCTGGCCGGTGAGGTGTTCGTGGACTTCCACCCGGACTGGGGGCCGCGCCGGGCCACGGACGCCGCGTTCGCCGCGGCCGGGGTGCGCCGTACGGTCGCCCTGGAGGTCAACGACGTGCACAGCCTGCTGGACCTGGTGGACGAGAACCTCGGGATCGCGGTCGTCCCCCGGCACTTCCGGCACAAGCGGACCTCACTCACCGCGCTCCCGCTGAAGGGCGTCGACGAGGCCGCGTACGAGACGGTGGCCCTGCTGCCCCCGGAGCGGGCCACCAGCCCGGCCGCCCGCGCGCTGATCGCCCTGCTCGGCACCCCGGACACGGAGCGCGCCGAAGCCCGGTGACGTCACGCCCTCGCGCCGGGGGCGGGGATGCGCGAGGGTGGGAACATGTACGCGAAGGAGATCCTCATCGAGGGCTACGACCGTATCCGGGAAGAAGTCCACACCGTGCTCGACGGCCTCGGCGCGGACGACCTGGACCACTCCCCCGCGCCCGGCGCGAACTCCATCGCCTGGCTGCTGTGGCATCTCAGCCGGGTGCAGGACGACCACGTCGCCGACGCCTTCGGGCTGGACCAGGTGTGGCTGTCGCTGGACTGGGCCGACCGCTTCGACCTGGATCTGCCGCACGACGACATCGGCTACGGCCACACCCCCGAGCAGGCCGCGAAGGTGCGGGTCCCGTCGACCGTGCTGCTGGCCGGGTACTACGACGCCGTGCACGACCAGACCCTCGGCGTGCTGCGGGCGCTGGCCGCCAAGGATCTGGAACGGGTCGTGGACGAGCGCTGGGAGCCGCCGGTCACGCTGGGCGTGCGCCTGGTGAGCGTCCTGTCCGACGATCTCCAGCACCTCGGACAGGCCGCCTACGTCAAGGGGCTGCTTCAGAGCGCTGCGGCGTAACCCGGCAGGACGACGTCCTCGATGAGCGCCTTGCGCTCGTCGAACGGGATGAAGGCGCTCTTGACCGCGTTCACGGTGACCGTGCGCAGGTCCTCCACCGTCCAGCCCGCCTCCTCGACCAGCAGCGCCATCTCGCGGGTCATGGTGGTGCCGGAGACCAGGCGGTTGTCGGTGTTGAGGGTGACGCGGAAGCCGAGGTCCTTCAGGGCGGTGACGGGGTGCTCGGCGATGGAGGTGGCGCAGCCGGTCTGGAGGTTGGAGGTGGGGCACATCTCCAGCGCGATCCGGCGGTCGCGGACCCAGCCCGCCAGGCGGCCGAGCTTGCCGTCGACGATGTCCTCGGTGATGCGGACGCCGTGGCCGAGGCGCTGGGCGCCGCAGACCTGGACGGCCTGGTGGATGCTGGGCAGGCCGTACGCCTCGCCCGCGTGGATGGTGAACGGCACGCTCTCGGCGCGCAGCCGCTCGAAGGCGGCCAGGTGGTCGGCGGGCGGGAAGCCGTCCTCGGCGCCCGCGATGTCGAAGCCGACGACCCCGGCGTCCCGGTAGGTGACGGCCAGTTCGGCGGCCTCGCCGACCCGGTCGAACATCCGCATGCCGCACAGCAGGGTGCCGACGCGTACCGGCGTCCCGGCGGCGGCCGCCTTGGCCATACCGGCGGCGAGACCCTCCTGCACGGTCTCCACGACCTCGGACAGCGTCAGGCCGCCGCGCGTGTTCAGCTCGGGGGCGTAGCGCACCTCGGCGTAGACGACGCCGTCGGCGGCGAGGTCGAGGACGTACTCCTCGGCGACGCGGAGCAGTCCCTCGCGGGTCTGCATCACGGCGAGGGTGTGCTCGAAGGTGCCTATGTAGCGGACCAGGTCGCCGGAGCCCGCGGCCTCGACGTACCAGGCGGCCAGCTCGTCGGGGTCGGTGGTGGGCAGGGTGTGGCCGACCGCGGCCGCGAGTTCGATGACGGTGGCGGGACGCAGACCGCCGTCGAGGTGGTCGTGCAGGACGGCCTTGGGGAGCCGTCGGAGGGTCTCGGTGTCGATGCGGGGCGCGGTCATGGCGTGCTTCCTCGGCGGGTCGTGCGGATGGGATCGCGGATGGGGCGAGTGGGATGCGTGCGGCGTTCAGGCGGCGGGCTGGAGCAGGTCCCAGCGGTTGCCGTAGAGGTCCTGGAAGACGGCCACCGTGCCGTACGGCTCGTGGCGGGGGTCCTCCAGGAAGGTCACTCCGTGGGCGGTCATGCGGGCGTGGTCGCGGGCGAAGTCGTCGGTGTGCAGGAAGAAGCCGACGCGGCCGCCGGTCTGGTCGCCGACGCGGGCGCGCTGGTCGTCGTTCTTCCCCCGGGCGAGCAGCAGGCCGGTCCCGGCGCCCGCTTCGGTGCCGGGCTCCACGACGACCCAGCGTGAGCCGTCCGGGCGGGGCTCGTCCTCCGCCAGCCGGAAACCGAGGGCCTCGGTGTAGAAGCGGATGGCGTCGTCGTAGTCGTCCACGACGAGGGTGACCAGGGCAACGCGGCGCATCGGGGCCTTCCGGTGGGGGGTGGTTAGCGGGAGAGGTTATACGTAAAACTACCGGGGCGCCAGTCATCTCCTGCGGGGGGTCCGGCGGGGTGCTCGGCTACTCGTGGAAGGCGTTCAGGCGGCCCAGTTCGTCGTCGGTGAGTTCCAGGGCGCCCGCCGCGATGTTCTCCGCGAGATGGGCGGGGTCGCCGGTGCCGGGGATGGCGAGGACGTGCGGGCCCTGGTGGAGGGTCCAGGCGATCCGGACCTGGGTGGGGCTGACGCGGTGAGCCTCGGCGACCTCCGCGACCGCCGCGTCCGCGTCGGCCACGACCCGTTCGTGCGCGCCTCGTTCACCGGTCTCCCCGGCGACGGAGTAGAAGGGGACGAAGGCGATGCCGCGCTCCCCGCACAGCCTGAGCAGTTCCTTCCCCTCGGGTCCAGGGGTGTCGAGCCCGTACCGGTTCTGCACGGCGACCACGGGCGCGATGGCCAGGGCCTCGTCGAGGTGCCGGGGTGCGACCGCCGAGATGCCGAGGTGCCGGATCAGGCCCTCCTGCCTCAACTCCGCGAGGGCGCCGAAGTGTTCGGCGACGGAGTCCTGGCCCATGCGGCGCAGGTAGACGAGGTCGAGGTGGTCGCGGCCGAGCTGGCGGAGGTTCTCCTCGACATGGCCGCGCAGCTGGTCGGGGCGGGCCGCGGTGCCCCAGGAGCCGTCCTGTTCGCGGAAGGGGCCGACCTTGGTGGCGATGACCAGGTCGTCGGCGTAGGGGGCGAGGGCGGTGTTGATCAGTTCGTTGGCCGAGCGGAGGGAGGAGAAGTAGAAGGCGGCGGTGTCGATGTGGTTCACGCCGAGTTCCACGGCCCGGCGCAGGACGGCCAGCGTGCGGGCCCGGTCGCTGGGGGTGCCCAGGTGGAAGGCGGCGTTGCCGGTGAGCCGCATCGCGCCGAGACCGACGCGATGGACGGGGAGGTCGCCGAGGGGGTGGGTGCCGGAGTCCGCCGCGGTGATCGTTTCGGTGGTCATCGGCGGAGTGTGCCACAGGTGCCGGGCGGGGCGGGCGGGGTAGGGATGCGCGCATGACGATCACCGATCACCCGCTCGTCGGCCGCGCCCGCCTGCTCGCCGCGGAGTTGCTGGTGCCCGAGGCGGAGCGGGTGGACCAGGAGGGCGTGCCCGCGAGCCACGTCGAGGCCGTGAAGCGGTCCGGGCTGCTGGGCCTGAACGCCCCGGCCGGATACGGCGGCTGGGCGGCACCGCCCGCCGTGATGCGGGAGGTCACGGAGATCCTGGCGGGCGCGTGCGCCTCGACCTGGTTCGTCCAGTCCCAGCACCACACCCCGGTCCAGGTCCTCGCCCGGGGTGAACCGGCCGCACGCGAGCGCCTGTTGGGCCCGCTGGCACGCGGCGAACTGCTGTCCGGCGTGGCGTACGCCCAGCTCCGCGCCCACCCGAGGGTTCCGGTGCGGGCCCACCACGACGGCAGGGGCTGGCGCTTCGACGGAAGGGTGCCCTGGTGCACCGGCTGGGGACTGAACGACGTCCTCCTCCTGGCCGGTCTGACCGACGACGACGAGGCGGTCTTCGCCTTCGTGGCCGCCCGCGAGCAACCGGGCCTGCGCCCCTCCGCCCCGCTCCGCCTGGCCGCCCTGACCGCCGCCCGGACGGTGTCCCTGGAGCTGGACGGCCTGCGCGTACCCGACGACTCGCTGGCCCTGCGCCTCCCGTACGCGGAGTGGGCCCCCACCGACCGGGCGAAGACCCTGAACGCCAGCCCGGCGGTCTTCGGCATCGCCGCGGCGGCCCTGTCCCTGCTGGACGACGACACGGCGTCCCCGCTGCGGACCCGCCTGGCGGACATCCGCACCCGCGCCTACGCCCTGGCCGACCACCCGTCCCCGCTGGAGCGGGTGGACGAACGCCTGGCGGTACGGGCGGAGGCGTACGCGGCCCTGGACACCGCCACCACGGCGGCGGTGCTGGCGGGAGGCGGCCGTGCGATGTCCCTCACCTCCCGGTCCCAACGCCTCGCCCGCGAGGGGATGTTCCTCCTGATCCAGGGGCAGACGGCCGAGACGCGGCAGGCCCATCTGCGAGCGCTCGGGGAGCGGTAGGCGCCGGCCGGCCTCTCGTCAACCGCCCCGCCAGCGCGTGGCTGCCCGCCACACCCAGCGCCGCCACCGCCGCCCCGCCGGCCAGATCACGGGCCCGCGTGGGCCGCAGCACCCCGGCCCGGCGCAGTCGCCCCCGTGCCCACAGGGTGAACGGGATGACCACCAGCGGGCTGGTCACGGAACCCGGCGTGCAGGTCCGCAGCGCGACCGCCTGGACGAGGTGCATCACCCCGTGCAGCCCGAAGGTCGTCAGGGCGGTCTGGAAGACGGCGGACCGGCCGCCCGTGCGCTGCCCCTCGGCCGACACGACCGCCACCAGCACCCCCACTCCCGCCACCGAGAGGGTGAATTCACGAGGTGTCACCGGCCGGAGGCGCCGCCACACCGGTTCCGGGACCCGGGGCCGTCGCGCGCGCAGTTCCGGGACCCGCGTACGGGTCCAGCGCGGGACCGTGGCCACTTCTTCCGCGTCGTGCAGTGCCCAGGCGGCCAGCAGGCCCAGGGTGACCGCCGCGCCGACTCCCGCCGGTTCCTCACTCATGAACCGGCAGTATCGCAGCCCGCGTCGGTCGGATTCCCTCTCCCGGGGGACGAGATTCAGTCGTCCGCGCGGCCCTCGACCACGACCAGGAACGCGTCCGACTTGAGGTCCATGATCACCGTCGCGGGTTCGCCCTCGGCGCGACGGGCGGCGGCGTACTCCTCCGCGGGCCAGGAGCCGCGCGGTGAGCCTGCGGGGAAACGCTCCAGCACTGTCGAGTTCATGGCGGCGGACACCTCCGGCGGAAGCTTCGGGTGGGACACAGAACCTGTACCTCACCGGCTGCCCGGCTATCACTCGGACATGCCGTTGTACGCCGTCCGGCACAACCCGCATCCGCATACCGCGTCCGGCGGGAAGGGATCACAGGGAGCCGTGGCGGACCACGGGCTGACGACCGAGGCCAAGGAGCCGGAAACGATGAACGACGACGACTCCGCGGGCGGGCTCCGCTGTCTGGTGACCGGTGCCACCGGCTACATCGGGGGCAGGCTCGTGCCGGAGCTGCTCGCCGCCGGACACCGGGTGCGCTGTCTGGCCCGTACCCCCCGCAAGCTGCGCGACCAGCCGTGGGCGGGTGACGTGGAGGTGGTCCAGGGCGATGTCATGGACCCCGACTCGCTGGCCGAGGCGATGCGGGACGTCGACGTGGCGTACTACCTGGTGCACGCGCTGAACAGCGGTGACGACTTCGAGGAGACCGACCGCAAGGCGGCCCGGCACTTCGGCGAGCAGGCCGAGGCGGCCGGGGTGCGCCGGATCGTGTACCTCGGCGGGCTCACCCCGGCCGGGGTGCCGGAGCGGGAGCTGTCCCCGCATCTGCGCTCGCGGGCGGAGGTCGGGCACATCCTGCTGGCGTCCGGTGTGCCGACGGCCGTGCTGCGCGCTGCGGTGATCATCGGTTCCGGCTCGGCCTCGTTCGAGATGCTGCGCTATCTCACCGAGCGGCTGCCGGTGATGGTGACCCCGAGCTGGGTGCACACCCGTATCCAGCCGATCGGCGTCCGGGACGTGCTGCGGCTGCTGGTGGGCTCCGCGACGCTGCCGGAGGACGTGAACCGGGGCTTCGACATCGGCGGGCCGGACATACTGACGTACCGGCAGATGATGCTCCGGTATGCCCAGCTCGCCCATCTGCCGCGTCGGTTGATCGTGTCGGTGCCGATGCTCACGCCGGGTCTGTCCAGCCACTGGGTGGGGGTGGTGACGCCGGTGCCCGCGTCCATCGCCCGGCCGCTGACCGAATCGCTGCGGTACGAGGTGGTGTGCCGCGAGCACGACATCCGGCGGTACCTGCCCGACCCGCCGGGACATCCGTTCACCTTCGACGAGGCGGTACGGCTGGCGCTGCGCCGGGTGCGGGAGGCGAAGGTGGTCACCCGCTGGTCGTCGGCGTCGGTGCCGGGCGCGCCGAGCGATCCGCTGCCCACCGACCCGGACTGGGCGGGCGGCAGCCTGTACACCGACGAGCGCGAGATCGTGGTGGACGCGCCGGTGGACCGGCTGTGGCGGGTGATCGAGGGGGTCGGCGGCGACAACGGCTGGTACTCCTTCCCGCTCGCCTGGAGCCTGCGCGGCTGGATGGACCGGGCGATGGGCGGGGTGGGCCTGCGCCGGGGCCGCCGGGACGCGGAGCGGCTGCGGGTCGGCGACTCGCTGGACTTCTGGCGGGTCGAGGAGATCGAGCCGGGCCATCTGCTGCGGCTGCGGGCCGAGATGCGGCTGCCGGGGCTCGCCTGGCTGGAGATGTACGCGGAGCCGGACGGCGAGGGCCGCAGCCGGTACCGGCAGCGGGCGCTGTTCCACCCGCACGGACTGGCCGGCCAGGCGTACTGGTGGTCGGTGTCGCCGTTCCACGCGATCGTGTTCGGGGGGATGGCCCGCAACATCGCGCGCGCCGCCGTCCACGGTCCGCTGCCCACGATGCGGAACCGGAACCTCGCGAAACGGGGGCTGAAGGACCTGGGGCTGCGGAACCGGAGGCTGAAAAAGCGGGCGCGGCGTTGACGTCCGCGTCCAACAGGCGCTCTCGCCCGGAAGAGTCCACCGTCCGCATCCCCTGCTCCGGAGCCGTTCGATGAACACCTCGGTCGTCCTCTTCACCGCCGATCTGCGTCTGCACGACCATCCGCCGCTGCGTGCGGCCCTCGACGGGGCCCGCGAGGTGGTGCCGCTGTTCGTGCGCGACGACGGCGTCGACGGCGCCGGTTTCGCCGCGCCCAACCGGCTGGCGTTCCTCGCCGACTGCCTGCGGGACCTGGACGCCGGGCTGCGCGAGCGCGGCGGACGGCTCGTGCTGCGCTCCGGGGACGTGGTGGCCGAGGTGCTGAAGGTGGTCGCCGAGGCGGACGCCGACGAGGTGCACATGGCCGCCGACGCCAGCGGCTACGCGCACCGCCGCGAGCACGCCCTGCGCGACGCCCTGGAGGCGGACGGGCGCAGGCTGCACGTCCACGACACGGTGACCGGTGCCGTCGAGCCGGGCGTGGTGACCCCGACGGCCTCGGACCACTTCGCCGTGTTCACCCCGTACTTCCGGCACTGGTCGGGGCAGTCGCTGCGGGACCCGCTCGGCGCGCCCCGCAAGGTGCGCGTCCCCGAGGGCGTCAAGTCCGAGGAACTCCCGTCCCGCGACGCGGTGTCGGGCACGTCGCCGGGGCTCGCCGAGGGCGGGGAGGTGGAGGCGCGCCGGATGGTGACCGCCTGGCTGCGCTCCGGGATCGGCGCCTACGAGGACCAGCACGACGACCTGGCCGGGGACGGCACCTCCCGGCTCTCCCCGCATCTGCACTTCGGCACCGTCTCCCCGGTGGAACTCGTGCACAGGTCCCGGCTGGAGGGCGGCGCGGGCGCGGAGGCGTTCGTACGGCAGGTCGCCTGGCGCGACTTCAACCGGCAGGTGCTGGCGGTGCGTCCGGAGGTGTCGCACGCCGACTACCGCACCCGGCGCGACCGTTGGCGCACCGGGAAGAAGGCGGAGGCGGACATCGAGGCGTGGCGGGAGGGCCGTACCGGTTATCCGATCGTGGACGCGGCGATGCGGCAGCTGCGGCACGAGGGCTGGATGCACAACCGGGGCCGACTGCTGACCGCGAGCTTCCTGACCAAGACGCTGTACGTGGACTGGCGGGTGGGCGCCCGGCACTTCCTGGACCTCTTGGTCGACGGGGACGTGGCCAACAACCAGCTCAACTGGCAGTGGACGGCCGGGACGGGCACCGACACCCGCCCCAACCGCGTGCTCAACCCGACGACCCAGGCCAAGCGGTACGACCCGGACGGCGCCTATGTCCGGCGCTGGGTCGAGGAGTTGGCGGACGTGGAGGGCTCGGCGGTGCACGAGCCGTGGAAGCTGAGCGGCACCGAGCGGGCGCGGACCGGGGACTACCCGGACCCGATCGTCGACCTCAAGGACGGGCTGGAGCGGTTCAAGCACGCACGCGGGCTGGAGTGAGGTCGCGGGCGGGCTCGCTGCCGTAGGCGGCGGTGAGGGTGTCGACGGCGTCGGCGAGGCCGGTCGGGCGGAGCATGCCCGGACAGGAGCGGCCCGCCCAGCCGGGGCCGCCGAGCAGCATCAGGGCCTGCCCGCGGGCGCCGCGCACCCCCCATTCGATGCCCGCGACGTGCCGGGCCAGCGGCAGGCTCGCGGTGGGGCGGGCCTGGGACCACAGCACGACGGCGGCGGGGCCCAGCCGCCGTACGGCGGCGGCGAGGGCGTCGGCTGGGACGGCGCTGCCGAACATCCGGGTGGGGACGCCGTGTTGGCCCAGCGCGGCGTTGAGCGCCTCCAGCGGGAGGGTGTGCTGTTCGTCGGGGGCGCAGGCGAGCAGCACGGGTCCGGCGACGGGGGCGCCGGGCGGGCCGAGCCGGGGTGTGTGGCGGCGCAGGGCGGTGGAGACGTGCCAGGACAGCAGGTGCTCCACCTCGATGTAACGGTCCCCGGAGGAGACCCACTTGCGGCCCACGGCGTGCAGGGCGGGCGCCATCACGTCCTGCCAGGCGACGGTGATGCCGTACTGCGCGACGACACCGTCCAGTTGCTCCTCCACGGCCGGGGCGTCGAGGCGGACGGCGGCGCGGGCCAGTCCCCGGCACTCCTGGCGGACGTCGCCCAGGGGCAGTGCGCCGGGGGCGCGGGAGCGGGGCGCGGGGGCCGGGGACCGGTCGGCGGGCGGGTGGGTGGCGTCGCGCGCGGCGCGGGCGGCCTCGGCGGGCGGGACACCCGAGGAGGTGAGGCGGCACATCGCCTCCAGCACGGCCACGTCGTCGGGTGTCCAGCGGCGGTGTCTGCCGTCGGCACGGGTGGCGGGACCGAGGCCGTAGCGGCGGTCCCAGGAGCGCAGGGTGGTGGGCGAGACACCGAGCCTGCGGGCGAGGGCGCCCGTGGTCAGCCCGGCTCCGGGTACCGGAATGTCGGCTTCGTCGTCCATACGACGACTGTACGCCGGGAACGACGCAGAAACGATGCGAGTTGTCGCCCACCCCGGCCGCCTCACACGATGACCTGACGCCCCACCCGAGGAGCCAGGTCATGAGCTCGCAGCCGTCCCCGTCCGCCACCGCCGCGCCGCCAGTGGCCCCGGCCGGGGACGGGTGCGACGACGAGGAGCTGGCGCGGGGCCTGGTCGCGGGGGACGAGGACTGTCTCGCGGCCGTGTACCGGCGCTGGTCCTCGCTGGTGTACGCCCTCGCCCGGCGCGCGCTGGGGAACGCGGGCGAGGCGGAGGACGTGACCCAGCAGGTGTTCCTCGGGGTCTGGCGCGGCCGTTCGGGATACCGCCCCGAGCGCGGGCCGCTGGGCGGCTGGATCGTCGGCATCACCCGGCGCAAGATCTTCGACGCGCTGGCGGCCCGTGCCAGGCGGGGCGAGCTGGTCGCGGCGGCGGCCGCGACCCTGTCCCGTACCGCGCTCACCGCCGAGACCTCAGCGGACCCGGAGACGGTGCTCGACCGGCTCCTGGTCCGGCGCGAGCTGGGGCGGCTCCCGGCGGCCCAGCGGCGGGTGCTCTACCTGGCCTTCTACGAGGACCTCACCCAGCCGCAGATCGCCGCCCGCACGGGCTGGCCGCTGGGCACGGTGAAGAGCCACGCGCGCCGGGGCCTGCACCGGCTGCGCCGCGGCATCGAGCGGCCGGAGCCGGTGGAGGCGGCCGTCTGAGCGGGGCGGGACCGCTCCACGGGTGGGGACCGAATTCCGTACGAAGTAATGCCCGAACCCCCCTACCCATACAGGAATAAAAGGCGCAGAATAGACGGATACGCGATACGCGGCACTCCACCGCTGGCCCACCGGACGCGGTCGAGTCCGCTCGGTTCGACGGAAGGAGGACCGTACGGAGCCCCCCATCGACAACGAAGGACGCGAGGCCGGTCCGCCGGAGCGGACCGGCCTCCTCGTGCGTGGGGGCGGCGCGTCCCGGCCGGAGGTCTTTGACACGGTTCGCGGCGCTTTCTAGCTTGAGCCGGGCCACAGCGTTCCGTGACCTCTCGAGGCTGGAGTCCGCCCTGTCCGCTCGCCCCGCCCCCGGCCGCCGCCTCGCCACGGCCGCCGCGCTCCTCGGCCTGATCGGCACCCTCACCACCACCGCCTGGGCGGGCCCGAAGGACCGCGCCCCGGCCCCGCGCCCGGCCGCCGGGGCGACCCGCGTCCCGGACACGGCGGGCTCGGCCACCCCGCTCGCCTCCTTCGCGCTCCAGTCCACGGCGAAGGTCCGCGAGTCGGCGGCCGCCGTCTCCTCCCCCGGCTACCCGGCACGCGGCTGGCACCGCGCGGGCCCGCGCTCCACCGTCCTCGCCGCGCTGCTGGCCGAGGGCCGCTACCCGGACCCGTTCCGCTCGACCAACCTGAGCAAGATCCCGAAGGCCGACTTCAAGGTGCCCTGGTGGTACCGCTCCGACTTCACCCTCTCCGACACCTCCCGGCGCACCCGTCTCGACTTCAGCGGGGTCGTCCCGGCCGCCGAAGTCCATGTCAACGGCCACCGGGTGGCGACGGACGCGCAGGTGAAGGGCGCGTACACCCGGCACGAGCTGGACATCACCCCGCTGGTGCGGCCCGGCCGGAACACGGTCGCCTTCCGGGTGCGGCCCAACGACCCGAACCGCGACCTCAGCATGGGCTGGCTCGACTGGCTGCAGCCGCCCCCGGACCAGAACATGGGCCTGGTCCGCGATGTCCTGGTCCGGCGCGGCGGGCCGGTCGCGCTGAGCGACGCGCATGTGGTGACGAAGCTGGCCGTGCCGTCGCTGGCCACCGCCGACCTGACCGTGCGGGCGCGGGTCCGCAACGACACCGGCCGGGATGTCACCGCCCTGGTCTCCGGCAGCGTCGCCGGGACCACGCTCACCCGCCGGGTCCCGCTGGCCGCGCACGAGTCGCGGACGGTCACCTTCTCCCCCGCCGACGTCCCGGGCCTGCGCCTACGGGCCCCGAGGGTGTGGTGGCCCGCCGGGATGGGCGGGCAGCCGCTGTACGGCCTGAGGCTCACCGCCTCCGTCGCCGGTGCCGTCTCCGACACCGCGCACCAGAACTTCGGCATCCGTGACGTCCGGGCGCCCCTGGACAAGGACGGCGCCCGCCAGTACCGGATCAACGGACGCCCGCTGCAGATCCGGGGCGGCGGCTGGTCACCGGACCAGTTCCTGCGCTGGGACCGGCGCTATGTGGAGGACCGGCTGCGGTACGTCCTCGACCTCGGGCTGAACACGGTCCGGCTGGAGGGGCACATCGAGCCCGACGAGTTCTTCGACCTGGCCGACCGGCTCGGCGTGCTCACGCTGCCCGGCTGGGAGTGCTGCGACAAATGGGAGGGCCAGGTCAACGAGGACGGCTCCGGGGAGAAGTGGGACGCGGACGACCATGTGGTGGCGAAGGCGTCCATGGCCGCCGAGGCGGCCCGGCTGCGCTCCCACCCGAGCGTCATCTCCTTCCTGATCGGCAGCGACGCGGCACCGGACGCCACGATCGAGAAGAACTACCTGGACGCCCTCGCGGCCGCCGACTGGCCCACCCCCGTGATCCCGGCCGCCTCCGACAACTCCGCGCCGCAGCTGGGCCGTTCGGGCATGAAGATGAGCGGCCCCTACGACTGGGTACCGCCCGCCTACTGGTACGCCAAGCGCGAGGGCGGCGCCACCGGCTTCAACTCCGAGACCAGCGCCGGGCCCAGCATCCCCACCCTGGACACCCTGCGCCGGATGATGACCCCGGCCGAGCTGGACACCCTGTGGAAGACCCCGGCGGCCAAGCAGTACCACCGCTCCCCCTCGGCGGTCTTCTCCACCCTCAAGCTCTACAACGACGCACTGAAGGCCCGCTACGGCGCCCCGACCGGCCTCACCGACTATGTGCGCAAGGCGCAGCTGGCCCAGTACGAGAACGTCCGCGCCGAGTTCGAGGCGTACCGGCGCAACGCGCACGACGCCGACAAGCCCGCCACCGGGATCGTGCACTGGATGCTCAACAGCGGCTGGACGTCCCTGCACTGGCAGCTGATGGACCGCTATCTCGACCAGAACGGCGCCTACTTCGGCGCCAAGAAGGCGGGCGAACCGCTGCACGTCCAGTACTCCTACGACGACCGCTCGGTGGTCGTCGTCAACGACCGGCACACCCCCGCCACCGGCCTCACCGCGCGGGCCACCCTGTCCGACCCGGACGGCACCCCGCGCTACGACCGCACCCTGACCGGGATGCGCGTACCCGGCGACGGCGCGCACGCCACCGCGTTCACGCTGCCGAAGGACCTCGGCGGCACCTCCCGGACCCGTCTGCTGCGGCTGGTGCTCACCGGCCCGGACGGCAGGGAGGTGAGCCGGAACGTGTACTGGCTCTCCACCCGGCCCGACACCCTCAACTGGGCGCACACCGACTGGTACTACACACCGACGACCGCCTACGCCGACCTCAAGGGCCTCTCCGCCATGGCACGGGTCCCGGTGTCGGCCACCGCCGCCACCCGCTCCTCCGGCGCACTGTCCACCACGACGGTGACCCTGCGCCGCACCGGCGGCGGCCGGACGCCCTCACTGCTGACGGACGTCCATCTGGTCGACGGCAAGGGCCGACCGGTACTTCCGGTGCGCTGGTCGGACAATCAGGTCGGGCTCTGGCCCGGCGAGTCGGTGACGCTCACCGCCACCTACCGCACGGCCGATCTGCGCGGTTCGGCACCCCGGGTGCGGGTCTCCGGCTGGAACACCCCCGAGCGGACGGTCCCCGCCTCCTGATTCCCGCCCGCTCCGCCGCGTCGGCGGCCGCCGCCACGGGCACTCTCCCGGTGGGAGTTCCCGGGCGGCGGCGCCGGAGTGGACTGTGTCCGTCCGCAGCGGGCACTTGCCACATCAGCAGGGGCCGAGACCACTAGGGGTGGACATGGAGATTTCAGGACTCATCAGCGCCATCATCATCGGCATCGTGATCGGTGTGCTGGGGCGGCTGGTCGTGCCGGGACGTCAGCACATCGGTGTGCTCGTCACCATCCTCGTCGGCATCGTGGCGGCCCTGCTGGGCACCGCCATCGCCGCGGGCCTGGGTGTCGCGGACACCGACGGTCCGGACTGGATCGAGTGGCTGATCCAGATCGCCCTGGCCGCGGTCGGCATCGCCGCACTGGACCGGACGGTGGGCCGCCGCCGCTGACCCTCGGGTCACATCTTGTACAGATACGGCGTCGTGGTGGTCAGGGCGTGCAGCCCGAGGCGTTCCAGGACGGGGCGGCTCATGGCGGAGGCGTCCACCTGGACATGACGGCAGCCATGGGCGGCGGCGACGCGGGTGCGGTGGGCGACCAGGGCGCGGTACAGGCCCCGGCCCCGCCACTCCTCGACGGTGCCGCCGCCCCAGAGTCCGGCGAAGTCTCCGCCCGGCACCAGCTCCAGCCGGGCGGAGGCCACCGGCTCGTCCCCGGCCAGCGCGACCACGGCGAGGACCGTGCCGGGATCGGCCGTGAGCCCGGCCAGCAGATGGTCACGCAGGGCGGTGCCGTCGGTGCCGAAGACCCTCTCGTGCACGTCCACCACGAGATCGACGCCCGCCGCGTCGACGGCTTGGACCAGACGGACGCCGTCCGGGAGCCGTTCCTCCAGCGTGAGTTCCGCGATCTCGCCGACCATCAGCGTCTCCGGCTCCTCGGCCCGGAACCCCGCGGCGGTGAGGCGCTCGCCCAGATCCGCCGGCCCGTCGTGGCCGTAGAGCTTCCACTCGAAGTCCCGGCCCAGGTCCGTGAAGTACGCGATCTGCTCCTCGATCGCGCGATCCGCGCCCGCCGCGTCGAGGCCGGACCACACGACCCCGTCCCAGCCCCGCTCGTCCATCACCTGACGCACCACGGCACCCGCCCGTTCGATCCGGGCGCCTGGCGCGTCGCGGCGGGTGTTCCGGCGCATCTCAAGGTCGTAGCGGGCGAGTACCGCGGCGTGATCCATTCCGTCACTCCAGCATCGGGGGCGGGGCCCGTCAACGGAATTTCTTCGAACGGCCCCCGCGATCAGCCGAGTTCGAGCGTGGTGATGCCGAACACCCGCTCGGCGGCATGGTCGCGGACCGGGCCGGTGTACATGCGGGCGGTCTCGAAGGAGGGGGTGAGTCCGGCCGCGAGGGCCATCTCGACCGCGGCCTTGTTCGGCTCGGGTACGTCGATGGCGATCTGGCGGCCGGTGTGGTCGGCGGTGAGGGCGGCGAACAGGGCGCGCGCGTCCTCGGGGGTGTCGGCGAAGAGGGGGCCGACGCGCAGGCAGTCCGCGCCGGGGCGGATCACGCCGTAGCCGGTGAGGTGCTCGCCCTCGTGGCGGACGTAGGTGTGGTGGCCGGGGGCGGTGAGCCACTCGGCGAGGAAGCGGGGGCGGTCGGCCGGGGTGCAGGCGCTGTCGTAGCGGGTGATCGCGTCGAGGTCGCCGGGCTGGGCGTGGCGCACTTGGGTGGGCGGCTCGGCCGCCGGGGCGAGACCGGTGTAGCGGGCGGTGCGGTGGGCGAGTTCGAAGCCGGAGCGGCGGTAGTTGTCCTGCTGGTCGACGACGCCGTCCAGGCCGACGACGCGTTCCCCGGCGTGGGCGAGCGCGGTCTTCCAGGTGGTGAGGCCGTAGCCGTGGCCGCGCAGGTCGGGGCGGACGAGGTAGCAGCCGAGGAAGGCGTAGTCCGTGCCGTAGTTGACGACGGAGATCGCGGACACCGGCTCGCCGTCGATCCGGCCGAGGAAGAAGCCCTCGGGGTCCTGGGCGAAGAAGGCGGGGCCGTCGGAGAGTCCCGGATTCCAGCCTTCGGCCGCCGCCCAGCCGCTGATCACCGGCCAGTCGTCCAGGGTGGCCTGGGTGACGGTGAACTCCTGGGGGGCCGGTGACGTCATCGCCGCGCTCCGTTTCCGTGGGGTCGGGGGCGTGGCCGGGCCGCCGTCGAGCCGGTGAGGGCGTACGGCACGGTCGCACGCGCCGCATCCTTCCCGATCGGACGGCCCCGCGTCACGCCGGGACCGTACGGGCCCTGCGCGTACCGGGCGCAGGCACGACAAAGGCCCCACCGAGTGGTGCTGGTTCCGGTGGGGCCGTGCGGTGGAGCGGGATCAGCGCAGGCTGTCCGGGCGGAAGCGCCGGTACAGGGCCGCGCCCGCGACGATGAAGGCCGCGCTTCCGGCCAGCGCCGGGGCGGCGAGGTCCGATCCGGTGTGCGCCAGGCTGGGCGGTGTCTCGTGGGTGGGCGGCACCACGGTCTTCGGCGGCGCCGGGGGCTGGTGCTTCGGCGGGGCCGGAGGCTGGTGCTTCGGCGGGGTGGGCGGCGCCACCGGCGGCGGGGTGGGCGCCTCGGAGTGGTTCTCGCAGTGGTTGCCGAAGGCCGGGTTGAGGGCACCGACGACGTCCACGCTGTTGCCGCAGGCGTTCACCGGGATGTCGACCGGCAGCTGGATGCCGTTGCCGGAGAGCACGCCGGGCGAGCCCTGGGTGACGCTGTGCGCCGTGGCACCGCCGCCCCCGTTGCCGCCGACGGCCCTGCCGCCACCGGACCTGTCGCCACCGGCCTTGCTGCCGCCGGCCTTGCTGCCGGAGCCGCCGTTGCTCACCGCGCCGCCGTCGTCGGAGCTGGTGTTCGCGCAGGCGTTGCCGAAGGCCGGGTTGAGGAGCCCGACCACGTCGACACTGTTGCCGCACGCGTTCACCGGCACGCTGACCGGGGCCTGGACGGTGTTGCCGGAGAGCACACCGGGCGAGCCGACAGCGGCGCCGTCGGCGCTGGCACCACCGGCCGCGAAAGCGGCGGACACGGGCATGGCCATGGCCATCGCACCGGAGGCGGCGGCGACGCCGATCACACCGTTTCGGGTAGCCCGTTTCATAGGTTCCCTGCCTTCCAGAAAGTCGTAGCGGGCAGTCACCCGCACCACATAGAACGCGGCCGAACCATTCGGGTTATGGCCTGTGCGGCTTTCACCCGTTCGGGGGGCACGATCGTTCGAACCGCGCGTCAATACGACGGCGCGCCCCTCGCCCGGATAGGTGGAACTTTCACCCGGCCGGTGGAGGTGGTCCCGGGCGGCCCGGAGCGCGGTTCACCACCCGGACGGCCGGGAGGCGACCCGCGCGGGGCCCGCTTATGGTGAGGACGGCGCCGCGCCTGTTCAGGGCGGTGGCGCCCTGGGAGGCGTTCGATGCCGGCCAAGGTCAAGCAGTCCAGACGGTCCGCCGTACGGCGCGGCGCGGGTGCGGGAGTGCTCGCCCTGGCGCTGCTCGGCGCGAGCCTGCCCGCGGCGGTCGCCGCCGAGTCCGGGTCCGATCAGGCCGATCGGCCGGGCATGGCCCGCTTCTACCAACAGAAGATCACCTGGGGCCGGTGCACGGGTCCGGACATGCCCAGGGACCTCCAGTGCGGCAAGGTGACCGTCCCGCTCGACTACGCCCACCCCGGCGCGGCCACGCTCGATCTCGCGCTGGCCCGCTACCGCGCGACGGGCTCGCAGCACCGCGCGGTGCTGCTGAACTTCGGCGGGCCCGGCGCCTCGGGGGTGACCCAGCTCGCGGCAGGCGGCAAGGAGTTCATGGACCTCACCAACGGCTCCGACGTGGTCGCCTTCGATCCGCGCGGGGTCGGTCGCTCCTCCCCCGTGAGCTGCGGCGCCGGTGAGGAGCCCCCGTCGGACTCCGCCGGATCGGACGTGAGCGCCGACATCAGCCGCCCGCAGCAGCTGATGACCCTGCTGAGGCAGGCCGCGGAACTGTGCGCCAAGTACTCCGGGCCGGTGCTGGCGCACATAGGCACGGTGGACGCGGCCCGCGACATGGACGTCATACGCCAGGCCCTCGGCCAGAAGAAGCTGGACTACCTGGGCTTCTCCTACGGCACCCGGCTCGGCGCGGTGTACGCGGCGCAGTTCCCGCGCAAGGTGGGCCGGATGGCCCTGGACGGGGTGGACACGCTGACCGAGCCGCTGTCCGAGCAAGGGGTGGCGGGCGCCCAGGGGCAGCAGACGGCGCTGGAGGGGTTCCTCGACTGGTGCGTGACGGACATGGGCTGCCCGTTCGGCCAGGACCGGCGGGCGGCGGACGGGCAGGTGCTCCAGCTGGTGCGCTCGCTGGACGAGAACCCGGTGCCCACGGACTTCGGCGGCACCTTCTCCGGCCAGGACCTGGTGGGCGCCATCGGGACGGGCCTGTACAGCAAGGACCTGTGGCCGTCACTGGAGCGGGCGCTCGCCTCGCTGGTGGAGGACGGGGACGCGCGCCGGGTGCTCAGTTTCGCCGCGGGCGGCTCCGGACTGCCGATGCGGGCCAACGGGTCCGGCAGGAACAACGGCGGGCTGACCGATCCGCAGCAGGTGCCGATCGACAACCTCACGGCCGCGCTGCTGGCGGTCAACTGCGCGGACGACCCCGACCGGCCCTCCGCCGCCCGCCTCACCAAGGACCTCGGCGAGCTGCGTGCCTCCTACGACGCGGCGTCGCCGGTCTTCGGCCGCTACCGGCTCACCCAGTTGCTGATGTGCTACGGCCGCCCCAAGGGCACCGACTACATACGGGACGCGGTGAAGGACGTGCCGTCCTCCCGGATCCTGCTGGTCGGCACGCGCGGCGACCCGGCGACGCCGTACCGCTGGACCGAGGAGACGGCCCGCAGGCTGGGTTCCTCGGCCGTGGTGCTCGACAACAAGGGCGACGGCCACACCGGCTACACCTCGTCCAAGTGTGTGCACCGCAAGGTCGACGACTTCCTGATGTACGGGACGCTGCCGTCCAGTGGCAGCTCGTGCCCGGCGGACGGGAAGGCGTGGAGCTCCACCGTGTCGACGGACCCCTGAGCGAAGGGTGACGCCGCAACTTTCGGGGCCATGTCCGGCGTCACACTGGGTAGGCGCGGCCCCAGCCCGCCGACCGGACCCGATCGTGACAGGGGGACATCCCTCATGCGTTTCCGTACCGTCCACACCGTTCCCGTCCTCGCCGCCTCCGCCGCGCTGCTGCTGGCCGCCACGCCCGGCCAGGCGGCCCCGCGGCACCAGAGCGCGCCCGCCCGGTGCGCCGAGAAGGCGCTCACCCTGCACGCCAAGGGGGTGCCGGGGAAGACGACCGTGGTCCGCTTCTCGGTGACCAACTCCGGCTCCCGCGCCTGTCTCGTGGACCGGGTGCCCACGGTCACCTTCGGTGCTCTGGACGGGGCCGCGCTGCCGACGCCCGAGGGCGGCCGGGGCACCTACCGGCTGGACGCCGGGAAGACGGCCTACGGGGCGGTGCGCACCATCAAGGACCCGTCCGACCCGGAGACGCGGCGGTCTCCCTCGATCGGGGTGTCGGCCTCGGCGTCCCAGTGGGGCCGCTCCTTCTCGGCCGCGCGGCTCGGCACCGGGCGGGACGTCCGGGTCTGGGAGCCCGTGACGACGTGGTGGCAGCCGACGCGCGCGAAGGCCGACAAGGCCATCGGTCTCGGCTGACGAGGGGGAGCTGACGACGGGAACAGGTGTGCGGCGAACACGCGGGCCAGCGCCGTGCCGTGGTCCACGCGCATGGGACAAGTCCCGTACGCGTACTACGACTTGACCGGCACGGCGCCTAGCCTTCGGGACCACGTGGAGCACTCCGGGAAGACTCTGGCATATGCCGGAAGCATCCCCGTATCGTGTGTTGCCAAATCCCTTACGGGGCATCGCGGGCTGTGCCACAGTCGTAGCGGTCCCTCCGTTCCCCCTGGCCCTACCGTCCCCTTCGGAGTGCGTCATGCCGCCCCCAGTCTCCGCGGACCATCCACCCGCCCAGCCGCCAGGACGCGGCCCGGTCGAGGCGCTGCTCTCGCAGACGCGACGACTGAAGGGCGACGTGGACGCCGTGCGGCGGGACGTACGCGGCAACGGAACGGACCAGGACCCCGAGGGACGCTGGCAGCGTGCCCTGTACGACCTCGCCCTGCATCAACTGGACGACCTCGACGCCCACTTCGAGCAGTTACGGGACGGACCGGCACCGGCCGTGCCCTCCGAGGGCACCCCGTTCGGCCTGGTGGGCCGGGCGGAGTGGGGCCTCCTCACGGACGAGGCCGAGTGGTCGGCCGAGCTGTACCGCATCCTCGGCCTGGAGCAGTCCGCACCCGCGCTCACCCTGGACGAACTCCCGGCGCTGGTGCACGAGGAGGACCGGCCGCGGCTCACCGCGATGGTGACGGGCTGCCTGGTGGACGCCAGACCGATCGACGGCGAGTTCCGCGTCCTGCGGCCCGACGACTCGGTACGGACCGTGCACATGATGGGCGAACCCGTACTGGGCGCGGACGGCGGCACCGTCTCCATGTGGGCCGTGATCCGGGATGTGAGCGAACTGCGGCTCCACGGAAGGTCGGTGGGCGAGGCACCGCCTCCGCCTCCCCACCGGAGGCCGCTCGTCCACGGGCCGCCCACGCTCGACCTCGCGGCGCACCACCTGCCCGGCTCACCTCCCCTCGACACGGCGGGCGACTGGTGCGACGTGCTCGAACTTCCGGGTGGAGCAGCACTGTTGAGCGTCGGGAACCTCACCGGCCCGGACTCCGCCACGCTGCTCGGCGCCGTGCACGGCATGGCCCTGGCGGGCACCCGCCCCGGCCGGCTGCTGGCCATACTCGACGAGCTGGGACCGGCCACCTCGTTGCGCGGCGCCGTCTGCTGCCGTTACGAGCCGCAGAACCGTACCTTCACCTGGGCCCGGTCCGGCCGCCCCGTCCCGCTGCTGTTCCGCGACGGGACGGGCCGTCGGCTGACCGCACCGGACGACCCGCCACCCGGCACGCACTCCCCCTACGGGCAGGACGAACTCACCCTGCGAGAGGGCGACTTGCTCGTACTGCACACCGACCGGCTGAACGACACGGACGTGGAACGCCTGCTCGCTCTCGGCCCACGCCTGTGCGCGGCCCGTACCGCGCGGGACTGCGTGCGGGCGCTGGCCGGGGAGTTGGGCGCGGGGCAGCACGGCGACGCCTGTGTGCTCGTCGTCAGGGTCTCCGGATAGGGCGTACCGCCGCTACGCCGGTGCAGTGCCTCCGTCCCGGCTCCTGGGCTTGGGCAGCGCCTGCCTGATCTCCTCCCGCAGTTCGCCGACCTTCGGATAACTGGCGTACTCGGCGGTGAGCCGGTACATCTCACGCAGCCGGTCCCAGGTGCGGCGGGAGGAGTTGGCTCCCATCGCCATCAGCGCCAACCGGGCGTACCGGTCCGCCTGTTCGGGATCGTCCGCGATGAAGCAGGCCGAGGCCATGGAGAGATGGTCGAAGATCTTCGACCGCTCCCGCCCGTCGATCCTGAGCGCCAGCGCCTTCTGGGCGTAGTGCTGGGCGTGCACGGCCGCGCTCGGGTCGTGCTCGGCGAGCGTGCGGTAGGCGAGGGCCTGCATGCCGTACAGGTCCTCGTCCTTGAAGGTCTGCATCCAGTCCGGCTGCCGGATGTCCTGGCGTTCGGAGACGAACAGGTCCTCGGCCTGGCCGAGGGTGCGGCGCATCGCCTGGCCCTTGCCCATCGCCGCCTGCGCCCACGCCTCGATGGTGTGGAACATGGCCTTCGTTCTGGGCTGGAGCTCCTCCCCCGAGCCGGACTGGGCCAGCTTCATCAGGTCCATGGCGTCGTCCGGGCGGCCCAGATGCACCATCTGGCGGGCCGCCCGGGACAGCGCCTCCCCGGCCCGGGGGCGGTCGCCGCCCTCGTGCGCGGCGTGCGTGGCGATGACGAAGTACTTCTGCGCCGTGGGCTCCAGACCCACGTCGTGGGACATCCAGCCCGCCAGGACCGCGAGGTTGGCGGCGACGCCCCACAGGCGCCGCTGGAGCTGGGGTGGATGGTGGTAGGCGAGCATGCCGCCCACCTCGTTGAGCTGGCCCACGACCGCCTTGCGCTGGAGACCGCCGCCGCGGGCGGCGTCCCAGGCCCGGAACACCTCCACCGAGCGTTCGAGTTCCTCGACCTCCTGGGACCCGATGGGGGCGGCCTCGTAGCGGTCGAATCCGGCGGGTTCCGCGTGCAGGGGGTTGTCGAGGACGGGGGCGTCGGCCCGGAGCGTGGGGTCGGTGTGCAGCCAGTCGTGCATGGCGCTGCTGAGTGTGGCTCCCGCGGCGAGCGCGGCACCCGCGCCCACCAAGCCGCGTCGGTTGAGCATGAGGTCCATTCCCGTGAATTCGGTGAGGACCGCGGCGGTTCGTTCGGGCGCCCACAGCACGCCGTCGGGATCGTCGCTCTTCCCGTCGCCCTGCCGTTTCCCCGCACGCCCGTGCCGTACCAGACCGAGGTCCTCCATGGTCACGACACGGCCGAGACGCTCGGTGAACAGAGCCGCCAGCACCCGCGGCACCGGATCGCGCGGGATCTCTCCCGTGTCGATCCAGCGCCGCACCCGCGAGGTGTCCGTCGACAGCTGGGGGTGGCCCATGGCCGCCGCCTGCCGATTGACCAGCCGCGCGAGTTCGCCCTTGGACCAGCCGGCCAGGCCGAACAGGTCCGCAAACCGGGTGTTGGGTTGTCCGCTCACGTCAAGCCCCCAGGTTCTCGGCTGAGTTGACAGTAGCCCCGTGCAAGTTGCCGGGCGACTATTCGCCAGGGTTCGCCAGGGTGCGCCAGATGGTGTGCCAGTGGACGCCGGGTGTCAGGTAGGAAAGCGCCACCCCGGCCCGGTCCTCCCAGGGGTACTCCCCAGGGTGTGCCTGGGAGGACCGGGCCGGGGTGGGCGCGAGAGCCGTCGGAGGGCTTCCTCCCCGGAAGACCGCTCGACGGCGTCGGCGCAAGCGACGCACAGGCAGGCACAGCAGGCACACGAAGGGATCTGTATCTCCCATGTACGCAGCATCGTCCTCCGTGTCCGCCCCGCCCCGGCCACCACGTCCCCGCCCCGTGGGCGGCGGACCGTATCTGGACCCGGCGGCGCGACCCGGAGTACCCCTCCTGGGCGTGGGCCGGGCACCACGCGTTCCCGGGCAGCCCGGCTCCCAGCCGCTCAGCGGCAGGCTGGACCTGTCCGGCCCGCAAGGGGCCCAGCTCCGCACCGCCATCGCCTCGGTCCAGCGGATCTGCCCGGAGTTCGCACCGGTACAGGTGCTCCGCCGCAGCCCACGGTCCGTCACCTTCGTGGGGACGACCGGCCGCAGCACGGCGGTCGCCAAGTGCCTGCTGGACCACGCGCCCGCCGCGGCCGAACGCGTCCGGCACGAAATAGCGGCCTACCGCTCCTTCGTCCGGCACCGTCCGCCGGTGCGGGTGCCGAGGCTGATCGCGGCCGATCCGGAGAACTGCACGCTGGTGATCGAGCGGATGCCCGGCCGCGTCGCCTCGCACCGCCGCCACCCGCTGGAGTCCCCGCCGCGCTCGGACATCCGGGCCGCGCTCGGCGCGATCTGCAGGCTGAACGCCTGGCGGCCCCCGGCGGGCACCTTCGCCGCCCCGCTGGACTACGCGGCCCGCATCTCCCGCTATCACGAGCTGGGGCTGCTCACCGACCGCGACCTGGGCGACCTCCAGAAGCTGCTGCACGGCATCGCGCACACGGCCGGCCGTCAGGGCATGGGCCAGTTCTGCCACGGCGACGCGCTGCTCTCCAACATCCTGATGTCCCCGGCCGGTCCGGTACTGGTCGACTGGGAGCACGCGGGCTGGTACTTGCCGGGATACGACCTGGCCACCCTGTGGCTGGTCCTCGGTGACGCCCCGGACGCCCGCCGTCAGATCAGCCAGCTCGCCCAGTCCGGCGGCCCCGCCTCGCGCGACGCCTTCCTGGTGAACCTGATGCTGGTGCTGACGCGCGAGATCCGCACCTACGAGACGGCCGTGCAGCGTTCGATGCACGGCGCTCCCCCGGCCCCCGTCCCGTCGGGTGTGACGCCCTCCGGTGAGGAGCAGCGGCTGCTGCTGCGGAGGCTGCACGACGACTGCCACATGGCCCGCCGGGCCGTGCGGGCGGCGGTCGGCACCCGGTAGGAGCAACCCCAGAGCACCGCGGTGCGCCCGAGCGGCGGCGTACCGCGGTTCCGGGTGCCGGGCCCGCGAGGCGGGGGGTCACTGGTATACGCCACTGACGCCTCCCAGGCCCGCGCCCCCTCAGCGCGAAACTCGCCCGAAACCCTTTGTGACATGGGAAATCACCTTCCCGAGGGCATCATTGACGGATCGTCGACAAGCCGGTAGCACTGACCGAGCCCGGCGCCGTCCGTCCCGCCACGCCCCGCCCGTCACAGGAGGCCGCATTGCGAGGATTCGCCCCTGACCCGTCGTCCGCGTCCGGTGTCAGACGCCTGAAGCGGACCGCGGGCACGCTCGCCTCGGCCGCCCTGGTGCTGCCGCTGCTGGGCGCCGCCCCGGCCGCGCCCAGCGCGCCCCCGGCCGATCAGCTCCAGCGCGCCTTCGGGAGCGCGGCCACCGAGTACCAGGTGCCCCGGAGTGTGCTGCTGGCCGTCTCCTACCTCCAGTCCCGCTGGGACGCGCACGCCGGGGCACCCAGCGTGAGCGGCGGCTACGGCCCGATGCACCTCACCGACGCCCGTACCGCGCTGGCCGCGACCGAGCATCACGCGGAGGGCACGGAGGACCCGCGAGGCGACGACGCCCGCTCCGCGCTGCGCCCCAAGGCCGATGCGCCCACCCTGTCGCAGCTGCCCGCCCGGCTGCGGACGCTGCGCCGTGCGGCCGAGCTGACCGGTCTCCCGGCGGCCGAGCTGCGTACCGACCCGGCGGCCAACATCGCGGGCGGCGCCGCACTGCTCGCGGCCGCGCAACGGGAGCTGGGCGAGCCGCTCAGCGCCGACCCGGCCGCCTGGTACGGCGCGGTCGCCCGCTTCTCCGCCGCCGATGACCGGGCGACGGCCGCCGCGTACGCGAACGACGTGTACGACGTGCTGCGCACCGGCGAGCGGCGCACCACCGACGCGGGCCAGCGGGTCGAGCTGGCGGGGAACCCGCGACTGCGCGCCGACACCGCCCAGTTGCGGCGGACCGGGCTGCGTGCCGCTCGCGCGGGCGATGTCGAGTGCCCGAGGTCGGTGTCCTGTGTGTCGGTCCCGGCTCCGTACGAGGAGTTCGGGGACAACGACTACGGCAACCACGATCTCGGCGTCCGCCCGGCCGCCCAGCGCGTCAAGTACATCGTCATCCATGACACGGAGGGCGGTTGGGACGGGGTGATGAACCTGATCCAGGACCCGACCTATGTGTCCTGGAACTACACGATCCGCTCGACCGACGGGTTGATCGCCCAGCATGTGAAGGCGAAGGACGTCGCCTGGCACGCGGGGAACTGGGATGTGAACTCCCGTTCCGTGGGCATCGAGCACGAGGGTTTCCTCACGGCGCCGGACACCTGGTACACGGAGGCCATGTACCGGTCCTCGGCCCGGCTGGTGAAGTACCTGTCCCGTGCCTACGGGGTGCCGCTGGACCGGCAGCACATCCTGGGCCATGAGAACGTGCCCGGTCCGACCGCGTCCACCATTCCCGGTATGCACACCGATCCGGGCCCGTACTGGGACTGGCGGCACTACTTCGAGCTGCTGGGCCATCCCTTCAAGCGCACCGGCACCAGCCGTTCCGGCCTGGTGACGATCCTGCCGGACTACGCCGCCAACCAGCCGGTGTACACGGGCTGCACGACGAAGGGCGAGCCGTGCCCGGCGCACGGTTCCGGTGAGGTGCGGCTGTACTCCGACCACGACGAGAACGCGCCGCTGATCAAGGACATCGGCCTCGGCACCGCGCCGACCGACGGGGTCAACGACCTGTCCTCCCGGGTCTCCACCGGTCAGCAGTACGCGGTCGCGGACCGCTGGGGCGACTGGACGGCGATCTGGTACCTGGGGCAGAAGGCGTGGTTCAGGAACCCGCACCGCGCGTCCACGGCCGTTCCCGCGTCCGGGTTCACGATCACCCCGAAGGCGGGCCTGGCGAGCGTCCCGGTGTACGGGCGTGCCTACCCGGAGAAGGAGGCGTACCCGGCGGGCGTCCCGGCGCAGTCGGTGGTGCCGCTGCCGTACACGATCCCGGCCGGGCAGAAGTACGTGGTCGGTGACCGGATGCCGGGCGAGTACTACTACGCGGTCACCTTCACCGAGGACTCGCACCAGGTGATCACCGGCAAGGACCGGTACTACGAGATCCAGTACGGCCACCGGGTCGGGTTCGTCCGCGCGGCGGACGTGGACCTGGCGGCCGCCCGCCGCTAGCGCGCGATCTCCCTCAGCCCTGCTGGAAAAGCTCCGCCGGGAGCGGCTTCAGCAGGGCGTACAGGTCGTCGGTGATGGGGCGGTCCCAGGCGGCGATGGTCACGAGGACGCCGTCGCTGCGGTCGAACTGCACGCAGGAGATCCGGCCCTCGGAGAGCTTGAGGCGGCGCACGATCAGCAGGTTGTCGCCCTGGAGGACGGGGGTGTCCTCGGAGCCGACGACGGTGACCTCCTCCTCGTTGTCCAGCGCCAGCAGCAGCTGGGCGACCTCGAAGGGGATCTCGTCCTCGGTGGTCTCCCGGGCCGGGGAGCCCTCGGGGAGATTGCCGATGATCATGGCGGGGCCACGGCCGCCGAACAGGTCGTAGCGCAGGAAGACGCCCTGGCAGCTTCCGTCGGGGGCGGGCAGCAGGCCCGCGCCGAGGTTGCCGGGCCAGTCGCCGGGGTCCATGGCCAGCACGTCGAAGTCTGGTCCGGCGGGAGTGGCGCTGCGGCGGCGGAGGAACGACATGCGGCCAATGGTACGTGCCCGGAGGGGCCCGGCGGCGTGCGGGAGCCCTCCCGGCATGGCCTGGTGCGGGGTCACTCCTCGGCGGGACTAGAGGGGACGACGGCGACGGGGCTCGCCGCGTGCAGCAGGACGGCCTGGGTGACCGAGCCGAGCATCCGGGTGGGCACGCGCAGCCTGCGCCGGTGGCGGCCGACGACGACGAGATCGGCGCCCGCCGAGAGGGCGACCAGATGTCCGGCGGCGTCGCCCGGCAGCGCCTCGGCCTCCGCCTCGACGCCGGGGTACTGGGCGCGCAGCGGGTCGAGGAAGCCTTCGGCGAGGACGCGGGTCTCGCTCTCGACGGCGACCTGGTCGATGGGCGGGGGCACCAGTTGGCCGGGGGCCGACCAGGTCTGGACGGGCCAGGGATAGGCGGAGATCACCTGGAGGCGGGCGCCGAGCAGGGACGCCTCGGCGAAGGCGAAGCCGAGGACGCCGTCGTCGGGGCTGTCGACGTGCAGTCCGACGACGACCCGGGGGCCGGGCTCGGCCGGGGGTTCGGCGTGCACCTCGCGGCCGGGCCGGGGGACGACGACCACGGGGCAGACGGCGTCGCGGGCGGTGGCGAGGGAGTTGGAGCCGAGGAGCAAGCTGGCGAAGCCGCCCCGGCCGCGTGAGCCGAGGACCAGCAGCTGGGCGTCGGCGCCGAGTTCGGGCAGTACCGCGCCGGGCACGCCCTCGACGGCGACGTACTCCACGGTGGGCAGGTCGGGGCGGTCGGCGAGGCGGTCGCGGACCTCGTCGAGGACCGGGTCGCCGCGCTCGTCGGGCGGGTCGGCGACGAGGATGTCGGCCTCGCCCCAGGCCGCGTACTGGCGCACATGGATGACGCGCAGCGGTGCGACGCGGCGGCGGGCGGCCCGCAGGGCCCAGTCCAGGGCGCGCAGGCTGTCCTCGGAACCGTCGACCGCGGCGATGACCGGCACAGCGCTCATCGTTGCTCACCTCCCGGGGCGCGGCCTTCCCCGTGCCGGGGCGGGCCTGTTGTCGGGGTCAGCCTGGCCCAGAAGGCGCTGCCGAGGGGCCCGCGTGGGGCGCGTGTTGGGCAATCGCGGCCGGAACACCCCCGGTCGGCTCCGGTCCGGGCGCCGCCCGGTGACTCAGGTGAGGTCGAACTCGCCCTCGCGGGCCCCGGAGACGAAGGCGCCCCATTCGGCGGGGGTGAAGATCAGCGAGGGCCTCTCGGGGCGGCGGCTGTTGCGCATCGCGATGAAGCCCTCGACGAAGGCGATCTGGACGTCGCCCAGACCCCGGCTGCCGGACTGCCACTGGGCCCCGCTGAGGTCCAGGTCCGGCTTGTCCCAGCCCGTGAGCGACTGCTGCTGGATGGTGCTCTCGGCCACGTCCGTGCTCCTCCCATTACGTCGTCCGCGGCTCAGCCTAGCGACCGGCCCTGACGGCGCACAGGCCACGTGAGGGGGACCTTGGGGCGGGTGGGTGTACGCGGCCGCCGGGCCGCGCGCGGAAAAATCCCGGTCGGCCTCTTGCCCGTGGCGCGGTGGCCTGAATTACTGGCCTCGGCAAGATCGACCGAATGATCGGTCGTCCGTATTGCGTGTCGTGAGCGTGTCGTGATGGGTGCCGTGACGCGTGTCGTGTGCGAAGGGATGTCCCGATGGCGGAGGAGACGGACCTGCTGGACGCGGGCGAGCGGCTCGGGCCGGAGGAGCTGCGGGCGCTCCAGTTGGAGCGGCTGCGCGCCTCGCTGCGGCACGCCTACGCCCACGTGCCGTTCTACCGGGAGTCCTTCGACAAGGCGGGGGTGCGCCCCGAGGACTGCCGGTCGCTGGCGGACCTCGCGCACTTCCCGTTCACCACCAAGGCGGACCTGCGGGCGAACTACCCGTACGGGATGTTCGCCGTGCCCCGCGAGCGGGTGCGGCGGCTGCACGCGTCCAGTGGGACGACGGGGCTGCCCACGGTGGTCGGCTACACCGACAACGACCTTTCCATGTGGGCGGACATGGTGGCCCGCTCGATCCGGGCGGCGGGCGGGCGGCCCGGTGACATCGTCCATGTGGCGTACGGCTATGGATTGTTCACCGGAGGACTGGGCGCGCACTATGGGGCCGAGCGGCTGGGCTGCACGGTGGTGCCCGCCTCCGGGGGTATGACATCCCGGCAGGTGCGGCTGATCCAGGATCTCGGGCCGGGCGTCATCATGGTCACCCCGTCGTACATGCTGACGCTGCTGGACGAGTTCGAGCGGCAGGGTGTGGACCCGCGCTCCACCTCGCTGCGGGTGGGGGTGTTCGGGGCGGAGCCGTGGACGGAGAGCATGCGGCGGGAGATCGAGGAGCGGTTCGCCATCGACGCCGTGGACATCTACGGGCTGTCTGAGGTGATCGGTCCGGGGGTGGCGCAGGAGTGCGTGGAGACCAAGGACGGTCTCCATGTGTGGGAGGACCACTTCTATCCGGAGGTGGTGGACCCGATCACCGGTGAGGTGCTGCCGGAGGGCGAGCGGGGCGAGCTGGTGTTCACCTCGCTGACCAAGGAGGCCATGCCGATCGTCCGCTACCGGACGCGGGACCTGACCCGGCTGCTGCCGGGGACGGCGCGGGTGTTCCGGCGGATGGAGAAGATCACCGGACGCAGCGACGACATGGTGATCCTGCGCGGGGTCAATCTGTTCCCGACCCAGATCGAGGAGATCGTGCTGCGCACCCCCGGTGTGGCGCCGCACTTCCAGCTCCGGCTGACGCGGGAGGGCCGCATGGACGCGCTGACCGTACGGGCTGAGGCGCGTCCGGGTGCCACGCCGAAGGTGCGGGAGGCGGCGGCCCGGTCGATCGCGGCGGCGGCGAAGGACGGGATCGGGGTGTCGGTGTCCGTGGAGATCGTGGAGCCGGAGTCGCTGGAGCGCTCGGTGGGCAAGATCCGCCGCATCGTGGATCTCCGCCCCAGCTAGCCGAGTTGGTCGCGCAGCTCGCGCTTGAGGATCTTGCCGCTGGCGTTGCGCGGGAGACCGTCGACGAAGTGGACGCGCTTCGGGGTTTTGAAGGCGGGGAGGTGCTCGCGGACGTGGACGATCAGCGCGTCCTCGGTGACCTCGCTCCGGGTCACGACGACGGCGGTGACGGCCTCGATCCAGCGCTCGTCGGGCAGCCCGATGACGGCGGCCTCGGCGACCGCGTCGTGGGTGTAGAGGGCGTCCTCGACCTGGCGGGAGGCGACCAGGACGCCGCCGGAGTTGATGACGTCCTTCACCCGGTCGACGATCGTGAAGTAGCCGTCGGCGTCCCGGACCGCGAGGTCGCCGGAGTGGAACCAGCCGTCGCGGAAGGCGTCGGCGGTCTCCTCGGGCTTGTCCCAGTAGCCCTCGCAGAGCTGGGGTGAGCGGTAGACGATCTCGCCGGGGGTGCCGTCGGGCACGTCCTGGCCGTCCTCGTCGACGACGCGGGCGTCGACGAACAGCACGGTGCGACCGCAGGAGTCGAGGCGCCCCTTGTGCTCGTTCGGGGCGAGGACGGTGGCGAGCGGGCCGATCTCGCTCTGCCCGAAGCAGTTGTAGAAGGCGAGCTTGGGCAGGCGTTCGCGCAGCCGCTCCAGGACGGGCACCGGCATGATCGAGGCGCCGTAGTACGCCTTGCGCAGGCCGCTCAGGTCGCGGTCGGCGAAGTCGGGGCGGCCCGCGAGCGCGATCCACACGGTGGGCGGGGCGAACAGGCTGTCGCAGCGGCCCGCTTCGACCAGGTCGAGGAGGCGGTCGCCGTCGGGCGCGTCGAGGATCGTGTTGGTGGCGCCGACGGCGAGGTAGGGCAGCAGGAAGACGTGCAGCTGCGCGGAGTGGTAGAGCGGCAGCGCGTGCGCGGGGAGGTCGCCCGCGCTCAGGTCGAGGGCGGTGATGGCGCTCAGGTACTCGTGGACGAGCGCCCGGTGGGTCATCATCGCGCCCTTGGGCAGCGCGGTCGTGCCGGAGGTGTAGAGCAGTTGGACGAGGTCCTCGGTGCGCGGCTCGGGCCCGTCGTACGGCTCGGTGTCGGCCAGCCGGGCGAGGAGGGAGTCGTCGGCGTCGCGCAGCGGGAGGGTGCGGGTGCCTGCCGGGAGTTGGTCGGCGAGGTCGGGGTCGGTGAGGGTGAGGGCGCTGCCGGACTGGTCGAGCAGATAGGCGAGGTCGGTGCCGGTCAGGTTCTGGTTGACGGGGACGTGGACGAGGCCCGCGCGGGCGCAGCCGAGGAAGGCGATGAGGTAGGCGTCGGAGTTGTGCCCGTAGGCGGCGACCCGGTCGCCCTTCTTGACCCCCTCGGCCAGCAGCAGGGCGGCGGCTCGGGAGACGGCGTCGTCCAGTTCCGCGTAGGTCCAGGAGCGTTCCGCGTACGTGAGCGCCACGCGGGCCGGGGTGCGGCGGGCGCTGCGGCGCAGCACCCCGTCGACGGTGCTGCCGTGTCCCTGTGTCATGAGAGCCGATCCTCGGGCCGCCCGGTCCCGAGGTCAAGATCTTCGGCGGTGGCCGTCACTCCCCCAGTACGGCCATCGCCGCGTTGTGTCCCGGTACTCCGCTGACCCCGCCGCCGCGCACCGCGCCCGCGCCGCACAGCAGGACGTTGGCGTGCCGGGTCTCCACGCCCCAGCGGCCGGTGCCGTCCTGGGCGTAGGGCCAGGTGAGGGTGCGGTGGAAGATGTTGCCGCCGGGCAGGCCGAGGTCGCGTTCCAGGTCGAGCGGGGTCTTGGCCTCGATGCAGGGGCGGCCGTCGGCGGCGGTGGCCAGGCAGTCCGCGAGGGGTTCGGCGAGGTGGGCGTCGAGCTGGGCCAGGGTGGACTTCAGCAGTTCCTCGCGTACGGCGTCGTTGTCGTGGGTGAAGAGCCGGGCGGGGGTGTGCAGGCCGAAGAGGGTGAGGGTCTGGTAGCCGCGTTCGGCGAGGTCGGGGCCGAGGATGGTGGGGTCGGTCAGGGAGTGGCAGTAGATCTCCGAGGGCGGGGCGCTGGGGAGTCGGCCCGCGGCGGCCTCGGTGTGGGCGGTGGCGAGCTGCTGGTAGCCCTCGGCGATGTGGAAGGTCCCGGCGAACGCCTCGCGCGGGTCGACGGAGCTGTCCTTGAGCCGGGGCAGCCGCTTCAGCAGCATGTTGACCTTGAGCTGGGCGCCCTCGGCGGGCTCGGGCGCCACATCGCCGGTGAGGGCGGCCAGTTCGCGCGGGGAGGCGTTGACGAGGACGTGCCGGGCGGCGGCGACGCCCTCGCCTTCGGCGGTGCGGTAGGTGACCTCGACGGTGCGGCCGTCGGTGTCGATCCGGATCGCCTCGTGCCCGGTGGCGATCTCGGCTCCGGCCGCGCGGGCCGCCCCGGCGAGCGCGTCGGTGAGGGCGCCCATGCCGCCGACGGGGACGTCCCAGGCGCCGGTGCCGCCGCCGATGACGTGGTAGAGGAAGCAGCGGTTCTGGGCCAGGGAGGGGTCGTGGGCGTCGGCGAAGGTGCCGATCAGCGCGTCGGTGAGGACGACACCCCGGACCAGGTCGTCGTGGAAGTTCTCCTCGACGGCGACCCCGATCGGCTCCTCGAACAGGGCCCGCCAGGCGGCCCCGTCGGCGACGCGGGTGCGCAACTCGGCGCGGCTGGGCAGCGGTTCGGTGAGGGTGGGGAAGACCCGCCGGGCGACCTCGCCGGTCATGCCGTAGAAGCGCTGCCAGGCGCTGAACTCGCGCTCGTCGCCGGTCAGTTCGGCGAAGGCCCGCCGGGTGCGCTCCTCGCCGCCCCCGACGAGCAGCCCGGTGGCGCGGCCGCCGCGCTCGACGGGGGTGTACGAGGAGATGGTGCGGCCCTGGACCCGGAAGTCCAGCCCGAGGTCGCGGACGATCTTGTCCGGCAGCAGGCTGACGAGGTAGGAGTACCGGGACAGCCGGGCGTCGACCCCGGCGAACGGGCGGCTGGACACGGCCGCGCCCCCGGTGTTGCCGAGGCGCTCCAGCAGGAGGACCGAGCGTCCGGCGCGGGCCAGATAGGCGGCCGCGACCAGGCCGTTGTGTCCCCCGCCGACGATGACGGCGTCGTACGTCCGAGTTCCCTCGTGTGCAGGCATGGTTCTTGGTAGCACGGTTGATCTTCGCGGGGTAGGGGCCGGCACCACACCGGTCCTGGTGACGGTCGCCGTACTAGAAGGCGCCGCGGATGTGGCCGCCGTCCACACGGAGGGTGGCCCCGGAGATGTAGGCAGCCTGCTCGCCCGCCAGGTAGGCGACGGCGGAGGCGATCTCCTCGGGGCGGCCGAACCGGTCGGCGTCGTTGGGAATCCACTCCCGGGCGGCGGCGGCTTCGATGTCCGGCCAGTCGCCCGTCCAGCCATGGTCGGGGGCGATGGCGCTGACCAGCTCCCGCACCGCGTCCACCAGGATCGCTCCGGGTGAGACGACGTTGGACGTGACGCCGGTGCCCTTGAGCTCTCGGGCGAGGGAGACGGCCAGGTTGTGCCGGGCGGCGAGCGACGCGTTGTAGTGCGGTTGCGTGGCCGTCGGCTGCACGGCCAGGCCGCCTCCGATGGTGATGACCCGCCCCCACCCCCGCTCACGCATCGCGGGAACGAGCCGCTGGATCATCCGGACACCGGACACCACATTGATCTCGTACGTCTCGGTCCACTTCCGCGCCGTGGCCTCCTGCCACGGAAGCTGGTCGTAGACACCGGCGTTGTTGACCAGGATGTCCACGGGCCCGGCGCTCAGGGCCGCGTGCGCGACCACGTCGGCCCCCTCGTCGGTGGCCAGATCCCCGATGGCCGTCGTCGCCGTCCCGCCCGAGGCGGTGATCGCCTCGGCCACGTCCTGGGCGCGCCGTTCGTCCCGGCCGTGCACGACGACGTCCACGCCCTCGGCCGCGAGCCGCTGCGCCATGGCCGCTCCCAGCCCGCTGCTCGCGCCCGTGACCAGGGCGCGCCTGCCCTTCAGCTGAAGATCCATCGCACTGCCTTCCCACTTGTTTACAGCTGTATACATCTCTCAGTCTACACTCGTATACATGGCAACGGATTCTGCGGACGACGCGCCCCGCCCCTCGGACCGGCCGCGTCGCCGCGACGCCGCGGCAACCCGGACCGCGATCCTCGACTCGGCCGTACGGGCCTTCTCCCGGCATGGCTACGACGGTGTCGGCGTCCGGGAGATCGCGGCGGACGCGGGGTGTTCCGCGATGCTCGTCAACCGCTACTTCGGCTCGAAGGAAGGACTCTTCGAGGAGGCGGTGCACGCCGCCTTCGCGCCCCGCACCGTCATCCCCGAGTCGGACGCGCCGCTGGCACGCTCACTGGCCCGCCGACTGGTCGAGCGCACCGATCCGGACGCCGAGACGCTGTCGCCGTTCCTCCTGCTGCTGCGCTCCGCCGCCAATCCGCGTGCGGCGGCGATCATGGCGCGCGCGATCGAGCGGCATCCCCAACGCGCCCTGCGTGACCAGCTCGACGGCGAGCACCTCGATCAACGGGCCATGCTCGCCGACGCGCTCATCGCCGGAGTGTGGCTGATGCGCGCGGTGCTGGACGTCGCCGGTTCCGACGACGACGCGGACAGCCTCGCGCCCTACATCGAGCGCATGCTGGCCCCGGTCCTGGGCGAGGACGCCACGGCCGCGCCACGGGACTGAGAGCATCCGGGCGGCAGCGGAGCGCGGGAGCGGCTGGAGAGTTGCCGAAAAGGCCGGTCACGGCGGTCGAGAGTCCAAGAGCTGAAGCCTCGTCATGGTCGACACCGTCGCTGCACTAGTCCGTACAGCTTGCGAGTGTGTCGCTGCCGTCGGCGTTGGAACCGACCGTGACCTCGTAGCCGATGCCCTTGCCGGGGTCGGGTGCGGGTGACCGGGCGTCGAGCTGGAAGTCGACGGCGAGCACCAGATGGCGGCCGTCGGCGGTACGGGTCCAGCACGTGGCGTCGGCGCGGGAGACGGGGTCGCGGCGCCAGCCCTGGGCGGCGGCGACGCGGGCGTAGTGGTCGACGACGGCCCGGCGGGTGCCGGTGAAGGCGTAGACGCGGTCCGCGTGCAGCCACGCCGGACCCGGACTGTCGTCGTCGCAGCCGGTGGAGACGCCCACGCCCCGGTAGTTGGCGGGGTCGGTGGCGCCGTCGGGGGGTGAGGACAGCACCGGCTGGGCGGCGAGGTCCTTGCGCGCGGCGCCGGAGTCGTCGCAGCTCCCGCCGCTGTCGACGAGGGAACACCCACCGAGCAGGGCGGCGGCGAGGACAAGGACCACAGTGAGGGCGGTCCGACGAAGGGTGGGGAACAACTCTGCTCCTGAGGCCGGCTGTTGGGCGTGGTCCGCGTAGTCTCGCGTAGTGCATGCTCACAGGACTTTCCGGAACCCTCCCGCCCTCCCTCGCGAGGTGGTCGCCGAGACGCTGGAGCGGGCTCTGCGTGACCGCTCGGCGGAGGGCGAGGCGGCGGAAGTCCTGGTCGGGACCGCGCTGAACGACGACGACGTGGAGTTCGTCGAGCACTGGTGCGTGCGGGTGGGGACGCGGGCGGTGCCGGGAAGCCCCTTGCTCGGGCTGGCCGGTCTGTGTCTGGGCCACACCGCTCGACGCTTCGGACGTCTCAATGACAAGGCCCTGGCCCTGGCGGAGTCGCTCGCCGCGCGAGCCGAGGCGGACCCGACGGACGTGGACGGCCGCGCCCTCGACGGCTACGACGACGTCCGGAGCTTCCTGCACCTCTGGTGACGGCGTCGGCCCTGCCCGCGGGATGCCGCTAGCGGGGCACGCGCGCCGGATCGGGGCGGGCCGCCGGCCCAAGGCGGGCGACCGCGTGCAGGAGGTGCCGGGGTGGGGTCTGGCGGCGCAGGGTGCCGGGGATCGCGCGCAGGAGGTGGCCCGTGGTGCGGAGGTGGCGGGTGACCGTGGCGGGCGGGGGTGCGGGGCGGCCGTACAGGGCGTGGGCCCAGGTCGGCAGGGAGGCGTAGGCGAGTCGGGCGACGTGGCGCCAGAGCAGGGCGCGGGCCGGGACCAGGAGGGGGTGGGTCGGCGGGCGGAGCAGGAAGTCGTCGACCTCGCGGGCCTCGGGTCCGGCGGCCAGTTCGGGGCGGACCTGGTCGAAGTAGGCGTCGAGTGCGGCGCGGTCGGCGGGGACGTCGGCCGGGTCGAGGCCGACCAGGCGGGCGCTGACGCGGTGCTCGGCGAGGTAGCGGTCGGCCTGTGTGCCGGTGAGGGGGAATCCGGAGCGGCGCAGGACGTACAGGTAGGAGCTGATCTCGGCGCAGTGCACCCAGAGCAGCAGTTCCGGTTCGCCGATCCCGTAGCGCTCGCCGGTGGCGGGGTCGGTGGCGGTGAGCATGCCGTGGATCTTGCGTACGCGTTCCCCGGCGCGTTCGGCGTCCTCGGTGGTGCCGTACGTCGTGACGCCGACGAAATCGGCGGTGCGCAGCAGGCGCCCCCAGGCGTCGCGCCGGAAGTCGGAGTTCTGCAGGACGCCGCGTACCGCGCGCGGGTGCAGGGCCTGGAGGTAGAGGGCGCGGATTCCGGCGATCCACATCATCGGGTCGGCGTGCAGCTGCCAGGTCACCGAGGCGGGGGTGAACAGGCCGGGATCGCGTGCCCGGGCGTCGTCCATGCCCGCAGGCTACGCCGTGCGCCGTACCCCGGGACAGGGTCAGGCGGCGAGGGCCGCCATGAAGTCCACGCACGCCTGGGCGCAGGTGCGGCAGGCGGTGGCGGCGTTCTCGGCGCCGGGCTGGCCCTCGAACGCCTCGGCGGCCTCGACGCAGAGCGAGCGGCACCATTCCAGCTGGAGTCGGATCTCGTCCTCGGTGCCCTCGCCGTCCGCGCGGCCCTCCTCGGACAGCGCGCGGCAGGTGGTGTCGCACACCTCGGCGCACATGATGCCGAGGCGCCGGGCGCGCTCCTGCCCGGCGGTGCCGTACGAGCCGACGAGGCTGGCGCGCACCGCGCAGGCCCGCGCGCAGTCGGAGCACGCCTGGGCGCAGGCGAACCGGTCTTCCAGGAACTGGTAGAGCTGCTCTCGTGAGGGGGGCGGAGGTGTCACAGGGGGCGGGTAGCCGTGGCGCGGCGGCGTAAACGCGTGGGCAACGGCCCGGTGGGGGTGGGAGGTTCCAGGGCACGGCCGGTATGCGCATGGCCACGCAAGGTGTCCGATTCGTGCTGTTTGTACGGGGTACACAGCTGTTATGGACACCGCAATGACACAGTTGGCGGCACCGAGCGGGCTGATCAGCCTGGTGCTCTTCGTCGTGGCCGTTGGCGTGCTGGCGTTGCTCGCGGGCGGCTTCTGGATCAACGGCCGGATCAAGGACCGGGAGCCACTCCGCCCCAGCGCCGAGGAACAGCCGCATCTTCCGCCGGAGGGTGTGACCAGGGAGGTGCAGGAGAACCGGGAGCCGGACGAGATCCCGCGCACCCCCAAGGGCGGGCGCGCGCTCACCCCGTACGAACTGACCAACATGGGCACGAGAACGAGTGAGAACAAGGACCGTCCACGCTGGAGCAAGGGGTCGAGCGGCTCCTTCGGCGGAGGCGGCCTGGGCGCCCACTGACTTCTCGAGGCCCCCTCCTGCGGGACCGCCTCAGCGTGGCCGTGCGTCGAGCGAGTCGACGTGGGCCACGTTGCGGCGGTCCTCCTCGTCCTGGCTCGGCGCGGCCGCGAACCACGCGTCGAGGATCTCCCTCAGCAGCGGCTCCGAGGTGAGTCGCAGGCTGAGCGCGAGGACGTTGGCGTCGTTCCAGCGGCGCGCCCCGTCCGCCGTGGCCGCGTCCACGCAGAGCGCGGCGCGCACCCCCGGCACCTTGTTCGCGGCGATCGAGGCGCCGGTGCCGGTCCAGCAGCAGACGACCGCCTGCTCTGCCGATCCCTCGACCACGTCCCGCGCGGCGGCCGCCGAGCACACCGCCCACTGAGGGTCGGCCCCGGCCCGCAGCGCGCCGTGCTCGCGCACCTCGTGCCCCCGGCCGCGCAGCTCCGCCACGAGGAGACGGGCCACGGGTTCGTCCATGTCGGAGGAGACGGAGATCCGCACGAGCCAACCTCTTTCCGTTTCGCCTGCTCAGACCCCCACGCTACCCAACTAGGCCCCTCGGTCCGACAGATGGGATCGACGAGACCGGCAGATGGGATTGACGCCACCTCTTTTACTTAGAGTAGCCTTGCCTAAGTTGACCGGTTTCCGGAGGGTGGCTGGTGGGATCAGGGGAACCGTCGGGGCGCGATGTCCTGACACGCTCGGTCAGGGGGCAGGCGCGGCGCGTCGCGCTCGGCGCGGGGTTCGGCTGTGTGCACCAGCTGGGGGAAGCCCTGGTCCCGGTGCTCATCGGCGTCGTCATCGACCAGGCCGTGGCCGGGCAGGACGCCGGACGGCTGGTGGGGTGGCTGGCGGTGCTCGCGGTCATGTACGTGGTCTTGTCCTGGAGCTTCCGGCTGGGCGCGCGCTCGGGCGAGCGCGCCGCCGAGGAGGCCGCGCACACGCTGCGGCTCGCGGTGGTGCGCCGGGTGCTGGACCCGCGCGGCGGCGCGGAGGCGGGGCTGCTCCCCGGCGAGCTGGCGAACGTGGCCACCGAGGACGCCAAGCGGGTCGGCGCGGTCAACATGGCGCTGATGAGCGGCATATGGGCCGTCGCGGGCATCGCGGTGAGCGCGGTCGCGCTCCTGGTCACGTCCGTGCCGCTGGGGCTGATCGTGCTGGTCGGCACGCCGGTGCTGCTGTGGCTGGGGCATCTGCTCAGCAAGCCGCTGGAGCGGCGCAGCGAGGCCGAGCAGGATCGGGCCGCGCACGCCTCGGGGGTGGCCGCCGACCTGGTGGCCGGGCTGCGGGTGCTGAAGGGGCTGGGCGCCGAGCGGGCCGCCGTGGAGCGGTACCGCCGCACCAGCCGGGTGTCGCTGGCGGCGACGCTGCGCGCGGCCCGCGCCGAGTCCTGGCAGACCGGGCTCGTGCTGGCCCTGACGGGCGGCTTCATCGCGCTGATCGCCCTGGTGGGCGGGCGGCTGGCCCTCCAAGGGTCGCTGTCGCTCGGCCAGTTGGTGTCGGCGGTGGGACTGGCACTGTTCCTGCTGGGCCCGTTGGAGACCTTCGCCTGGGTGAACGCCGAGCTGGCGCAGGGACGCGCCTCCGCCGCCCGGATCGCCGGGGTGCTGGCCGCCGCGCCGGGTGTGAGCGGCGGTGACGACGCGATGCCGGAGCCGGTCCGCGGGGCGCTGCGGCTGCGCGGGGTCCGGCTCGGTGGCCCGGAGGGCGTCGACCTCGATCTGCCGGCCGGGCTCGTGACCGGCATCGCGGTGACCGACCCGGCCGGTGCCGAGGCCCTGCTGCGGCTCCTGGGCCGGGAGCACGACCCGGAGACCGGCTCGGTCGAGCTGGACGGCGTACCCCTGACCCGGCTGGACCCCGCCGCCCTGCGGGTCTCCGTCCTGGTCGCCGCGCACGACGCGGCACTGTTCGGCGGGTCGCTCGCGGCGAACGTGACACCGGACGGGGAGACCGACGGGCCCGACCCGCTCACCGAGCGGGTGCTCGCCGCCGCCCGCGTGGACGAGGTGGCCCGCTCCCTGCCGCACGGCACCGCGACCGAGGTCGGCGAGGGCGGTCGCTCCCTATCCGGCGGTCAGCGTCAACGCGTGCTGCTGGCAAGGGCGTTGCGCGCCGAGCCGCCCGTGCTGGTGCTGCACGATCCGACCACCGCCGTGGACGCGGTCACCGAGGCGCGGATCGCGGAGGGACTGCGGGAGCTGCGGCGCGGACGCACCACGGTCGTGGTGACCAACAGCCCCGCGCTGCTCGCCGTCACCGACCGCGTCGTCCTCCTCGACGGCGGCCGGATCGGCGCCGAGGGCACCCATGAACAGCTCGTACGGACGGACGCCGACTACCGGACGGCGGTGCTCACGTGACGGAGACCGAAGGCGCGGCGCTGCTGCCGACCGCCACCCCCGCCCGTACCCGTGCCGTGGTGCGTGAACTGCTGCGCCCGCACCGGGGGTTGGCGTTCGCCGGGTTCGGGCTGCTGGTGCTGGCCACCTCCGTGGGGCTGGTCACCCAGCCGCTGCTGGGGTACATCGTGGACCTGGTCACCGAGCACCGCGCCCCGGCCACGCTGACCTGGCCGGTGGCCGCGCTGGCCGGGGTGGCGGTGGCGCAGGGCGTACTGACCGCGCTCGGCATGTCGCTGGTGTCCCGGCTCGGCGAGACCGTGCTCGCCCGGCTGCGCGAACTCTTCGTGGAGCGGGCCCTCGCGCTGCCGCTGGAGCGGGTGGAGCGGGCGGGCTCCGGCGACCTGAACGCCCGTGTCACCCGCGACGTCTCCCGGGTCGCGGACGCGGTGCGCGGGGCGCTGCCCGAGCTGGCCCGCTCGGCGCTGTCGATCGTGCTGACCCTGGGCGCGCTGGCCCTGCTGGACTGGCGGTTCCTGCTGGCCGCGCTGCTCGCGGTGCCGGTGCAGGCGCACACCGCCCGCTGGTACGTGCGCAACGCGGTCCCGCTGTACGGACGCGAGCGGATCGCGGCCGGGGCTCAGCAGCAGCAGTTGCTGGACACCATCGGCGGCGCCCGGACGGTACGCGCGCACCGGCTCCAGGACGGCCACACCGAGCGGGTGACCGTCCGTTCGCGGGCGGCGGTGGAGCTGACGATGCGCGGGGTGCGGCTGGTGCTGCGCTTCTACTCCCGGCTGCACATCGCGGAGTACCTGGGCCTGGCCGCCGTGCTGGTCACCGGGTTCCTGTTGGTGCGCTCCGGTTCGGCGTCGGTGGGTACGGCCACGGCGGCCGCCCTGTACTTCCACAGCCTCTTCGGCCCGGTCAACACCGCGCTGGTGCTGCTGGACGACGCCCAGTCAGCGACCGCCGGACTGGCCCGCCTGGTCGGCGTGGTGGACGAGCCCATGGCGGAGGAGGCCGGGGCGGCGGACCTCGCGGTGCCGGACCCGTCGGTGACGCTCACCGGGGTGTCGCACGCGTATGTGCCGGGCCGTCCGGTGCTGCACGGGGTGGACCTCGAGGTGCGGCCCAAGGAGCGGGTCGCGCTGGTGGGCACCACCGGCGCCGGCAAGACGACGCTGGCCAAGCTGGTGGCCGGGCTGCACTCCCCCACGGCGGGCAGTGTCGACATCGGCGGCGCCGGACCGGACGTCTCCGGCCGTCTGGTGGGGCTGGTGACCCAGGAGGTCCATGTCTTCGCCGGACCCCTCGCCGACGACCTGCGGCTGGCCCGCCCGGAGGCGGGCGACGAGGAGCTGCGCGAGGCGCTGACTGCGGTGGGCGCCCTGGGCTGGGCCGAAGCGCTGCCCGAGGGCTTGGACACGGTCGTCGGCGACGGCGGGCACCGGCTCACCACCGACCGCGCCCAGCAGCTCGCGCTGGCCCGGCTGCTGCTCGCCGACCGGCCCGTGGTCGTCCTGGACGAGGCGACGGCGGAGGCGGGCAGTTCGGGCGCCCGGCTGCTGGACGAGGCGGCGGAGCGTGCGCTGCGCGGCCGTACCGCGCTCGTGGTCGCCCACCGGCTCAGCCAGGCGGCCGCCGCCGACCGGATCGTCGTCCTGAGTGACGGCCGGGTGGCGGAGAGCGGCACGCACGCCGAACTCCTCGCCGCCGAGGGCGCGTACGCCGCCCTGTGGCACGCCTGGTCCGGCAGCCGCTCCCCCGCCGAGGCGGGCCCCTGACCCCGCACCCCCACGCACAGGACCTTTCACCACGAAGAGAAGGATCACCGATGCCCCGCGCCACCAGAGCCTCCCGGCTGACCGGCCTGCTCACCTCCGTACTCCTGCTCGCCGTGACCGCGGTCGCCTGCGGCTCCTCCGACTCCGGCTCGGACTCGTCCGGCTCCGGCGCCAAGGGCTCCGCGAACACCGCGTTCCCGGTGACGATCGCCCACAAGTACGGCAGTACGACGATCAAGTCCGAGCCGAAGCGGATCGTCACCGTCGGCCTCACCGACCAGGACGCCGTGCTCGCGCTGGGCAAGGTGCCGGTGGGCACGACCGAGTGGCTGGGCGGCTACAAGGGCGCCATCGGGCCCTGGGCGAAGGACAAGCTGGGCTCCTCCCCCGCGCCGACCGTCCTGAAGGACACCGGCACCGGCCCCCAGGTGGAGAAGATCGCCGCGCTGCGCCCCGATCTGATCCTCGCCGTCTACTCGGGGCTGACCAAGTCGCAGTACGCGAACCTGTCGAAGTTCGCGCCGGTCGTGGCCCAGCCGAAGGAGTTCAACGACTTCGGGGTGCCGTGGCAGCGGCAGACCGAGGTGATCGGGAAGGCACTCGGCAAGGAGACCGAGGCGAAGAAGCTGGTGGCGGGCGTGCAGGACAAGTTCGCCGCGGCCCGCCAGGCCAACCCCGGCTTCACGAAGTCGGCCGCGGTGGTGGCCACTCCGTACGAGGGCACGTTCGTGTTCGGCAGCCAGGACCCGCGTTCCCGGCTGCTGTCCGACCTCGGGTTCGCGCTGCCGAAGGACCTGGACAAGGTGATCGGGGACAAGTTCGGCGCCAACATCAGCAAGGAGCGCCTCGACCTGCTCGACCAGGGCGTGGCCCTCTGGATCGTGCCGGACCTCACCACCGCCGTCACCAAGCTGCACCGTGACCCGGTCTACGGCGACCTGAACGTGGTGAAGCAGGGCCGCGAGGTGTTCGTGAAGGAGACCAGCGACTACGGCAACGCGGTCTCCCTGTCCACGGTGTTGAGCATTCCCTACGTCCTTGACCGCCTGGTCCCGCAGCTCGCGGCCGCCTCGGACGGCAAGCCGGAGACGAAGGTGGCGCAGCCCGCGTCCTGACACGCCTCCAGGCAGGGGGGCGGGCCCATGACGGGTCCGCCCCCCCTGGCTTTTTCAGGCTCCGTCGGCCATGGCCTCGATCAGGCTCTTGGGGCGCATGTCCGTCCAGTGGGTCTCGATGTGGTCGAGGCAGTCCTGGCGGGGCGCGGGGCCGTGGACGACGGTCCAGCCGGGCGGGACGGCGACGAAGTCGGGCCACAGGCTGTGCTGGCCCTCGTCGTTGACGAGGACGGTGTAGACGCCGTCGGGGTTCTCGAACGGGTTGCTCATGGCGGGCTCCTTGCCTTCCGGTCGGGGTGGGGCGGTCAGGGGCGGTGCTGGGCGGCTCGGCGTACCAGCGCCTCCAGCGCCCGGAACCAGGTGTGGGCCAGGTCGCGGACCTGCTCCTCGGTGAGGAGGCCGGCCGCGTAGGCCCAGTGGGCGCTGAGTTCGGGCCCTTCCGGGCGGTCCTCGGTGAGGGCGTTGAGGGTCAGGGCGTGCGACATCGGCATACCGGGGTCGGCGTCGAGGTCGGCGGCGGACTCCTCGGCCGCGTAGGACCAGTCGGCGGCCTCGGGGCGGTCGAAGCGGCCCATGTAGTTGAACTCGATCTGCGGATCGTCCAGTTGGGCCAGCTTCGGCGCGGTCTCCGGGTTGAGGTGGCGCAGCAGGCCGTGGCCGATTCCGGCCGCGGGGAGGGCGGCGAGATGCTCCCGGACGCGGGCCAGGGCGGCGTCCAGCGCGGGGCCGTCGTCGAGGGTGGCGTCCGGGCCGGGGTCGAGCCGTACCGGTACGACGCTGGTGAACCAGCCGACGGTACGGGACAGGTCGGCGTCGCCCGCGATCTCCTCCTCGCGGCCGTGCCCCTCCAGATCGACCAGTACGGGCCCGCCGGGACGGTCGGCGCCCAGGACGCGGGCCCGCCAGTCGCCCACGGCCAGGGCAAACGCGGTGAGCAGCACGTCGTTGACTCCGGCGCCGAACGCGGCCGGGGCCCGGCTGAGCAGGGGCTCGGTGATCTCCGGGGGCAGGGTCAGGGAGAGGTACCGGGTGGCGGCCACGGTGTCGCGGGCGGGGTCCAGGGGGCGGGCCAGCGGCAGCCCCGCGCCCTCGGCCAGGGTGCCGGTCCACCAGGGCAGTTCGTCCTCGGTGGCGGGGTCGGCGGCCCGGCGTTCCAGCAGCCGTGCCCAGCGGGCGAACGACATCTCGACGGGCGCGAGTTCGGGGGTCCGGCCGTCCCGGACGGCGGTCCACGCGGTGGCGAGGTCGGGCAACAGGGTGCGCCAGGAGACGCCGTCGATCACCAGGTGGTGGACGAGGAGCAGCAGCCGTCCGGGGTGGCCGGGCCCGGCGTCGAACCAGACGGCCCGCACCATCGCCCCGTCGTCGGGGTCGAGTCCGTCGCGGGCTGTCGCGGCGTACCGGGCGATGGCGGCCCGCAGCGCGGTCCCGTCCGCGCCGCGCACGTCGGCCCGGGTGAGCCAGTCACGGGTGTCGGCGGCGGGCGGCACGTGGAGAGCGGGGCTCGGTGTGCGGACGAGCCGGGCACGGAGCATGTCGTGCCGCTGGGCCAGCGCCTCCAGCACGGCCAGCAGTCCGGGTTCGGTGAGGTCGGCGGGGGTGCGCAGCAGCGCGGCCTGGTGGTAGGCGGTGAAGGGACCGCCGCGGGCCAGGAGGGCCCGCATGATCGGGGTGAGCGGGACGGTTCCGGTGCCGTCGTCGTGGGTGGCGTGCCGCCGGCCCGGATCGAGGATTACGGCGACGGCGGCCAGGGCGGCGACGGTGCGGTGCCGGAAGACCTGGCGCGGAGTGATCCGCAGTCCGCCGGTGCGGGCGCGGGCGACGAGCTGCATGGCGACGATGCTGTCCCCGCCGAACGCGAAGAAGTCGTCGTCCGTGCCGACGGCCTCGGCGGGCAGCCCGAGGGTCTCGGCGAACAGGTCGCGCAGGGTGCGCTCGGTGTCGTTCTCCGGGGCGCGTCCACCCCCGGTGAAGGTCGGCGCGGGCAGGGCGGTGCGGTCGAGTTTGCCGTTGGACAGCGACGGCAGCCGGTCCAGCACCACGACGGCGGCCGGGACCATGTAGTCGGGCAGGGTGGCGGCGGTGTGGGCGCGCAGTTCGCCCGGCTCCGCCGCCATCCCGTCGCGGGGGACGGCATAGGCGATCAACTGGCGGATGCCGGGCCGGTGTTCGCGGGCCACGACCACCGAGTGCGCGACGGCCGGGTGGCTGTCCAGCGCGGCTTCGATCTCGGCGAGTTCGACGCGGTAGCCGCGGATCTTGACCTGGTCGTCGGTGCGGCCGGCGAACTCCAGCAGGCCGTCCTCGGTCCAGCGGGCCAGGTCTCCGGTGCGGTACATGCGTGCGCCGGGTGCGCCGAAGGGGTCGGCGACGAAGCGTTCGGCGGTGAGTTCCGGGCGGCCGAGGTAGCCGCGGGCGAGGCCGGGTCCGGACAGGTACAGCTCGCCGGTGACACCGGGCGGGACGGGGCGCAGGGCGGTGTCGAGGACGTAGGCGCGGGTGTGGTGGACGGGCCGTCCGACGACCGGTCGGGCGCTGTCCCGGACGTGGCCGACGAGCGCGTCCACGGTGGCCTCGGTGGGGCCGTACAGGTTGACGGCCTCGGTGCGCGGCAGCGCGGCGAGCCGGGTCCACAGCGACTCAGGGACGGCCTCGCCGCCGAAGCCGACCAGGGCGAGCGGGCAGTCGCCGTCGGGGCCGATCAGGCCGCTGTCGGCCATGCGGGCGAGCAGGGACGGGGTGACCTCGATGAAGTCGATGCCGTGTGCGCGGATGAAGGCGGCGAGGAGTTCGGGGTCGCGGCGGGTCTCGTCGTCGGCGATGTGCAGGGCGTGTCCGTCGAGCAGCCAGAGCTGGGGCTGCCAGGAGGCGTCGAAGGAGAACGACCAGGCGTGGCCGACGCGCAGTTGGTCGCGTCCGGTGCTGCGGCGGGCGGCCGCGTGCAGGTCGTGGCGGTGGCTGTGGAAGAGGTTGGCGAGGCCGCGCTGGGTGACGACGACGCCCTTGGGGCGGCCGGTGGAGCCGGAGGTGTGGATGACGTAGGCGGGGTGGTCGGGGCGCGGGGCGGTGGGCTCGGCCTGCGGGAGGGCGTCCGTGGGGGCGTCGAGGAGCAGGACGGGAATGTCGGTGGCGGGCAGGGCGGTGTCCTCGGTGGTGAGGATGAGGACCGGGTGGGTGTCGGTGAGCATGCCGGTGAGCCGGGCCTCGGGCAGGTCGGGGTCGAGGGGCAGGTAGGCGGCGCCCGCCTTCTGTACGGCCAGGATGGCGGCGATGTGGTCGGCGGTGCGGGGCAGGGCGAGGGCGACGATGCGCTCGGGTCCGGCGCCCTGTCCGGCGAGGGTGCGCGCCAACGCGTCGGTCCGGGCGTCGAGTTCGGCGAAGGTCCAGGTGGTGCGGCCGTCCGTGACGGCGACCGCGTCCGGGCTCGCGGCGACCTGTGCCGCGAACAACTCCGGCACGGTGCCGAGGCGTTCGGCCGGTGGCAGGGCGTTGTCGTTCCACCGCTCCAGCACGGTGTGCCGGTCGTCCGGGCCGAGCAGGCCGAGCCTGCCGACGGGGCTGTCGGGGTCGGCGGCCATGCCGGTGAGGAGGTGGCGGAGGGCGTCGGTGATACGGCGCACGGTGGCCGCGTCGAGGAGGTCGGGGCGGAACTCGGCGGTGAGACGCAGCCGTTCGGCGGGCTCGACCGCCCAGGCGAACGGATAGTGCGTGGAGTCCTGATGTTCGCGGACGGTGGCGCGGGGTGCCTCGCCGTCCTCGCTGCTGTCGGCCACGGGGTACGACTCGAACACCACCAGGGTGTCGAAGAGTTCACCGAGTCCGGTGGCGCGCTGGATGTCGGCGAGACCGAGGTGCTGGTGGCGGATGAGCCCGGACTGCTCGTCCTGCAGCCGGTGCAGCAGCTCGGCGGTGCTCTCCTGGGCCCGCAGCCGCACCCGTACGGGCACGGTGTTGATGAAGAGGCCGATCATCGCCTCGGACCTGGCGAGTTCGGGTGAGCGTCCGGCGACGGTGGCGCCGAACACGACGTCGTCGCGTCCGGTGAGCCTGCCCAACAGCACGCCCCAGGCGGCCTGCACCAGGGTGTTGAGGGTGACGCCCTGGCTCCGGGCGAATGCCTCCAGCCCGGCGGTGCGGTCCGCGTCCAGTTCGACGGTGTGGGTGTGCGGGACCGCGGCGGCCCGGTCGGGGTCGGCGGGCGCGATACGGGTGGGCTCGGCGAGCCCGGCGAGGGCGCCGGCCCACGCTGCGGTGGAGGCGGCCTGGTCCTGAGCGGCCAGCAGCCGCAGATGCGCCCGGTACGGGGCGGGCGGGGCCGGGGTGCGGCCCTCGTAGCGTGCCCACAGTTCGGCGGTGAGCAGCGGCAGCGACCAGCCGTCGAGCAGCAGGTGCTGGTGGGAGAGGACGAGCCGGTGCCGGTCCGGGCCGGTCCGGGCCAGCAACAGCCGCAGCAGCGGTGGCTGTTCGGGGTCGAACCGGCGCCGCTCCTGCCCGAGCAGCCGCTCCCAGTCGCCGTCGGCCGCATCGGTGAGGTCGAGCTGCCGCCAGGGCAGTACGGCGGTGCGCGGGACAACGGCGACGGGCCGCCCGGAGGACAGGTGCCGGAAGCCGCTGCGCAGGTTCTCGTGGGCGTCGAGCACACCCTGCGCGGCGGCGCGCAGCCGGTCGGCGTCGAGGGGGCCGTCGAGGTCGTAGGAGACCTGGACGGTGTACACGTCCGGCCCCTCGTCGCCGGAGTCGAGGGCGGCGTGGAAGAGCAGCCCGGCCTGGAGCGGCGAGACGGGGAGCACCTCGGTGCCGGGCGGGAGGGCGGCGAGTTCGGCGCGTTCGGTGTCGGTGAGGTCGGGCAGCAGCGGAGTGTCGTCGGCCCGGTGCTCGGCGGCGGCAGTGCTGGTGGCGACGGCGGCGAGTCCGGCGGCCGACTTGTGCCGGAACACGTCACGGGGGCTGAACGCCAGCCCGGCGGCGCGGGCCCGCGCGACGAGTTGCATGGCGACGATGCTGTCCCCGCCGAGGGAGAAGAAGTCGTCCTCGACGCCCACGCGTTCGAGGCCGAGCACCTCGGCGACGAGGGCACACAGCGTCTCCTCCCGCTCGGTGCGCGGCCGGGTGCCGCCGACCTCGGCGGCGAAGTCCGGCGCGGGCAGCGCACGGCGGTCGAGCTTGCCGTTGGGGGTGAGCGGGAGCGTGTCGAGCAGGACGACGGCGGCCGGGACCATGTGGCCGGGCAGGGTGGCGGCGGTGTGCGCGCGCAGCTCGGCGGGGTCCGGGTGCGGGCCCTCGGCGGGGACGGCGTAGGCCACGAGCCGGTCCTCGCGCAGCACGACGACCGCCTGGGCGACCCGCGTGTGCCCGGTGAGCGCGGCCTCGATCTCGCCCGGCTCGATACGGAAGCCACGCAGCTTGACCTGGTCGTCGACCCGGCCGAGGTACTCCAGTTCCCCGGCCGGCGTCCAGCGGGCGAGGTCCCCGGTGCGGTACATCCGGGCACCGGGCGCCCCGAAGGGGTCGGCGACGAACCGCTCGGCGGTCAGGCCGGGCCGGTTCAGGTAGCCACGGGCCAACTGGGCTCCCGCCAGATACAGTTCACCGGCCACGCCGGGCGGCACCGGGCCGAGGACCGCATCGAGGACGTAGGCGCGGGTGTTCCACACCGGGCGGCCGATGGGCACGGTGGCCGGGTCGGCGGGGACTTCGTGAGCCGTGACGTCGACGGACGCCTCGGTGGGACCGTAGAGGTTGTGCAGGCGGCTGCCGGGCAGCACGCGGTGGAAGCGGGCGGCGAGGGGTACGGGCAGGGCCTCGCCGCTGGACATGACCTGGCGCAGTCCGGTGCAGTGCGCGGCGGCGGGTTCGTCCAGGAAGGCGCGCAGCATGGACGGCACGAAGTGGGCCGTGGTGACGCCCTGTTCGCGGATCAGCGCGGCCAGGTAGGCGGGGTCCTGGTGTCCCTCGGGGCGGGCCACGACCAGGGTCGCGCCGGTGATCAGCGGCCAGAAGAACTCCCACACCGACACGTCGAACCCGGCCGGGGTCTTCTGCAACACCCGGTCGATGGACGTCAGTTCATGAGCTTCCTGCATCCACAGCAGCCGGTTGACGATGCCCGCCTGCGGGACGACGACACCCTTGGGGCGGCCGGTGGAGCCCGAGGTGTAGATGACGTAGGCGGGATGACGGGGGTCGTACGAGGTGGGGAGCGGGGCGTCGGCCGGGTCCTCCGGCGTGCCGTCCGCGTCCACGCGCAGGTGGCGGGTGCCCGTGTCGGGGACATCGATGCCGTCGCTGGTGACCAGGCAGGCCGGGTCGGCGTCGGCGAGCAGGTGGGCGAGCCGGTCGGCGGGGTGGGCGGGGTCCAGGGGCAGGTAGGCGGCGCCCGCGCGGTGCACCGCGAGCAGGGTGACGACGAGGGCCACGGATCGGGGCAGGGCGACGGCCACGGTGGTCTCGGGGCGGGCGCCGTGCGCGGCCAGGGTACAAGCCAGGCGTTCCACGCGCCGGTCCAGTTCGGCGTAGGTGAGGGCGGTGCCCTCGAAGACGACGGCGGTGGCCTCCGGGGTACGGGCCGCCTGGGCGCGGACCAGCTCGGGCAGGGTGCCGTCGGGGACGGTCCGGGCGGTGTCGTTCCAGCCGGTGAGGACCAGGGCGCGTTCGTCGTCCCGAAGGACGTCGAGCGTGCCGACGCGGCGGCCGGGGTCGGCGGCGGCCTGGGCGAGGAGGGACTCCAGCCGACGGGCGAGGAGTTGGACGGTCGGCTCGTCGAACAGGTCGGCGCTGTACTCGATCCAGCCCTGGATGCCGTCCTCCTGCTCGACGAAGTCGAAGCTGAGGTCGAACTTGGCGCTGTCCTGGCCCACGGTCTCGCGGGTAGCCGTGAGACCGGGAAGTACCGGCCCGTCGCTGCGGCCCGCGAGGTGGACGACCATGACCTGGAACAACGGGTGCCGCGCGAGGGAGCGTTCGGGGTTGAGGGCCTCCACCAGCCGCTCGAAGGGCAGGTCCTGGTGTTCGTAGGCGGCGAGGCCGGTCTCCCGGACGCGGGCGAAGAGTTCGGCGAAGGTCGGGTCGCCGGACAGATCGGTGCGCAGGACGAGGGAGTTGACGAAGAACCCGACCAGGTCCTCCAGCGATTCGTCCGCGCGGCCGGACACCGGGGCGCCGAGCGGGATGTCGTCACCCGCGCCGAGCCGGTGCAGCAGTGCGGCCACGGCGGCCTGGGACACCATGAACATGCTGACCCCGTGATCGCGGGCGAGGGTCCGGAGGGCGCGCGCCTGCGCGGGCGGCACGGTGAAGCCGACGGTGCCGCCGCGCCCGCTGGACTCGGCCGGGCGGGGGCGGTCGGTGGGCAGGTTCAGCTCGGCCGGGATACCGGCGAGCGCCTCCGTCCAGTGGGCCAGCAGGTCGGCTTCGGCGACCGCCAGCAGATCACGCTGCCACAGGGTGAAATCGGCGTAACTCACCGGCAGCGGAGCCCAGTCGGGGGTGCGTCCCTCGGTGCGGGCCGCGTAGGCGGTGCCGAGGTCGGCGAGCAGCGGGCGTTCGGACCACTCGTCGGTGGCGATGTGGTGGAGCAGGAGCAGCAGGACGTGTTCCCGCGGACCAGCCTCGAACAACACAGCCCGCAACGGGAGTTCCGCTGTCAGGTCGAAGGGGTGCGCGGCCTCGGCCGCCAGGTCGGCACCGTCCAGCAGCGGAACCCTGACCTCGTCCAGCACCTGCTGGTACGGGACTCCGTCCACGGCCGGGAACACGGTCCGAAGCGGGGCGTGCCGTGCGGCCACGTCGTTCAGGGCGGCTTGCAGGGCGTTCCGGTCCAGGGCGCCGGTGAGGCGCCACACGGCCGGGATGTTGTAGGCGGGGTCGGGGCCGTTGACCTGGTGCAGCAGCCACAGCCGCCGCTGGGCGGAGGACAGGGGCAGCCGTTCCGGCTGCGGGCGCCCGGCGGTGAGCGCGGGCCGACCGGGGGAACGGGAGGCGTCCAGGCGGGCGGCGAGCCGGGCCGGGGTGGGGGCGTCGAAGACCGTGCGCAGCGAGAGGTCGGCGCCGAGGGCGGCGCGGACCCGGCTGACCAGGCGCATGGCGGCCAGGGAGTGACCGCCGAGGGCGAAGAAGTCGTCGTGGACGCCGACCTCCTCCAGACCGAGCACATCGGCGAAGAGGCCGCAGAGGATCTCCTCGCGCGGGGTGCGCGGCCGGGCGCCGTCGGTGCGGAAGTCGGGGTCGGGCAGGGCCCGGCGGTCGAGCTTGCCGTTCGGAGTGAGTGGCAGCGCGTCGAGCGTGACGTAGGCGGCCGGGACCATGTGCGCCGGGAGGGTGGCGGCCACATGTGCGCGCAGCACAGTGGTGTCCGGCATTTCACCGCTCGGGACCACATAGGCGACGAGTGCCTGGTCACGGACGACGACCGCCGCACCCGTGACGGACGGGTGGGCGGTGAGCACGGCCTCGATCTCGCCGGGCTCGACCCGGAAGCCACGCACCTTGGCCTGGTCGTCGGTGCGTCCCAGGTACTCGAGCGCCCCGTCCGCCGTCCAGCGGGCCCGGTCCCCGGTGCGGTACATCCGGGCACCGGGCGTCTGCGCGTACGGATCGGCCACGAACCGCTCGGCGGTCAGCGCGGGCCGGTCCAGATAGCCACGGGCCAACTGCACACCGGCCAAGTACAGTTCACCGGCCACTCCGGGCGGCACCGGATTGAGCCCGGCATCCAGGACGTAGGTCCGGGTGTTCCACACCGGGCGGCCGATCGGCACGGTGGTCGCGCCGGGGCCGATCTGGGCCGCGGTGACGTCGACGGACGCCTCGGTGGGGCCGTAGAGGTTGTGGAGTCCGGCGGTCAGCGTCTCGTGGAAGCGGCGGGTGAGGGCCGCGGGCAGGGCCTCGCCGCTGCACAGCACCCGGCGCAGCCCGGTGCACTCGGTGGCGGACGCCTCCTCCAGGAACAGCTGGAGCATGGACGGCACGAAGTGGACGGTGGTGACGTCCTGGCCCCGGATGAGCCGGGCCAGGTAGGCGGGGTCGCGGTGCCCCTCGGGCCGGGCGACCACCAGTGCGGCGCCGGTGATCAGCGGCCAGAAGAACTCCCACACCGACACGTCGAAACTGGACGGCGTCTTCTGCAGCACCCGGTCCTCGCCGGTCAGACCGTAGGTGTCCTGCATCCACAGCAGCCGGTTGACGATGCCCGCCTGCGGGACGACGACGCCCTTGGGGCGGCCGGTGGAGCCGGAGGTGTAGATGATGTACGCGGGGCTCCGGGGGTCGTACGACGTGGGCAGGTCGGCCTCGGGGCCGGTGGGCAGGGCGTCGCGGATCACGCACACCGGGTGGGCGTCCTCGACCATGAGGGCGAGGCGGTCGGCCGGATAGTCGGGGTCCAGCGGGAGGTAGGCGGCTCCGGCACGGTGGGTGGCGAGCAGGGCGACGACGAGGTCTGCCGAGCGTGGCAGGGCGACGGCGACCGTCTCCTCCGGCCCGGCACCGAGACCGGCCAGGACGCGGGCCGTGTGCTCCACGCGGGCGTCCAGCTCGGCGTACGTCAGCCGCTCCCCCTCGAAGACCAGCGCGGTGGCGTCCGGGGTGCGGGCGGCCTGGGCGCGGAACAGCTCGGGCAGAGTGGTGTCGGGAACGGCCGTGGCGGTGTCGTTCCAGTCGGTGAGGACACGTGCCCGCTCGGCGCTTTCCAGAACCTCCAACTCCCGTACAGGCAGGGCGGGTTCAGCAGCCGCCCGTTCCAGCACGCGCAGCATCCGTCCCGCCAGCCGCTCGACCGTGCCGTGGTCGAACAGGTCGGTCGCGTACTCCAGCAGGAGCACGATCCCGTCGGCCTCGTCGACGAAGGTGAAGTGCAGGTCGAACTTGGCGGCGCCGGTGTCCATGTCGTACCACTCGGCGGGCAGTCCGAGCAGGGTGCTCGGGTCGCCGTCGGGGCGGTGGTGGTAGCCCATCATGACCTGGAAGAGCGGGTTGCGCCCGGCCACGCGCGGCGGGTTCACGGCCTCCACGACCCGGTCGAAGGGGAGGTCCTGGTGCTCGAAGGCGGCGAGCGACGACTCCCGCACCCGGCCCAGGAGTTCGGTGAAGGTGGGGTCCCCGGACAGGTCGGTGCGCAGTACGAGGGTGTTGACGAAGAAGCCGACCAGGTCGTCCAGCCCGCTGTCGGTGCGGCCCGCGATGGGGGCGCCGAGGGGGATGTCGTCGCCCGCGCCGAGCCGGTGCAGCAGCGTGGCGGTAGCGGCCTGGAGCAGCATGAACATGCTGGTGCCGGTGGTGGCGGACAGCTCGCGCAGCGCCCGCCCGGTCTCCACGGACACCGCCCGGCGTACGACCGCTCCCCGCCCGCTGGGCTCGGCGGGGCGTACCCGGTCGAGGGGCAGCGGCAGTTCCTCCGGCAGTCCGCTCAACGCCTGGGTCCAGTAGGCGATTTGCTGCTCTCCGAGCTGCGCCAGGAGTTGTTCCTGCCAGAGGGTGTAGTCCGCGTACTGGACCGGCAGCGGCGTCCAGTCGGGGGCGGTTCCGGCCGCGCGGGCCGCGTACGCGGTGTCCAGGTCGGCCAGGAAGGGGCGGTCGGACCACTCGTCGGTGGTGATGTGGTGCAGGACGACCGCGACGACATGGTCCTCGGCGCCGATCCGGAACACCTCGGCGCGCAGCGGGAGTTCACGGGTCAGATCGAAGGGGCGGCGCTGTGCGGCCTCGATCAGCGCGGGGAGCCCGGCCTCCGCGGCGTCGGCCACCGTGCACGGCACCTCTACCTCCTCGGCGCCGACGACACGCTGGTACGGCTCACCCTCGTGCTCCCCGACAAGGGTGCGCAGCGACTCGTGCCGGGCGGTGACATCACGCAGCGCAGCCCGCAGCGCGGGCAGGTCCAGCGGGCCGCGCAGCCGCAGGACGAGCGGGAAGTTGTACGCCACTCCCCCGGCCCGCTCGGCGAGGCGGTCCACCAGCCAAAGCCGCCGTTGCGCGGCGGACAGCGGAACCCGCTCGGGGCGCCGCACGGCCGCGGCGAGCCGGGGCCGGGCGGGCTTGCCGCTGTCGGCGCGGCCTGCGAGCAGCGCCGGGGTGGGGGCCTCGAACAGGTCGCGGATGGCGAGTTCGGCGTCCAGCTCGGTGCGGGCGCGGCTGACCAGCCGGGTGGCGAGGAGCGAGTGGCCGCCCAGGTCGAAGAAGTTGTCCTCGGCGCCGACCTCGGGCAGCCCGAGCACCTCGGCGAAGAGGCGGCACAGGACTTCCTCGCGCCGGGTACGCGGTCCTCGTCCGCCGCCGAGGGCGACGGCGGGTTCGGCGTCGGGCAGGGCGCGCACGTCGAGCTTGCCGTTGGCGTTCATCGGCAGGGTGTCCACGGTGACGAAGGCGGCCGGGACCATGTAGTCGGGCAGCTCGCGGCCCAGTTCCTCGCGCAGCCTGCGCACCAGGGCGCTGGTCTCGCGGGCGGCCGTGGGGTCGTTGGCGTGGGGATGGGTGCCGTCGGGCCGGAACAGCCCTGCGGTGAGGCGGGGTTCGGCGGGCAGGAACACCGCGTCGTAGGTGCCGGTCGCGGCCGACCAGGTGGTGAGCACCCGCTGTCCGGACCGGGTGGCGAGGTGGTGCAGGTCGTCGGGGTCGACGCCTCCCTCCACGGTCCGCCCGTCGGGGATGCCGGTGACGCGGAGGCCCTCGGGCCGGGCGCCGCGCGGTCGGTCCCCGAAGCGTCCGGTGGTCGCGGGGATGCCGGTGAGCAGCTCGCCCATGTCCTCCGTCGTACGGTCCCCGCGCACGAGGTCGCCGACCACGTGGGCGGTGGTCCAGTCGACGGTCGGCAAGTCCGCCAGGTCCATGTCCGGTTGACCGGCGTACAGGACGACGTCGTAGCGGTGCCGGGTGAGTTCGTTGTGGTGGTGGCCGCGCTTGGTGCGGAGGTCGACGCCGTGGCCGAGGGTGGTGAAGTAGTCCGGGTCGACCAGGAGTTCCTTCTCCAGCCGCAGCCCGCGTTCCACCGCACGCTCCAGGTCCTCGTCGGCGGTGCCCCGGGCGCGCTGGATCTCGGTGTGGAAGACGCGGGCGTGCCGCAGGTTCCGTACATCCCCGACGAACAGGGCGCCACCGGGCGCGAGCAGATCGAGGGCGCCGTGCAGCACTCCGGTCAGGTGCTCGACGCTGGGGAAGTACTGGATGACGGAGTTGATGACGATGGTGTCGAAGTAGCCGGTCGGCAGCCCGCTCAGATCCTCGGCGGGCTGGCAGCGCAACTCCACCTTGGCGGCCAACTCGGGCTCACGGATCAGCTCTTGACCGATCTTGCGGATGACGGGGGCGGCGAAGTCGGTCGCCCAGTACGCCTCGGCCTCCGGGGCGAGCCGGGAGAGCAGCAGGCCGGAGCCGACGCCGATCTCCAGGACGCGGCGGGGGTTCAGGGAGCGGATGCGGGCGACGGTGGCCTCGCGCCACTCGTGCATCTCCTCGAACGGGATGGGCTGCCCGTCGTAGGAGCTGTCCCAGCCCGCGTACTCCTCGGTGAAGACGGCGGTGCCGATCTCCTCGTACTCGTCGGAGTAGATCTCCTGCCACTCCCCTACCTGCGCGGCCTCGGCGGCGGTGCGGTCGGCGGTACCGGCGGGGGCGGGAACGACGTAGCCGACGAGGCGTTCGTCGCGGACCACGACGGCGGCCTGGGCGACCTGGGGATGGCGGCTGAGGGCGGCTTCGATCTCGCCGGGTTCGATGCGGTAGCCGCGGATCTTGACCTGGTCGTCGGTGCGGCCGAGGAAGTCGAGGTTGCCGTCGGGGTTCCGGCGCACCAGGTCGCCGGTGCGGTACATGCGCTCGCCGGGCGCGCCGAACGGGTCGGCGACGAAGCGTTCCGCGCTGAGCGCGGGCCGGTCCAGGTAGCCGCGGGCCAGGCCGATCCCGGCGATGTACAGCTCGCCGGGCACGCCGTCGGGTACCGGGCGCAGCCAGGCGTCCAGGATGTGGGCGCGGGTGCCCCGGATGGGACGTCCGACAGTGGGCGTGGCGCTGTCGAGGGTGCCGCCGCCGAGGGTGTTGATCGTGTACTCGGTGGGGCCGTACAGGTTGTAGCCGTACGTACCCTCGGTGTCCCGCAGCGCCGTCCACACCGTCTCCGGCACGGCCTCGCCGCCGAGCAGCACCAGCGGGGGTACGTGGCCTTCGAGGAGGCCCTGTTCGATCAGCAGGCGGGCGTAGGTGGGGGTGACGTTGACGACGTCGACCCGGTGCCGTTCGCAGTAGGCGACCAGCGCCTCGGCATCGCGACGCAACTCCTCGTCGCAGACGTGCACTTCGTGGCCCTCGACCAGCCAGAGCAGCTCTTCCCAGGACATGTCGAAGGCGAAGGACACGGTGTGCGCGATGCGCAGCCGCCGTCCGCCCGCCGAGGCGATGGCCGGGGCGAAGATCTCCTTCTGGTGGTTGAGCTGCATGTTGGTCAGCCCCCGGTACGGGGTGACGACACCCTTGGGGCGGCCGGTGGAGCCGGAGGTGTAGATGACGTAGGCGGGGTGTCCGAGGCTGAACCGGCGGCGTACCGGGGTGTCCGGCAGTGCGGCCAGGTCGGCACGCGTGTCGGGGTCGTCGAGCAGTACGCGGGGTGTGTCGGCGTCGAGGGTGGCGGAGACGGCGCGGGTGGTGAGCAGGAGCAGCGGGCGGGCGTCGGCGAGCATCCCGGACAGCCGGTCGGCGGGGTGGTCCAGCTCCAGCGGCAGATAGGCGGCGCCGGTGCGCAGTACGGCGAAGAGGGCGACAACGGTGTCCAGGGAGCGTGGCAGGCCGAGTGCGACGATCCGCTCCGGCCCGGCGCCCCGCTCGATGAGCAGCCTCGCCAACTGGTTCACGGAGGCGTCGAGTTCGGCGTAGGTCAGCGTCTGCTCGCCGCACACCAGGGCGCGGGCGTCCGGGGTGCGGGCGGCCTGGGCGGCGAGGAGGTCGGCGATGGTGTCCTCGGGTTCGGGGACCCGGCTCGCCTCCTGTTCGTGGCGCAGGGCGGTGTGCTCGGCGGGCAGCAGCGGGTCGAGTGAGCCGACCGGGGCGTGGAGGTCGGTGGTGAGTCGGTCCAGGAGCAGGGTGAACCGGTCGAGGAGGGCGCGGGCCCGGTCGGTGGGGACGAGGTCGGGCCGGTGGGTGAGGGTGACCGTGATGCGGTGGCCGGGGGTAACGACGAGGTTGGCCGGGTAGTGGGTGGCGTCCACGTTGGCGACGGCGGTGGCGCCGTGCCGGGTGCGCAGTCCGGCGAGGCGTTCCTCGGTGTCGTTGTTGCGCAGCACGAACAGCGTGTCGAACAGTTTGCGGTGCCCGGTCTCGGCCTGGAGCACGCCGAGGCTGAGGTGCTCGTAGGGCATGAGGTCGAGGCGTTCGCCCTGGACCCGGTGGAGCAGGCCGAGGACCGGTTCGGCGGGGTCGAGCGCGATGCGGGTGGGGACGGTGTTGAGGAAGAGGCCGATGATGTCGCCGACGTGCGGGACCTCGCTGGGCCGTCCGGCGACGGTGGTGCCGAAGACGACGTCCGCGCGGCCGGTCGCGGTGGCGAGGGTGAGCCCCCAGGCCGCGTTGAGCAGGGTGTTCAGGGTGAGGCCGTGCGCGCGGCCGGTGTCCCGCAGCCGCTCGCCCAGCTCGGTGCTCAGCAGGGTGTCGAGCTGGTCGGGGATGACCGGTTCGAGGCCGTCGGGGGCGGTGGGGGCGAGGAGGGTGGGCTCGTCGAGTCCGGCGAGCGCGGTGCGCCAGGCGGCGGTGGCCTCGGTGTCGTCCTGCGCGGCGAGCCAGGTGAGGTAGTCGCGGTAACTGCCGGGCGCGGCAAGGGAACCGGCATCGCCGCCGGTCTCGTACAGCCCGAACAGCTCGTCCAGGAAGAGCCACGCGGACCAGCCGTCCCAGAGGATCAGATGGCGGCCGATGACGAGCCGGTCGCCGCGCCCGTCACCGAGCCGGAGCAGGAGCAGCCGGAACAGCGGCGGCTTGGACAGATCGAACTTGCGGGTCCGCTCCGCGCCGGTCAACTCCGCCACGCGGGCTTCCTGTTCGGCGGCCGTGAGGTGGGAGAGGTCGACCGTCTCCAGCGGGATCTCCGGGTCCGCGACGATGAACTGCACCGGCTGGTCGAGGCCGTCGCTGGTGAAGCCCGCGCACAGGCCGGGGTTGCGGTCGAGCAGGGTGCGTACGGCGGCGCGCAGCCGGGTGGTGTCCAGCGGGGTGGCGAAGTCGAAGGTCTCGTGGACGGTGTAGACGTCCAGGGCGCCCTCGTCGTACGCCGAGTGGAAGAACAGGCCCTCCTGGAGCGGGGCCAGCGGCCAGACGTCGGCGACCTGGGCCGGGGCGGCCAGGGTGCGGACGCGGGCGTGTTCGGCGTCGGTGAGGGTGAAGGCGGCGGCCGTACCGGCCGGGGTGGCGGTGGTGGTCCCGGTCCCGGCGGCGAGGGCGGCCGGGGTGCGGTGGGTGAAGACGTCGCGGGGGCTGACGTCGAGTCCGGCCGCGCGGGCGCGGGCGGCGACGCCGATCGAGCTGATGCTGTCGCCGCCGAGCCGGAAGAAGTCGTCGTCGGGGCCGACGTCCGGGATGCCGAGGACGGCCGCGAAGATCCCGGTCAGCGTCTGCTCCACCGGCCCGGAAGGCTCGCGGCGGACGGCGCGCTCGGCCTCGGGGGCGGGCAGCGCGGCCTGGTCCAGCTTGCCGCTGGGGGTGAGCGGGAGGTCGTCGAGGAGGACGTACGCGTCGGGAACGAGTGGCGCGGGCAGCGCCTCGGCCAGGGTGCCGCGCAGCTCGGCGGGGTCGACGGTGGCGCCGGGTGCGGGGACGGCGTAGGCGACGAGGCGGTGGTCGCGGACGACGACCGCGCCCCGGGCGATGTCCGGGTGCCGGGTCAGGGCGGCCTCGATCTCGCCGGGCTCGATCCGGTTGCCGCGCAGCTTGACCTGGCGGTCGGTGCGGCCGAGGTAGTCGAGGGTGCCGTCGGCGCGGCGGCTCACCAGGTCGCCGGTGCGGTACATGCGGGTGCCGGGCGCGCCGTAGGGGTCGGCGACGAAGCGGTCCGCGGTCAGCGCGGGGCGCCGGTGGTAGCCGCGGGCCAGCTGGACGCCGGTGAGGTACAGCTCGCCGGGGACGCCGTCGGGTACCGGCCGCAGGTAGGAGTCCAGCACGCGCAGGCCGGTGTTCCACACGGGTCGGCCGATGGGCACGACGGTGTCGGGGGCGTCGTCGCAGGCGTGGTGGGTGACGTCGACGGCGGCCTCGGTGGGCCCGTACAGGTTGTGCAGCGGGACCCCGGTCAGCTCGCGCCAACGGCGGGCGGCCGCTCCGGGCAGCGCCTCGCCGCTGCTGAACACGCGGCGCAGACCGGCCGCCCAGGCGGGATCGGCGGTGACCTCGTCGGAGCCGAGGAACGCCTCCAGCATCGAGGGCACGAAGTGCAGGGTGGTCACGCCCGCGTCCCGGATGAGGCGAGCCAGATAGGCGGGGTCGCGGTGGCCGTCCGGCGCGGCGAGCACCACGGCGGCGCCCTCGCACAGCGCCCAGAAGAACTCCCACACCGACACGTCGAACCCGGCCGGGGTCTTCTGCAGCACCCGGTCGTCGGGCATGAGTCCGTACGCGCCCTGCATCCACGCCAGCCGGTTCACGATGGCCCGATGGGTGACGACGACGCCCTTGGGGCGGCCGGTGGAGCCGGAGGTGTAGATGAGGTAGGCGGGGTCGTCGGGTCGGGCGGGGTCGGCGGGCGGGACGTCTCCGGGCGGTTCCTCGGCACCGTCGTCCACCATGAGCACGTCGAGCCCGTCGGCCGAGGGCAGCCGTCCGGCGTCCCGGCTGGTGGTGAGGATGGTGGTCGCGCCCGAGTCGGCCAGGGTGTACGCCAGCCGCTCGGCGGGATAGTCCAGGTCGAGCGGCAGATACGCGGCGCCCGCCTTCAGCACGGCCAGCAGCGCCACCATCAGCTCGGCCGACCGGGGTACGGCGACGGCGACGAACCGCTCCCGGCCGATGCCCCGCGCTCGCAGCCGGGCCGCCAAGTGCTCGGCACGGGCGTCGAGTTCGGCGTAGGTCAGCGTGGTGCCCTCGTACACGACGGCGGTGGCGTCCGGGGTGCGGGCGGCCTGCGCGGTGACGGCGGCGGCGAGGGTGGTGTCCGGGACGGTACGGGTCTCCCCCGCCGGGTGGGCCTGGGCCAGCTCGCGCGGGGTCAGCAGGGTGAGGTCGGCGACGCGGGTGCCGGGGTCGTCGGCGAGGGTGTGCAGCAGCAGGGTGAGCCGGTCGGCGAGGGCCCGCACGGCGTCGGCGTCCAGGCGCCGGGCGTGGTGCTTGAGCCGCAGGTCGAGCCGCCGGCCGGGCTTGACGATGAGGGCCAGCGGATAGTGCACGGCGTCATGGAACGCGTGCCCGGCGACGGTGATCGCGCCGCTCGGGTCGGTGCTGCCTGAAGTTCCTTCGCCGCCGGGGTAGTTCTCGAACACCACCAGTGTGTCGAAGAGTTCACCGCCACCCGCGTGTCCAGCGGCCCGCTGGATGTCGGCGAGACCCAGGTGCTGGTGGTCGAGGAGGGCGCTCTGCTCCTCCTGCAGCCGGTCCAGCACCATGCCCAGGGTGTCGCCGGGCGCCCAGCGCAGCCGGGTCGGCAGGGTGTTGATGAACAGCCCGATCATCGATTCGACACCGTCCACCGCCGCGTCCCGCCCGGCGACAGTGGTACCGAAGACGATGTCCTGACGATGCGTCAGTTGCCCGAGGAGCAATCCCCACGCTCCCTGGACGAGGGTGCCGAGCGTGACCCCGCGTTCCCGGGCGCGGGCGACCAGGCGGGCGGTGACGCGCTCGGTCAACTCGACCCGGATCTGCCCCGGTTCGACGGGTCCGGGGGTGGCCGGGGTGCGCACCAGCAGGGTGGGTTCCTCGACCCCGGCGAGCGCGTCGCCCCAGGCCGCGCGGGCGGCCTCGCGGTCGGCGCCCGCGATCCGGCGGAGGTAGGCGCGATACGGGGTGACCTCGGGCAGCGGCTCGGGGTGTTCACCGTACAGGGCGAGCAGTTCACGGTGGAGGACGGGCAGGGACCAGCCGTCCGCGACGATGTGATGGAACGTCAGAATCAGTCGGTGGCGTTCGTCCGTGAGCCGGATCAGCGCGCAGCGCACCAGCGGTGGCCGGGCGAGGTCGAAGCGCCGGGCCCGTTCCTCGGCGGCCACGGCGTCGGCGCGGGTCTCCCGGGTGGCGGGGTCGGGCTCGGTGGTGAGGTCGGTCTCGTGCCAGGGCAGCGCGAGCCCGGACGCGACGAGCTGGACGGGGCGGCCGTCGGGGGTCTGCCGGAAGCAGGCGCGCAGCGGGGCGTGCCGGTCCAGCAGCCGTTCGGCGGCGGTGCGCAGCAGGGTGCCGTCGACGGGTCCGGTCAGCTCGATGACCTGCTGCACCACGTACGCGTCGTGTTCGGCACCGTCGACCAGGGCGTGGAAGAAGAAGCCCTCCTGGAGCGGGCCGAGCGGGAGGACCTCCTCGACGGTGAGATCGGCCGCGACCTCTCCGAGTGCCGGGACCTCCCAGGGCACGGTCTCGCCGTCCGTCTCCGCCGTGCCGGTGCGGGCGACGGTGGCGAGTTCGGCGGCGGTGCGGTGGCGGAACACGTCGCGCGGGGTGAGCTCCAGTCCGGCGCGGCGGGCGAGGACGAGGAGGCGGACGGCCACGATGCTGTCTCCGCCGAGCGCGAAGAAGTCGTCGTCGGCGCCGACCGAGGGCACGTCGAGGGCGCGGGCGTACAGCTCGCACAGCAGCCGTTCGCGGGCGGTGGCCGGTGGGCGGCCGCCGGTGGGGAGGGTGCGGTCCGGGACGGGCAGCGCGGCGGCGTCGAGCTTGCCGCTGGGGGTGACGGGCAGCCGGTCCAGCGGGACGAAGGGGGCCGGGACCATGTAGTCGGGCAGCGCGGCGACGGCGTGGGCGCGCAGGGCGGCCATGAGCGCGGAGACGTTGCGGAAGGGTGCCGGGCGGTTGGTGAGGGGGCGGCCGGTGCCCCTGCGGTACGGGGCCGGGGCGTCCTCGGAGGTGAAGAGGGCGTCGAGGGCGCCGTCCTCGGCGTCGCCGTCCCAGGTGAGGTGCGCGCGGCGGCCGTGCCGGGCGGCGATCTCGTGCAGGGTCTCGGGGTCGATGCCGTAGGGGCCGGTGGCGGGCCTGCTGCTGTCGTCCAGGGCGGAGAGGGCGCTCAGGTCGTCGGCGAGGCGGGCGTTGGGGATGCCGGTGACGCGCAGCGGGCGGTCGGTGGTGGCCAGCAGGTCGGACAGGGCTTCGTGCGAGCCGAGGTCGGGCCAGGGCGTCTCGGGTGCGTCGTCGGGCTCGGGTCGCATGCCCGGTCGCAGGACCACGTCGTACCGGTAGCGGGTGAGTTCGTTGTGGTGGGTGCCGCGCTTGATCCGGATGTCGGCGGTGAAGCCGTCCAGGATGGCGAAGAAGTCGGGGTCGACGAGGAGTTCACCTTCCCAGGCGACGGCCCGGTCCACGGCCGCCCGCAGCGCCTCCTTGTCGTCGCCCTCGGCCCGGTGCCCTTCAACGGCGGCGCTCAGGGTGCGCAGCAGCCGCAGATTGCGTACGTCCCCGATGAACAGGGAACCGCCGGGCGCGAGCAGCGCCGCCGCGTCGCGGAGCACACGGGTGAGGTAGTCGCCGCCGGGGAAGTACTGCACGACGGAGTTGACGACGACGGTGTCGAAGTACCCTTCCGGCAGCCCGATGAGGTCGTGCGCGGGCCGGGCCAGCAGGGTCACCCGGTCGGCGAGTGCGGGGACCTCGGCCACCTGGGCGGTGAGTGCGCGTACGGCTTCCTCGGAAAGGTCGGTGCCCCAGTACGCCTCGCACTCCGGGGCGAGCCGGGACAGCAGCAGACCGGAGCCGACGCCGATCTCCAGCACCCGGCGGGGCCGCAGTCCACGGATGCGGGCGACGGTCGCCTCCCGCCACTCGCGCATGTCGGCGAGCGGGATGGGCTGGCCGTCGTACATGCTGTTCCAGCCCGCGAAGTTCTCCGCGAAGTCCTCGGCACCGGCCGCCGAGTACAGCAGTTCGTGCAGGTCCTTCCAGTCCGCGACCCCGTCCTCCGAGGTGTCGTCCAGAGCGGGCACGACATAGGCGGCGAGGCGGCGTTCGCCGGGCCGGTCCTCGCGGACGACGACAGCGGCCTGGTCGACGGCCGGGTGGGCGCGCAGCACGGACTCGATCTCGCCGGGCTCGATGCGGAAGCCGCGGATCTTGACCTGACTGTCCGCGCGGCCGTGGAACTCCAGCCGCCCGTCGGACTTCCAGCGGACGAGGTCGCCGGTGCGGTAGAGCCGTTCACCGGGGGCGCCGAAGGGGTCGGCGACGAAGCGTTCGGCGGTCAGGCCGGGGCGGCCGAGGTAGCCGCGGGCGAGTCCGGCGCCGCCGAGGTACAGCTCGCCGGTGACCCCGGCGGGGACGGGCCGCAGCCGGTCGTCGAGGACGTAGGCGCGGGTGCCGGGGTCGGGGACGCCGATGGGCACGATGGTGCCGGGCGGGGTGTGCGGGTCGCAGCGGCCGAGCGTGGAGTTGGTGGTGGCCTCGGTGGGGCCGTAGGCGTTGAACATCATCCGGCCGCCCGCGTACCGGCCGACAAGCTCCGGCGAGACGCGTTCGGTGCCCGCCAGGAGGGTTGCCTCTGGCGGGAGTTGGACGTTCTCCGGCATCGCGGCCAGCAGGGCGGGCGGCAGGATCATGAAGGTGATGCCGTGCTCGCGGGCGTACTCCGCGAGGGGTTCGCCCGGCAGTCGGCGCTCGGTGGGCACGACGACGAGGCGGCCGCCGGAGAGCAGGCCGAGGCACAGGTCCCAGAAGGCCACGTCGAAGCTGGGCGAGGCGAACTGGAGGACCCGGCTGTGCGGGCCGATCCCGAACCGCTCGCGCTGGGTGGCGACGAGCTTGGCGACACCCGCGTGCGAGAGGACGACACCCTTGGGGCGGCCGGTGGAGCCGGAGGTGTAGATGACATAGGCGGCGTGCGCTGCCGTCAACTTCCGAGCCGCCGCGGGGTCGTGGGTCGGCTGGACGGCCAGCTCGGCGAGGGTCGCGGGGGCGTCCGGGACGAGCGGGTCGGTGCCCGGCGGCAGGTCGGGCAGGACCTCGGCGGTGGTGACCAGGCAGACCGGCCGGGCGTCGTCCAGCATGTAGGCGATGCGGTCGGCCGGGTAGTCGGTGTCGACGGGCAGATAGGCGGCGCCCGCCTTCAGGACGGCGACCTGCGCCACGATCATGTCGGCGGATCGGGGCACCGCCAGCGCCACGACCTGCTCGGGCCCGGCACCCCGCGCGACCAGGAGGTGTGCCAACCGGGCCGCTCGGGCGTCGAGTTCGGCGTAGGTGAGGCGGACGTCCTCGTGGATGAGCGCCACTTCCTGCCCCCGGGCGGCGACCTGGGCGGCGAACATGCGTGGCCAGGTGTGCGCGGGCACGTCGTGCGCGGTGTCGTTCCAGCCGGTCAGAATCCGGTGCCGCTCGTCGTCGGTGAGGAGTTCGAGGTCGGCCACGGCGGTGTCCGGGCGGGCCACCGCGTCGGCGATCAGGGTGCGGTAGTGGCCGAGGAAGCGGTCGGCCGTGTCCGCGTCGAACAGGTCGGTACGGTGGTCGATCCGTACCGTGCCGTCGGCGACGGACAGCGCGAGGTCCAGCGGGCCGCCCTCGGCCCAGGACGCGGGCCCGAACCCGGTGGCGCACAACACCCCTCCCCCTCGGGTCGGTTCGGGGGTGAGCAGCCGGAGCAGTTCGGTGGTGGGCAGCCGGTGAGCCTCGGCCTCGGCCCGCACCTCGGCGACCTCGGCGCACAGCTCGCCGAAGGAGGCGGAGCCGTCGACGGTGACGCGCAGCGGGAGTCCCGCGTACGCCACCGTCACCTCGGCGGCCGGGGCCGCGCCGTAGCGGTGCAGCAGGGCCACGAAGGCGGCGAGGAGGGTGTCCTCGCCGGTGTCGACGCCGAGCCGGGCCGTGCGTTCGGCGCGCGGTGCCGGGGCGTCCGGGCGGCTGGGGTAGGGCCGGTCGAGCGGCAACGGGGTCTCGGGGGCCGGTGCGGCGAACCTCCCCCGCCAGTACGCCTCCCGAGCCGGAGCCGGTACCGAGGAAGGTGTGCGAGAACGAGATGAGTTGTCCGACACAGCTGCCCGTGCCTCCCCTTAGGTGTGGAACGGCTCAGCGGAGCCGCGACCGCTCGCATAGTAAGGTGAGGTTTGCCTAACTTAACAGTCCCCTTGCGGATTCGGCGGCCCACGTCACAGCGGCTGAGGTTATGCTCACCTAAGTCGCCGTCAGGGCTGTCGGTGCGCTCCCCAACTGGGCTTTCCGGTGCGGGAGATGGCACGTAACCCCCTGTTCGGCGGCATCTCGGACCGACGGTATGGAGACCGGTACGTGACCCAAGGAAGAAGGCTCCGCACCACCGGGCTGGTGACCCTGGTCGTCGCGCTGCTCCTGCTGCTGTCCGTGCTGTCGGTGGCGCTGGGCGCGCTCAACGTGCCGCTCGACCAGGTCGTCCGCTCCGTCCTCGGCCATCCGCCGAGCAGGCTCGTGGACAACGTCATCTGGTCGGTGCGCGTGCCCCGTACGCTGCTCGGCCTGACCACGGGGGCGGCGCTCGGCATGTCGGGGGCGCTGATGCAGGCCCTGACCCGCAATCCGCTGGCCGACCCCGGCATCCTCGGGGTCAGCGCGGGCGCGTCGTTCGCCATCGTCGTGGCCGTCGCGGTGTTCGGCGTGGGTTCGCTGTACGGCTATGTGTGGTTCGCGTTCGCGGGGGCGTTCGCCGCGAGTGTGCTGGTGTTCTTCCTGGGGCGGCTGGGCCGGTCCGGGGCGACTCCGGTGAAGCTGGCGCTGGCCGGGGTGGCGGTCACCTCGATGCTGTCCTCGCTGACCAGTGCCGTGGTCCTCACCGACCAGGACGCGCTGGACCGGTACCGCTTCTGGTCGGCGGGGTCGCTGGCCGACAAGGACTCCGGCGAACTGCTGCGCATCCTGCCCTTCCTCGCGGCTGGCGCCGTCCTCGCCCTGGCCTGCGCGCCCGCGCTCAACAGCATGGCGCTGGGCGACGACGTGGCCGCCTCCCTGGGTCGGCGGCTCGGTCTGGTCCGGCTCCAGGGGGTCGCGGCGGTGGTGCTGCTGACCGGCGCGTCGGTGGCGGTCATCGGCCCTGTCGTCTTCCTCGGGCTGGTCGTCCCGCACATCGCCCGGCTGCTCGCCCAGTTCGCCGGGATCGGCCCGGACCACCGCTGGCTGCTGCCGCTGTCCGCCGCGATCGCGCCCGCCCTGCTGCTCGCCGCCGACATCCTGGGCCGGACGGTGGCCCGCCCCACCGAGATCCAGGCCGGTGTGCTGGTCGCCTTCCTCGGTGGCCCGTTCTTCATCGCCCTGGTCCGCCGCCGCAAGCTCGCGGAGGTGTGAGCATGGCCGTCCCCACGAAGATCTCCGTCCCCGGGAAGCCCACCGCGTCCCCCGTCCTGCGCGACCGGCCCTTCCGGCTCGCCGTCCCCCCGGTCTCCGGGATGCTGCGCCCCCGGCTGCTGCTGACCGGAGCGGGCGTCGCCGTCGGCGCGTTCCTGCTGTTCTGCTGGGGCCTGACCCTCGGCGACTACCCGATGACCCTGTCCGACGTGGTGCGGGCGCTCGTCGGCGCGGGCGACCCCGGCACGGTCATCGTCGTCCAGGATCTCCGGCTGCCGCGCGCCCTGACCGGACTGCTGGTCGGGGTGACCTTCGGGGTGTCCGGCGCGGTGTTCCAGACGATGACCCGCAACCCGCTGGCCAGCCCCGACATGATCGGGCTCACCGAGGGCGCGGGCACCGCGGTGGTGGCCGCCGTGGTCCTCGGCTGGACGGGCGGCCTCGGCCTGTCGACGCTGGGCCTGCTGGGCGCGTTGGCGACCGCGCTGCTGGTGTACGCGCTGGCGTGGAGGGGCGGGGCCACCGGGTACCGGATCATCCTCGTCGGCATCGGCGTCTCCTGGATCTGCACCAGCGCCACCGACTTCCTGGTGGCGCGGGGTGACCGGTTCCAGGCGCAGGAGGCCGTGGGCTGGCTGGTCGGCAACCTCAACGGGCGCACCTGGGACCAGGTGGACACCCTCGCCCTGGCCACGCTCGTCCTGCTGCCGCCCGCGCTGGCGCTGGGCCGCCTGATGCGCACGCTCCAGCTCGGCGACGACGTGGCGGCCGGGCTCGGTACGCCCGTGCAGGCGGTCCGGCTGGCGCTGCTGCTGACCGGAGTGGGCCTGGTCGCCTTCGGCACGGCCGCGGCGGGGCCGGTGGCGTTCGTCGCCCTGGCCTGTCCGCAGATCGCCCAGCGGGTGGCGGGCACCTCGTCGCCGCCCCCTCTCGTCTCCGGTCTCACCGGCGCGTTCACCGTGCTCGGCGCCGACCTCCTCGCCCGCGAGGCGGTGCCGGGTACGGAACTGCCGGTCGGGATCGTCACCGGCGCCCTCGGCGCGCCGGTCCTGCTGTGGCTGCTCATCCGCGCCAACCGCGCGGGCTCTGGAGGCTGATGCACATGTCGACCACCGAACCGCGCACCAAGTCCCTGTCCTCGGGGCCGGAGTTGGGTGCCCGTGGCCTGCGGCTCGCCTACGACGGGCGGACGGTCGTGGAGAACCTGGACCTCACCGTGCCGACCGGCCGCATCACGGCCATCGTCGGCGCCAACGCCTGCGGGAAGTCCACCCTGTTGCGGGCGCTCGCCCGACTGCTGACCCCACGTCAGGGCGTGGTGGAGCTGGACGGGGTGGCCCTGCGCGAGGTGCCGACGCGGGAGCTGGCCCGCAAGCTGGGCATCCTGCCGCAGACCCCGGTGGCGCCGGAGGGGCTGACCGTGTCCGACCTGGTGGGCCGGGGGCGTTCACCGCACCAGACGTGGTGGCGGCAGTGGTCGGCGGCGGACGAGGAGGCGGTGCGCGGGGCGCTCACCGCGACCGGGCTCACCGACCTCGCGGACCGTCCGGTGGACGAGCTGTCCGGCGGGCAGCGGCAGCGGGCCTGGATCGCCATGGCCGTCGCCCAGGGCACCCCGGTGCTGCTGCTGGACGAGCCGACGACCTATCTCGATCTCGCCCACCAGATCGACGTACTGGACCTGATCACCGACCTCAACCGGCGGGAGGGCCGGACCGTGGTGATGGTGCTGCACGACCTCAACCAGGCGTGCCGGTACGCCGACCACGTCATCGCCATGAAGGCCGGCCGCATCGTCGCCGAGGGCGCGCCCGCCGAGGTGGTGACGGAGGCGACCGTGGCGGACGTGTTCGGGCTGCGCTGCCGGATCGCCCCCGACCCGGTCAGCGGCACCCCGCTGGTCATCCCGCTTGGCCGGCACCACGACGACGGCGCCGGTCTGGCCGAGGCCGTCCCGGCGGCAGCCGTCGACTGACCGGCCGCCACCGCGAGGCTCAGGGGCGCCAGGCTTCAGAGGCGCAAGGCTTCAGGGGCGCAAGGCTTCAGGGGCGCGAGGTGAGGTAACCGCCCATGGTGCGGAAGTAGTCGGCGGCCGCGTACTCGGTGCCGTCGTCCGTGCGCACCCGCCTCACCAGCAGCCCCCGGCAGCGCCCGGTGTGCGCGTCGGCGCCCGCCACCACGACCACGCCGTCACCCTCGCGGATGAAGATCCGCCCCGGTGTGCCGCCGTACCTCCCCTCGGAGACGGCGGCGGAGACGATCCGCAGCCGCTCCCCGCGGTGGAAGGCGTAGGCGTTGGGGTACGGGTCCGACTGGGCGCGTACGAGGCGCTCCAGGCGCTCGGCGGGCCAGCTGAAGTCGATGCGGCTGTCCTCGGCGGAGCGCTTGTGGAAGAAGCTGGCGCGGGAGCGGTCCTGCGGTATCCACTGCCCGGCGTCCCGGCCGGAGGCGATGAGGTCCAGCGACTCGCGCACCAGCGGGGCGATGAGGTCGACGGTGCGGTGGAACAGGTCGGTCGCGGTGTCGGTCGGGCCGACCGGTACCGAGCGCTGCACCAGGACGTCCCCGGCGTCGAGTTCGCCGTTCATCCGGTGCGCGGTCACCCCGACGCGCTCCTCCCCGTTGAGCAGCGCCCAGATGATCGGGGAGAACCCGGCGTACGAGGGCAGCAGCGAGTCGTGGATGTTGAGGGTGCCGTGCTCCGGCAGGTCGAACAGCTCCGGGGGCAGCCAGGTGCGCCAGTTGTTGGCGACGATGATGTCCGGACGCGACTCCCGTACGGCGGCGAGGAGTTCGGCGTCGTCGGGGCGGTTGCGCAGCAGTACGGGGACGCCGTGCTTCTCGGCGAGTTCGGCGACGTTGTCGTCCCAGATCTTCTCGTAGGCGTGTTCGCTCTTCGGATGGGTGAGGACGAGGACGACCTCGTGCTCGGAGTCGAGCAGCGCCTGCAGCGTGCGGTGACCCCAGGTCTGGTAGCCGAGCATGACGACCCGCATACAGCCCTTCCCTTCACAGACTCCATTGCTAGGTAAGCCTTACCTTATCTAGCATGGGCCTGCCTGAGGGAGGCGATGCCAAGGTGAAGTCACCGCGCATGGGTTCCGACGTCGTCCACGACGTGCTCGGTATCGGTTTCGGACCGTCAAATCTCGCTCTGTCCATAGCGGTTGAGGAACACAACGCGGGCCTCTCGGCAGGTCACCGTCTCAACGCGCTGTTCCTGGAACGCCAGCCGGGCTTCGGCTGGCACCGGGGCATGCTGATCGACGACGCCACGATGCAGGTGTCCTTCCTGAAGGACCTCGTCACGCTGCGCAACCCGACCAGCGACTACAGTTTCCTGTGCTTCCTGCGCGAACGGGGCAGGCTGATCGACTTCCTGAACCAGAAGACGCTGTTCCCGCTGCGCATGGAGTTCCACGAGTACTTCGAGTGGGCGGCCGAGCGGGTGTCCCACCTGGTCACGTACGGCAGCGAGGCGATCGCCGTCGACCCGGTGCGCGACGACGACGGACAGGTGGCGTACTTCGACGTCACCTGCCGCGACACCGCCGGTTCCGGCGGGACGGTGACCCACCGGGCCCGCAACATCAGCCTGGCGATGGGACTGGAACCGCATGTGCCGCCCGGTCTGGAACTGGGCGAACACGTCTGGCACAACAGCCAGTTGATCCCGCGTGCGGTCCAACTGGCCAATTCCGGGGCCCCGATACGGCGTGTCGTCGTGCTCGGCGCCGGACAGAGCGGGGCCGAGGCGGTGGACTACATGCACCGCACCTTCCCGGAGGCGGAGGTGTGCTCGGTCTTCGCCAAGTACGGCTACACCCCGGCCGACGACAGCCCGTTCGCCAACCGCATCTTCGACCCCGAGGCGGTCGACGTCTACTTCTCGGCGCCGTCGGAGGTGAAGCAGTCCCTGTTCGACTACCACCGCTCGACCAACTACTCCGTGGTCGACATGGAGTTGATCGAGGCGCTGTACGCCACCGCGTACCGGGAGAAGGTGTCCGGGCGGGAGCGGCTGCGCTTCCTGAACGTCTCCCGCGTCCGCGCGGTCGACCCGGGCGCGGGCGGCGCGCTGGACGTCACCGTGGAGTTCCTGCCCACCGGTGAGCGCCAGGTGCTCCCCACCGACGTGCTGGTCCTCGCCACCGGCTACCGCCCCCGCGATCTGACCCCGCTGCTCGGCGAGGCCGCCAAGCTGTGCCTGCGGGACGACGAGGACGAGATCCGGGTGGGCCGCGACCACCGGGTCGAGACGGCGCCGGAGGTCACGGCGGGCATCTACCTCCAGGGCGGCACCGAGCACACCCACGGCCTGACCAGCACCCTGCTGTCGACGGTCGCGGTCCGCGCGGAGGAGATCCACCGCTCGGTGCTTTCCGGCCGAGTCCCAGCCTGACTCCCCCGCCTGACTCCCGGAGCCCCGGCGGACGGTCCCGCCGGGGCTCCGGGGCTTCACTCACCGAACGATCCCTGGCCTTGACCTAGTTGCCGCCCCCGAAGTCCCTCCGAGCCGCGGCGATATTGCTGATCGAATCGAGCAGGACTTGCCTCAAGGCATCCAGCTCGGAATCGAATGATCCCGCCTTCCTCCCGCAGGCGTCGTACGCGCCGATGAACGAGGTCCATGCCTCGTAGACATGGCGGTGCTGTTCGTTCGTGGTCAGCGACAGGAGTGCCAACTCCTCGGGGGATGCGGTTCTCTTGGCTTCCGACCCGAACCAGATGCTGAAGCGGGCACTCTCGCTGAGCAGCCGGCCCACGAGATCGATGAGGTCATTGCCCAGCGCGCCGCTCGACAGCATCCTGATCGGCAGGTCGGTGCTGAGTATGCCTGTCGGCACTCTCAGTTCTTCTGGGGGAACCCATCCGGACGGGACGTCATCCAGCCACTCCCAACCCTCTGGCAGGGTCATCCCACTCCTCTCCGCGCCGCCTCGTCATGGCGCGTACTCCTCAGACCGAGGGCGCCCCGCCGAAAGCATCCACCATGCCCCGTACGCTCCGTACCGCCCCGCAGGTCGTGGCGATCCAGTCGAGGGCCATCCGGTGCTGGTCGGGTGCCCGGTCGGCGACCGCGTCCGCGACGACGAAGGGTTCCATGTCCTGCATCGCGGCGTCCGCCGCGGTGAGCAGCACCTGGGTCCGCGCGAACACCCCGGCGATCACCGGCTGGTCCCGGCCGAGTTCGGCGAGGCGGTGACGCAGCCGGGTTCCGGCGAAGGCGCTGAACCGCTTGGCGGTCAGCAGACTGTCCCCCACCTGGGGCCGGATCTCCGCCGCCACCTCACGCGAGTCCCCGCCCCGGAGCAGCGCGGGATGCCCGAAAGCGGTCCCCCGCCCGGCCGGCCGCCCGTCGGCGCAGGCCAGGGTGTAGAGGACGGGGATGCCCGCCGCCCGCGCCGACTCGCACAGCTGGGCCATGCCGGAGACGAGTGGGGACACCGGGGCTGACCGCTCCCGCAGGACGCGCAGGAAATGGTTCTGCGGGTTGAGGACCAGCAGCGCCGCGCGGGCCGGTTCGACGACCCAGCCGGACCGGTCGGGCGGCAGCGCGGCCGGGCCCGGCATCACATAGGGAGCGAGCCGCTGGGCTTCGCTGGTCTCGGGGGACGGCATGCGCATCGGCCTCTCACTCGTCCTCGGACGTCGTCAGGACGGCGACGGAAGTCCTGGTGCGGCCCTCTGCTCAGCAGGGCCCATGCGTCCAGCGGCCGTCCGTCATCGTGGCGTGCACGGGCATCGCGCGCAGCGTGTCCGCGTCCGCCTCCAGCGGGTCCACGTCCACGACCACCAGGTCGGCGGGGTCCCCGACCCGGATGCCGCGCCGCCCTCGCGCGGCCGCGACCAGCGCGTCCGGCACGGAGAGGCGCTGCTCGGGATGCCAGGCGGGACGCGCGTCGTCGGTCCGGGTGACGGCCGAGGCGATGGCCAGCCAAGGGTCCAGCGGGGACACCGGGGCGTCCGACCCGAACTCCAGCCGGGCCCCGGCGGCGAGGAGGTCGGCGTAGGCGAAGGCGCGGCCGGTGCGCCCGGCCCAGTGGTGGTCGGCCACATCGCGGTCGTCGGTGGCGTGCCGGGGCTGTACGCCGACCGTGACGCCCAACTCGGCGAAGCGTGGCAGGTCTTCGGGGTCGAGCAGCTGGGCGTGCTCGATCCGGCCCCGGCAGCGGACGGCGGCGAACGCGTCCAGGGCCACGGTGTTGGCGCGGTCCCCGATGGCGTGTACGGCGGGCTCGATGCCGTGGGCGGCGGCCCGGCGCATCAGCCGTATCAGCTCGTCGGGCGCGGTCTCCTCGATGCCATGGGCGCCGTCGGTGCCCTCCAGCCCCGGATAGGGGTCGTGGCAGAGGGCGGTACGGGTGTTGAGGGAGCCGTCGGTGAACAGCTTGAGCGGGCCGACGCGCACCAGTCCCCCACCCGCGCCGATCTCGCTCCCGGTGCGCAGTCCCCGAGCCAGGGCCGCGTCCAGCCGACTCGGGTAGACGGCGGCCGCGACGCGCACGGCGGGCGGGCTGTCGGCGGACCGGCGCTCCCAGTCCGTGACCGTGTCTCCGTACTGGAAGTCGATGACGCCGGTGACGCCGCGCGCGGCGGCGGCCCGGCAGGCGTCGGCGATCCAGCGGTCCACCGTCGCGGCCGGGGCGGTGGGCAGCGCGGACAGCGCCTCGTGGGCCTCGTGCTCCCGGATCAGTCCGGTGGGGTGATCGGCCCGGCCGGCGAGGGCGAGGCAGGCGGAGTTCAGCCAGACGGCGTGCAGGTCGGCGCTGACGAGGGCCACCGGCCGGTCGGGCAGCACCGCGTCGAGGAGGCTCTTGTGCGGGGCGTCGGGCCAGAGCCCGTCGCGGAAGCCGTAACCGTAGAGCACCGTAGGGTCGTTGTTCCCACCGCGTGACTTCACGAGGTCGGCCACGGCCCGCGCGGAACCGGTCCCGGCCAGGGCGAGCCGGTGCCGGGCGGCGGCCCACTCCGCGAGGTGGACGTGGGCGTCCCAGAGGCCGGGCAGGAGCACGCGGCCGTCCATGCCGAGCACCCGGTCGCCGTCCTCGACGGGGCTCGTGTGCGCGTCCAGGTGGATGTGCGTCACCCGGCCGTCGGCGACCCGCACACGGGCGAGCGGTCCGCCCGCACCGAGCCATACCTGATGAAGCGTCAATGCACGGCGCTCATCGTCCGCTTGACCGAAACGCTCCCGCTCGACGCTCACGAAGTCCGTCATCAAGCCTCCATCCGCACCGAGGTTCACCTTGCGAGAACTAAAGTTAGCCTTACCTTATCCATCCGTCATCACCTCATCATGTCCGCGCCGGATTAGCCGAGTTGGGGCCGATTCGGGCTGACAGTTTGTTGAAATTCCGCGAAGAATTCTTTGACATGGACTGTTCATTCGATGGAGCGGTGGTCCAAGCTGACCCCGCCTCGCGAACCCCGCGAGGCTTGCTGGGCCCCACACTCCGGAGGTCTTCCATGCGCCGTCCCCACGCCGTCTCCCTCGCCGCCGCCAGTGCCGCACTGGCGCTCCCCGCGGTGCTGGTACTCGCCAGTGACGCCTCGGCGGCGCCCGCCGACAAGCCGCAGGTGCTCAGCTCCTGGACCCAGACCAGCGCCGCCAGCTACAACTCCTGGGTGTCCGCGCGGGGCAACCAGGGCGCCTGGGCCGCCTACGGCTTCGACTGGTCGACGGACTACTGCAGTTCCTCGCCCGACAACCCCTTCGGCTTCCCCTTCCAGACCGCCTGTGCCCGTCACGACTTCGGCTACCGCAACTACAAGGCCGCGGGCACCTTCTCTGCGAACAAGTCCCGTATCGACTCGGCCTTCTACGAGGACCTCAAGCGGGTCTGCAACAACTACTCCGGCGCCACCAAGACCTCCTGCAACTCGACGGCGTGGACCTACTACCACGCGGTCGACATCTTCGGTCTGAAGGGCGCGGACACCGCCCGCTCCTGAACCGACTCCGCCGGGCATGCAGACTGACGGCATGCCCGGCGGAGGTGTCCGGCGCTACGCCCCGCCGAACCGCGCCAGCAGCAGCGCCACATCGTCGGCCGAGGAGTGGTCGACCGTGTCCAGGAGCATCTCGCAGGTCTGCTCGAGGGAACCGGTCGCGCCCTCCAACGCCCGGCGGAGGGAGTTAAGCCCCACGTCGATGGCGTCGTACCTGGTCTCGACCAGACCATCGGTGTACAGGGCCAGCAGGGAGCCCTCGGGCAGTTCGACCTCCAGCGTGCCGAAGGGCACGCCGCCGACACCCAGCGGGGCGGCGGTGGGGAGGGTGAGGAGGGTGGCCTCGTGGCCCGGCTGGACGAGGACCGGCGGGAGGTGGCCCGCGCTGGAGAAGGTGCAGGTGCCGCGCTTGGGGTCGCAGACCGCGTACACGCAGGTGGCGAAGGACTCGCTGAGCGTGGCGGCGGTCTCGTCCAGATGGCCGAGCAGTTCGGCGGGCGGCAGGTCGAGCCGGGCCAACGCCCGGGTGGTGGTGCGCAGTTGCCCCATGATGGCGGCAGCCCGGACACCGCTGCCCATCACGTCGCCGACCACCAGGCCCACCTTGCCGTCGCTGAGCGGCAGTACGTCGTACCAGTCGCCGCCGACCTCGGTGCCGCTGCCCGCGGGACGGTAGCCCACGGCGATCTCCAGGCCGTCCGGCTGGTCGGGCGGGGTCTGCGGGAGCAGGCTGCGCTGGAGGGTGAGCGCGGTGTCCCGCTCCCGGCCGTACAGCAGGGCGTTGTCCACACTGATGGCCGCGCGGCCGACGATCTCGCACACCATCTGGAGGTCGCGGCTGTCGAAGGGGCGGGTGTTGCCGGTGCGGTACAGGCTGAGCACGCCGAGCACGGTGCCGCGCGCGACCAGCGGCGCCACGAGGTAACTGCGCACGCCCGCCTTGCGGAGCGCCGCGACGGCCTGTTCGTCGCCGGAGATCCGGCGCAGCGCGGCGCCGTCCACGCGGGAGATCATGCCCGGCGTCCCGGCGCGGACGCTGCGGCGCATCATCGGGGCCGGTTCCTCCGTCGCGAGGTCGTCCCAGAGCGCGGCGCCCCCCAAGTCGTCGTCCGGTTCGGCCGGGGCGACGGCGACGGCGACGAACCGGGCCTGGTCGCCCGCGGCGGTCCGCCGGCCGGTGGCGACGGACTCCAGCAGGTCGACGGTGGCCAGGTCGGCGAACCGGGGCACGACGGCCTCGGCCAGTTCCCGCGCGGTCTGCCGCAGGTCGAGCGTGCTGCCGATGTCGGCGCTGGCCTCGGAGAGGGTGGCCAGGTGCCGGTGCGCGGCCGCGACCTCGGCGGCGGCGAGGTGACGGGCGGTGACGTCCACGACGGACACCGCGACCCCCAGCACCTTCCCGTGCCGGTCCTCGATCCGGTAGTACGACTCCGACCAGGCGTGATCGTGGTCCGGGTCGGCCGGGACGCGGCCGATGGTGCGGTGGTCGAGGATCGGCTCGCCGGTGCGCAGCACCTGCCGCATGGCGGTCTCGATGGCCTCGGTGTCCACCCCGGGCAGCGTGTCCGCCAGGCGTCGGCCGACCACCTCCTCCTCGGTCACCCCGTTGGCGGTGGTCAGCGCGGAATTGATCCGCATCCAGCGCAGCTCGGTGTCGAACACGGCGAGCCCGACGGGCGACTGGTTGATCAGCAGCTCGGACAGGGCGAGATCGCTCTCCACCCGACGCACGGTGTCCACGTCGGCGGCGAGCGCCAGCCCGAGCACGTTCCCGTCGGGGTCGTGCAGACGACCCTTGCGGTATTCGACCGAACGGGTCGAACCGTCCTTGCACCGGGCGCGGAAGACCCCCGCGAAACTGGTGCCGACCTGCGCCTGCTCGAACAGTTCGCGGATGTGCCGGGCGTCCTCCGGCAGCGCCAGCAGCTCCTCGACCGACCGGCCGAGCGCCTCGGCCGCGTCGTAGCCGAACAGCTGCTCGGCCTCGGGGCTCCACAGGACGAAGCGGCCCTCGGCGTCCAGGACCACGGCGGAGGCGTGCAGCAGGTCGAGCAGGCCGCCGGGCACCCTGACCGCCCGGTCCTCGGCCGGGCCGGGCCCGTGGTCCCACAGGTCCTTGGCACCCATACCTGTCGCCTTCCCGTCGACCGGCCCGGTACGGGTACACGGGCCGCGTCTTTTGCATCAGCTCATACCACTATGCCGTGCGCCCCCGAACCGCTCCTGCCCGAGCGGATCGGGGTACCGGACGGGCCGGACCCGGGTACCAGGCCGACCGGGCCCCGGTACGCCCCTTGTGTTAGCGTGAAACTTTTGCACGGTAGTGACGGTCGGTGACCCCGCCCGTCCGGTCGCCGTACCTCGTCCTACCGGGCCTTCCTCGGTACGTCCCCTCTTGCGGAAGGCTTGTCATGAACCACCCGGACCCCGCCGAGTCGCAGCCGTCGGTCACCTCTTTCGCCGACCTGGACCTGCCGCCCGCGGTGCAGCGCAAGCTCGCGGAGCTGGACGTGCGCGAGCCCTTCCCGATCCAGGCGGCCACGATCCCCGACGCCCTCGCGGGACGTGACGTCCTCGGGCGCGCCCGCACCGGCTCCGGCAAGACCCTCGCCTTCGGCCTCCCGCTGCTCGCGCGTACGGCGGGCCGCCGGGCCGAATCCAAGCAGCCGCTGGCCCTGATCCTGGTACCCACCCGTGAACTGGCCCAGCAGGTGTGCGAGGCGCTCACCCCGTACGCCGACGCGCTGGGGCTGCGGATGGCCGCGGTGGTCGGCGGCATGTCGATCGGCCGCCAGATCGCCGCGCTGCGCGACGGCGCCGAGGTCGTCGTCGCCACCCCCGGCCGCCTGCACGACCTCATCGAGCGCAAGGCGTGCCGTCTGGGCCGGGTCCGGATCACCGTCCTAGACGAGGCCGACCAGATGTGCGACATGGGCTTCCTGCCGCAGGTCACCGAGGCGCTGGAGCAGGTACGGCCGGACGGTCAGCGGATGCTGTTCTCCGCGACCCTGGAGCACGACGTCGCCGACCTCGTCCGCGACCACCTGAAGGACCCGGCCTCGCACTCCGTCGACCCGTCGGCGGGCGCCGTCACGACGATGGACCACCACGTCCTGGTCGTGCACGGTCCCGACCGGTACGCCGTGACGACGGAGATCGCCGCCCGCGACGGCCGTGTCCTGCTGTTCCTGGACACCAAGCACGGGGTCGACCAGCTCACCCGGCATCTGCGGGCCAGCGGGGTGCACGCGGCGGCCCTGCACAGCGGCAAGTCGCAGCCGCAGCGCACCAAGACCCTCGCACAGTTCAAGGACGGGCAGATCACCGCACTGGTGGCGACCAACGTCGCGGCGCGCGGCCTGCACATCGACGACCTCGATCTCGTGGTCAACGTCGACCCGCCCGCCGACGCCAAGGACTACCTGCACCGCGCGGGCCGCACCGCGCGCGGCGGCGGCTCGGGCAGCGTGGTCACCCTGGCGCTGTCGGGTCAGCGGCGCGAACTGAGCAAGGTGACCTCGGAGGCCGGAATCGAGCCGACGGTCACCAAGGTGCGCTCGGGGGAGGCCGCGCTGTCCCGGATCACCGGCGCGCGCAAGCCGTCCGGCACCCCGCTCGACGGCGGCCCGTCGTCACGCCCCAAGAACACCAACGCGCCGTTCCGCGGCATGGGCTCCAGCAAGGACACCTCGGGCGGCGGCCGTCCGTCCCGCAAGACGAGCGAGGCGCGCAAGCTCGCCGAGGCCCGGCGGGCGGCGCAGGTCCGGCGCGGCGGCCGCTGAGGTCAGACGCGGGTGAGCCGGTGCAGCGCCCAGTCGACCATGGGCGCGTAGACCAGGGGCACCGGGGCGGGCGCCGTCAGATGGACGGCGACCCGGGTGCCCGTGCCGTCGGGGGCCATGGTGTGGCCCACCTCCACGGGGATGCCGAGGAACTTCACCTTCCAGGTCCAGGCGCCCTTCGGCTGGTCGACCTCGGTGACCACGAAGCTCCCGCGCAGGAACCCCGCTACCTCCACCTCACCCCGGGCGCCCGGCCGGATGACGTCGCCCTCCGTCCGGACGGCCCGTAGATGCGGCGCCCAGTGGGCCCACTCCTCGTAGCGCGCGTACCGCTCCCAGACCACATCGGGCGCTGCGGGGCCCGCGACCGTGACGGTGTGCCGCATGTCTGACCTCCCGGCGGTGTCCGGCCCAATGTACGGGGGTTCGCGGAGGGGTGCGCGACGAGCGCCGCGGGGACGCTCGGAGTAGACCACGCGGCGCCCGTCGCCGCGTGGTCTAGCTGTCGCTGCCCGACTTGCGGGCGTGCTCGGGCGTCGGTGAGTCGATCCGGCCGGAGCGGCCCTGGAGGCGGGGATCGCTCGCGTCCACGACGCCCACCGGTGTGCCACTCTCGATGACGGCGACCTGCCGGACCGAGTTCTCCTCCATCAGCCGGGCGACGGAGTCGAGACCGTCGTCGATGTCCACGGTGACGAGACCGCCGTGCACCACCTCGGCCACGGTCATCCGGTCGGCGTCCGCCGCGTCCGCGAGCGCCCGTACGACGAGGTCGTGGTCGCTGACCAGCCCCCGCAGGCTGCCGCCCTCCACCACGAGCACGACATCGACCCCGTCGTCACGCATCGTCCGCGCCACGGACGTCACCGACTCCCGGCCGTCCACCGTCGTGGGGTTCCCGGTCATGATCTCGCGCACGCTGTCCATCGCCACTTCCTCCTTGATCGGCCACGGTCCTACGCCCCACCGTGTACCCCCGGAACCGCCCCCGACCCCGCTCCCAGGTGCGAACGGGCTAGCGTCCGGCCAGGGTGGGAGGAAACCCAGTCCCCGAGGAGCCCCGCATGAACGCCTCCGGCAAGGACCGCCCGAGCAAGGGCGACAAGGTCGCCTGGAGCACCCACGGCACCGAGACCACCGGCAAGGTCGAACGGAAGATCACCCGCAAGACCGAGGCCGCCGGCCGCACGGTCGACGCCTCTCCCGACGACCCCCAGTACGAGGTCCGCAGCGACAAGTCCGGCAAGACGGCGGTGCACAAGCCTTCGGCACTGAAGAAGAAGGGCAGGTCCTGACGCCCGCCACCGCCCCGCCAGGAGGCCACCCCCTGGACAAAAGCCCACCCCGTGAAGGTGATTCATCAGGTTTCCTCACCCCTCGTCCGATCGGCGGTCTACCGTGAGGGCGTGCCGCGCGGACCGGCGCGGCCCCGTGAGAGGAGTTCCGTGTCCTCACCCTGCGATCCCTCGCAAGCGCCCGTCGGCGATGTGGGTGCAGCGCTCCTGATGATCGACTCTCGGCTCCAGGCCATCTACGACGACAAGTCCGAGGTCGACCCCGAATACCAGCGTCTGCTCGACCAGTTCGCCGCGTCCCTGGGACCGACGGGACTCGACGCGCTGCTGGAGGGCACCTGCACGCTGATCTACCTGTTCATGAAGTGGCTGCGGCTGGCCTGCGAGGCGCACGACCAGGACGTCATCGAGTCCGTGGTGCCCACCATCGTGACCACGATGCGCAACATGCCCAAGACCTTCCGTCCCGAGGTCATCCCCATCATGGCGGGCCTGCTCATCTCCTCGGGCCTCGGCCTGAGCCCCAGCCTGTGGCGTGCGCAGTACGGGCGTTGGACCGACGCCGAGATGAACCCGCTGGAAGGGACGGCCGTCCTGCTCGCGGAGCACATCAACCGGATGTCCGACGACCGTGACTTCGCCACCCGCATGGTCACCGAGGCCCTGACCGGCGCCGACAAGGACTAGGGCCGACAAGGACATAGGACGGACGAGGACCGGGGCGGTCCCGCCCTGGTGCGCGCCTCGGGGCAGCCCCGGACCGGAGCTGCCCCGAGGGCCGGTCACTTGCGCCAGAACAGGTGGTGCGTCACCCCGCTCGGGCTGGGCACCACGTCCAGGTGGAACCGGTCGAGCAGTTCGTCCGGGGACTCCCAGAGCCGGGCCCCGGACCCGAACTTCACCGGCGACACCGTCACATGCAGGGTGTCGACCAGGTCGGCGTCGAGGAACTCCCGGATGGTGGTGGCTCCGCCCCCGAGCCGGACGTCCTTCCCCTGCGCTGCCTCCTTGGCCTGCGCGAGCACCTCCGCCGGTTCCGCCTCCACGAAGTGGAACGTGGTGTCGGACAGCGTGATCGAGGGGCGCTTGTGGTGGGTCAGGACGAACACCGGTGTGTGGAACGGTGGTTCGTCACCCCACCACCCCTGCCACTCGAGGTCCTCCCAAGGCCCGCGCTGCGGACCGAACTTGTTCCGGCCCATGATCTCCGCGCCGATGTTCCGCGCGTAGTCCCGTACGAGGAAGTCGTCCAGCCCCCGGCTCCCACCGGGTTCGGTACGCATGGGCCAGCTCGCCGTGGCCCCGGCCCACGCGAACAGCCGCCCGGGATCGACATGTCCGAACGGCCGCTCCAGCGTCTGTTCCTCCCCGGCGCCGATCCCGTCGCTGGAGACATTGAAGTTCTGCACCCGCAAGAGCTGAGTCACGCGTTCCTCCTGAACTGTCGACAACGGTGGTGAGACTGGCCGGGCCGGCAAAACTCATCGCGGACCGAGGAGGAATCCCGGAGGTCGGGGGCGCTGTTCCCGCTACAGCACCGCCAGCCGGTCCAGCAGCCGTTCGGCCTGCTGGATCTCCGCGCTCAGTGGATGATCCTCGGTCACGTGCGGAAGTCCCGCCGAGGCCATGGCGAACGCCTGACGGAGCGGCGTGTCGGGGAGCACCGCGTCGGACATCCGCAACGCCCTTACCGCACCCAGGAGTTCACAGGCCAGCACCGTACGGTACGCCGCCGTCGCCGCGACCGTGCTGCGAACCGCGTGGGTGGAGAAGCTGGCGTGGTCCTCCAGGCCGCGGGAGATGACCGCGGTGCCCAGGGTGACCGGGGAGGCCGCGTGGCGCAGGGTGCCGAGGGCGTCATGGGCGACGTACTCGAGGATCATGACGCCGGAGCTGCCCGCGGGGCCCTCGGCCAGGAACGGCGGGAGGCCGCTGATCTCGGGCTCGACGAGGTCGCTGAGGCGCGCGGCGGACAGTTCCGCGGTGTGGTGCAGCGCGGCCCGCAGGTAGTCGAAGGCCAGCGCGACCGGCGCGGTGGAGAACTGGCCGTGATGGTAGGCCTGTTGGCTCTCGGTGTCGATGAGCGGGTTCTCCGCCGCCGCGTTCAGGTCGACCTCCAGCACCTGTTCCACATGGGCGGCGGCCTCCAGCGCGGGCCCCTGCACCTGGGGGAAGGCCCGCAGGCCGAACGGGTCCTGGAGGCGTCGGCCGGGCGGCAGGTCACCGCCCGCGGTGAGCAGGCGGCGCAGCTCCGCGGCACACCGTACGGCGCCGGGGTGCGGCCGGGAGGCGTGCACGCGCTCGTCGTACGCCTCGGCCGAGCCGCCCAGCGCGCAGAAGGTCAGCGCGGTCACCACATGGCTGGCCGCCAGCAGCCGGGACAGGTCGTGCCAGGCGAGCACGGCCTCGGCGAGGGTGGCGGCGTTGCTGGAGATGAAGGCGAGCGCGTCGCCGGGGCTGATCGCGACGGGGTCGATGCCCCCGGACTCCCAGGGCAGTTCACCGGCGAGGGTCAGCGCGATCTCGGCGAGCGCGGTCAGGTCGCCGGTGCCGATCGCGCCGCGGGTGTGCACGAGGGGCAGCGCTCCGACGCGCAGGGCCTGCTCCAGCGCCCGCAGCAGCCGCGGATGCACCCCGCTGCCCGCGGCGGCGAGCTGGTTGAGGCGGACGGCCATGACGGCGCGTACCGCGTCGACGGGCAGCGGGGCACCGGTGCCCCCGGCGTGGCTGCGCAGCAGGCGCAGCCCGTGCAGGTCGGCGCCGTCGGGGTCGACGACGATGTGGCGGTTGGCGCCGACGCCGGTCGTCCTGCCGTAGACCGCGCCCTTGGCGCCCAGTTCGACGGCGAGTTCGTAACTCTGTTCCGCCCTGGTCAGCGCGTCGGGTGCCAGCTTCGGCCAGGCGCTGCGGCGCGCCACGCGGACCACGTCGGCGCACTTCAGTCCGGCGCCGCTGATCAGGATGCGGCTGGAGTCCGTCATCGCCACCTCTCTTGACAACAGTTCATTCATTCCTGCGAATAGCATGTAACTCTTGATTCAGCACGCTGGCAAGAACCGCGTCGGCGAGAAGTCGGCGAGAAGGAGAACAGGGTGACCCGGTCGCTGCACGAGCTGCTCACGGCGCACCGCCTCACGCCCGCGCAGCGGCGCATCGCCAGCTACCTGGCCGAACGCCCGCGCGACGCCGCGTCGCTGACCAGCGCCGAGCTGGCGGAGCACGCCCAGGTGAGCCAGCCGTCGGTGACCCGGTTCGTCGCACTGCTCGGCTTCGACGGGTACGGGGAGTTCCGGCGCTATCTGCGGACCGCGACGACCGAGCCGGTGATCGAGCGCGGTGGCAACAAGTTCCAGGCCGCCGTCGACGCCGACCTGCGCAACCTCGCCGCGCTGCGCGCCCAGCTCGCCGACGACACCCGGCTGCGCGCCATCGCCGGGCGGCTGATGGCATCCGTTCCGCTGGTCGTCGTCGGGTACCGCGTGTCCGCCGCGCAGGCCGCCTCGTTCGCCTACCTTGCCACCAAGATCCATCCGGATGTCCGGCTGCTGACCGACTCGGGCAGTGTGTTAGGCGACCACCTGCGGCACGCCCACCGGTGTGGCGCCCGCACGCTGGTGATGGTCGCGCTCCCCCGCTACCCGCGGGAGAGCGAGGCCGCCCTCATACAGGCCAGGTCCCTGGGCCTGCACACGCTTCTGATCACGGACCGGCTCGTCTCGGCGCTCACCCCGCTCGCCGACGACGTGCTGAGCGCGGGGGTCGCCTCCGAGTTCGTGTTCGACTCGCACGCCGCGGTCGTCTCGCTGTCCGTGGCACTGGTGGAGGCGATGGCCGACGCGGCCGGCGCCTCCGCCCGGCAACGGCTGGAAGGTTTCGAAGACTATGCCGCAGAGCAGGACCTCTTCCTCCGGGAGTGAGAACCCCGGCCCCTCCGGGAGCGACGAGGCGGCCACCGCGTTCGACGACGCCCCGCTCAACCGCTTCCATCTACGGATCACCGCGCTGACGTTCTGCGCCAACTACTCCGACGGCTACGAACTCGGCATCATCAGCATCGCCCTGCCGGTGATCGCGAGCCAGCTGGGATTCGGCTCCGTGTGGGAGGGACTGCTCGGCGCGGCGGCGCTGATCGGCATCTTCCTCGGCAGCGTCGTCATCGGCTGGGCCGCCGACCGGATCGGCCGCCAGCGCCTCTACACGTACAACTTCCTGCTCATCGCGGTCGCGTCGGCGGCCGAGTTCTTCGTGGGCGGCCCCGCCGAGCTGTTCGTACTGCGGCTGCTGATCGGTATCGGTATCGGGGCCGACTACGCGCTGGGCCCGACCCTGGTCGCCGAGTTCGTGCCACGCCGCTACCGGGGCGGACTGCTCGCCTCCCTGACCGTCATGTGGACGGTGGGGTACGTCGTGGCGTTCTTCCTCGGCAACTGGGTGGTCGGTCTCGGCGGCGAGGCGTGGCGCTGGCTGCTCGCCTCCAGCAGTCTGCCCGCTCTGGCGGTGGTGCTGCTGCGGCTCGGTGTGCCCGAGTCGCCGCGCTGGCTGCTCGCCCGCGGGCGTGTCGACCAGGCGCGGGCCGTGGTGCGCCGCCTCGGCGGCGACGAGGGCGCGCTCGCGTCCCTGGCGAAGATCACGCACGCCGACGCCGGGAAGCCCCGGGCGCGCTACCGCGATCTGTTCGGCCGCGAGTACTGGCGGCGCACCGCGTTCGGCATCGTCTTCTACAACGCCCAGGTGGTGCCGTACTTCGCCATCTACACGTTCCTGCCGCTGGTGCTGTCCAAGATCGGGGTGGGTGAGGAGGACACCACCAGCGACGGCATCCTGAACCTGTTCCTGCTGGGCGGCAGCGTGGCGGGCCTGTGGTTCGTGGCGAAGATGAGTCGGCGCGGGCTGACGATCTGGTCGTTCGTCGTGCTGATCGCCGCGCTCGCCCCCATGGCGGTCTGGCCCGACGCGCCCAAGGGCCTGCTCTTCCCGCTGTTCCTGGTGTTCACGTTCACCATGTCGGCGGCGGTCAACCTCGACCAGGTCTACCCGGCCGAGCTGTTCCCGACCGATCTGCGCAGTTCGGGTGTCGGCCTGCTCAACGGGATGAGCCGCATCGGCTCCGCGATCGGCACGTTCCTGCTGCCGCTCGGCCTCGAACACGCCGGGTTCTCCCCCACCATGCTGGCGCTGACCGTCGTCCTCGCCTGCGGCCTGGCCGCGTCGGTGGCGTGGGCCCCGGAGACGAAGAACGTGGCCCTGGACTGACCACCCGGCCCGCGGACGGCGGGGCGTCCGCGGGCGGGCCGGGAACCGGTGCCCCCGAAGCCGCCTCGGCCGCGCGGCGGATGAAGGTGGTGCGCCTGAGCGGCCGGTTCAGGCGCGGGGCGGCCGGGTGGCGGTCTCCAGGTAGAAGGCGTCGATGCTCTGCACGGCCTGCTCGAACTCCGCGAGGTTGACGGGCTTGGTCACGTAGGCGTTGGCGTGGCCCTGGTAGGCGCCGGCGACGTCGTCGGGGGCGGAGGACGTGGTGAGGACGACGACGGGGATGGTCTGCAGCTCCTCGTCCGCCTTGAGGATCTGGAGCAGTTCGCGGCCGTTCATCCGCGGCATGTTGAGGTCGAGCACGATGAGGTCGGGACGCACGCTGTCCGGGGCCCGCAGGTGCTCCAGCGCGGCGACTCCGTCGGTGACCTGGACCAGGTTGCGGGCGCCGCGCTCGGAGAGGGCTTCCTCGATGAGGAGGGCGTCGGCGACGTCGTCTTCGACGAGCAGGACGTCGAAGGGGCGGGTGGGGGTGGTCATCATCGGATGCTCCGTGGGTGCTTCATTGGAGTGGGTGAAGAGTCCCGGCCAGCGGCGTCGGGCGCCCTGGCGCGTCATGTCGCTGGCCTCGCCGAGCTGGGGGTAACCGGCGCCCGCGCGGGCGGCGTCCACGGCCGCCGCGCGCTGGAGGCGCTCGGCGGCCCGCTGGAGATGTGTCAGCACATGCAGCCGGGTCAGCGCGTGCGAGGCGTCGTCCGGCGACGGAACCCGGGAACCGCCCTCCGCCACCTCACGGACGATGCGCCGCGCGACCTCATCGACCGCGGCGTCCGCGAGCGCGGCCATCTCCTGCGGGGCGGTCGGCACGACGAAGTTCTTGCCAGGCATGACCAGCAGGGTAAGCCCTCGACATCACCCACGACAACAACAGTTGTCGCCGTCCCTTAAGGTATGCCTGCGCCGCTGTGATCGCGGCCGTCACCGCGGAGGAGAACTGAGGATGACCGTCGAGAAGCCGCCGCACACGCGGGAGCCGTCAGGTTGGACGACTCGGCGCTGGCTTCGCCTCGGAGTCACCGTGGCGATGTCCGTCCTGGTGCTCCTGGGCGCGACCGGCGCCTGGGCCCTGGGCCGGACCGCTTCGATCAGCGACAACCTCGTGGACGTGAAGTCCCCCGCGATGACGACCTCGATCCGGCTGGAGTCCGCGCTGCTCAACCAGGAGACGGGCATCCGCGGCTACGGACTCACCGGGACCGCCGACTTCCTCGACCCGTACCGGCAGGGGCTCAGCCAGCAGAAGACCTACACGAAGACCCTGTCGGACCTCCTGCGGGGCAACTCCGCGCGCCTGCGTGACCTGAAGACCGTCGAGGACCGGATCGAGACGTGGCAGGCGCAGATCGCACGGCCGATCGCGGCCTCACCGGCCGGTAAGCCCTCCCCCCTGGCCACCGAGAGCGCGACCAGGGGCAAGACGGCCTTCGACGCGATGCGCGCGGCCATGGCCACCCAGCAGGACCGGCTGCGCACCGACCGCGCGTCGGCCAGGGCGGATCTGGCTGCCACGATGCGCCTGCGCAACTGGATCTTCACCACCATCGCGGCCGTCATCGTGGCGCTCGCCGTGATCGTCTCCGAGGCGCTGCGGCGGGGCATCACCGGGCCGCTGGAGCGGATCGGCGCGGACGCCCGGACCATCGCGGAGGGCGACTTCGGGCATCCGATCACCCCGACCGGCCCCGCCGACCTGCGGCAGCTGAGCGGCGAGATCGAGTCCATGCGCAGGCGGCTGGTGCGCGCACTGGACTTCAGCGAGGAGGCGCGGCTGCGTCTGGACGAGCAGTCCGCCGACCTCAAGCGGTCCAACGCGGAGCTGGAGCAGTTCGCGTACGTCGCCTCGCACGACCTCCAGGAACCGCTGCGCAAGGTGTCCAGCTTCACGCAGCTGCTCCAGCGGCGGTACGGCGGTCAGCTCGACGAACGGGCGGACCAGTACATCGACTTCGCCGTCGACGGCGCGAACCGCATGCAGACCCTCATCAACGACCTGCTCGACTTCTCGCGCGTGGGCCGCGTCCACAACACCCACCAGAGCGTCGACCTCAACGTCGTGATGAAGCGGACCCTCACCGCGATCAGCGTCAGCGTCGAGGAGTCGGGCGCGGTGATCACCCGGGACGAACTGCCCACCCTGATCGCCGACTCCACGCAGATGGGCATGCTGTGGCAGAACCTGATCGGCAACGCCATCAAGTTCCGGCACCCCGGTGAGACACCGGCGGTCCACATCTCCGCCGAGCAGGACGGTGACTTCTGGCGCTTCGCCGTCACGGACAACGGCATCGGCATCGCCGCCGAGTACGCCGAGAAGGTGTTCGTCATCTTCCAGCGGCTGCACACCAAGGACAGGTACCAGGGCAGCGGCATCGGCCTCGCGATGTGCAAGAAGATCGTCGAGTTCCACGGCGGCACCATCTTCGTCGACCTCGAGCACACCGGCGGCACCCGCATCGTCTTCACCCTGGCGAGCAGGCCCATGGCACCGATCGAGTCCGAAGAGCTGAACTCCGGGGCGGCGGCCCTCTAGAGCCCGTCGCGCCGGAGACAGGGCACATGTCAGGTGCTCATCATGCGGGCGAATCGGTGTGCTGACATCCGCCCGGCGAATCCGTATGGGTCCTCAAGACATGTCGCCCCGGCACACCTTTCCCGGGGCCGGGGTGTGGCCCGTGTTGAGGTATGTGTCGACCGTCTCCGTGACGCAGCGGTTCTGCGGGTATGTGCCGTGACCCTCTTCCTCGGCCGTCAGGAGCACGCCGACACCGTCGCCCAGGGCGTGGGCCATGTGGCGGGCGCCGGAGTAGGGGGTGATCGGGTCGCCGGTGCCGCCGACCACCAGGACCGGGGCCGCGCCCTCGGCGTTCACCTGGGGCGTGACGCGCTCGCCGTCGAACGGCCAGCCGTAGCAGAGGTAGACGACGCCGGACCAGGCCGCGCCGAAGACGGGTGAGGCGGCTTCGACGCGGGCCTCGTCCCGGTCGAGGCGTGCGAAGCCGGGGCGCAGACTGGAGTCCGCGCAGGTGATCGCGGTCTGGGCGGCGCGGCTGTTGTCGCGCGGGGGCGCCGCGCGGTCGGCGGAGCCGATGTCGTCCGCGCCCTTGCTCAGCGGACGGCCGTCGTTGTGGTCGATCAGCGCGGTGAGGGCCTTGGCGAGCGGCGGCCAGCCGTCCGTGCCGAGGCGGAGGTGGTCGCTGATGGCATGTGCGACGGCGTCGGCGTCGAGGTTCCTTCCGCCGCCGGCCGGGGCGGGCTTCTTCTCCAGGCGGTCGGCCAGGCGCGCCATGCGCCGCGCGGCCTCCTCGGGCCCGTCGCCGGTCGGGCAGTTGCGGATACGGGCCGCGCAGTGCGCCGCGAACCGGTCGAAGGCCGCCTGGACCGCCTTGACCTGCGAGAGCTTCTCCTCGTCGAGGTCCTCGGTCGGATCGACGGAGGCTTCGAGGACGAGCCGTCCGACGTGCGACGGGTACAGATGGGCGTAGACCGCGCCGAGCGCCGTTCCGTACGAGACGCCGAAGTAGTGCAGCCGCTCGTCGCCGAGGAGGTAGCGCATCAGGTCGAGGTCGCGCGCGGTGTGCGAGGTGCCGACGTACGGGAGGAGCGCCCCGGAGTGCTCGGCGCAGGCGTCGGCCCCCTCGTAGCCGGTGTCGGCCGCGGTCTTCCCGCAGCGGACGGGGATGGTCGCGCCGACGCCGCGCGGGTCGAAGGAGACCAGGTCGTAGCGGTCGAGCAACGGCATGTACTGGTTGAGGAAGTCAGGCAGTCCGCTCACGCCGGACACACCGGGACCGCCGAAGTTGAAGACGAGCGAGCCGATACGCCGGCTGTTCGGGCCGGTGGCCTTGCGGCGGATCAGGGCGACGTCGATCGTCCGGCCGTCCGGTTTCCGGTAGTCGAGGGGCGCCTTCATGACGGCGCAGTCGTAGCCCGTGCGCGCGGTGGGCGGCGAGGTGCAGCGGGACCAGTGCAGGTGCTGGCCGGTGGTGAGCGCGGGCGGCAGACCGGCGGGCGGGTTCTTCGCGGTGAACTCCGTACGCGGCTCCGCACTCCGACCGGAAGCGTCGCGCTGGAGCCAGGCGCCGACGGCCCCGAACACGACGAGGACGACCACGGCGATGATGCGCGCACCGATCGACAGGCCCGGCCCGTGGCTTCGTATCCGGTGTGCGTCACTCATCGAAATCCCCGCGCTCCCGCCCCTGGACGCCCGCCCCGTGCCCGCACGCCCGTACCTGTGATCGTCCGATCGTCGAACGAATGGAGGTTACAACCCGCCCCCGACGATCCGAAGTGGCCCGCGTGGTCAGTCGGCCGGCATGCCGTTCAGGACGGAGTCCACGACGAGGCGGGCGTCGACCGTGCCCAGCGGTTCGTCGCTCATGTGCGCTCGGCCGTGGAGCGGGCCGACCAGCATCTCGAAGATCACCCGCGGGTCCACCTTCTCCGGAATCCCGTCGCGTTCACGGACCCGCTCGATCACGACCGCGCACCGCTCGAGCCGTGTGCGCCATCTCTTCGGCGCCGCAGGCGCCAGTATCGCCTCGATCCTCCTGCTGATCCTCGGCAACAGCACCAGCGGCGCCACCATGCCCCCGGCCTACCTCCCCGCCTGGCTCAGCCCCCTGTCCGAGATCCTGCCGGTCGGCGTGGGCATACGCGCCATCCAGGGCCTGTCCCGCTTCCAGTCCGACGGCCTCCCCCGCGCCCTGATGACCCTCCCCCTGTGGGTAATCGGCGCCGCCGTCGTGGTCCACCTGAAGGACGTCTTCCGGCGCGCGGCTCCGGACGACTCGATTCCCCCCGGTCGAAGCGCACGCTTCAGACCCAGAAACCTCAACCCCCGCCACAGGCAATCCCGGTGAAGATATGCGATCACGGCACCGGGGGGTGTCTGGCGAATGATCGTCACATCCCAGTCCGTGGCCCGGATCAACGGCCTTGCTATGGGTACTGCCAGGCGGCGATGCTGGGCCGGTGCCAGGACAGCGGAAGAGAAGACGTCAGCAGCAGGACGCGAGGCGGCACGCTGCTGCTCGCGCCGTTCCGGACACGGGGAGCTGGCGAGTGCTCTTCGAGACTCGGGACGAGGCGGAATGGCGTGCTCACCTCTGTGGCCTGCGTACAGGGGAGGAGAGGATCGACTGGGCGATGACGCGGATCGACATGTTCTGCGGGCGGCTGGCGCAGCCGACCACCTACCGGTTGAGCCTGTTCGTGCCGGACCCCGCATGCGATCCCGACCGAGATCACCCTGATCATTGATCTCGTGTTGGGTCGCGGCGAGTTGACGGATCGGGCAGACAGCCGGGACGGCGCCGAGCCGGTCCGTCCGGCACTGCACTGGGTCCGGGGGCGGGCCCCATCGGCAGTCGGCCGTACGGGACCAGCGCGTCAGCGTCCTCGTCCGCTGTTTCGCCGCCCACATCGACGAGCAGCGCAACAGTCTTGGGCAACTCCCGCTGGATCAGACGCTGAACCGTGTCGTCGGCCTGCTCACGGGTGATCATTCATCAGCCAAGACCCGGAGGAGACGACGGCCGAGGCGATGTGCCCGGGCGTCCCGGTGGCTGCCGAGCGGGGCGGGTCGGACGGGCGGACGGGCGGGCTCAGAGCACGACGCGGTAGTGGGTGGTCAGGCGCCGGTCGTCGCCCAGGACGTGGAAGGCGATCCCGGGTGGCTGGTCCCGGTCTGCGAGATCGTCGCCTTCCCACCGCATTCTCAGGGTCCAGGTGACAGCGGGGGCGACGATCAGGGGACGGGCCGCGAAGGTCGAGGCGGCCGCCGTGTGGGCGTGTCCGGTCAGGACGGCGACGACCTGTGGGTGCGCCTCCAGCAGGGTGGCCAGTCGTTCGGGCTGCTCCAGCATGATGGAGTCGATGTACGGGTGGTGGAGTTCGACCGGCGGGTGATGGAAGGCGACCAGTGCCGGGGTGTCCCGTGGCAGGTCGGCGAGGGTGGTGTCCAGCCAGTCGAGCGTCGCCGCGTCGAGGCGTCCCTCGTCACCGCCGGGGATGGTGGAGTCGCACATCAGCACGGCGGTCCCGGAGATGTCGTGCAGCCGGTTGACGGGCGCGTGGTCGGGCGCCTCTTCGAGGAGAGCCTTGCGGTAGGCCGGGCGGACGTCATGGTTTCCGGGGCAGGTGAGCACCGGGAAGGGCGCCGCCAGAATCCGGGCCGCCTCCTCGTACTCGGCCTCCTCGCCGTGATCGGCGATGTCACCGGTGACCAGGACCGCGTCGACTGGGTGGGGCAAGGCCCGCAGGTGGTCCATGACGCGCTCGGCGCGCCGGGTGGCCCTCTCACTGCCGTCCAGGTGCAGGTCACTGATCTGGGCGAGTAGCAGCGTCATTTTCGTCCTCTCATCGTGCAAGTGGTCGGGCGCATCAAGGAGTTCACAAAGATTGTCCGTCCGCGTCGACGGCGGGGAGGCGCACCGCCACCCGAGGGAGGAAGAGGCCGACGAGGGGCCCCATGCACAGTGCGACGAGAACGGTCCCAGCCCCGAGGGTCCCGCCCAGGAGCCAGCCCGCGCCGGCCACAGCGACGTCGATGCCGGTGCGCACCACGGCGATGGGAAGACGGGTGAGCCGGACGAGTCCGGTCATGATGCCGTCGCGGGGGCCGGAGCCGAACTGCGCACCGAGGTAGAGCGCGTCGAAGAAGGCAAGAGCGACAAGCCCGAGTACGAGGTACACGATCTCGGCGAGTGTCCCCTCCGGGCGGGGGAGGACGGCTGCGGTGGCATCCGCGGCGAAGCCGACGAGGGCGACGTTGAGAAGGGTGCCGAGGCCGGGCAGTTCGCGCAGCGGAATCCATGCCAGAAGTACCGACAGGGAGATCAGGTTCGTCGCCCAGCCGAACGAGATACCGAGGGTCGCGGCGGTGCCCTCGGTGAGCACGTTCCAGCTGGCCGCTCCCAGCCCGGACTGGACGAGCGTCATCACGGCGGTCCCGTATCCCACCAGGCCGACCAGAAGCTAGAGTACGCGACGTGTCGTGCGGCCCGCCCTGAATTGAGCGAGCGCGTTCAACCGGGCCAGCACGGGCGGGCCTTGGCGGGCCTGGACAGGGAGGTGTGCGGCGGAAGCAGGAGGTGCCATGCGGCAAGCCTGCGAGCACCTGGCCCTCGATTCCATAGCCAGATTGCCTATGCTGGCGGGGTGAAAGTAAGTGCGCACGCCGTGGCACGCATGCTCGGAACCTGGCAAGAGGGACCCGGGCCGACGCACCAGCGCCTCTCCGACAGGCTGCGGCTCCTCGTCCTGGACGGACGTCTCACGCTCGGGTCGGTCCTGCCGAGCGAGCGCGACCTGGCCACCGCGCTGTCCACCAGCAGAACCACGGTCGGCGCCGCCTACCGCACGCTGGTCGATCAGAGATACGTCGCCACCCGGGCCCGGGCCAGGGCGACGGTGCGGCTACCCGATGACCCGGCGCCCGAGCGCGGCGGCACCGCGGGCCCGGCGGCCATCGACCTGTCCTTCGCCGCCCCGCCCGCGCCTGTCGAGATCCTCCACACCGCGTTCGCGACCGCGCTCGAACAACTGCCACGGCACTTCGAGCGGCACGGCTACGACCGGTACGGCATCGCGGAGCTGCGTGAAGCGGTGGCCGACTGGTATCGACGGCGCTCCCTGCCCACAGCCCCCGATCACATCCTGATCACCAACGGCGCGCAGCACGCGCTCGCCCTTCTCGCGCGTACCCTCCTGTCCCCACGCGACAGGGTCGTGATCGACCATCCGACCTATCCGCACGCGATCAGCACGTTCACCGAGGCGCGTGCCCGGCTCCTCGCGGTCGCCGTGACGCCTTCGGGCTGGGACACGGCACAGCTCCAGGAAGCGGCCCGCGGCGCGAGCCTGGCCTACCTGATCCCCGACTTCCACAACCCGACAGGGCTGTGCATGCCCACGAGCGTCCGCGCCCGGCTCAGGCTCGCCTGCCCCACGGTCGTCGACGAGACCATGACCGACCTGGCCCTGGACGGAGCGAGCCCGGAATCCCTCGCGCTGCACATGCCGACCGCGATCAGCATCGGCTCGGTCTCCAAGAGCATCTGGGGCGGCCTGCGCATCGGCTGGATACGAGCGGCGCCGTCCCTCCTGGAACGCGTCCAGCAGACCCGGCACGCGACGGACCTCGGTACCCCTGTCGTCGAACAGCTCGCCACGGCCGTACTCCTGAACGAGCACCAGACTCGTCGCCCGGACACCCTCAGCCAACTGCGAGCGCAACGCGACGCACTGTGCGAGGCGCTCACCGAGAAGCTGCCGGAGGTCCAGGCCCCTCGACCCGACGGCGGCGTCACGCTGTGGGCGACCTTCCCCGAGCCCATCAGCTCACGGCTGGCAGCGATCGCGCCGGACCACGGCGTGACCATCGCGGCCGGACCACGCTTCGGGATCGGCGGCGCGTTCGAACGCAACGTCCGACTGCCCTACACCCTCCCGCCCGCCCAACTGACCCGGGCGATCGACGGACTCGCACGGGCCCGGCGAGCACTCGCTCGGGGCGTCACCGGAACTCACACCCCCGCGCCGGTCGCGTGAACGTCGCACCGCACCCGCCACTTTCCGCCGAGACGCCCGAGCGCCCGCCGCTCGCCGCACCTCGTCGGCCGCGAGGCGCGTGAAGAACTTTTGCCAACCCTGAGGCAACCGACGGACGATGCCGACTTTCTGACGTGTCGCGCCCTGCGATCGACGGGAGACACGAGATGAGACCGCACATGGCGAAGGGCAGCCGTCCTCGGTCGGCGGTCCCGGGCCGGCTGTCCGGCTGGGCTCCGGCCGCCGCACTCCTCCTGGCCGTGACGACGTCCTGCACCGGCTCCGCACCGGGAAACGGCGCCCTCGCGGTCGGAACGCCCGGCACGGCCGGAGTGGGAGATCGACTGTTCCCAGGACTCGGCAATGGTGGCTACGACGTGGCGCACTACGGACTGACACTGGACTACGTGCCCGAGACCAACCACCTGACGGGCACGGCGGTCATCACGGCGCGGGCCACCCAGAACCTGAGCCGCTTCAACCTCGACCTGTCAGGGCTGCGGGTACGCACCACCACGGTGCAGGGAGCCAAGGCCCAGGTCGCCCGCTCGGGCGACGAGCTGCTCGTGACACCGGCGAAGACGGTGAGGAACCGCGAAGTCTTCACGACGGTCGTCACCTACGACGGCACCCCGCGCACGCTCGAGGACGACGACGGAGGGCTGGAAGGCTGGGTGGAGACCGACGACGGCTCGACGGCCCTGGGCCAGCCGTCCGGCTCGATGACCTGGTTCCCGGGGAACCACCACCCGTCGGACAAGGCCACGTACGACATCACAGTCACCGTGCCCAAGGACGAGGACGGCGACCCCTACGACGTGATCAGCAACGGTGAGCTGATCACGGAGGAGGACCAGGGCAGAGCGGTCACTCGTCACTGGCGCACCGAGGAGCCCATGGCCGGCTACCTCGCACACGTCTCGGTCGGCCACTTCGAGATCCACAAGGGCCGGACGGGCGATGGCGTGCCCGTCCACGTCGCCGTCGACCCCGACGAGGCCGAAGAGTCCGCCGGTGTCGCGGACCTGGTGCCCGAGATCGTCGACTGGGCCGCCAAGCGCTTCGGTCCCTACCCCTTCTCCTCCACCGGTGCCGTCGTCGACCACCTGCCCGGCCTCGGTTACGCCCTGGAGACCCAGACCAAGCCCTACTTCGCCGAGGCGCCCGAAGAGGCACTGCTCGTGCACGAACTGGCACACCAGTGGTTCGGCAACTCCGTCACCCCGCGCAGCTGGAAGGACATGTGGCTCAGCGAGGGTCTCGCCACCTACGCGGAGTGGCTCTGGGAGGAGGACCGGGGCAGCAGGAGCACCACGGAGATCTTCGAGGACTTCTACGACGGCACGGACACCGAGAGCGAGGGCATCTGGGCGTTCCCGCCGGCGGATCCGCCCAGCGCGGGGCGCGTCTCCGACCCGCCCGTCTACGGACGCGGTGCCATGGTCGTGCACCAGGTGCGCAGGGCCGTCGGCGACGAGACGTTCTTCAGCATCCTCCGTACCTGGACCCGGCAGCACCGGCACGGCAATGCCGACACCCGGCAGTTCATCGCCCTGTGCGAGAGCAGGTCCGGGAAGGACTTGACCGCGCTCTTCGACACCTGGCTCTTCGACAGGAGGAAGCCCTCCCGGATGTGAGGAGGGCGACCCGACGAGGGACGTGACCTCGCGGTCCAGGCCGGTCTCGTCCACCTAAGCGCCCACGCACCCGCCGCTCACCGTCGAGATCACCCCAATGGCCGATACGGACTCTCCTGGGTCGCGGAGCGATTCTGCCGGATCGCCCGCGATCACTGGGCGACCCCCGCTCACCGGGCCCCTGAAGGTCAAGCACAGCAGCAGACATCCCACGATGCTTGAACCGACCCTGACCTACGCGCGACCGGGGCACGCGGAACCAGTACAAGCACCTGTCCCACTCCACGTGACCTTCCCAGCCGCAAGGTCGATACTGCCGACAGTAGTACTGCCATCTCAACGCCACAGACCGCCCACCCACACCTGGCAGCTCACCAGCGACAACGCTGCCCATAGGCCCGTACGCTCGCCTCATCAGGAGATACCGATGAAGATGTTGATCAACGTCCCGGAGACCGTGGTGGCCGATGCGCTGCGGGGGATGGCGGCCGCGTATCCGGATCTGAACGTGGACGTGGAGAACCGGGTGATCGTCCGGAGGGACGCGCCGGTGGCCGGGCAGGTGGGGCTCATCTCGGGGGGCGGTTCGGGGCATGAGCCGCTGCACGGCGGGTTCGTCGGGCCGGGCATGCTGGCCGCGGCCTGTCCCGGCGAGGTGTTCACCTCGCCGGTGCCGGATCAGATGGCGCGGGCCGCGGCGGCCGTGGACAGCGGGGCCGGGGTGCTGTTCGTCGTGAAGAACTACACGGGCGACGTGCTCAACTTCGACATGGCCGCCGAACTCGCCGAGGACGAGGGCATCCAGGTCGGCAAGGTCCTCGTCAACGACGACGTCGCGGTCACCGACAGCCTCTACACGGCGGGCCGGCGCGGTACCGGGGCGACCCTGTTCGTGGAGAAGATCGCGGGCGCGGCGGCGGCCGAGGGGCAGCCGTTGGAGCGGGTGGAGGCCATCGGCCGCCAGGTCAACGACAGCTCGCGCAGCTTCGGCGTGGCCCTCAGCTCCGTCACCACCCCGGCCAAGGGCTCCCCCACCTTCGATCTCCCGCCCGGTGAGCTGGAGTTGGGCATCGGCATCCACGGTGAGCCGGGGCGGGAGCGGCGTTCGATGATGACCTCCGGGGAGATCGCCGACTTCGCGGTGAACGCCATCCTGGACGACATGCCGCCTCGCGGCCCGGTACTGGTCCTGGTCAACGGCATGGGCGGCACCCCGTTGCTGGAACTGTACGGCTTCAACGCCGAGGTGCAGCGGGTGCTGGCGGAGCGGGGGGTGGCCGTCGCCCGCAACCTCGTCGGCAACTACGTCACATCGCTCGACATGGCGGGCGCCTCCGTCACCCTGTGCCAGGTCGACGAGGAACTGCTGCGGTTGTGGGACGCGCCGGTCAGGACCCCGGCGCTGCGCTGGGGGATGTGATACGGCGGAGTCAGTGGTCAACATCCCTACCAGCCAAGGAGATCCAGTGCTCGATGCCGACTTCTTCCGCCGTTGGATCACGGCGACCGCCGCGTCCGTGGACCGGGAGGCGCAGCGGCTCACCGCTCTCGACTCGGCCATCGGCGACGCCGACCACGGCAGCAATCTCCAGCGCGGCTTCACGGCCGTGCTGGCCACCTTGGAGAAGGAGGCACCGGACACGCCGGGCGCGGTGCTGACACTGGCCGGGCGCCAGCTGATCTCCACGGTCGGCGGGGCGTCCGGGCCGCTGTACGGCACGTTGCTGCGCCGGGCCGGGAAGGTGCTCGGGGACGACCCCCAGGTCAGCGAGGGACAGCTGGCCGAGGCGTTGCGGGCCGGGGTGGACGGCGTACGGGCGCTCGGCGGGGCGTCCGCCGGGGACAAGACGATGCTGGACGCGCTGATCCCGGCCGTGGACGCGCTCGCCGACGGGTTCGACGCCGCGCGCCGGGCCGCCGAGTCCGGCGCCGTGGAGACGACCCCGATGCAGGCCCGTAAGGGACGGGCGAGCTACCTCGGGGAGCGCAGCATCGGCCATCAGGACCCCGGCGCCACCTCGTCGGCCCTGCTGATCGCGGCGCTGGTGACGGCGGAGGGAGGCTCCGATGAGTGACGAGCGGTATGTCGGGATCGTGCTGGTGTCGCACAGCGCGGAGGTCGCCGAGTCGGTGGCCGGGCTGGCGAAGGCCCTGGCGGGCGGTGCCACGGCGGTACCGGTCGCCGCGGCGGGCGGCACGGAGGGCGGCGGCTTCGGCACCAGCGCGGAGCTGATATCCGCCGCGTCGGCCGCCGTGGACCAGGGCGCGGGGGTCGCGGTCCTCACCGACCTGGGCAGCGCCGTGCTCACGGTGAAGGCGCTGCTCGCCGAGGGCGACGAACTCCCGGCGCACACGCGCCTGGTGGACGCCCCGTTCGTGGAGGGCGCGGTGGCCGCCGTGGTGACGGCGGCGACGGGCGCCGATCTGGACGCGGTGGTGGCCGCCGCGACGGAGGCTTACGCCTACCGCAAGGTGTGAGCGCCGGGCCGGTCCCCGCCACCGGGGACCGGCCCGCCCGCCCTCAGCGTCGGAGCGAGCAGGGGATATTCCGGACACCATCATCCGCGCGCGCCGAGAGACGCGTACGCCTGCCGCTTTACGGGCGGACAGGCACGTTCCGCCGCCGGATGGGGCAGCTCACGGGGTCCGAAGGGCCGGACCGGCGAGGGTCCGGCCCTTCGGCCGCCCGCGTCGGCGCGGGTTCGGCGACGACAGCATTTCCGCGCCACGGACATGAACTCGGCCCCACACGGGGGCAGTTCACGCCTCAGGGAGATCACAGCATACGTAACGCCCGGACGCCCCCACCCGCGAGGCCCCCTTGCCGGGGTGACCCCGCGGGCGCCATATTGGTCCGGACCTTTGCCGTGATGCGGGCCTCCGGGAGGCAGCGCCGTGCGACGTGTTCCCCTCCGCCCCGGACGCCGGGTGCCGGTCTGCGCGGCCCTCCTGCTGGCCGTCTCCTGCGGCGCGCCCGACGGCGGGTCCGGCGACGGCCCGGCCCCCGGCGCCCCGACCGGTGTCACCGCCGACGCGGGGAGTGCCACCAGCATCCATGTGATGTGGAACGCGGCCGGGTCCGGCGTCCATACCTACGAGGTATATCGCGGCACCACAAGAGTGAGGGAAATACCGGCTGCGCAGCACATGGTGGATGTCACCAGGCTGAAGCCGTCCACCCTGTATGTCTTCACCGTGCGGGCCCGGAGCGCGGACGGGCGCCTCGGGCCACCGAGTCGCGAGGCACACGCACGGACACCCGCCTATGTGGCGGCGGACCATGTGGCGCCAAGCCGCCCCGACCGCGTGACCGGTCGGGTGGTGGACGGCCGCGCGGTCCAGCTGTCCTGGACCGCCGCGCACGACGACCAGGGTGTGCGGTCGTACGCCGTCCAGCAGGGCGGGGTGAAGATCCACGCCGTGGGCGCCGGCCAGACGGCGACCGTGGTCACCGGACTGCGCCCCGGCACCCGCTACGCGTTCACCGTGCGAGCCCAGGACGCGGCGGGCAACCTCTCCCCCGCGAGCACCCCGGTCCGGCTCACCACCCCGGGCACGGACGACCGCCGGGGCACCGCGCCGACGGGGTTCGACGTGACCTCGCGCCGTTCCGCCGGGTCGTACTACCTCGATCTCGCCTGGGACCCGCCGCGGGTGGACGGGGTGGTCACCGAGTACCAGATCCGGCTGGACGGGGACACGGACAGCTCTCTGGTGTGGGGCGGCACCCCACCGCGCGGCCGGGCGCACCACAGCCTGTACGCCGGGCGCGAGGCCGGAGAGGTCCACCGGGTGCGGCTGCGGGCCCGGCTGCCGGACGGCACCTGGGGCGGCTTCTCGGCCGAACGGACCGTCACCACGGGCCGCTGACCGGCCGACGCCCGGACGGCGGAGCGCGTCACCTGTGCGGACGCCCTGCGCGTGCGGCGCCGTACGGGGCCGCGTTGGCTGCTTCTGGGGCAGCACGGATGTTTCCCGACCCCAGGCGGCGCACGGGACGTACCGCCACCGTGCCGCCGGAGGCAGGCCCATGCGCTACTCCCGAGTTCTCTCCCGTTCCGCCGCTCCCCTGGCCGCCGTCGCGCTGCCGCTCGCGCTCGCCGGGCCGTCCGCGGCCGTGGCGGGGATCTCCGTCAGCACCACGGGCACCAACGTGTCGGTGGTGACCAGCGCCTGCGCCCAGAACAGCGGCAGTTGGGGCACCGCCTCCCTGCTGGGCAGCGGGCAGACGAGCTTCACCCAGGGGCGCCAGGTGGCACTGTCCGGTACGACGACGAGCCAGTCGGCCGCCTGGTCGGCAGTGGCGCCGGGGACCTACACGGTGACGGTGCGGTGCTCCAACGGCGTGTCGGCGGGCACCCAGTCCGTCATCGTGTCCGCGGCCGCCGCCACCCCGCCCCGTGCGGCCACGCCGTCACCGTCGCGGGGTGTGGCGGGCGGCCTGGGCGGCTCGGCCCGTGACTACGGCACGCTCACCCTGGGGGCGGGCGCGGCGCTGGTGGGGTCGGCGGTCATCGCGGGCGCCTGGTTCCTGCGCCGCCGCCCGAGGCCGCACCGGCGGTACTGACGGATCACCGCCCGGGGCCGTCCGGTTCCAGCTCGCCGTCCGGTTCCAGCTCGGGGAAGTCCTTCAGCGCCTCGGTGAGCCATTGGGCCCAGAAGGTCTCCAGGTCGATCCCGGCCCGCAGGACCAGATGGCGCAGCCGGTCCTCCGGAGAGTCCCGGCCGGGCGGGAAGTCGCGCTGCTCGATCTCCTGGTAGACGGCCAACTGGCTCTCGTGCAGCTGCAGATGGCGCCGCATGTCGGCCGCGAGGCCCGCCGTGCCGACCACCGCCGCCGCCCGCATCCGCAGCAGCATCGCGTCCCGCGGCGGCCTGGGGTCCTGGGGCGCGGCGGTCCAGCGGGCCAGTTCCTCGCGGCCCGCGGGCAGAACCTCGTAGCTCTTCTTCTGCCCACGGGCGGGCTGCGCGGACGGCAGGGCGCGGATGAACCCCTCGGCCTCCAGTTTCCCCAGCTCGCGATAGATCTGCTGGTGGGTCGACGGCCAGAAGTAGGCGATCGACTTGTCGAACCGCCGGGTCAGTTCCAGACCCGAGGACGGCTTCTCCAGCAGGGCGGTGAGGATGGCGTGCGGGAGTGACATGGGCTCATCCTAGGGACGCGCGGCGCTACAGCGCCGCCGCCAGTTCGGTGCCCTGCTTGATGGCCCGCTTGGCGTCGAGTTCGGCCGCGACGTCGGCGCCGCCGATCAGATGGGCGTTGACTCCGGCCGCGATCAGCTCCTCGTACAGGTCGCGGCGCGGGTCCTGGCCGGTGCACAGGACGACGGTGTCGACCTCGAGAAGGTGGCTCTCCTCGCCGACGGTGATGTGCAGTCCGGCGTCGTCGATGCGGTCGTAGCGGACGCCGGGGACCATGGTGACGCCCCGGTGCTTCAGCTCGGTGCGGTGGATCCAGCCGGTGGTCTTGCCCAGTCCGGCGCCGACCTTGGTGGCCTTGCGCTGCAGCAGGTGGACAGTGCGCGGGGACGCGGGGCGGCTCGGCGCGGCGAGGCCGCCGGGGGCCGCGTAGTCCATGTCGACGCCCCAGGTGCGGAAGTACGTCTCGGGGTCCTCGTGCGCCTTGTCGCCCGCGTCGGTGAGGAACTCGGCCACGTCGAAGCCGATGCCTCCCGCGCCGAGCACGGCGACCCGGTCGCCGACCGGGGCGTTGTCCCGCAGCACGTCGAGGTAGCCGACGACGCGCGGGTGGTCGATGCCGGGGATGTCGGGGGTGCGCGGGGTGACACCGGTGGCGACCACGACCTCGTCGTACCCGGTGAGGTCACCGGGGGTGATCCAGGTGCCGAGGCGAACGTCGACGCCGTGGGTGTCGAGCTGGTGGCGGAAGTAGCGCAGGGTCTCGTCGAACTCCTGCTTGCCGGGGACCTTGCGGGCCACGTTGAGCTGGCCGCCGATCTCGTGCGCGGCGTCGAACAGGGTGACCTGGTGGCCGCGTTCGGCCGCGGAGACCGCGCAGGCCAGGCCCGCGGGTCCGGCGCCGACGACGGCGACGCGCTTGCGCAGCCGGGTCGGGGTGAGCACGAGCTCGGTCTCGTGGCAGGCGCGGGGGTTGACCAGGCAGGAGGTGATCTTGCCGCTGAAGGTGTGGTCCAGGCACGCCTGGTTGCAGCCGATGCAGGTGTTGATGGCTTCCGGGGTGCCCGCGGCGGCCTTGGCGACGAAGTCGGGGTCGGCGAGCATCGGGCGGGCCACGGACACCATGTCGGCCCGGCCGTCCGCGAGCAACTCCTCGGCGAGGTCCGGGGTGTTGATGCGGTTGGTGGTGACCAGGGGTACGGACACCTCGCCCATGAGCTTCTTGGTGACCCAGGAGTAGGCACCGCGCGGCACGGAGGTGGCGATGGTGGGGATACGGGCCTCGTGCCAGCCGATGCCGGTGTTGATGATGGTCGCGCCGGCCGCCTCGACGGCCTTGGCGAGGGTGACGACCTCGGGCAGCGAGGAGCCGCCGGGCACGAGGTCCAGCATCGAGAGGCGGTAGATGATGATGAAGTCTGTGCCGACGGCCTCGCGGACCCGGCGGACGATCTCGACGGGGAAGCGCATCCGGTTCTCGTACGAGCCGCCCCAGCGGTCGGTGCGGTGGTTGGTGCCCGCGGCGATGAACTCGTTGATGAGGTAGCCCTCGGAGCCCATGATCTCGACGCCGTCGTACCCGGCCTGCTGAGCGAGGCGGGCGGTGCGGACGTAGTCCTCGATGGTCCGCTCGATGTCGGCGTCGGTCAGCTCACGGGGGACGTGGGGGCTGATCGGGGCCTGGAGCGGGCTCGGGGCGACCAGGTCGGCGTGGTAGGCGTAGCGGCCGAAGTGCAGGACCTGCAGGGCGATGCGGCCGCCCTCCCGGTGGACGGCGTCGGTGACGACGCGGTGGTCCTCCGCCTCGGCGTCGGTGGTGAGTTTCGCGCCGCCCTCGTAGGGGCGTCCCTCGTCGTTGGGGGCTATGCCACCGGTGACGATGAGGCCGACCCCGCCGCGCGCGCGGGCCGCGTAGAAGGCCGCCATCCGCTCGGAGCCGCGCTCGGCCTCCTCCAGGCCCACGTGCATGGAGCCCATGAGGACGCGGTTGGGCAGGGTGGTGAATCCCAGGTCGAGCGGGGACATCAGGTGCGGGTAACGGCTCATCGGGCCCTCCGTGGGGGTGCGGTCGCTTCTTGTTGTAGAGCAACCGCCCACCTTTTTGCAACTAGTTGCATAAGGGTGGGACGGAGGGCACATGGGCGTGGCGCACATGTGGAGAGGCGTGAGTACCGTCACCCGGCTCCGGCCAGGGCGGACGAGGCGAGTCGCGGCGTATCGGCTTCACGGCGCCGCGTAGCAGCGGATCGTCACGGTCTGCTCCGGGCTCCACCGCTGTTCGGTGCTGCCGAGCAGTTCCCAGCCCAGTCGCTCGTAGAGGGCGGCCGCCGCGGTGTCGGAGGCCAGGACGTCGAGCACCGGATGCAGGCCGCGATCCCGCGCTTCCCGGACAGCTCGGGCCATCAACGACGCGCCCAGCCCGTGGCCGCGTGCCGCTGGAGCGACGAACAATCGGCTGATGACCGCGGTCGCCTCGCCGCCCGCACCCTCGCGGGCCCTCCACAGGCCGGGCGCGACATCGCCGATGTCGTTCCGGGACAGCCCGACATGGCCCGCGATCCGGCCGTCCAGTTCCGCCACCCAGGCAGCGACGAGCACGGGCTGCGTCAGCCAGTCACCGGGGCGGTCGGGCCAGTTCATCGGATAGCCGTCCCGCTCGTGGACGGCGGCGAGTACCTGGACACAGGCGTCGAGGTCGCGATCGGTCCTGCGCCGGACACGAGGGGCCGGGATCTGCGGAGACGGGCGTCCGCTCTCAGTCCTCATCGCGGAAGGGAAGCACAGTCCACGACCCGCGACCAGCCGTTTTCACGGCAGGGTGCCCCGGCCGACGGGAATCGGCCGGGGCACCTCGCACGAGGGGTCGGTCAGCGGCTGTCCAGCAGCAGGTGGAGTTCCCGCTCCTGGTCGCCGGAGGCCGCCGCGGTCTCCTGGACGGTGAACATCTCGCCCAGCGCCTCACGGAACCGGTCCACCGCCCAGTACCCGCCCTGCACGTCCGCCTGGACGGACGAGCTGAGCTTGGCGGGCGGACAGTTCCCGGTGCGGGAGTCCGCGATGTCGTACGTGCCGAGCCACACCATCGGGCGTGACGCGTCCTGCTGCTGCGGGGCGTCGCCCGCGTCACGGTCCGACGCGAAGCAGGCGCTCAGCACATCGAAGACCACGCGCGCGTCGTCCGGCGAGCACCCGCTGATCTCCACCGAGACGGTCTCCGGGTGCGATGCCTCCGTGTTCGTCATGTCCGCTCCTTTCCTGGCCGTCCGCGCTGGTCGGGTACCCAGGCAGGCGGCGGCCATCCCCCCGGAGACCGGCGGACCCCGACGGATCAGCTCCGGGTGAACTTGTACGTCTTGCTGTCCGTGATCACACAGAACCCCGGCGAGACGACGATCACCCGCAGGGTGCCGCTGCGCCGGTCGTAGTCGATGCCCTCGGTCTCGAAGCTGCCCGAGCAGGAGCTGCGCAGCGGGAGCTGGCGCAGGGCCGTCACACGGCCGGACACGTTGGAGGTGCCGTTCGCCGGCGCCGACAGATCGATCTGGAGGAGCGGCTTGGTCATGCCGAACAGCGTGCCCTCCGGGTCGTCGGAGGAGCAGAGCAGCGTGGTGGGCCCGGAGAAGTCGCAGCCCTGCACATCGCGTACGGGGCGGTCCAGGGTGACATTGGAGGCCAGCTTCAGGTCGGCCGAGGGCGAGGTGGCCGCGTTGACGCCGGGGGTGGGGAAGACCAGCAGGCGGTTCATGGTGCCCCACTCGCCGGAGAGCATCCACTGCCCGTCGGGCGAGATGGCGGACCAGGAGTTGTTCATGGCCTCGCCGGGGGCGAGCGTGTGCGTGTACTCCGACCAGGCACCGCCGGGCGCCTGCACCCGGTACATCTTGGAGTTGCCCGAGTCCCGCTGGTAGGGCTCGATGTAGTAGCCGTTGTACGAGGCGTCGGGGTCGCCGACGTGGTTCCAGCCCCGGCTGGAGACGCCGACCGGGATGGTGCCGACGCCGGTGTAGCGGTTGGGGCTGTTCGCCGGGACCTCGACGGAGGTCAGGCCCTGGCTCTCGGTCAGCGGGTCGGCGCGGTCGGAACCGGTCTCGGTCCAGGTGTCCGCCGCCGAGGCGGGGGCCGCGGCGCCCAGGGACAGGGCGGCGGCGGTGGCCAGCGTGACGAGTCCGGCGGATAACGCGTGGCGGCGCTTTCGGGCAGGGGCGGGCATGGGCCGACTCCTCGGTGAGGGGGGGTGGGGACACTCGGTCGGCGCACAGTCTGGCCCGCCCAGGTAGGCATGTACAGACCAACAAGGAAGATGACGGTGAACTCTCCCGGCCCGTTGGACGACGTCCGCCACACGCGTCACGGGGCCACTGGGGCCGGGGAGTACACCGGAGGCCGGAGTGAGAGATGGTGGACGCACACGGTTCCTGGCACCACGGCCTCGGCGCGCCGGGTGTGGGCGCGGTACAACAAGGGGAGTCGGCACGGGGGACGGCGTGCCGTGCGGACGGGCGAAGGCGGTGCGTGGCATGAGTGCAGCCGAGACTCAGGCGGCCGGGAACGGCGAGCCCGAGCGCGGCCCCGTACGGCCCGGCGGGCTGCTCGACATGCTGGGCGTGGCCTCCGTGGTGCTGGACGCCCGGGGCCGCATCGTGCTGTGGAGCCCGCAGGCCGAGGAGCTGTTCGGCTACCCCGCCGATGAGGCGCTCGGCCGGTACGCGGCCCGGCTGATGGTGCACGAACGGCACATCGAACTGGTCGGTGAGTTGTTCGAGGACGTGCTGCGCACCGGACAGAGCTGGGCGGGCGGCTTCCCCATCCGCCGCAAGGACGGCACCACCCGACTGGTGGAGTTCCGCAACATGCGTCTGCTCGACGACCGGGGTGACGTGTACGCGCTGGGTCTGGCCGCCGACCAGTCGACGGTACGGCGGCTGGAGCACGACGTGGCGCTGTCCGAGCGGATGGTGCACCAGTCCCCGATGGGACTTGCCGTCCTGGACACCGCGCTGCGGTTCGTCTCGGTCAACCCGGCGCTGGAGCGGCTCAGCGGGGTCCCGGCCGAGCGGCACGAGGGCCGGACCATGCGCGAGGTGCTGCCGCTGCTGGACGCCGACGTGGTGGAGGAGGCCCTGCGGGAGGTGCTGACGAGCGGAGATCCGGTGATCGACCGGACCGTGGTGGGCCGTACCCCGGCCGACCCGGACGCCGAGCACACCTGGTCGCTGTCGCTGTACCGCCTGGACGACGCGCTGGGCAACGTCCTGGGGGCCGCCCTGTCCCTGGTCGACATCACCGAGCAGCACCGGGCGGCGGTGGAGGCGGAGAACGCACGGCGCAGGCTCGCCCTGATCGCGGACGCCTCCGCCCGCATCGGGACGACGCTGGAGCTGGAGCGCACCGCGTGCGAACTGGCCGAGGTCGCCGTCCCGGCACTGGCCGACGTCGCCGCTGTCGACCTGCTGGACGCGGTCGTGGAGGGCAGGCGCAGCACGCTCGGCCCGTCCGAACCGGCCGTGATCCGGGCGCTCGCCGTACGCCCGGACGACGGCGGCGACGCCGTACGGGCGGCCGACCGGCCCGGCGGCATCGCCTGGTACGGCCCGGACCGCCTGGTCACCGAGTGCGTGCGTACGGGCGAGGCGGTACACGTGCCCCGGGTCAAGGACGAGGACCTGCCGCGCATCGCGCGCTCCCCCGAGGCCGCCGTCATGCTGAGCCGGGCCGGGCTGCACTCCTACCTGGCCGTCCCGCTGATCGCGCGCGGCGAGGTGCTGGGCGCGCTGGACCTCAAGCGCACCCGCAACCCGGCGCCCTTCGACGAGGACGACGTGCTGCTGGCGCGGGAGCTGGCGGCGCGCGCCGCCGTGCAGATCGACAACGCGCGCTGGTACCAGAACGCCCGCAGCACCGCGCTGACCCTCCAGCGCAGCCTGCTGCCGAGCCATCCGCCGGTGACGGCGGGGCTGGAGGTGGCGTCCCGCTACCAGCCCGCGGGCTCCACCAGCGAGGTCGGCGGCGACTGGTTCGACGTCATTCCGCTGGACGGCGACAAGACGGCGCTGGTCGTCGGCGACGTGATGGGCAGCGGCATCAGCGCGGCCGCCACGATGGGCCTGCTGCGCACCGCCACCACCACCCTCGCCTCGCTCGACCTCGACCCGTCACTGCTGCTGGAACAGCTGGACAAGGCCACGGCGGCGACGGAGCACTCCATCGCCACCTGCGTGTACGCCGTCCACGACCCTCGGCAGCGCCGCTGTCTGATCGCCAACGCCGGGCACCTGCCTCCGGTACGGGTCCGTCCGGGCCGGCCGCCGGAGCTGCTGGACCTGCCCACGGGTGTGCCGCTGGGGGTGGGCGGGGTGGAGTTCGCGACCGTGACCGTCGACTTCGAGCCCGGCGACGAGCTGGTGCTGTACACCGACGGTCTGGTGGAGACCCGCAGCCACTCGCTGGACGAACGCCTTGACCGGCTGTTGTCCCTGCTGGCCGACGGCGCGGACCGTCCGCTGGAGGAGGTCTGCGAGCACCTCCTGAGCACGCTGTACGAGCCGGACAACCACGACGACGTGGCCGTACTCATCGCGCGGGCCCGCGACTTGTCGTAGCTCGCGGCTGTCGCAGTCCGCGATGTGTCGTGGGCCGGGGCTTGCCGTCGACTGGGGGCCGGGGCCGGGTCACCGTACGCCGATCACCACATGTGCGTCCCACTCATGTGAGACGGCCACATGTGCGGCCAGCCCAGCGCGGGCGAACACCTCCTGGGCGGCGGACGCCTGGCGTGCGCTGGTCTCGGAGAGCAGGCAGCCGCCGGGGGCCAGCCAGTCGGCCGCTCCGTCGGCCACCCGGCGCAGCACGTCGAGTCCGTCGGGGCCGCCGTCGAGCGCGGTCGGGGGTTCGTGGTCGCGGGCCTCGGCGGGGAGCAGGGAGATCTCCGCGGAGGGCACATAGGGCACGTTGGCGGTCAGGATGGCGACGCGACCGCGCAGTTCGGCGGGGAGTGCCGCGTAGAGGTCGCCAGTGTGGGCGCGCCCCATGTGGGGGGCGAGGTTACGGCGGGCGCAGCGGACGGCGGCCGGGTCGATGTCGGCGGCGTGCACCTCGGCGCCGTCGAGCGCGACGGCGAGGGCCGCGCCGAGTGCGCCGGAGCCGCAGCACAGGTCCACGACCACGCGTGCGTGCGGGGCGCGGGCCAGGGCCTGGTCGACGAGGAACTCGGTGCGGCGGCGGGGTACGAACACGCCGGGCTCCACGGTGATGCGCAGCCCGTGGAACTCGGCCCAGCCGAGGACGTGTTCGAGCGGGAGCCCGGAGGCGCGGCGCTCCGCCATCGCGGTGGCCTCGTCGGCGCTGCGGGCGGTGGCGAGGATCAGCCGGGCCTCGTCCTCGGCGAATACACAGCCGGCGGCGCGCAGTGCGGCCAAGAGGGAGGACGGGTCGGCGAGCGGGGAGGGTGATACGGGCACGGCGGCCATAAGAGCCTGGAGCCTTTCGGGGACCTGGGGCCTCAAGGCGCTCTCACGGTCACCGTCGCGTGAATCCGTGCCGTCACATGGCACGGGTACGAGGGGAGAGCACCCTGGCTGACACAGCGTTGATGGGTCTCACCTCCTCGTTCGCACCGGGCGCGCACTCCGCGCGACCGGACGGCCACCATACCGTGCCGGGGTCTCCGGACGGGACCGGATTCCTGGCACGGTCGGTGGCCGTGAGTCCGCGACGGCTCAGACGGCCACGGTCTCCTCGGTCTCCTCCTCGGCCTCGCGCACGGCTTCGCGCTCGGCCTCCCGTTCGGCCTCGGCGGCCGGGGTGTCCTGCGCGGCCGGCACCTCGGCCGGGGTCCGGCGGGCCGGGCGCTCCCACAGGGCGGCGATCCCGGTGACGGCGATACCGACGACCAGCCAGGCCACGAGGGTCCATACGTTGCGGGCGATGCCGTCGTCGCCGAAGTACAGCAGCGAGCGGATGCCCTCGACGAACCCGGCGCCGTTCCAGAAGGCGTGCAGGGTGCCGAAGAAGCCGTTCTGCAGCTCGGGCCGGAACAACCCGCCCGAGCTGGTGAAGTTCAGCATCACGAACAGCACCATCATGGCGAGCGTGGTCCAGCGCTTGAGGAAGGTGTGCAGGCCGACGCCGATGAGGAGGATGCCCGCCGAGTACAGCCACGCCATGGCCCACAGGGTGCCCAGGTCGTGGTGGGCGAGGTGGAAGACCGGCCCGGCGAGCAGGGCGCCGATGCCGCCGACCACGGCGGCCGTGCCGACCGCGATGAGCGCGCGCACCCGCACGGCGAGCGCGGCACCGGCCGCGCCGATGGCGGCGACGGAGGCGTAGGAGCCGATGCTGACGGCGATCAGCAGGAAGAACAGGCCCTGGCCCGTGGGGTCGTCGGACACCGGCTTCGCGATGTCGGTGACCTTCAGCGGGGCGCCCTGGTGCGCGGCGACCGGCGTGAAGACCTTCTCCACGGCGGTGGCGCCCATGTCGGAGGCGGCGCTCGCCACGATCAGCTCGGGTTCATGTGCGCTGGGCACATAGGCGCCGGTGACATGCCGGTCCCTCAGCAGCTCCACGGCTGCGGCCCGGGTGGAGACGGTACGGACGTCGAGCTTGTCCCCCGCGGTGTCCTTCACCGTCTGCGCGAACACCTTCGCCTCGGGTCCGGCGCCGACCACGGCCACGGGCATGTGGTGGGGCTCCGGGGTGACGAAGGCTCCCATATAGGCGAGCCCCATACCTATGCACATCAGCAGCGGGGTGATCAGGTGCGTGAGCACATGACGCAGTGCCGGGGACTTCATCGACCGGAACCTCCATTGGTTGTCTTATACAACTCACGTTCAAGTTGTACTATACAACCAGAATCGTTCGGACGGCTCGGAGGAGTTCCGTGAAGGGGTTCTCATGACGAAGGTGATCTCATGACGGCGGCGGAATCGGCCGTCGAGACGATCCAGCGCGAGATGACGGCGTTCGCGCGCCGGGCCCGCGCCTCGGCGGGGCGGATGCATCCCGAGTTGTCGCTGGTGTCGTACACGCTGCTCGGGCATCTGGAGGAGCGCGGCGGCTGCCGGGCGACCGACCTGGCCTCGCACTACGCGCTGGACAAGTCGACGGTGAGCCGTCAGGTGGGCGCGCTGGAGCGGGCCGGGCTGATCGAGCGGCGGCTCGCTCCGGAGGACGCCCGCGTGCAGGTGCTCCATCTCACCCGGGCGGGCGAGGAGATCCTGGCCCAGGTCACCGAGAGGCGCCGGGGCGCCTTCCAGGAACGGCTCGCCGACTGGCCGGAGGACGACCTGGTCCGCTTCGCGGCCTACCTGGAGCGGTACAACGCGGGGTCCACCGAATAAGCCGAACAACCGGCCGGGCTACGACTCGAGGGGCACGCGCACCCCGAAGAACCTCGTGTCCAGCCGGTGCCGGAAGCCGAGGGACTCGTAGAGGCGGATGGCGCCGGTGTTGGCCGCGCCGGTGTGCAGGAACGGGCGCTCGCCGCGCTCGCGGATGCCGTGCGCGACGGCGAGGATCAGCCGGGTGGCCAGCCCCTCGCCGCGGAAGGCCGGGTCGGTGCAGACCGCGCTGATCTCGGTCCAGCCCGGCGGACGCAGCCGCTCCCCCGCCATGGCGATCAGCGCGCCGTCACGCCGGATGCCGAGGTACGTGCCCATCTCGATGGTGCGCGGTTCGAACGGGCCGGGCTGGGTGCGCGCGACGAGGTCCAGCATCTCGGGCACATCGGCCGGGCCGAGCGGCATCGCCTCCGGGTCCGGGGCACCGGGCACGCCGTCGTCCGCCAGCTGCACCCCGGCCACGTCGAAGGTGATCTCCCAGCCTTCCGGCACCCGGCCCCGGTAGCCGAGCAGGGGGACCTCGGCGCCGGGTCCGGCGAGCGCGGCGAGTTCGGCCCAGTCGGCGGCCTCGGGTTCGTCGGGCAGGGCCAGCCAGGGCGACACCTCGACCGGGTACCGGAGCACCCGGCCGTACCGTTCGGCGAAGTGGGCGTGCGGGCCGGTGAGGGAGGCGCGGGCGGCGTTGTCCAGCGGGTGCGGGACGGTTGTCCCGGCGGGGCCGGGGTCCGCGCCGGTCAGGGTGTCGGCCTCCCGGCCGTCGTACCGCGTGGAGACGTACGCCTCGGGCATCCTGTTGTCCTCGTTTCCCTCGTCTCTTCACCGGCGCGGCGGCGCCTCGGCACTCCCCCCAATCGCGGCGGAGGGACGGCTATTCCCGATGCGCTCCCGGATGTGGCCGATGTCGCCGGTGTGGTCACTGATCAGGACGGGAGCGTGTGTGGCGGGAGCGTACGGTTGGACCATGAACGTCACCCGAGGCTTCACGGGCCGTCGGCGCGTCTCCCGTCCGGGGCTGCCTCCCGGACAGTACGACGCGGGCGACGACTGGCCCGTCCTGTCCGCCGAGGTCACCCCCGACCTCGCGCCCGCCGACTGGTCCTTCCACGTCGACGGGCTGGTGGACCGGCCGCACACCTGGAACTGGGACGAGGCACACGCCCTGCCCGGCTCGCTGTACGAGGGTGACATCCACTGTGTGACCGGCTGGTCCAGGTTCGGGATGCGCTTCGGCGGGGTCGCGCTGGACACGTTCCTCGCCGTGGCGCGGCCCCATGTGTCCGCCACACATGTGCTCGCCCGCTCCCACACCGGGTACACCGCGAACCTGCCGCTCGCCGATCTCACCGGCGGCCGGGCCTGGCTCGCCTGGGACCACGACGGCGCGCCGCTGGCCCCGGAGCACGGCGGTCCGGCCCGGCTGATCGTGCCGCACCTGTACTTCTGGAAGAGCGTGAAGTGGATCGCGGGCCTCACCCTCCTCGACCACGACGAACCGGGCTTCTGGGAGGGCAACGGCTACCACGAGCGGGGCAACCCGTGGGAGGAACAGCGGTACCGAGGTGACTGAGCTGACGTACGAGACACCGGCCTACGGGACCTCCGAGACCCCGGGGGCGGCCGGGTCCGCGCCCGTCGCTCCCCCGGCCCGCTTCGCGGTGCCCGGTCGGATCGCGGTGAGCGAGCAGGTGGCGGCGGCCTGGCAGACCGCCACCCTGACCGAGATCCGGCGGGAGACACCGTCCGCGTCGACGTTCCGGCTCGCGGTGCCCGAGTGGGCGGGGCATCTGCCCGGCCAGCATCTGATGCTGCGGCTGACCGCCGAGGACGGTTATGTGGCCCAGCGCCACTACTCCATCGCCTCCACGCCGGACGACTCCGGGCACATCGAGCTGACCTTGGACCGCGTCCCGGACGGTGAGGTCTCGGGCTGGTTCCACACGGTGGCCCGGCCCGGTGACCGGATCGACGTGCGCGGCCCGCTGAGCGGCTTCTTCGCCTGGCCGGGCGACCGTCCGGCGCTGCTGCTCGGGGCCGGTTCCGGGATCGTCCCGCTGATGTCGATGGTCCGGCACCACCGTGCGCGGGGTCTGTCGGTGCCGCTGCGGATGCTGGTGTCGGCACGCGGCCCGGAGGAGCTGATCTACGCCGACGAGCTGGGCGCGGAGACGACGGCCGTGTTCACCCGGAGCGCCCCGGCGGGTGTGCCGGTGGGCCGTATGTCGGCCGCACATGTGGCGCCGCTCCTGGCCGAGCAGCCGTCCGGTGGGTGGGAAGCCTATGTGTGCGGCTCCAATGGCTTCGCCGAACATGCCTCCCGTCTCCTCGTCGCGGCCGGTCAGCCGGTGGACCGCATCCGCATCGAACGCTTCGGCTGAGCCGCCGGGCTGCCGGGCCGTCGGGCTGCTGATCTTGCTGCGTCGTGGGGCCGACGGCAGCTCGTGGCGCGCCGGGTGCGCGAGGTCGGGTCCTGCTGGGTACCTGACGGGTGTGGACATCCGTACCCGGTCACCCGGCCGCCGGCGTCGGCCCAATCCGCTGCGGCGGCGGTCGGACGTGATGGAGGCGTGGGTGGTGGCGCTCGTCGCCGTCCTGCTGTGCGTGGTCGCGCCCCTGGCGGGAACGGCGGCCGGGTTCTACACCTACGACCGGGCGCGGGCCCACGCCGAGGAGCAGCGGGCCGAGCGGCACGCGGTACGGGCCGTGGTGCTCGGCCGTCCGGCGGCCCGGCCCACGGTGCACGGTGACCGTGGGCACGCCTACCGCGCCGAGGTCCGCTGGACGGAGCCGGGGCCAGGGTCGGGGCAGCGGAAACGTACCGCCGTCGCGCATGTCGCGGCCGGGACGCGTGCCGGGGACACGGTCACCGTCTGGTTCGACGGCCGGGGGCGCACGGTGGCGCCGCCGCCGAACGACGTGGCCGTCTGGCAGCACACGGTCGTGGTCGGCCTGGGCGTGGCGGGCGGCACGGCCGCGATCGTGCTGCTGGCCCGTGCGGTGGAGCGCCGGGTCGCGCTGCGGCACCGGCTGGACGAGTGGGAGCGTGCCTGGGCCCGTACCGGCCCGAGATGGACACGACGGAGCGCGTGAGGAACCCGCGTCGCCGCATCCCGCCTACGAGTTCACCGGTGCCCTCAGCGCCGTCACCAGCCGGGCGCGGGGGCTGCCGTCGGCACGCGTGCCGAACTCGGGCAGCGGCTGGAGCTCCACGGTGAACCCGGCCAACTCCAGTTCCCGGCGGACGTCGCCGAGGCGGAACGCGCGATAGTACATGACGAACGGTGGTCGCCACACGGCGTTGCGCACCCGCATCACCGCGTCGAAGGCGAGCAGCATCCAGTACGCGGGGCTCGACGGCCGGGGCGGCGCGAGCACCGGGAAGGCGAACCGCCCGCCCGGTCGCAGGGCCGAGTGGACCTGGGTGAAGAGGCCGGGCAGTTCCCGTGGCAGGAAGTGGCCGAAGGCACCGAAGCTGACGACGAGGTCGAAGGCGGCGGTGAAGGGCAGCGCGCGGGCGTCCGCCCGGACCAGGGCGACCTCCGCGCCCTGTCCGCGCCGGGCCACGTCGAGCATGCCCGCGCTGAAGTCGACCCCGGTGACGCTCCGGCGGCACAGTCCGTCCAGCACGGGCAGCCCGGCACCGGTGCCGCAGCACAGGTCGAGCCCGTCCTCGAACGGGCCGAGCGGTGCGAGCGCCTTCGCCACGGCGTCCAGCACCGGGGCGGGCGTCCGGAACGGCGTGTGGTCGAACTTGGGCGCGAGCAGGTCGTAGCCCCGCTCGACTGACGACAGCGCCTGCACGGCCAGTTCACGCGTGGTGGGACCCTCGGGGCTGAACATGGCTCCAGCGTAGGGCGTACGGGTGCCGGGTCAGGGCCGGGTGAGGAAGTCGGCGGCGACCGTCACGAACCGTTCCGGGTCGTCGAGCCAGGGGTAGTGTCCTGCCTCGGGCTGGACGACGAGCCTGGCGTCGGGGAAGAGTTCCGCGCACTCGGCGACGACCTCGGGCGGGCTGTTCAGGTCGAACTCGCCGGTCAGCAGCAGGACGGGCGCGGTGACGTCGGTGAGCGCCGCACGGGTGGCGGGCGGGTCGAAGGCGCCCTCCTCGCCGAAGCGGGTGACGGCCTCCATGTTGGTCGGCCGGCTCCCGGTGTGGTGCCGCTGGGCCGCGGCGTCCCAACGGCCGTAGCAGAAGGGGCTGATGGCGTCCCAGTCGGTGCCGGTGCCCTCGGTGATGGCCTCCAGCGCGGCGAAGGCCGCGGGGAACCAGGGTTCGTTCTTGCGGAGCCGGGCGACCTGGCGTCGGCTCTCGCCCGTGATGTCCAGGCCGACCGCCCGGGTGCCGGGCCCGATCAGGGCGAGGCGGCGCAGCCGGTGCGGGTGGCGGGCCGCGTACCGTGTGGCGATGTTGGCTCCCGCGGAGTGGCCGAGCAGGTCGATCCGGTCCAGGCCGAGGTGGACGCGGAGGGCCTCGATGTCGTCGACGAGCCGGTCGCAGCGGTAGGAGGCTGGGTCCTCGGGGGTGGCGGACCGGCCGGTGCCGCGCAGGTCGGGGACGGCCAGCCGCCGGTGCCCGGAGAGGCCGCCGAGGTCGCCCAGATAGCGGGAGTCCGTGGGGCCGCCGGGCACGCAGACGACCGGGTCGCCGTCTTTTTCGCCGAGGACCCGATAGGCCAGCGGGGTGCCGTCGGGTGCGGAGTAGGTGGGCATGGCGGGAAGTCTGCCCCCGGCATCCGATACGGCGAAAGCCATTTCAGTCCTTCAGCCGGTCCAGCGTGTTCCGGGTGTCCGTCTTCAGCCAGTCCGAGATCTCTTCGATCTTCGGCGGGTCCTTGTCGGGGTCGTACGAGGAGAGGTAGGCGCTGTAGCTCATCGTGTAGGTGACCCAGCCGTCGCGGACGGCCAGGGTGGCGTAGCGGGAGCCGCTGGAGGTGCCGCTGGTGGTGTCACGGGTCACGAGGTACGCCTCGTCGCCGATGTCCTCGACCGGGCCGACGTCGTAACCGCTGTGGCTCTCCTCGTAGTTCTTCCAGGTGGCGGTGAACTCGGGCCCCGGGTCGGTCGTTTTGTGCAGGTCCAGCTGGATGGAGAGGTAGGCGTCGGCGTAGGAGGAGCCGGGCTTCTTCAGGCTCGCGCTGCAGTAACTCTCGTCCAACGCCCGGTCCTCGAGGGAGCTGTGGGTGGGCGCGGAGTCTTCCGCGGTGTACTCGTCCTTGAATGAGGCGTAGTCCGCGCGGGAGCAGAGGTCGGACGGGGCCGCGTAGCCGCGCAGGTCGGCCGCGCTCGCCGCGGCGCCGATCAGGAAGACGCCGCCCGCCCAGGCGGCGGAGGCCACCACCGCGCCGACGACGGCCCACAGCACCGCCCGTCCGGCGGCACCGCTCCCACGGGCCGCGGGCGGCATCGGCGGCGGCCCATACTGCGGGGGCTGGGTGTAGGGGTTGCCCGGCTGGGGGCCGCTCGGCGTCGCGGGCGGCTGGAAGGGGCCCGGGGGTCCCGGGGGTGGGGACTGCGGGACCGGCGGCGGGGACTGCGGGCTCGGATACGGGTATGCAGTCGGCTGCGGCGGGACCGAGGGCGGCTGCGCGGGCGGTCCGGGCTGCGGCGGCCGGTCGGCGGGCTGCGCGGGCTGCTGCGGTGGCGTGGACATGTCGTGACGATAGGGCACAGGTGGCGCCCAAGTACCCCGCTCTACCGGGATCGTTACGGCACCCGGACACCGGTGGTGGGGGCGGGGCACATGTGGCGCCACACCATGTCGCCCCGTCATACGTCAGAGCCCGTCAGAGCCCTGGGGGTGTGTTCACAGCCCATACACAGCTGCCACCTATAGAGCACCGCCACATGGGCGCTCAGTGCGGCATCCGGGTTGCTCCCCTCAGCCGTCCGGCGCGGACAGCTCGCCGCACCACGTCGACCTTCCTACGTTGATCATATGAGCACCGGATTCTCACGTCGGGCGACCCTTTCCGTCTGTTCCCTGTGCATGGCGGGAGCGCTGGCCCTCGCGCCCGCGGCCGCCGCCACCGGAGGCGGCGGGGAACCAGCACCGCCCGCACCACGGGCGGCCGTCCCGCAGCCGTCCCTGCTCTACGGTTCCGGCGTCCAGGTACGCCCGCGCGCCGGTGCCCCCGAGACACCGCAGCTCTCGGCGCTGTCCTGGCTGGTGGCCGACGCCGACAGCGGTGATGTGCTCGCCGCCGACGGGGCGCACCGCAAGCTGCCGCCCGCGAGCACCCTGAAGACCCTGTTCGCGCTGACCGTCCTGCCGACGCTGCCCGCGACCCAGCAGCACAAGGTGAGTTACCAGGAGCTGGCGGACGTCGGCGAGGGCAGCAGCCTGGTCGGGGTGGAGGAGGGCCACACCTATCAGGTGGCGGACCTGTGGCGCGGCGTGTTCCTCAGCTCGGGCAACGACGCCGTGCACGTCCTGGCGGCCCTGGACGGGGGTGTGGACACCACCGTCGCCAAGATGCAGACGAAGGCGCGCACGCTGGGCGCGATGGACACCCATGTGATCTCCCCCGACGGCTACGACTCCCCCGGTCAGGTGTCCTCGGCGTTCGACCTGGCGGTGTTCGGCCGGGCCGGGCTGCACAACCCGGACTTCGCGCGGTACTGCTCGACCGCGCAGGCCCAGTTCCCCGGTGAGGGGTGGCCGTTCGCCATCGAGAACACCAACCGGCTGCTGACCGGCGAGGACGGCGTCGCTCCGTATCCGGGGATCATCGGCATCAAGAACGGCTACACCAGCAACGCGGGCAACACCCTCGTCGCCGCCGCCCGCAGGGGTGGCCGCACCCTGGTGGTCACGGTGATGAACCCTCAGGAGGGCGGCGGGCTCGCGGTGTACGAAGAGGCGCGCCAGCTGCTGGACTGGGGCTTCGCCGCCGCCGGACGGGTGGACCCGGTGGGCTCGCTGGACGGACTGCGCACCACGCCGGAGCCCACGCACTCCGCCGTCCCCGTCGCGGCGGCCACCTCTCCGGCGCCGGACGACGACACCGACTGGACCCGGACCGCGACCATCGCCGGGATCATCGTCCTCGGAGCGGCCGGGGTGACGCTGGCGCTGCGTAGCAAGGGCGGCAGGAACACCGGCGGAGGCACCAGAGCCTGACCTCCGCCACCGGTCAGCAGGCTCAGCCGCAGGGCAGCAGCGGTGCCGGTTCCAGCTCTCGTACCGTACGCACCGCTCCCACCGGCCGGCCGCCGCCCAGCAGGGGGGCGCCGGCGAAGTCGGTGAGGAGCGCCGGGTCGATCCCGGCGTGGGCGAGGGCGGCCGCGGCGACGGGTATCCGGGCCCGGTCGGCGCCGTCCGCGATCTTCACGGCGATGGCGCGGCCGTCGGGCAGCGCGGCCACCTGGACGCCCTCGAAGCCGTCCTTGGCGAGCAGGCCGGGCACGGTCCGCATCAGCGCGGCCACGTCACGGCGGGCGCCGGAGGCCATCTCGGCGTGCTCGCGCATCGCGTCCGCCACGCGCGCCTCGGGGGTGCCGGGGGCTGCGGTCGTGATGCGGGCGAGGGCGCGGGCGAGTCCGTGCAGGGAGACGGCGAACAGGGGCGCGCCGCAGCCGTCGACGGTGACATGGGCGACCCGCTGCCCGGTGAGGTCCTCGACGGTCTCGGCGATGGCCTGCTGGAGGGGGTGGGCGGGGTCGAGGTAGTCGGCCAGGGACCAGCCGTTGAGCGCCGCGGTCCAGAGCATGGCGGCGTGCTTGCCGGAGCAGTTCTGGGCGAGCCGGGAGGGGCTCCGGCCGTCGCGGACCCAGGCGTCGCGGACGACGGGGTCGTACGGCATGTCGGGGGTGTTGCGCAGGTCGGCCTCGGTGAGTCCGGCGCGTTCGAGGATGCGGCGGGTGCCCGCGAGGTGGCGTTCCTCGCCGGAGTGGCTGGCGGCGGCCAGGGAGAGCAGGTCGCCGTCGAGGGGCAGCCCGGCGCGCAGCATGGCGACGGCCTGGACGGGCTTGAGCGCGGAGCGCGGGTAGAAGGCGGCCTCGGTGTCGCCGAGCTGGAGCCGCGTCCGGCCGTCGGTGTCGAGGACGACGACCGAGCCGTGGTGGACGCCCTCGACGACTCCGCCGCGCACCAGGTGGGCGACGGGGGTGTGGCGGGGTGCGCGGACGACGGGGGCGTCGAGGGGGGAGCTGGTGTGCATCATTGCCTGCGTCACGGGGTCGGGGGTGGCCTGGGCGCGGGTCACGCGTCGGCTCCGGTGGTCTGCGGTCCGCCCTGTGCGGGCAGCGCCGGGGGTGTGGCGGCGCCCGCGGTGCGGACGATACGGGTGAGGGTCGTGGCGACCCGGTCGAGATGGTGGGTCATGGCCGCGACGGCGTCGTGTTCGGAGCCCGCGGCGAGCGCGTCGACGATGGCGCGGTGCTCGCGGTCGGACTGCTCGCGGCGGCCGCCCAGCTCGGTGAGGAAGGCCGACTGGCGGGCCAGGGCGTCGCGGATCTCCTCGATCACCTGGCGGAAGACCGGGTTGCGGGCGGCCTCCGCGACGGCGAGGTGGAAGAGGGTGTCCATGGCGACCCACGCGGTGGTGTCCGTCTCCCGCTCCATACGGTCCAGGAGACGGGTCAGCCGGTCCAGGTCCTCAGGGGTGTGCCGCCTGGCGGCGTACCCGGCGACCGGGACCTCTATGTGGCGCCGCACCTCCAGCAGGTCGCTGGCCGCGTAGTCGCCGAACGTGGGGTCCTCTACGGCGTCGGCGACGACGAACGTGCCCTTGCCGGTGCGGGAGACCGTGAGCCCCATGGTGTGCAGGGCGCGCAGCGCCTCGCGCACGACCGGCCGGGAGACCTCGAGGGTGCGGCACAGCTCAGCCTCGGAGGGCAGCTTGTCGCCGATCGCGTAGTCGCCGCGCTCGATGGCGCCGCGGAGGTGGCCGAGGACCGCTTCCATCGCGCTGACGCGTCGGGGGGCCGGACCACCTGTCTGGCTGTCTGACAGGTTCACGGAGCGATCGTGCGGTCTGAGGGCAGAACCTGTCAAGGCGGGACGAGCCGGTACGCGCACGGGGTGCGGACGCCCGTGTGTCCGGGCGTCCGCACCCCGTGCGGTGGGCGCGCTCGCTCAGTTGCTGAGCGTGCCGGTGGCGAGCAGGCCGATCAGGGCCACGCCGACGACGATCCGGTAGATCACGAAGGCGTTGAACGAGTGCTTGGCGACGAACTTCAGCAGCCAGGCGATGGACGCGTAGGCGACGACGAAGGAGACGACGGTGCCGACCACCAGGGGGGCGGCGCTGACGCCCGCGCCGAGGGCGTCCTTGAGCTCGTAGACACCGGCGCCGGTGAGGGCCGGGATGCCGAGGAAGAAGGAGAGGCGGGTGGCGGCGACGCGGTCGAGGTCGAGGATGAGCGCCGTGGACATGGTGGCGCCGGAGCGGGAGAAGCCGGGGAAGAGCAGCGCGAGGATCTGCGAGCAGCCGACCAGCATCGCGTCCTTGAACGAGGTGTCGTCCTCACCGCGCTTGTGGCGGCCCATCTGGTCGGCGGCCCACATCACGCCGGAGCCGACGATCAGGGAGCCCGCGACCACCCACAGGGAGGCGAGGGGCCCGTCGATCAGCGGCTTGGCGGCCAGTCCGACGACGACGATCGGGATCGTGGCCGCGATCACCCACCAGGCGAACTTGTAGTCGTGCCGGTAGCGCTGCTCGGGGTGGATCAGCCCCTGGAACCAGGCGGTGACGATCCGCTTGATGTCCTTGAAGAAGTACACGAGCACGGCCGCGATGGCACCGACCTGGATGACCGCGGAGAACCCGACGACGGACTTGTCGTCCACGGGGATGCCCATGAGCCCCTCGGTGATCTTCAGGTGACCGGTGGAGGACACCGGGAGGAACTCGGTCACCCCCTCCACTACTCCGAGGACGACGGCCTGACCGACAGAGATGGCGCTCATGGATTCCAGTTCTGGGGAGAGGGGGTCGACTGCGGTGCGGGCACGTCTTGGCGCGCCCGTTCGGCACCGGCGCGGACCGCTCCGGAGCGCCGCCCGCGCGTACGGCAGCGTAGAGGCACCGGGGGTGTGGGGCGGAACGCGGCCACGCGCGCTCCGGGCGGAACCCGGCTCGCTCACAACGACTTCTTACCGTCCGTGCCCGTATTGCCCGGGAAGTGAGGATCACCAGTTCTTCTCGAAGAGCTGGGCCACCTCGGCGATGCGCGCCTCGTCGCGGCGGTAGTAGGTGCGCAGCAGGCGACGGCGGGTGCGCAGCAGACCGAGGCGGGCGAGGAAGTCGAGGTGGGCGGCGGCGGTCCGGCGGGGTACGCCGAGCTTGCCGGCTACGGCGCGCAGGGTGACGCCGGTTCCGACGGGGTCGAGGCTCGCCGGAGGGAAGTGGGCCGCCGGGTCCTTGAGCCAGTCCAGGACGGTCTGGCGTACGCGGCCCGAGGGCGTGCCCATCATGTGTGTGCCGCCTCCACTCCCCCGGGTCTGCCGTGTGCCGTGGTCCCACTGTGGCGCAGGCGCCAGGGGTGCGTCCGGCTCTCGGTGCGGGTTGTCCGGTACCGGACTGCGGGCGGGGCGGGGGCCGTGGCGAGGTGGGGTGAGGCGGGCGGCCGGGTTCGCCCGTACGGCGGCTTGCGCCCGCACTAGTTGCACAGTCAACGATTGGCCGGATCGGTGCTACGGTGCGGGTATGGCAGTGAAGACGGGCGAGGGTGCCCGGCTCGAAGAACGTTGGCGGGACATCCTCGCGGTGCACGCGCGCACGATGTGCGAGATAGACCGTGCCCTCCATCCGCACGGACTGGGCGCCAGCGACTTCGAGGTGCTGGACATCCTGGCCGCGGAGACCCCCGTCGAGGGGGACCACTGCCGGGTGCAGAACCTGGTCGGCCGGGTCCACCTCAGCCAGTCCGCGCTCTCACGGCTGATCGGGCGGCTGGAGAAGGAGGGCCTGGTCGAGCGCTCGGTGTGCGCGGAGGATCGGCGCGGGGTGTGGGTGAGCCTCACCCGCAAGGGCCGCGACCTGCACGCGGAGGTGCTGCCCCTTCAGCGGGGGGTACTGGGGCGGATGCTGGCGGAATCGACGGACTGAGGTCCGGATCGCACATGGGCGTGGCCTACATAGGCGTGGCCCACGTGGGCGCAGCGCACATGGGTGCCGCCCACGCAGTGGCTACACACACGGGTGTTGCCACGCAGGCGCGCGACGCACATGGGCGCTGCCCACACAGGCTGAACGCACATAGATGCAGCCCACATGACAGCGGCCCCCATGGGCGCGCCACACACAGGCCCAGCCCCCACCCCAGACACACCCGTATGGCGAAGCCGCCCATGTGCGACTCCGCCATACGTGAGGCGGTTCAGCGCGCCAGCAGTGTCCGCACGCCCTGTGAGGTGAGCGTCAGCCCGTGCTCCGAGCTGCCGTCGATCGTGAGCGAGAGTTCCTCCTCGGGCCATTGGGCGGCGAGGGCACCGAGCTGGATCAGCCGGTAGCGGGACACGGAGGGCAGCAGCCCGGCCATCTCCAGCTCCGAGGTGAACACCGGAACCACCTGCTCGCCGCCGGGCTGCTCGAGTACCGGCAGAGCGACCATCGTGGAGTCGGCGCCCTCCGCGTCCACGGCCTCGTCGGGCATCGGGACGAGCACGTCACTGTGCGCGAGGGTCTCAAGGGCGGCCTGGTCGTCGGTGTTGACGGTCAGCACGTCCAGCGCCTGCTGGGCGGGCGTCGGCGTCGGAAGGTCGTCGTGTGCGGGTGTCTCCATGGCACATCCCCAGGTAGTGCGGTCGTACGGGCTCACGCTGGGCCGGGGCCCGAGCGCGCTCCCGGCCGCGTACCCATCCGCGCCCGGAGCATGCGCGCGGTTTCCAGCAGGTCCGAGCCCCGGCCCGCCCCTCCGAGCCCCGGCCCACCCCCCGGTCCCGGCGCCCCTTGGGGTCAGGCGATGCGCGGGGCCGCCCCCAGTCCGATGAACGGTTCACCCGATCAGACGGCAGGCACACGATCACAGCGAGCGAAGTCCGCACCTCCCAGCACCCGGTTCAGCTCCCGGCGAGCAGCCCCGGCACCGGCCTCACGCGCCGTACATCCCGTGGGCCGGGGCGGGGCTCGGCGGGAGTGTCTCCTGCGCGCGTACCCGGCCCCGGCCCAGCAGCAGGGTGCCGAGGAGGGTGAGCGCCAGGGCGACGAGGACGCCGAGGTTGGCGTGGGCCCACTCGCCGGACCGGCCGCCGAGGCCGAGCGGGCCGAGGAGGTACCCCTGCCAGCTCAGCCAGGCCGCGGCGGTGTTGGTGACCAGGCCCCAGCCGATCGCGGTGGCACTGAGGGTGAGGACGAGGGGCAGGACGGGGGCGTCGCCGTAGCGGCCGTCGGGACGGTAGAGGTCGCCTTCGTCGTAGTCGCGGTGGCGCAGGGCGAGGTCGGCGAGCATCACGCCGCACCAGGCGCCGATGGGCACGCCGAGGGTGGTGAGGAAGCCCATGAACTCGCCGAGGAAGGCGCCGCCGTAGAACACGATGTAGAGGGAGCCTGCGATCATCAGGACGCCGTCGAGGAGGGCGGCCAGATAGCGGGGCACGCGCAGTCCGGCGGAGAGCAGGGCGAGCCCGGAGGAGTAGATGTCCAGCACCGCGCCGCCGACCAGGCCGAGCACGGCCACCAGGGCGAAGGGGACGAGGAACCAGGTCGGCAGGATGGTGGTCAGGGCGCCGATGGGGTCGGCGGCGATGGCCCGGCTCAGCCGGTCGGAGGACCCGGCGAGCAGCAGGCCGAAGACGAGTAGGAGCAGCGGGGCGGCGGAGGCGCCGAGGGTGGTCCAGCCGATGACGCCGCGACTGGAGGAGGAGCGCGGGAGGTAACGGGAGTAGTCGGCGGCGGCGTTGACCCAGCCGAGTCCGAAGCCGGTCATCATGAACACCAGCGCGCCGATGAACTGCTGGGCGGAGCCCGCCGGGATGGCGCTGACGACGGCCCAGTGGACGTGGTCGGCGACGAGGGCGACGTAGACCAGGGTGAGCACGCCGGTGATGATGGTGATCAAGGTCTGCAGGCGCATGATGAGGTCGAAGCCCATGACGCCGCCGACCACGGTGAGCGCGGCGACGACGAGGAGGGCGACGGCCTTGGTCTCGGTGCCGCCGCCCCAGCCGAGGCGGCTGAAGACGGTGGCGGTGGCGAGGGTGGCGAGCGAGGTGAGGACGGTTTCCCAGCCGACCGTGAGCATCCAGGACATGACGGACGGCAGGCGGTTGCCGCGTACTCCGTAGGCGGCGCGGCTGAGCACCATGGTGGGCGCGGAGCCGCGTTTTCCGGCTACGGCGATGAGGCCGCAGAGCAGGAACGAGGCGACGATGCCGAGGACTCCGGCGGCGAGGGACTGCCAGAAGGAGATGCCGAAGCCGAGGGCGAAGGCGCCGTAGCTGAGGCCGAGGACGCTGACGTTGGCGCCGAACCAGGGCCAGAACAGGGTGCTCGGGGTGCCTTTGCGGTCCGCGTCCCCGATGACGTCGAGGCCGTGGGTCTCCAGTTGGATCTGGCGGCCGTCGGCTCCGCTGTCGTGGGGGTGCTGCGGCTGCGTCATCGGCGACCTACCTGTCCTGACGTGTCGCGTCCAAGCTAGGCGGGCGGGTGGAGGGGCGCAAGGAACGACCCGGCGTCAGCCGGTGGGCCTGACCGGGGCGTTCGGGCGGGAGGGGGTGGGCACCCCTCCCGAACGGCAGTAAGTTAGGCTAGCCTAAGTATGTTGCCGACACCCGGTCGGCAACGCGGCGGCCTCCGGTCGTCCGCGTGACCGCGGGCTCTGCCAGGGAGGCAGCGTTGTCGACACCCCTCTTCTCGTCGGTCATCCGCACCGCCAGCCAGGACCGGCACACCGAGGCCGAGCAGGCGCCGTTCATGGGCGCACTGCTGAGCGGCCGGTTCGGCGTGGACGCCTTCGCCAGGTACACCGAGCAACTCCTCTTCATATACCGCGCGTTGGAGGATTCCGCCGCCTCGCTGGAGGGCGATCCGATAGCGGGCCCGTTCCTCCGTCCCGAGCTGCGGCGGGTGGCCGAGCTGGAGCGCGACCTGCGGCACCTCCTGAGTGAGGACTGGCGCGACCGGGTGGCCCCGCTGCCCGCGACGGAGCGGTACGCGGCCCGTGTCGCCGAGGTCGCCGCGACCTGGCCGGCCGGATATGTGGCCCACCACTACACCCGCTACCTGGGCGATCTGTCGGGTGGTCAGGTGATCCGGCGCATCGCGGAGCGGACCTGGGGACTGGAGAGCAAGGGCGACGGCGTCCGCTTCTACGTCTTCGAGGGCATCGGCAACCCGGCCGCCTTCAAGCGCGAGTACCGCGAGCGGCTCGACGCGCTGCCGGTGGACGAGCTGGAGAAACGACGTGTGGTGGAGGAGTGCCGGTCAGCGTTCGCGCTGAACAACGCGGTCTTCACCGACCTCGGCACGCTCTTCCCGGCCACCGCCTGACATCCACTCCCCCTGACCGCGGGCAGCTGATCTCCCCGGCCCGGCGCGGTCCCGTTTCGGCGGGGCCGTGCCGGGCTTCTTCATGCCCGACAACTTGATTCACCGTACAAGCATCTGCATAATGGGCTTATGCATAAGCGGGTTATGGACACCGGTCCCATCGAGACCTCCCCGGAGACCTCCGTGGAGGATCTGATGCTCGCCGTGGAGCAGTTGGTGCGCCATGTGCGGCGCAGCGCCACGGCCGGGGGCCTCAGTACCGCCGCGTCCTCGGCGCTCGGCAGGCTGGGCCGGGAGGGGCCGCAGCGGCTGACCGAGCTGGCGCGGGCGGAGAACGCCACCCAGCCGAACATGACCCAGCTCGTCACCCGCATGGAGCGCGCGGGGCTGGTACGGCGGGTCGCCGACCGCACGGACGGGCGAGGTGTGCTGGTGGAGGTCACCGAGCTGGGCGAGGAGGTGTTCCGGGAGCGCCGGGCCGAGCGTGCCGAGGCGCTGGGGCAGCTCGTCGGCGAGCTGTCCGAGCCGGAACGGCAGGCCGTACGGGTCGCGCTGCCCGCCCTGGCCCGCGCGATACAGGAGCGTTCCTGAGTCATCCGTCGGATCTCTCCGGCGCCGCCACGGCAGGGCCGGGGAGAGCGACTCGAGCGGAGAGAAGCGGTAATGAGTGCACCGCGTGGAAGGGCCGCGAGCCCGTTCCGGCAACCGAAGGCCGTCTGGGCCGTGGCGTTCGCCTGCGTGATCTCGTTCATGGGCATCGGACTGGTCGACCCGATCCTGCCCGCCCTGGCCGACAGTCTGCACGCCACACCGAGCCAGGTGTCCCTGCTGTTCAGCAGCTATCTGATCGTGACGGCCGTCGCGATGCTGTTCGTCGGCTGGTTCTCCAGCCGCTTCGGCGCCAAGCGCACCCTGATCGTCGGCCTGGCGGTCATCGTGGTCTTCGCTGCGCTGGCCGGGACCACCGACTCGATCGACGGCATCGTCGGCTTCCGGGCGGGCTGGGGGCTGGGCAACGCCCTGTTCATCGCCACCTCGCTCGCCGTGATCGTCGCCTCGGCCAGCGGCGGCTTCGGCGGCGCGATCATCCTGTACGAGACCGCGCTCGGCCTCGGTATCGCCGTAGGCCCGCTGCTGGGCGGGGAGTTGGGGGCGATCAGCTGGCGCGGGCCGTTCTTCGGGGTGGCCGCGCTGATGGCCGTGGCTCTGGTCGCCACGCTGGCCTTCGTCCCCTCGATGCCGAAGCCCGCGCGCCCCACCTCCCCCATCGCCCCGCTGAAGGCGCTACGGCACCGGGGCCTGCTCACCATGGGCATCATGGCCCTGCTCTACAACTGGGGCTTCTTCACCATGCTGGGCTACGCGCCCTACCCGATGCGCCTGGACGCCCATGAGCTGGGCCTGGTCTTCACCGGCTGGGGTCTGCTGGTCGCCGCGTTCAGCGTCTTCTTCGCCCCACGCCTGCAGGCCCGCTTCGGCACGGCCCCGGTGCTGTACGCCAACCTGCTGGGCCTCGGCATCGTGATGACGGTCATCGCGGCGGGGGTCAGCAGTCCGACGACGGTCATAGCAGCGGTCATTGTTTCGGGCTGCTTTATCGGCATCAACAATACTTTGACCACGCAGGCCGTCATGCTCGTCTCCCCCGTCGAGCGTCCGGTGGCGTCCTCCGCGTACGGCTTCCTGCGGTTCATCGGCGGCGGTCTCGCGCCGTTCGTGGCAGGCAAGTTGGCGGACGCCACGGACCTGAGTGTGCCGTTCTACCTGGGTGCGGCGACCTTCGTGCTGGCCATCCCGGTGCTGGCCAGCGGGCACGGGCTGCTGCGGAAGGCGGAGGAGCAGCCGGATGAGGCGCCGGTCATGACGCCGTCGCTCGCCGCCGTGGGTGAGCCGGTGGAGGCGGGCGTGCCCCGGGTCATCGTGGCGGTGGGCGCGCGCGGCGGGGCCCCGGCCATCGTGGACGCGGCGGCGCGGCTCGCGCGGGAGACCGGCAGCCCGCTGGAGGTCGTGCACGTACGGGAGACGGTCGTGGTGGAGGAGCAGGCCGTGGAGCCGGAGGGTGCCGAGGAGGCGCGGGCGGCCGTCTCGGCCCATCTCGCCCGGCTGGCCGCACACGGGGTGACCGCGTCGGGGCAGGTCCTCACCAGCGTCGGCGACCATGCCGCCGCCGGACGGGTGCTGGCCGAGCACGCCGCGCGGGTCGGTGCGCGCGCGGTGGCGGTGGGCCGTTCACCGCGCGGGCCGCTGGCCCAGTTCGCGGACGGCAGCCTCACCTCCGCCCTCACCCACGGCGCACCCTGCGACGTGCTGTTGGTGGACACGGAGGCGGTGCCCCGGCAGCTGACCAGTGGCTCGCTGGTGGAGCTGCGCGACAGCGCGGTCTGAGCGGCGTACGGCGAAGGGGGGGGCCACGGCACGCGGCCGTGGCCCCCCCCTTCAGCGCGGCAGCAGCCCGTTGATCTGGTCGTGGATCGCCGTGCGGGCGGCCGGTATGTCGTGCAGGAGGGTGGAGCGCAGGGCTTCCAGTGGCTCTTCGGGGTCGGTGCCGCACTCGGTGGTCTCGCTGATGACCTCGTAGCCGTCGCGGACGGCGATGTTGAGCCGGTGGCGGCCGTCGCCGAGGGCGTGCAGGGCGGAGGCGACGACGAGGGGCGGTGGTCCGCCCGGCTCGCCCTCGTGCTTGCGGTAGGCGCTGGCGACGGGGGTGCGCCAGCGCAGGCTGAGCAGGACGGGGCTCTTGGCGACGACCTCGGCCAGGTCGGTGTCGTACACACCGGTGGAGGTCAGGACGGTGGCGCGGGTGTCCAGGACGAGGGCGGCCGGGAGCAGGCAGCGCAAGGTGCTCCCGGCTATGTTGCCGCCGACGGTGGCCGCGCGGCGTACGGCGCCGGTGCCGACCGCGCCCGCCGCGCGGCGCAGGACCTCGGGGACGCGGTCGTCGACGCGGTTGAGGACGACGGCGCCGCCCAGTTCCTCGGGGCCGAGGACGTTGGCCTCGGGCAGTTCGCGCAGCGACATGGCCTGGGCCGGGAACCCGTCGCGCTGCCAGGTGGCCCAGACCAGGGTGGCGCCGCCTACGGGCAGGGCTCCCTCGGCCAGGTATTCCCGCGCTTCGGTAACGGACGTGGGCAGACGCAGCAGCACAGTGGCCAACCTGCCTTCCTCGGGGAGGGGTTCGGCGGGCGGCCGCCTCCGCCGCCAGGGGCATTCTCGCCGTAGGCCGAGGGGCGCGTCCAGGGCTCATGGATGCGCGCCCCGTGCGCCCTTTGGCGCCCCCCGGCTCATCACGCGCCGCCCGTTCAGCGCCGGGTGCGGATCAGCAGGTACAGGAAGTACGGCGTGCCGATGACCGCGGTCATCAGACCGGCGCCGAGCTGCGCCGGGGCGATGACGGTGCGGCCGATCAGGTCGGCCACGCAGACGAGGACCGCGCCCAGCATGACGGCCACCGGGATCACCCGGGTGTGGCGGCGGCCGACGAGGGCGCGTGCCGCGTGCGGGGCGATCAGGCCGACGAAGCCGATGGAGCCCGCGGCGGCGACGGCCGTGGCGCTGAGCAGGACGCTGACCACGAGCAGCCCGAACCGGGCGGGTGCCGTGCGCAGGCCGAGCAGCCTCGGCGTGTCCTCGTCCAGGGAGACCAGGTCGAGTTCGGTGCGCCGGGTGACGGCGACGACCAGCCCGACGGCGAGCGCGACCGCCACGGGCAGGGTGTCCGTCAGGGTCCGCCCGTAGGTGGAGCCGGACAGCCAGGTGAGGGCCTTGTTCGCGTTGAACGGGTCGGTGAGCACGATGAGCAGCCCGATCAGCGCCGTCGTCGCGTACTGCGCGCCGACGCCCACCAGGACCAGCCGGTTCTGCCCGAACCCGCCCCGTGCGGTGAGCCCGAAGACGACCACGGCGGCCACCCCCGCCCCGGCGAACGCGGCCCAGGCGATGCCCCAGGACCCGGCCAGTGGGGCCGTCGTCACGAAGAGGACCGCGCCGAGCGCGCCGCCGCCGGAGACGCCGAGGATGCCGGGTTCGGCGAGCGGGTTGCGGGTGACGGCCTGCACGATGGTGCCGGAGAGGGCCAGCGCCGCGCCCGCGAGGAGCGCCGCGAGGACCCTCGGCACGCGGGTGTCCAGGACGAAGCTGACGGACTGTCCGGCGAGGCCGCCCGCCCAGTTGACGACGTCGCCGAGCAGGAGCTTGGTGTCGCCCAGCAGCATCCCGGCGACGACGGCTCCGGCCAGGACGAGGACGAGCACGGCCACCGTGACCAGGAACGTGGTCCGGCCGACCAGGCGTCCCCGCTCGGGGCTGCCCGCGGCGGCGGTCTCGCGGACCCGCGTGGCCATCCCGACGAGGAACAGCGCGCCGAGCAGGCTGGTGACGACGCCGGTGGGCACGGCCACGGCGGACTGGGCCGATACGAGCAGGCGCAGCAGCACGTCGGCGCCGAGGACCAGTGCGGCGCCCGTGAGTCCGGCGACGGGCAGGGCGGCCCGTACCCGGACGAAGGGGCGGATGCGGCGGGCGAGGGGGCGTACCAGCGCGGGCGCGCACAGGCCGACGAAGCCGACGGGTCCGGCGAGGGTGACCGCGGCGGCGGCGAGCAGCGAGGCGCACACCACGACGGTGATCCGGGTGCCCCGGACCGGTACGCCGAGTCCGCGCGCGGTCTCGTCGCCGAGGGCGAGGGCGTCCATCCGGCGGGCCGTCAGGAGCAGTCCGGCGAGGCCCGCGAGGGCGACCGGGGTCATCTGGAGGACGCCGTCGAAGCCGTTCTGGGCGATGCTGCCCTGGTTCCACTGGTAGAGGCCGTTGGTCCGCTCGGGGAAGAGCAGCAGCAGGGCGTCGGTCACGGAGGTGAGGCCGAGGGTGACGGCGCTGCCCGCGAGGACGAGCCGTACGGTGCCCGCGGCGAGGCCGGACAGGGACAGCACGACGGCGGCGGCGGCGAGCGCCCCGGCGAAGGCCACGCCGGAGGAGGCGAGCAGGGGCAGCGATACCCCGGTGACGCCGAGCAGGCCGAGGCCCAGGTAGGAACCGGCGTTCACGGCCAGGGTGTCGGGTGCGGCGAGCACGTTGCGGCTGACGGCCTGGAGGGCGGCGCCCGCGATGCCGAGGGCGGCGCCGACGAGGAGCCCGGCGGCCGCGCGGGGCAGCCGGGAGGCGACGACGACGGAGGCGTCGCCGGGGTCGGCGCGTCCGGTGAGCGCCTTCCACACCTCGGGCGCGCCGACGGCCGCGGTGCCCTGGGCGATGTCGACGACCGCGAGGGCGGCGACCAGCAGGACGAGCAGGGCCGTCACCGCGACCGCGCCCGTCCGGGTGGTCACGGCCGCTGGGCCGGTGGCGGGAACTGTCGCGGTGGCGGCCATGGTGCTACTTCGTCAGGACGGCGGTGAGGGCGTCGATGTACGCCTGCATGGACTTGGGGCCGCCGAACATCCAGATGCCGTCGGGCAGCCGGTGCACGTCGCCCTTCTTGACGAAGGGCAGCGCCTTCCAGGCGGCGTTCTTGGCGAGTTCCTTCTTGAACGGGTCGCCCTCGCTGTCGCTGCCGATGTACGCGAACTCGGTGTCGCCGCCGAGCGAGGACAGGCCCTCGACGTCGGTGGTGGCGAGGCCGTAGGAGGGGTCGCCCTTGAGCTTCCAGGCGTTCTTCAGGCCGAGGGCCTTGTTGACGGAGCCGAGCTGGGAGCCGTCGGTGTAGGCGCGCAGGGAGACCTGGTTGGCGGCCACATAGGCGTCGGCGAAGGCGATCTCGTCTGCGGCGTGGCCGGTGTCGGTGAGCTTCTTCCTGGCCTCGGCGATCTTGGCGTCGAACTCCTGGCCCGCCTTGGCGGCCTGGTCGGTGGTGCCGGTGGCCTTGGCGATGAGGTCGAGGTTCTTCTTCATCCGGCCGATCTGGTCGGCGGCGTCCGCCGACTTGACCTCCAGCACCGGGGCTATTTTGCGCAGCTGCTTGACGGCGGCGGCCGGGAGGTCGGTGGTGGCCACGATGAGGTCGGGGCTGAGCGAGGCGATGGTGTCCATGCTGGGCTCGCCGCGGGTGCCGATGTCCTTGGGGGTGTTGCGCAGCGGGGCGGCGGTGTCCCAGGTCTTGTATCCCTTGACGTCCGCGACGCCGACCGGGTCCACGCCGAGCGTGACGAGGCTCTCCACGACGTTCCACTCGGTGCCGACGACCTTCTTGGCCGGGCCGTCGAGCTTGATCTTGGCGCCGGTGTCGTCGGTCAGGGTGATGCTCTTGGCGGCGTCCTTGCCCGTGCCGGAGGCGGCGGGTTCGGTGGTGCCGCAGGCCGTGAGGGCGAGCGTGCCGGCGGACAGGGCGGCGAGGGCGATGAGGTGGCGTCTCATGAGGTGGTGCTGAGCCTTCCGGTGCGTGCGTGGTGGCGGCCGAGGGCGCGGGTGCGCAGCCGGCCGGTCAGGGGGTCGGTGTCGACGTCGATGCGGATGCCGTAGGTGGCGGTGAGGCGCTCGGCGGTGAGGACGTCCTCGGGGGCGCCGTCGGCGATGATCCGGCCCGCGCGGAGCAGGGTGATCCGGTCGGCGACGGCGGCGGCCTGGTCCAGGTCGTGCAGGACGACGCCGACCGCGATGCCGTGGTCGTCCGCCAGGTCCCGCATCAGGTCGAGGAGTTCGACCTGGTAGCGCAGGTCGAGGTAGGTGGTGGGTTCGTCCAGGAGGAGGACTCCGGTGTCCTGGGCGAGGCAACTGGCGAGCCAGACCCGCTGGAGCTGGCCGCCGGAGAGGTGTTCGGCTCCCCGGTCGGCGAGTTCCGTCAGGTCGGTCAGGGCGAGGGCCCGCCGTACGGCGTCCGCGCCGCCCGCGTCCGCGCGGGTCCAGCGGGTGCGGTACGGGTAGCGGCCGAACTCGACCACGTCGCGCACGGTCAGCCCGCCCGGGGTGGGGCGGCCTTGCGTCAGCAGGGCGACGCGGCGGGCGAACTCGCGGGCCGTCAGGGCCAGTCCGTCGACCGTCTCCTCCCCCGGTTCCGTCAGCGTGAGCTGGGCGGTGCGGGGGCGCTGGAGGCGGGCGACGGTACGCAGCAGGGTGGACTTGCCGCTGCCGTTGGGGCCCACGAGCGCCGTGACCTGGCCGGGCCGGATCGTGAGCGCCGCCTGGTGCACCACGTCCGTCCCGTCGTACGCCACGGTCACGTCGCGGGCGGTCAGTTCATGACCGCGCGTACGGGGGACCTCGGTTGTCTCTTCACCGGAACTCACGAAGGAAGGTTAGCCTATCCTTACTTCGATCGATCACCCCCTGACCGGGGCAGTCGCCGCAGGGGTCAGCTCTCGGGCCAACTGGACGGCTCCCACAGGCCCGAGCGGCGCAGCGAGGCCGGGCAGTGCAGGTAGATCTCGTCGATGTCGAGCACGAGCGCGAGCTGGGGGCGTCGGCCGCCCTGGGCCATCGCGTCGAAGAAGGGGGCGTCGGTGAGGAGGCGGGCGCGGCCGTTGACGCGGAGCACCTGGGTGCCGCCGGGGATCAGGTAGAGGAGTCCGGCGTGCGGGTTGTCCAGGATGTTGTGGAAGCTGTCGGCCCGCCGGTTGCCGGGGCGGTCGGGGATGGCCAGCGTGGACGGGCCCAGGACGTGGGTGAAGCCGGGGCCGTCGCCGCGCGGGGAGACGTCGCAGTTGCCCCGGCGGTCGGAGGTGGCCAGCAGGCAGAAGGGCGAGCGGGCGAGGATGTCCCGGTCGGTGTCGTCGAGTTGCCCGTGCACCTTGTCGATGACGAGGGGGTGCGGCTCGCCCAGGAGTTCGCGCAGCTCCTCCCGCGAGCCCAGTTCCACGTATCCGGCGGTGCCGACGCGGTCCGGTTGGCGCGTCGCCGCGTCGATGATCTGGGACAAGCCGACTCCCGAGGTGCTCGCGTGCCGGACGGCCCGGCCCGCAGTCAGGTCATACGGACCCACGCTGCGGGCCCGGCTGATTGCCCGGCACACATTATCGGAAGTTAGGTTCGGCTTACCTAAGTGGACTTCGCTACGGGAGGCGCGCCACCCCGGCGTAGATCCCGCTCTTCTCGGCCGCCGGGGCCTCGCCGTCCCTGAACCACTCCGTGGCCGTGACGAGGCCGGGCTCGACCAGCTCCAGGCCCTCGAAGAAGCGCAGGACGCCCGCGCGGTCGCGGAAGCCGAGCCGGATGCCGCCCTTGGCGTACTCGGCCGTGACCTGCGCGGACAGCTCCGGGAAGATGTCGGAGGAGGCGTGGGAGAGGACCAGGTAGCTGCCCGAGGGGAGGGTGGCGAGCAGGTTGGAGACGAGCCCGTAGGGGTCCTGGTCGTCGTTGATGAAGTGCATCAGGGCGATCAGGGACAGGGCGATGGGCCGGTCGAAGTCGAGCGTCTGCCGGGCGTTCTCGATGATCGCGGCCGGGTCGCGGACATCGGCCTCCACATACTGGGTGGCACCCTCGGGACGGCCGACGAGCAGCGCCTCGGCATGCCGCAGCACGATCGGGTCGTTGTCGGTGTATACGATCCGGGCCGTCGGCACGATCCGCTGGACGATCTGGTGCAGGTTCGGCTCGGTCGGGATGCCGGTGCCGATGTCGAGGAACTGGTCGACGCCCTGCGCGGCGAGCCAGGCGACCGCGCGGTTCATGAAGGCGCGGTTCTGCCGGGCGCCGTCCCGCGCCTCGGGAGGCAGCCGCTCCCCCACGGCCTCGTCCACGGGGTAGTTGTCCTTGCCGCCGAGCAGCCAGTCGTACACCCGCGCCGGGTGAGCCGTGCTGGTGTCGATCTGCCGGGGGCCGGGTGTGCCGGTGGTCATGGGCGGACTCCGTCATGATTCTGGCCGGTGCGAACACAGACGATCATCGAGTGATGGACGTCATTCTGCATGTGGGGCACGGGAGTTGACCAGGCCGGGGTGCCCGCGGACCACACCGGGAGCCAGGTGCGCGGGGCGTCGGCGCGGGCCGTCGGGGCAGGGCGGGTGACCGGGTCCGATCACCCCGGGGCCGGGGTGTGACCCATGACCGACCCTGGTCTCCAGGTTTCGAAAGTATTAGCTGATAATTTGTGAAGCTCGCGGGCAGACACGGGGCCAGGGGGAAACAAGACGGCCGTCGGTGCCACCGTGGTGGTCGCCGATTCCGGCCGGTCCGTCCGCCCACGCGAGCAAGGCCGAGTGGGGAGGGAGACCTGTCGTGACCGAGGCAGGGCGGGGGACGGACGCCGACGACGGCGCCCGTCGCGGGAGAGGCAGGCGCGCGGCGCCGAAACGGGCATGGGGACGCCGTACGCGGGAGCCGGACCGGACGGCCCGGCACGAGCCCGAACAGACCCCCGACGGCCCCGCCTTCGAGCCCGAGGCCACCATGCAGCTCCGGGTCGGCACGATCCGCCCGGACGAGACGATGCAGCTCAAGATCGTCGCCCTGGACGGCACCCGCCCCGCACCGAAGCCCGAACCCGCCGCCACCGAGCAGCCGGACGGCACCCGCACCGCGAAGGTCCTGGCCCCGCTGCTGACCGTCCTCGCCGTACTGCGCCGCCTCCTCGCCCCGGTCACCGCCAGGCTCGCCCCCTACGCCGCGCTCGCCGCCCCCCACGTGCGCAAGCTGCGGCCGGAGTACCCGCGTCCGGGCCGGGAGGGCTGGCGGCGCTGGGTGCCGTCCTGGCGCCAGTGGCTCGCGGGCTGGCTCGCCACGGCCGGGATCACCGGTCTGCTCCTCACCGTGGCGTACGCGGCGACCGACGTGCCGACCAACCTCAACTCGTACGCCACCCAGCAGGACAACGTCTACTTCTGGTCCGACGGCACCCCGATGGCCCGCACCGGCTGGGTGCGCCGTCAGGCGATGCCGCTCAAGGACATCCCCGAGGGCGTGCGCTGGGCGGTGCTCGCGGCGGAGAACGAGAGCTTCTACACCGACCCCGGCATCTCCGGCAAGGGCATCACCCGCGCCCTGTGGCGCACCCTCGGCCAGGGCACCACCGAGGGCGGGTCCACGATCACCCAGCAGTACGTCAAGAACGTCTATCTGAACCAGGACCAGAACCTCGGCCGCAAGTTCACCGAGGCGATGATCTCCCTCAAGCTCGACACCCGGATGAGCAAGGACAAGATCCTCGAGGGTTACCTCAACACCAGCTGGTTCGGCCGCGGCACCTACGGCATCCAGCGCGCCTCCCAGGCGTACTACGGCAAGGACGTCAGCAGGCTGAACCCGAGCGAGGCCGCCATGCTCGCCTCGCTGCTCAAGGGCGCCGGTCTGTACGACCCCACGCTCAGCGCGGCCAACCACCGCCGGGCCGTGGAGCGGTGGTCGTGGATCCTCGACCGCATGGTCAAGATCGGCAAGCTCTCCCCGGCCGAGCGGGCCACGTACACCAAGTTCCCCGAGCCGATCAAGACGCTCCAGATCTACGACACCGGCAAGCAGAGCGACTACCTGGTGGAGCTGGCGTCGAGTTACGCCAAGAAGAACGCCCATCTGTCGGACAAGGAGTTCGACCTCGGCGGCTACCAGATCTACACCACCTTCGACCGCAAGCGGGAGAGCGAGCTGACCGACGCGGTCACCAAGGCCCGCGAGGCGGCGCTGAAGAAGGACCCCAAGGACGCGCGCACCGCCCACTACGGCGCCGCGTCGGTCGCCACCGACGGCCGGATCGTCGCCGTCTACGGCGGCCCCGACCACCGCAGGCAGGGCTACAACGAGTCCAACGCCACTACCGTGCCCGCCGGTTCGGCTTTCACACCCTTCGTCTACGCGGCAGCCCTGGAGAACGGGGTGCACAAGACCCGTGAGGGCCCGGCCACCCCGGTCACCCCGGACTCGGTGTACGACGGCAACGACGCGGTGCCCGTCACCACCCCCGAGGGCCCCTACTGGGACCGCAGCGGCAAGAAGGTCGCCGCGCACAACGACGGCAAGCGCTCCTACGGTCCGATCAGCCTGCGCAAGGCGCTCGCCCGCTCGGTGAACACGCCGTTCATGCAGCTCGGCATGGACACCGGGCTGGAGCAGGTGAAGGCCACCGCGCAGGCGGCCGGGCTGCTCTCCTCCAGCTTCGGCCCGGCGACGCCCGCGCTGTCGCTCGGCACCTCCACTCCCAGCACGATCCGCATGGCCAGCGGCTACGCCACCTTCGCCGGGGAGGGCAGGCACACCGAGCCCTACTCGGTGCGCCGCGTCACCCGCAACGGCGCCGGTGTCCGGCTCGACGCCCCCGACCGGCGCCGGGCGGTCAGCCCGGAGGTCGCCGGGCAGGTCAGCGAGGCGCTCGCGGACAACTTCCGCCTCTCCCACCCCACCACCGCCGCGACCACCCCGGCCGCCGGAAAGGACGGGACCACCGACAAGGACACCGCGCTCTGGTACACGGGCACCCTCAAGTCGGTGTCGACCGCGATCGTCGTCTACCGCATCGACCTGGGCAAGAGCCTGGAACCGCTGCCGCTGGACGGTCTGGCCGGCACCCGCGAGAACAGCGTGCCGTTCGGAATCTGGTCGCGGGCCGTGGGCATCGGCTGACCCCCGCCGCCACCCCGGCCCGCCCCTTCCCGGCTCCTCAACCCGCAACCCGCCCCCGGAGATCGATCCGTATGAAGTCGTCGAGCACAGGCCGCCGTCGCAAGGCACGCACCCACGAGGGCGGCCGCGTCACGCGCCCCGTCGTCCTCGCGCTGGCCGTGCTGCTCGTGCTCGTCTCCACGGTCACGGGATATCTGCTGCTGAACCACGACGACGGCCTGGCGTCGGCGGTCTCCCCCGCCAAGGAGCCCGGCGCGTCCGCCGAGCCGAAGTGGGACGGGAAGACCAAGGTGCTCGGGGACGGCTCCACGTCCTACACCGGCCCGCAGAAGGGCACGTTGAAGCCCGTACGGCTCAAGCCCGGTGAGAAACCGCCCCAGTTCGTCGTCTTCTCCTGGGACGGCGGCCTGGAGGGCAGCGACCACCTCTTCTCGCACTACCGCGAACTGGCCAAGCGCTACGACGCCCACATGACGTTCTTCCTCACCGGCATCTACCTGCTGCCGAAGGCCAAGAAGGACCTCTACCGCGCGCCGCAGCACTCGCCCGGCGCCGCCGCCATCGACTACGCCACCGACGACCACATCCGCGAGACCATCGAGCAGTTGCGCGCGGCGTACGAGGACGGCAACGAGATCGGCACCCACTTCAACGGCCACTTCTGCGGCGCCAAGGGCGGCGGCGACTGGAGTGTGACGGAGTGGAAGAGCGAGATCGACCAGTTCTACTCGTTCGTGGAGCACTGGAAGACCAACACCGGCCACCAGGACATCGACCCGCTGCCCTTCGACTTCAGGAAGGAGGTCACCGGCGGCCGGGCGCCCTGCCTGGAGGGCCAGAAGAACCTGCTGAAGGCCATCAAGGACTACGGCTGGCGCTACGACGCCAGTTCCGCGGGCGACTTCCAGATCTGGCCGGCGAAGAAGGACGGCGTCTGGGACTTCCCGCTCCAGATGCTGCCGTACGAGTCGGGCAAGTACCAGGGCCTGTCGATGGACTTCAACTTCCTGTACAACCAGTCGGACGGCGAGACCCACGGCAATCCGGCCGAGTTCCCCAAGTGGGAGCAGGAGACGGTCGATTCGTACATGGCCGGTTTCAACCGGGTCTACTACGGCAGCCGTGCGCCGTTGTTCATCGGCAACCACTTCGAGGAGTGGAACGGCGGCATCTACATGCGGGCCATCGACCAGGTGGTCAAGAACGTGTGCACCAAGAAGGGCGTGAAGTGCGTGTCCTTCAAGGAACTGGCCGACTGGATGGACGTCCAGACCCCGCAGACGCTGGCCCGGCTGCGCACCCTGGACCCCGCTCAGTCGCCTGACTGGTCGTCGGTCGTCAAGTGACCTGTGAAACAGTCTGGTTCCACTTGTACATCCCGTCTTCACAACCATCACACGCGGCATGCGAAGATGCGTTCGCCCGGTCTCTGTCACCGGAGTCCCGGTCTGTGTACCGGCGTAGAGGGGAACATCATTGAAGTCCAGAAAATTGAGCCGTAAGCGGAGCCGCGCCACCATAATCTCGGCGGCGGCCGCCTCCGTGGTGACGGGCGTCGCCCTGCTGCCGAACTGGAGCGCGGGCGCGGCGGTCACCGACGACCCGACCGTCGACACGGCGACCAAGGCGACCTTCCAGCGGCTGGCGGACGCGGTCTTCACCGACCGCACCCAGGCCCTGGTGGGCGGTGGCACGGAGGGCCGCAAGCAGCGGACCTCCGGTTTCTCCGGCGATGTGCGCCTGTCCGGCACGCAGTCGCGCCAGGAGGACTCCGCACTCAGCCAGCTGCGCGGCCGCAAGAGCCGCCTGGCCGCGCTGGGCGAGCAGTACAGCGCGGGCAGCACCAGCGTGAAGCTGGACGCCACCCAGGTCAAGGGACGGCAGGCCAAGGTGGCCGTCACCGAGACGACGTCGCTCACGTACAAGAAGGTCACGGGCTCCCAGCCCGCGACCACGGGTTTCCAGGCCCACCACGAGCTGACGTTCCAGGCGGACCGCAGTGGCAACTGGCAGCTGACCCGCATCAAGGACACCGACGAGGGCTACCTCGCGGTGAACCAGGTGGCGAAGCCCGAGGTCGCGGCGCCCGCCGTCAAGGCGGACACCGGTCCTCCGTCGGCGCCTCGCGCGGCCACCACGCGGCCGGCTCCCGCGAAGCCGAAGAACCTCACCGCGTCCGGCTATGACTACAAGGCCATGGTCGCGTACGCGACGAAGTACTGGAGCAAGTACAACACCGACTACCCGAACTTCAACGGGGCCGGCGCGGGTGGTGACTGCACCAACTTCGTCAGCCAGTCGCTGAAGGCGGGTGGCTGGAAGCACGTTCCCGGTTACACGAACGACTTCCACAAGTGGTTCGGCAACGCCGACATCCAGTCGGACTCGTTCGTCGGCGTGAACGAGTTCTCCTGGTTCGCGCTGTCCTCGAAGCGGGTCACGAGCCTTGCCAACGTCTACCAGGCCGACATCGGCGATGTCGTCCAGATGGACTTCAACAAGGACGGGTCCAAGGACCACACGATGATCGTCACGAAGCGCGACGCCCAGGGCGTGCCCTACGTGACGTACCACTCCACCAACACCTACAACCGGTCGGTGGCGAGCCTCGTCGCGTCCTACCCGACGGCGGCGTTCTTCGCCTACCGCACCTGAGGTGAGCGAGAGCCCCCGTACGGCGCGCCGGTTCCGGCGCCGTACGGGGGCTCTCGCGCGTCCGGGGTCGGCTGGTCATAACCAAAAGTTCGGCATTCCAGAAAAAGCAGGTCTTGGACTTCTGGACGCCGCGTCGGAACCATGAGTCGTGGCCGACCGCTCCCGACAGCAGAAGGACGATCACGCTCATGGAAAAGAAGTGGTGGACCCTGTTGGGGGTGTGCGGCGGGACGTTCATGCTCCTGCTGGACACCACCATCGTGTACGTCGTCATTCCCGATGTGCAGCGGGACCTGGGCGCCAGCTTCGCCGACCTCCAGTGGGTGATCGACGGGTACGCGCTGGCGCTGGCCTCCTTCCTGCTGACGAGCGGCACGCTGGCCGACCGGTTCGGGCGCAAGCGCCTCTACGCCATCGGGGTGGCCCTGTTCACGGTCGCCTCGCTGCTCTGCGGGGCGGCACAGTCCCCGCAGATGCTGATCCTGTCCCGGGTGCTCCAGGGCGTCGGCGGCTCGGTCATGTTCGCCACCGGTCTGGCGCTGCTCGCGGGCGGCTTCCAGGGCAGGGAACGCGGCATGGCGTTCGGTGTGTGGGGCATGGTGACGGGCCTGGCCTCCGCGGTCGGCCCGGTGGCCGGCGGTCTGATCTCCAGCGGCATCAGCTGGCGCGGCATCTTCCTGGTCAACGTGCCGATCGGGGTCGTCGTGGCGCTGATCGTCGCCCTGCGCGTGGACGAGTCGAAGTCGTTGTTCCCCCGCAAGCTGGACCGGCCCGGCTTCGTCCTGCTCACCGGCGGTCTCGCGACCCTGGTCTACGGTCTGATCCGCGCCGGTGAGACCGAGTGGAGCGACGGCCGCGCGGTGACCGGCCTGACGGTGGGCGCGGTGCTGCTGCTCGCCTTCCTGCTGGTGGAGGCGAAGTCCGACCAGCCCATGTTCGATCTGCGGCTGTTCCGCATCCCGACGTTCGTCGGCGGCTCCATCGCGGCCTTCGCCATGAACGGCTCGCTGTTCGCCATGTTCCTGTTCCTGGCCATCTACTTCCAGGAGGCGTTGGGTTACTCCTCGCTGGAGACCGGTCTGCGGCTGCTGGCCGCGTCCCTGTCGATGCTGGCCGCCTCCCTGCTCGCCGGGCGGCTCAGCGCCAAGGTCCAGCCGCGCTACCTGATCGGGGGCGGGCTGCTGCTGGTCGGTGCCGCGCTGCTGCTGATGAGCGGGGTCACCGGGTCCAGCGGCTGGGAGCACTTCATTCCGGGCCTGGTGCTGGGCGGTGTGGGCGCCGGTCTGGTGAACCCGCCGCTGGCCTCCACGGCCGTGGGCGTCGTGGACTTCTCCCGCTCCGGGATGGCGTCGGGCGTGAGCGGCACGTTCCGTCAGCTCGGGGTGAGCGCGGGTGTCGCGGTGCTCGGCTCGACCTTCGCCGGGGTCATCGGCGAACGGTTCCGGGACGGGCTGCGCGGGGTGCCGGAACTGGCGGGCCGCAGCGAGCAGTTGGCCGCGCTGGCGCGGGGCGGTGAGACCGGTCGGGCGGTGGATCTGGTGCCCGGGCAGTACGGGGAGAAGGTGCGGGAGATCGCCACGACCGGTTTCGTGGACGGCCTCAACACCCTGCTCGCCGTGTCGGCCGGGCTGGCGCTGCTCGGCGGTGTGCTGGCGCTGGTGCTGATCCGGCCCGCCGACTTCCAGGCGGCCCAGCAGCCGAAGCCCGAGGCGAAGGACGCCCCGGGCCAGTCGGCGGTGGCCGCGGAGAGCTGAGCCCGCCACCTCGCGAGCGGGCCCGTCGGTCGCCGACGGGCCCGCTTTCGTGCGGTCGGGTCACGCCCCGTTCATCGAGGCCACGGCCCGGGCGGGAGTGGGCTCGCCGAAGGACTGGCGGCAGTGCAGCAGCAGTTCGCGCAGGGCGGGGCTCTTGGTGGGCGCGGAGATCAGGGCGAGCACCGCGGGGACGTCGGCGTCGGTGATGGCGACCGTCCTGAGCCCCTCCTGGTGTGCGGTCATGGACGCGGAGAGCACCGCGACACCGAGGCCCCGCTCGGCCAGGTGCATCACCGCGCCGGGCGCGCTGGCCTCGAGGGCGATGGTGGGGGTGAGGCCGAGCGCGGCGGACGCCTCGTCCAGGGTCGCCCGGATGCCGGTCCCCGCGGGCAGGCAGACGAGGGGGAAGGCGCTGAGTTCGGCGAGGGTGACCCCGTCCCGCCCGGCCAGCGGGTGGGCGTGCGGCACGGCGGCGACGATCGGCTCGCTGATCACCTGCCAGCCGTCGAGGTCCTCCGGGGCGCGCTGGGCGGCGCCGATCAGCGCCAGGTCGACGGTGCCCTCGCGCACGTGCTCGACCAGCTTGGCGGAATCGTCCTCGCGCAGGCTGATCTCGACGCCGGGGTGGGCGAGATGGAAGCCGGACAGGGCGTCGAAGAGCGGCTGGACGGTGCAGGCGGTGACCATGCCGACCACCAGTTTGCCGCGGACCAGACCGTTCATCTCGTCCACGGCCTGCCGCAGCGAGTCCATCGAGGACAGCACGGACTTGGCGTGGGCGAGCACCACCTCGCCGACGGCGGTGAGCTGGGCGCTGCGCCCGGAGCGGTCGATCAGGGTGGCCCCGAGGTCGTTCTCCAGCTGGCGGATCTGCGCGCTGATGCCGGGTTGGCTGATGTGCACCAGCTCCGCGGCCCTGGTGAAACTGGCTTCCTGCGCCACGGCGATGAAATACCTCAGCTGCCTGATCTCCATAAGTTCAAATTATAACGTCGATCTGAAGGATTGATTGGACTTATTCTCGGCCAGGGACGGAAGATTGCCGCTTCGGTACCCGACCTCAGGAAGGACGATCGTGTCCGAGAACGAGAAGGCCCTGAAGCCCGAAGACCTCACCCGCCTCTTCGTGGAGCGCGCCAACGCGGGTGACGCCGCGGGCCTCGCCGCGCTGTACGACGAGGAGGCCGTGATGGCCTACCCGCCGGGCAGCACCACGGTGGGCCGGGAGGCGATCCGCAGGCTCTGGGAGAAGGTGCTGTCGGGCGGTCCGCGTTTCGAGCCCGAAGAGCCCCTGCCCACGCTGGTGTTCGGTGACATCGCGCTCACCTCCACACCGCCGAGGGACGGTTCGGGTGCCCGCGCGCAGGTGGTCAGGCGCCAGGCGGACGGCAGCTGGCTGCGCATCATCGACCAGCCGGAGTTCCGCCCGCCGACCGGCTGACGGCCTGTCGGTCCACCGGCGGAGTCCGCCGGTGACATGGGGCCTGGACGGGGGTCGGGCTCAGAGGACCGGGAGCGGGTGCGGGATTTCCCGCACCCGCTCCCGGTCCGCCCAGGTTCAGTCCCGTACCGGTTCCGCCTCCCGCGCCCGTGCCGGGCGGCGCGCCTCCGCCCAGCGCACCGCGGGTTCCATGGCGAGGCCCGCCCCCAGGAACAGCGCCCCCACGACCAGCCAGCCGCCGGTGCCCCAGGACAGGATGAGCGTGGTCAGCAGCAGCGGGCCGATGAGCCGCGCGACGGCGGTCCCTGCGCCGTAGAAGCCCTGGTACTGGCCCTGTTTGTCGGCCGGGGCGAGGGCGAAGCCGATCTCCCAGGACCCGGAGCCGAGCAGCATCTCCCCGAAGACCTGCACCCCGGCGGCGACCAGCAGCACCAGGACCGGCAGCCAGGCGGAGGTGCCGACCGCCGACACCGCGAAGCAGACGCAGGCCAGCAGCAGCACCAGCCCCGCCTGCCGTACGGCGCGCGCGGCTGAGCGCAGCCCGGTGACCCGCGCGGCCATCCGCACCTGGAACAGGACGACGGTGAGCGTGTTGAGCACCAGCAGCGCGGACACCGTCCAGCCCGGCGCCCCGGTCCGTTGCACGATCCACAGCGGCAGCACCACGCTGAGCAGCGGCATGTACAGCAGCATGACCATGTTCAGCAGCGAGACCACCGCGTAGGGGCGGTCCCGGAGCACGGTGAGGGAGCGTCCGGCGGGCCGGTCGGCGTCGGGGAGCTGCCGGGCGGGCGCGGGCAACCGGCCGAGCACCCAGGCGGCCAGTACGAAGGTCACCGCGTCCATCGCCAGCGCCGCGAGGTAGGACGCCTCGTCGTCGAGCTGGAGGGCGATGCCGCCGAGCGCGGCGCCGAGGGCCAGGCCCGCGTTGACCGTCGACTGGAGGTAGGCCCGCGTCTCGGTGCGCCGGGCGGGTTCCACCAGCCCGGCCAGCAGGGCCTGCCGGGCCGCCGCCAGCCCGCACTGGCAGCAGGTGTACAGGCAGACCGCGGCCAGGAACGCCGGGTAGGTCCGCACGAAGAGCAGGGAGGCGATCGCGGCACCGGTGGCGAGCGACATCAGGACGGCGATCCCGCGCGGTCCACGCCGGTCGGCGAGGTGGCCGAGCGGCACCCCGACGACGGCGCCGAGCGCCCAGCCGAGGGTGAGCGCGGCACCGATCCGGGTCGGGGTCAGCCCGATGACCCGGCTGAAGTACAGCACCGAACACACGTAATAGGCGCCGTCGCCCACGGAGTTGGTGAGCTGCGCCAGCGCCAGGGTCCGTGGCGGACCCGGCGGCGGGATGATTCGGCTGACGCGCATTCAGTTCCTCCCCGTACGAGCACGTGTCGGGAGGATCTTTCCGTCTCGTCGTGGGGCGCGCCACTGGAAAAAGCCCCTCCGCTTGCGGCTGTTGGGGTGCCTCGGCGCTGCCCGGTCGTCGTCGGGGTGTCTCAGTCGAAGCGGAGAGTGCCCGTCCGGGTCCTCTTCAGCTCGAAGAAGTCCGGGTAGTTGGCCAGCGCGCGGGCTCCGTCGAAGATCCGGGCGGCTTCCTCGCCGCGCGGGATGGAGTTGAGCACCGGGCCGAAGAAGGCGACGCCGTCGATGTGGATGGTGGGCGTGCCCACGTCCTCGCCGACCGGGTCCATGCCCTCGTGGTGGCTCTTGCGTAGTTCCTCGTCGTAGGCGTCGCTGTCGGCGGCGGCCAGCAGCGCGTCGGGCAGACCGCGGGCGGCGAGGGCCTCGGCGGCGACCGCGCGGTAGTCCTTGTTCCCGCCGTTGTGGATGCGGGTGCCCAACTCGTCGTAGAGGCCCGGCAGTACCTCGTCGCCGTGGTGGTGCGCGGCGGCGGTGCAGATCCGGATCAGCGCGAGGGAGTTGTCGACCATCTCGCGGTACCAGTCGGGCAGTTCACGGCCCTCGTTGAGGACGTGCAGGCTCATCAGCCGGAAGTTCAGGTCCAGTTGCCGGTGCTGTGCCACCTCGAGTATCCAGCGGGAGGTGATCCAGGCGAAGGGGCATGCCGGGTCGAAGTAGAAGTCGACCTTGGCGGTGTCCGTACCGGCGCCGGAGGCCGACGCGGTGGCGGGCGTGTCTGCGGTCATGCGATGGACTCCTCGTGGACGGCGACGAGCGTGCCGTCGCGGTCACGGACAGGGGCGGTCGGCTCGGCGTACCGCTCGCGCGGGCGCCGCTAGGGCCTGCAACAGGCCCTAGCGGACCCTACCGGTGGCGCCCATGGGCAGACCGGTCTTTTTGCGGGACGCTCGCCCGCGGGCCCGGCGACTGCCCCTCCCGACCCTCCACGCCGTCCGCACGGGTGGTTCAGAGGCGCAGGTACGCCGGCGCTCCGGGTGCGGTGGCCTCGGCGACCGTGCCGTCCTTCGCGGGGTCGTCGCGCAGAAGGTCGGCCACGATCTCGGTGGCGAGCCGGTGCCAGGTGGACAGGCGGCGCAGCATGGCGTGTTCCGCCCCGCTGATCATGACCATTCCGGCATGCGCCCCGGCCGTGCGCGCCCGCAGCACGAAGTTCACGGAGTCGTCCGCGCCGGTGATCCGGTCGGCGTCCCCGTGCAGCACCACGAGCCGCTGTCCGTGCAGATGGACGGCGGGCTCGGCGGCGGGCAGCCAGGGAGCGAGCGCCAGCACCCCGCGCACGGACGGGTGGGCGGCCGCGTGCAGGGCGGCCCGGCCGCCCATGGAGTGGCCGACCAGCACGACGGGCAGCGGGCCGAACCTCTCCTGGAGTTCTCCGAGGGCGCGCAGCACGTCGTCGGCGGCCGCTCCGCCGTTCCAGCCGCGGTGCCGGTAGCGCACCTCGCCGAGCACGATGCCGTCCGACGGCAGCCCGGTGGCGACGGCGCGCAGGATGGGGCGCATACGCAGCGCCGCGAGGTGCCAGGGCCGGCTGACGGAGACGTCCTCGGCCCGGCCGCCGTGCAGGGTGAGCACCGCGGCCTTCGGGGACTTCGGGGCGTAGCGGACGACCAGCGCGCTCTCGGGGCCTTCCAAGCCCTCGCCGCCCTGGTGCCGTGTCGTCTCGTCCGGGCCGTCGCTGTGGACTCTCAACGGGGGCGCCTTCCCTTCGGGCGGTGGTACGGGATCGTCACGTGGAATCCGTAGCCGCTCGGCACGCGGCTTGGTCGGAGGGTCCCGTTCCGCCTACTGCGACGGGCGGGGCAGAAGCACGTCTGAGAGGGTCGGACCGGGGCACATGTGCTCAGGCAAGGACTTATCACCGCCATGACAGAGGTGAATCATGACCAGCCGGACCAAGGATCTGACCCCGAAGTACACCGTGCCGGGCCTCGAACGTGAGGCGGCGGGCAAGCTCATCGGTCTGCTCCGCCTCCGTCTGCACGCGCTCAACGACCTCCACCTCACGCTGAAGCACGTGCACTGGAACGTGGTGGGACCGCACTTCATCGCGGTGCACGAGATGATCGACCCGCAGGTCGACCGGGTCCGTGACATGGCCGACGACGTGGCCGAGCGGACCGCGGCCCTCGGCGGCGTCGCCCAGGGCACGCCGGGCGCGCTGGTGGCCGAGCGCACCTGGGACGACTACTCCATCGGCCGGGGCGACGCCATCGCGCACCTCGCCGCGCTCGACGTGGTCTACACGGGTGTGATCGAGGGCGTACGGGCCGCGGTCAAGGAGGCGGGCGAGATCGACCCCGCGACCGAGGACCTGCTGATCGAGCAACTGCGCGACCTGGAGCAGTTCCAGTGGTTCGTGCGGGCGCACCTGGAGAGCGCGCGGGGCACGCTCGCCACCGAGGACGCGCACTCCGAGAAGGAGGCGGCCGCCAAGGGCGCCAAGGTCAGCTGAGTCACCGGTACGGAATTCGCCGCGCGCCGCCGCCCCTTCTCGGGCGGCGGCGCGCGGCGTTTTCCGTGTCCGGTCGACCTGTCCGGTCAGGGGGGCGCGTCGCCCCGGTCCCGTTCGGTGCGCAGGACCTCCTCCAGGTCGCCGAGCCGGTCCAGGCCCTGCACGGCGCGCGAGGTGCGGTTGTTGGCGGCGAGCAGGTCGCGGTGGCGGTGGGTGAAGGCCCAGTACCCGGTGGTGTAGGGGCAGGCCCGGTCCCCCGTACGGTCTCCGGGCCTATAGGCGCAGCCACCACAGAAGTCGCTCATGCGGTGGATGTAGGCCCCACCGGAGGTGTACGGCTTGGTGGTCATCCGGCCGCCGTCGGCGTACTGGGACATGCCGACGACGTTGGGCAGCATCACCCAGTCGTACCCGTCGACGAAGCAGCGGTGGAACCAGTCGGTGACGGCGCGCGGCTCCCAGCCCTTCTGGAGGGCGTGGCTGCCGAGCAGCATCAGACGCGGGATGTGGTGGGTCCAGCCGGTGTCGCGCACCTGGGCGAGCGCGGTGGACAGACAGCGGGCGGTGACGGCGTCGGCGTCGAGTTCGAGGAACCAGTCGGGCAGCGGGGCGTGGGCGCCGAGAGCGTTGCGGTTCCGGTAGTCCTCCCCGAAGTACCAGTAGAGCTGCCACACGTACTCGCGCCAGCCCGCGACCTGCCGGATGAAGCCCTCGGCGCTGGAGATCGGCGTGTCACCCGCGCGCCAGGCGTCCTCGGCGGTGTGGACGACCTCGGCCGGGTCGAGGAGGCCGAGGTTCAGGGAGGAGGAGAGGAGGCTGTGGCTCATCACCGGGTCGGCGGCGAGCATGGCGTCCTCGTGCGGGCCGAATCCGGCGAGCCGGTGCCCGGTGAAGCGGCGCAGCGCGGCCAGCGCCTCGCGGCGGGTGGCGGGGAAGCGGCGCGGGCCGTCGCGGCCGACGAAGGTGATGCCCTCCTCCCGCTCCCAGCGATCGAGGTCGGCGCGTACCTCGGCGTCGATGTCGTCCTCGCGGGGCCGGTAGGGCTTGGGCGCGTCGAGGGTGCGGGCCCCCTTGGGCGGGGGTTCGCGGTTGTCGTGGTCGTGGTTCCAGCGGCCCCCGGCGGGTTCGCCGCCGTCCATGAGGAGGTCCAGCTCACGGCGTACCCAGTGGTAGAAGTCCTCCTGGCGCAGCTGTCGGCCGTCGCGTCCGTCGGCCCAGGCGCGGAAGGCGTCCTGCGGGAACAGGAAGCCCCTGGCGGGCAGCACGCGCACCTGGTCCAGTGCGCGGACCAGGCCGAGGGCGGCGCGTGAGGTCGGGTGGTGCACGGTGAGCGGGGCGTCGCCGACCGCCTCGCGCAGGCCGTCGCGGTAGGTCTCGGCGCGGACGTAGCGGGCGCGGTCGCCTAGTTCGGCGGCCCGGTGGCGCATCGCGGAGAGGATCAGCTGGGCCTTGGCCCGGTGGAAGCGGCGGCGGCGGAACACCGAGCGCGCTTCGATCATGACCACGGGGGCGTTCCGGTCGGGTCCGCCCGGTCCGGGGGTGAGGAAGTGGGGGCCGAGTTGGTCTCCGAACAGCCAGTGCCGGTCGGTCATCGCGGCCACTCCTCGATCGGGGCTACGTGCGGCGGACCGCACAGGCGGGGACGTATCCATGTGGCGTGGATCTCATGGCCGTCCGGTGAAACACTTGCCGTTTGACAACTATGACCATGAAGCAAGAAAGTATCGGTGTCATAGCAGGAGGGGAAGGATCTGGGATGTTCCGGTCGGCGGAGGCCGCTCCGTTCGCCGGTCACCGGCCACGATCCACGGCAGCCCTGGCGGCTGCGGACCGGCTCGCTCAGGCGGTCCGGGTGCCGGAGGACTCGTCGTACCCGTGTATCTGTTCCGAAGCCACCGCGCAGAACGCCTCGAGCCCGGTGAGCAGGGCGCTGCGGTCCCCGGACGACATCCGCTCCAGCACCGAGCGCAGCGTCTCCTCGCGCCGGGCGCGCAGGTCCGTCAGGAAGGCCCGGCCCCGGTTGCTGAGGTACAGGCGCACCTCGCGCCGGTCCGTACGGCTCAGTTCGCGCTCGACGAATCCCGCGGCCTGGAGCCGGTCGCACAGACGGCTGGTCGAGGGCGGGGTGGAGGCGAGATGGTCCGCGAGGGTGCGCAGGTTGATGCCCTCCTGGTGCTCCAGGATGAGCAGCACACGCAGCTGGGACGCGGAGGCGGGTGCTGTGGAGGCACGGCCCCACAGGACTTCCAGCAGTTCCGCGGCCGTCGAGGTCACACGCGCGACTTCGACGGGTTCTGGGCGGGGGTGGAAGTTCGTCACGGTCACACTCTCGCAGGTACGGGGACGACCCACAGCCTACTAGCAGGCAAGACGGTCCGGAATATCCAAGAAGACGGCACGCTACCTCCACCACTCGGCCCATCGCGGGGCGGGCGTAGCGTTCTCACGGGTGAGAGATTGGCATACCTACGATCGTGAACAGATTCATGGCTGTCGAGCGGGCGCTGCGCACGGCGCCCCCCTACGCCCTGGCCGACGCCGTCCGCCGGGAGCTGGCCGCGCACTACGCGGCCGAGGCCGTGGAGTTCCTCCTGGCCGATTACAGCCTCACCGTGCTCCAGCCGGTCACCACACCGGCCCACGCGCTGCCCCCGGTCTCCCTGCGCAACAGCGCCGCGGGCCGTGCCTTCGGCGCGCAGGAACCCTTCCTGGAGGGCGTCGCGGAGGACAGGGTGCGGGTCCAGTTGCCCGTGACCGTGCACGGAGACCGGCTGGGGGTGCTCACGGTGACCCTGCCCGACACCGAGGAGACCCGCGCGGCGCTGCCCGAGCTGGCCGCGATCGCCCAGGTGCTGGGGCACGAGGTGCTGGTCGCCGACCGCGAGACCGACCTGTATCTCCAGGCCCGGCGGCAGGACCGGCTCACCCTGGCCGCCGAGATGCAGTGGCAGCTGCTGCCCGGCCGCTCCTGCTCGCTGCCCGAGTTCGACCTCGGCGCCCAGCTGGAGCCCGCGTACGCGATACACGGCGACAACTACGACTGGTCGTCCACCGCGGACCAGCTCACCCTGTACGTCTCCAACGGCATGGGCGAGGGCATAGAGGCCGCGCTGCTCACCAACCTCGCGGTCAACGCCCTGCGCAACGCCCGCAGGGCCGGCATCCCGCTCGCCGACCAGGCGGCCCTGGCCGACCAGGCGGTGTACGCCCAGTACCAGGGACACCGCCATCTGTCGGTGCTGATGCTGGACTTCGACCTCGCCACCGGGCGCACCAAGGTGGTGGACGCGGGCTGCCCGCAGATGCTGCGGCTGCGCGACGGCGCCGTGGAGCGCATCGGCTTCGACGCCCAGCTGCCGCTCGGCATGTTCGAGGAGACCGACTACGTCACCCAGCACTTCCAGGTCGAGCCGGGCGACCGGCTGGTGTTCGTCAGCGACGGCGTGTACGCGGTCGCGTCGCCCAAGGGCGAGGCGTACGGGGACTCCGCGCTGACGCGGGCCATCCAGTCCACCCGGCTGCTCCCGGCCTCGGAGGTGCCCGGGGCGGTACTGCGCGAGCTGGCCGAGCACCGCGGCACCCCGGCCCCGGACGACGACGCGCTGGTGGTCTGCCTGGACTGGCACGGCCGCTGACGGCCCCGTTCATCGCGCACCGGCCCGGTGCGACCGCCGGACCCACACGGCGGCCGCACCGGGCCGGAGCTTTTCAGTCGACCAGCCGCAGCGAGCGGCGGGCCGGGGTCGCACGCGGTTCCCCGGCGGCCACCGGCGCCCCCGTGTCCGCGTCGACATAGCTGACCCGGATCACCGGATCGCCGGGCGTGTCACGGCCGACGGAGGCGTCCAGGGCGAACAGGACCGCCACCGGGCGGGCCGCGTCACCCTCGCCGTGGACGCCGGAGTAGTGCAGGATGCGCCAGCCGTCGCTCTCCCAGTGATCCAGCAGCGCCGACCGCACCACGGGTGAAGTGGTCTGCCAGGCAAGGGAGTTCTCCAGCAGTTCGACGCTGGCGGCCACCGGCACCCGCTGTGTGCCGCCCCCGCCGGTCAGCGGGTGGCCGAACACGCGCAGCCGGGTGCGGCGCAGCGGCAGCAGCCACCACCGGTCCAGGTCGGCCGAGAGCGCGAACAGCACCAGGGCGCCCACAACAAGCAGCACGGCCGAGGTCACCGGCCGGTCCCCCGGCGCGCCCCACCAGGTGCGACGCGCCACCGCCGCCGTGACCCCGCCCGTCAGGACGAGCGCGGCGCGGGCGAAGGCACGCCAGGTGACCGGTGTGTCCTCGCTCGCGGAGCAGCCGCAGGACGCCTGAGGGGCCCGGGCACGGCCGTACCCGAGATAGCCGAGGAACGCCGCCCCGAGGACCGCGGTGGCCGCTCCTGGCAGCGCGCTGCCGGGTACCGCCAGCAGAGCTCCGGCCAGGAGCAGTTCGGCCCACCCCGTGGCACGGAGCACCAGGACGGCCCGCTCGCTGCTGCTCAGCAGGCGGGCCAGTGCGGTCTTCGGCGCCGTACGGACGACGTTCCGGCCGAGGGCCTTCACCGCGCCGGCCCAGCCGAGCAGCCCGGCGAGGAGGAGCGGGACGAGTCCCGTGATCAGTGACAGCATCTGCGCCTCTCCCGATGTCCGATGTTCGACGTCCGATGTCAGTGCCCGACGGAGATACGGACGACGTCCACGGAGTCGTCGGACGGCCGCCAGGCGCCCAGCACTTGGGCGCTCTGTCCGATGCGCAGCCGGGACAGGTCCGAGGTCAGTCCGCGTCCGGCGTAGGAGGCGCCGGTGTCGGGGAGGATGTTGCCGACGACCTCGTGCTGTCCGTGGGCGAGGTGGACGCGGTTCCTGGCGATGCCCCGGATCTGGGTGTCGAGGTTGACGATGTTCACCCAGACCGCGTCGGCGGCCACCGTGCCGTCGGGCATGGGGACTCCGCGCGCGTAGAGCCCGTCGCCGACCTCGATGACCTCGGCGGTGGTGGGCCGGACCTTCCACACGCTGGTGACGTTGGTCATCCGTACCCGCGCGTGGCCGCCGGTGGAGCCGGCCACCTCCAGCACACTGCCGGTGATGCCGGTGATCCTCCCTTCCACGAAGGAGGACTTGGCGATGGCCGGGTCCAGCGAGGGCTCGGCCGCGAAGGCCGCGTCGGCGTCCAGCCCGCCGAGTGCGCTGGCGCCGACGATGGTCGCGCCGCCGAGGGCGGCGGTGGTGAGGAAGCGGCGGCGGCGCAGCCCCTCGGGGGGCATACCCGGGTTGTTCGTCGCGTTCATGTCGGGCCTCCTCACTCGTAGCTGTAGACGGGGAGCCTGCCGGAGCTGAGGTTGCCGATCGCCGAGAAGGCGGCCGGGGTCAGGTCGAGCACGCGGTTGGTGCGGCAGGCGCCGTTGCAGCAGGTGGCCTCGCCGCACCAGTCCTTGGTCCGGGGGCCGCAGTCGGTGATGGTGATGCACACCGTGGCGCCGGAGCACTGGTGGCGGACGTTCATCACCGAACCGCAGCCGCGCCGGGGGATGTTCTCGCCGCAGAGGTCGGGCCGGGTGATGTTGAAACAGTTCGCCGAGGCGTTGGGCCAGGCGCCGTGGTGCGCGCTGGACTGGCAGTTGCCGCAGGCGCCGCCACCGGCGCTGCCGCAGGGCCCCCATGAGTTGCCGCAGCAGAACCAACTGGTCTCACCGGCCCAGAGGCTGGTCGATCCACAAGCCATCGTGCGGTCCTCCCTTATTGCAGGTACATGACAAACTTGGGATGGGGCGGAGCGATGGAGCGATGGAGCGCTCCCATGATGCGCGCGTCTACGCGGGTTGCATAGAGCACGCACGCGGTGCCTGACGGTGATCTTCCGGGAGTGCGGAAGGTCACCGCTCGCCCCTGGGCTGGGATTCGATGGACCCCGTACGGCACGATGGCCTCATGGTGAACCGCAGTCAGATGTTTGAGGAAGCGATCCCCCCGGCGGTGGCGTACTCGCGGGCCGACGGAGAGCTGTGGGTGATCGGACTGCGCGGGCACCTCGACCCCGAGGAACTCGAGACGGTGGAGGACGCGACCGAGGACGCCCTGGTCGGCTGGACGGGGCCGCTCGTGTTCGACCTCAGGGAGGTCGGCTTCTGCGACTCCTCCCTGCTCAACCATCTGCTGCGTACGGCCCGGCGCCGGAGCGTCGGCGTCTTCGGCGGTGACGGAACCGTGCGGCGCCTGCTGGAACTCACGGGAGCGGGCCGGGTGCTGCCCTCGCATCCCGATCTGGAGTCGGTCCGTGCCGCCCTGTCCTCGCTGCCGCGTCAGGCACGGCCGTGAGCGGTTCTGTCCCTCTTGTCGGCGTGTACCGTCCGGGCGGGGGCACGTGCAGGGAAAGCACGCCCGCACGAAAGGGGCTCATGTTCACCGCACACTCCCAGGCATCGTCACCGGCCGACGCACGTCGGCTCGCGGCGGCGTACCTGGACGCGCACTGTCCGGGCGCGGACACGGAGGCGGTGCAGATCGTCGTGAGCGAGCTGGTCACCAACGCCGTCCGGCACACCCCCGACGGCACCTGGTCGCTCGTCCTCAGACACGAGGAGGGGCAGCTCGTCCTGGAGATCTCCGACGACAGCCCCGAACTGCCCACTCCGCGCCCGAACCCGCCCCTGGACGGCAGGGGGGGACTCGGTCTCGGGCTGGTGGAGAGACTCAGCGACCACACCGCCATCGCCCCCACCACACGGGGCAAGACGATCACCGCGTGGTGGAAGCTGCCCGCCGGTGACCTCGCGGAGCGGTCGGCCACGGAGCACTGAGGCGGTCGGTCCCGGAGCGCTGAGGCGGTCGGTCCCGGAGCGCTGAGGCTCAGGACGAGGTGGAACCGGCCTCGTCGGCGAGTTCCCCGCCGGGCCCGACGGTCTCGGCGGTGCCGTCCGCGGCGGCGGTGAGGTACTCGGCGGTCCCGGTGAGCGCCAGCATCCGGATCAGCTGCACCGGCCGGTGCCGCAGGTGCAGGGTGATGCCCGCCGGGTGGGTCCGGCGCCGCAGCGTGAGCAGGGCGGACAGCCCACTGGAGTCGAGCAGGCGCAGGCCCGCGCAGTTCATGTGCAGCTCGCGCAGGACCGGGCCGTGGTCCACGGCGTGCGCGTCCAGCGTCTCGCCCACGACGTCGAGGAACTCGTCCCCGGTCTCGAAGTCGAGGACTCCCTGGAGGGTCAGCCGTATCGTGCGCGGGTCGACGGCTTCGACGGTGACGGAGAAGCCGACGGGCTGGTGGAAGGTCATGCGGTCTTTCCTGGGCGGGAGCTGGTTCGGGTGGCGGGCGGCGCGGGCAGGGCCGCCCCGGCCGCCTTGAGGAAGCCGAGGGCGCGGGGGAAGTCGCGCAGTTCCTCCCCCAGGATGTCCAGCCCCGTCCGCAGACTGTGCGGGGGAACGCGGCGGGCCCGGAGGATCTCCGCGCTCCACAGGATGAAGCCGGTGAACAGCTCCGTGTCGTCCACGTAGAGGGCGGTGGCCAGGAAGTCCACGATGTGCGCGAGGTCCTCGGCGGTGCGCTCGCGCTGGACCTCGGTGTACGCGCGCATGCCGGGCCAGCGTGTCTCCAGCGTCGCGAGGGACTGCCGGACGAGGGCGGAACGGTTCCCCTTGATCAGGGTGTACTCCTGGTCCGCCAGGTGGGGCAGGTCGTCGACCTGCTGCCGCGTGACGGGCTCGGGGCGGATCAGCCCGTCCGCCAGCAACCCGGCGGCCGCGCGGGCGTCGGGGGCCCAGGCGTCGGCGCCGATCAGCCGGGCGTAGCGGCCGTCCTCGCCGAAGGCCGCCCCACCGACCATGACGGGGATGCCGACGGACTGCACGGCCGTCACCGCGGTGTGCGCGCTCGGCAGGTGCAGGGGCAGCGAGGCCGAGAGCAGCGTGGCCACCGGGTTGGTCGCGTGCAGGTGCGCGATCAGATGGGGGGTGGAGGTGTGGGCGCCCAGGAAGTCCACCTGCCAGCCGCGCCCGGTGAGCACCTCGGCGAGCAGCCGGGCGGGCAGCACATGCCATTCGCCGTCCACGCAGGCGACCGTGATCCGGGGCCGGGACCCCGAGCGGGCGGGCGCCGGGACGCGGTGGGCGAGAGCGGCGATGACCCGGTCGATGATCGCGGTGGCCGCGTGCTCCTCGGCGACGCTGATCCGGTCGGCGGCCCATTCCGTGCCGACCCGGCGCTGGACCCCGCCGAGCACCTCCAGCAGCAGACTCTCCCGGCCCGCTCCCTCGTCGGCCGCCGCGAACACCTCGCGTACGGCAGCCGACTCGTCCTTGGCGATCACCGCGGCCCACAGCCGCTCCGACAGCTCCGCGCGGTCCTCCACCGTCGCGCCGGTACCGCTCATCGACGACCCGCCCCGTGTCCGGACACCGCGTCGTGCTGGCCGCCCACGGCGTGCAGGGCGCCGTGGCCGCCGGCCGGGTTGGTGATGGCGAGGCTGGCCATGTCGTCGTGCCGACCGCCGTCCAGCCACTGCGCCGCCAGCATCTGTACCCGCTCCACCACCGCTTCCGCGGGCATCCGGGCGCACGGGCCGAGGGCCGCGCGCAGCCGCTCCTCGCCGAAGAACTGGTCACCCAGCGGGCCGCCGGAGGCTTCGGTGATCCCGTCCGTGTAGAGCAGGCAGGTCTCCCCCGGCGCCAGCGACACATGGGCGCTGCGGGCGGTGACCTCGGGCATCGCGCCGACCAGCTGCCCCTGGGTCGGCGCCTCCTCCACCCGGCCGTCGCTCCTGATGATCAGCGGCGGCAGGTGTCCGGCACTGGTCAGCCGCAGCCGCACCTGGCCGGAGCGGCGGGTGACGGACGCCAGCACCAGCGTGGCGAACCGGGTGTGGTGGCCGTTGAGCAGGGCGCCGTTGAGCAGCGACAGCACCTGCTGGTGGTCGGCGGACAGCGGCAGCAGCGCGTGCAGGACGCTGCGGATCTTGCCGGTGAGGACGGCGGCCTCCAGCCCCTTGCCCGCCACGTCACCGAGGACGACGAAGGTCTCCTTGCCCGCGTCCGCGCCCGGATGGACGTCGTAGAAGTCGCCGCCCACCCGCTCGTGGTCGCGTGCCGCCCGGTAGGCACCCGCGTACTCGACGCCGTGGACGCGCTCCAGGCGCGGCGGCAGGAGTTCCCGCATGAGGGTGGTGGTGATGGAACGTTGTTCGGCGTACAGACGTGCGGCCGAGAGTGCCACCCCGGCCCGTGCGGCGAACAGCCGCGCGAAGACCTCCTCGCCCTCCGTGAACGCCTGGTGGGTGCTGGAGCGCAGCAGGATCAGCACGCCGGCGGGCACGCCGTGGCCCGGCAGCGGGGTGACTATGACCGATCCGATCGGGCCGTCGAAGTCCTCGGGCACGGCCCAGCCGGGCAGCTCGTCGGGGTCGATCCAGCGGGCGGGGACCGGCGGGAAGCCCTGGAGCGCCTCCGCGAGCCCGGCCACCGAGCGCGGGTCGATCTGCAGCATGGTCTGGGTGACCTCACCGCTCGACCGGGCATAGGTCAGCGGGTGACGGCGGCCCTGGGCGGGGGCGACGATCATCGCCGCGTCAGCGAGATGGCCCGCGGCCATCCGCGCGGTGACCGTCATGCACCGCTCGACGTTCAGCGAGGACAGCAGGGCGCTGGAGACCTCGGCGAGCAGGGCGGCGCGCTCGCGCTCGCCGCGCAGCGCCCGCTCGGCGAGGCGGCGGTCGGTGTCCTCCAGCAGCCACCACACGACGGTGCCGTCGCCGCAGTCGGAGGGATACGCCTCGAAGCTGCGTCCGGCGATCTCGCCCGACACACGATCCACCGGGGCTCCCGCGGCGCGCAGCGCACGGTCGGCCGAGGCCAGCCAGGCCGGCATGGCCGCCGCCGCGATGGAGTCCCCTGCCACAAGCGGTATCAGGCGGCGTGCCGCCTCGTTCGTCTCGACCACGGTCCCGTCGGTGTCGACCACCAGCACGGGACAGGGGGCGTTGTTCCACGCCGTGTCGACGCCGACACCGGTGGCCTGCGGACTATCGGGTGTACCCGGAGAAGAAATCACAGTCGGGGAGCGCGAGCGTGCGCTCCACCACCTCTCTGTCGATCGAGAACGTTTACCGATGACAACGGTCTCGCATCCACCGGCCACACGCAACGCCCGACAGATTTCCGCACATATTCACCACACCTGGAGCAAATCGCCCCCTTGACCGGTGGACAGCCTTGTGGGCGGGGGCAGTTCAGGCGGGTCAGGCGGGCACCAGGGAGTCGTCCTCGGGGCGCGCGCCGGGCAGCCGGTGCCGGGCCGCGATCAGCGCCGCGTCAATGTCGCGGGTGCCGGTGGCCACGCAGAGGGTGTAGGCGATGTCGTCCATACGCCGCCTGACCTCGGCGCCACCCTCCTGCGCTGCCAGGACGCACAGGGCGTCGTACTGCTCGATCAGGTTCTGCAGGACGGCGGGGTGGGCCATCAGCATCTGGAGTCTCCCTCTGATCCACGGTCACATGGGTGCTGCGTCCATCCGATTACCCTGGGTGCGTTCCGTCATGCCTGTCTTTCTTCACCCCGTCGCCCCCCGATCTACCGGAGATCTCCCCGTGTCCGTTCCCCTCGGCGAGGAGTTGGTGGCGCTGTTGCGCGGCGCCAGCACCTGCTACATCGCCACCACGATGCCCGACGGCTCGCCCCAGCTCACCCAGACGTGGGTCGACACCGACGGCGAGCATGTACTGATCAACAGCGTGGAGTCCCATCAGAAGACGCGGAACATCGCACGGGACCCGCGGGTGGCCGTCGCGGTCTCCGACCCTGCCGACCCCTCGTCGTACGTGCAGATCCGCGGCCGGGTGGTGCGGGTGACCACCGAGGGCGCGGTCGATCACATCGAGGCGCTCGCGCACCGGTACCTGGGCGGTCCCTATCCGTGGTTCGGCGGACGGGACCAGGTGCGGGTGATCTACGTCATCGAGCCGGAGCGGATCAGCAGCCCGCGCGGCTGACGGGTCACGCGGCCTCGGTCCCGGCCTCGGATGCCTCCTGGCCGACCGGGGCCGCCTGGCCGACCGGGGCCGCCTGGCCGACCGGGGCTGCCTCCCGCCTGCCGCCGTGGATCAGCCGCAGGTGGCGGGACCGGGCGTGGCGGGGCGGCTTGGGCGCACGGCTCAGCCAGTCCTCGGTACGGTCCATGCCGTACAGCAGCATGGTCACGACCGGCAGCAACAGAAACGCGACGATGGCCACGATGGGGGCTCCTCCCCGGCAGACAGCTCTGTACGGATGCCCGCCGCGCCTCCGGCCAGCGAGCGGCCGCTGTGAAGGTGCGGTGCGTTTCCGGTGCCCCCGTCCCGGCATCGCACGCCCCGCCGGTCTCTCCGTGCGCGGCAGCGACCGTGTAACGGGCCGTTCACGGGAGGCGGGACCTCGGGAAACACGCGCTTCGTAGCCTGCCGGTCCCGCCGGCCCTGGTACGAGGGCTCGGACCCGGCACCCGCACCGAGGGAGACGTGGCATGAGCGCGACGGAGTCACGACCGACGGCAGACGCAGAGACAGAGACAGAGGCGGACGCCGAGGCGCGGGCCGGCGGCCCGGCGACATCCGCCACGAGCCAGGCGACCAAGGAGACGCTGGAGGACTACACCCTCCGCTACGCGCCCCGGAGTTACCGCCGCTGGACCCCGATGGTGGTGGCCACCACGGCGCTCGGCGGCATCGCGTACATGGCCGACTTCTCGATCGGCGCGGGCATCGGCCTGGCGCACGGCACCGGCAACGCGCTGGTCGCCATCGCCGTGGCCGCCGTCGTCATCTTCGTCACCGGCTTCCCGCTCGCCTACTACGGCGCCCGCTACAACATCGACCTGGATCTGATCACCCGCGGTGCGGGCTTCGGCTACTACGGCTCGGTCCTGACCAGCGTCATCTTCGCCAGCTTCACCTTCATCTTCTTCGCGCTCGAGGGCTCGATCATGGCCCAGGGGCTACGCCTCGGGCTCGGACTCCCTTTGTGGCTGGGCTACTTGGTGTCCACGCTGATGGTGATCCCGCTGGTGGTCTACGGCATGAAGGCGCTCAGCAAGCTCCAGGTGTGGACGACACCGGTGTGGCTGGTGCTGATGGTCGGGCCGCTGGTGTACCTGGTGGCCAACGATCCGGGCACGGTCGACCGCTTCCTCTCCTACCCGGGCACCGGCGGCGACGGCGGCGTGAACACCGCCTCCGTGCTCCTCGGCGCGGGCGTCTGCCTCTCCCTCATCGCGCAGATCGGCGAGCAGATCGACTACCTGCGCTTCATGCCGCCCAAGACCGACGCGAACAAGCGCCGTTGGTGGACGGCCGTGGTGATGGCCGGGCCCGGCTGGGTGATGCTCGGCGCGCTGAAGCAGGCGATCGGGGTCTTCCTCGCGGTCTACATCCTGGCCTCGGTCGGCCCGTCGGTCGCGCCCGAGCCCATCCAGCAGTTCAAGGGCGCCTTCGACGCGATGCTGCCGTCCTGGCTGGTGGTGCCGCTGGCCGTGGTGCTGGTGGTGATCAGCCAGATCAAGATCAACGTGACGAACGCCTACTCCGGCTCGCTCGCCTGGACCAACTCCTTCACCCGCGTCACCGGGCGCTATCCCGGCCGCATGGTGTTCGTGCTGGTCAACCTGGGCTTCGCGCTCGCCCTGATGGAGGCCGACATGTTCAGCTTCCTGAACGGCATCCTGGGCTTCTACTCCAACTGCGCCATCGCCTGGGTGGTCACCGTCGCCACCGACATCGGCGTCAACAAGTATCTGCTCGAACTGTCCCCGCTCGTCCCGGAGTTCCGCCGCGGCATGCTCCACCCGGTCAACCCAGTGGGCGTGGTGTCCTTCGTCGCCGCCTCCGGGCTGTCCATCGCCATGTACTTCCACGCCTTCGGTGACACCCTCCAGCCGTACTCCCCCGTCGCCGCCGCGGTCATCGCCTTCGCCCTCACGCCCCTGATGGCCGTGGCCACCAAGGGCGCGTACTACCTGCGGCGCGCGGACGACGGCATCCCGGAACCGCTCCTGGACGCGGACGGCAACCCGAGCGGCACGGCGTACGACTGCCATGTCTGCCACCAGCCGTACGAGCGGCCCGATGTGACGGCGTGCGCCACGCACGACGCGGTGGTCTGCTCCCTGTGCCTGAGCACGGACCGGGTCGGCGACCATGTGCTGCCCGCGTCGGGCCAGTCGCTCGCGTAGCACGGTGTCACGGTCAGAACGTCCACCGGGTGTGGGTGAAGACCCCGCCCTCCCGCCCGAATCCGTACGCCGTGTCGGGCTCCACCGCGAACACCACGGACCGCCCGGTCCGGAACGCGTCCCCCATCCCGAAGAAGGTGCCCTCCGGCGAGGTGATGTGCGCCCCGTACTTCGCCTCGTAGGCCGCGATCACCTCCTCCAGCCTCGCCGGATCGGTGACCTGTTCCGCCCGCCCCTCCACGATCAGGTCGAGCCCCTCGGTGAGGGAGTTCCGCCCGGTGGTCAGCGCGCAGTGCGCGTCCCGCGTGAGGTTCTTCGCCTTCTGCTCCTCCGGCCCGGTGGAGAAGTACAGCACCCCGTCGTGCCAGGCAGCGAGCACGGGGGTGACGTGCAGCCTGCCGTCGGGGCGCACGGTGGACACCCAGAAGATCTCGGCGTCCGCGAGGTGGCGCTCGGCCTCGGGCCAGGGGGTGGGGGTGGCGTTCTCGGCGCCGGGGCGGGGGTGGAGAGCGGAGCTGTAGCGGGCGTCGAGTTCGGTGGTGGGGTCGGGGGTGGGCATCGGGGTCTCCTTCCGTCTGCCGGGAGTAACGACGCTGCCCCCGTTCGGTCGCCACCTCGCACGCGCGCACGCACGGACGCACGGCCGCGGCGAGGTGCGGTGCCAGGCACCGCGAGCCCGGCGTGACCGACGAGGCACCCCCTAATGCGCCGCCACCCGCTCCACCAGCCCGATGGCTCGCGCCAGCAACTCCCGTTCTTCCCCAGTCAGTTCCGCCTCGATGGCCCGCGCGAGCCAGTCCGCCCTGCGTTCCCGTTCCTCCTCCAGCAGTGCGCGACCCTCGGTGGAGAGTTCGACCAGGCTCTTGCGGCCGTCGGTGGGGTGGGCCCGGCGGGTGATGAGGCCCTGGTCCATCAGGAGTCCGACGGCCCGCGCCATGGACTGCGGGCGTACCCGCTGGTCGGCGGCCAGTTCACTGGTCGTCATCGCACCGCTGCGGTCCAGTGAGCCGAGGACGGCCACCTGGCCGAGCGGCATCTGATCCTCGAGCTTCACGCGCCGCGTGAGCTTTCCCATCGCGGTACGCAGTTCGGCGGCGACGGCGGCGGATTCCGGAAGATGCATACCGAATTTTATCCCAGCACGACTGCGCAGCGAATCTGCGCAGCAGAACTGAACAGCCACACTCAACAGCATCGCTGCGCAGATTGGCTGTAGAGTTCCTCCGCGTCGGGTCCTGCGCCATCGTCGCCGCAGCCGGGTCCGGCACTTATGCGACAACGGGAGGACTCCCATGACCGCCATCACCTCCGTCACCGGCCGCCGCATCCTGGACAGCCGGGGCAACCCCACCGTCGAGGTGGACGTGACTCTGGCGGACGGCTCGCTCGGCCGGGCAGCGGTGCCCTCCGGCGCCTCCACCGGCGCACGAGAGGCCGTCGAACTCCGCGACGGCGACCCGGCCCGCTGGCACGGCAAGGGCGTCGACCAGGCGGTACGCCACGTCGACACCGAGCTGGCGGCCGTCGTCGTCGGCCGGGAGGCCGAGGACCAGGCCGGCCTCGACGCCGCCCTCATCGCCACGGACGGCACCCCCACCAAGTCCAGGCTCGGCGCGAACGCGATCCTCGGCGTCTCCCTGGCCGCCGCCAAGGCCGCGGCCGCCGCCCACCGGCTGCCGCTCTACCGCTACCTCGGCGGCTCCGACGCCCGGCTGCTGCCGGTGCCGATGATGAACATCGTCAACGGCGGCGCGCACGCCGACAATCCGCTGGACTTCCAGGAGTTCATGGTCGCCCCGATCGGTGCGGACACCTTCGCCGAGGCCGTGCGGATGGGGTCCGAGATCTTCCACACCCTGCGCCGGGACCTGCTCGCCGCCGGGCACTCCACGGGTGTGGGCGACGAGGGCGGCTTCGCACCCGCCCTGCGCACCGCCGAGGAGGCGCTCGAGTTCGTCGTGGCGGCCGTCGAGCGCACGGGATATCGGCCCGGGACCGACGTCGGCCTGGTCATGGACCCGGCGTCGTCCGAGTTCTTCCGCGACGGCGTCTACGACTACACCGGCGAGGGAGTGCGACGTACGCCCGCCGAACAGGTCGACTACCTGGTCAAGTTGATCGACTCCTACCCCGTCGTGTCCATCGAGGACCCGATGGCCGAGGACGACCTGACGGGCTGGCGGGACCTGACCGCACGGGTCGGCGCGCACTGCCAGCTCACCGGCGACGACGTCTTCTGCACGAACGAGACCCTGCTGCGCGAGGGCATCGCCTCCGGCGTCGCCAACTCGGTTCTGGTGAAGGTCAATCAGATCGGCACCCTGACGGAGGCGCTGGCCACGGTCGGTGCCGCCCACCGCGCGGGCTACACCGTCGTCATGTCCCACCGTTCCGGGGAGACCGAGGACACCACGATCGCGGACCTGGCGGTCGCCACGGGCTGCGGCCAGATCAAGACCGGCTCGCTCTCCCGCTCCGACCGTACCGCCAAGTACAACCAGCTCATCCGTATCGAGGAGGAGTTGGGCGACAGCGCCCGGTACGCGGGTGCGGAGGCGCTGCGGCGATAGGGAGCACGCCCGGTGCGGTGTGCGGTCCGGGGCCCGGCACACCGCACCCGAGGCTCCCTCACCGCTCGTCCAACCGCCCCAGATGCAGGGTGACATCGTCCACGAGCCGCCCCAACAGCCGCCCGAGGTCCGCGCGTTCCTCGTCCGACCAGCCCGCGATGGCCTCCGAGAACCATCCGACGAGCGAGGTCGCGTAGCGGTTCGCCGCCCGGGCGCCCTCGGAGGTCGGCTCGATGAGGCTGGCGCGGCGGTCGTGAGGGTCGGCCACCCGGTGCACCAGGCCGCGCCGCTCCAACCCCTGCACCTGGCGCGTCACATGCGGGCCCACGACCTGCATCCGCTCCGCGATCTCGCCGATCCGCAGCGGCCGGTCCGCCATGTGCAGGGTCATCAGCACCCCCACCGCCGGACGGTCCAGCGCCAGCCCGGCCGCCTCGGCGGCACGCTCGGTGAGCCGACCGCGATTGACGGCGTTACTGAGCTGCGCCAGGCGCGGCACCACGGCGAGGACGTCGGCCGACGGGGCGTCGGGGGGCTCTGCGTTCACATCGACTCCATTTGCATACCTGAGTTAGGTATCTATATGCTCCGGCGGGGAGGACTTCGGGAGTCTCCCATGCCCTCCAAAAGGATACCTAAGGTACGCATCTTCACCCGGAAGGAACCCCGAAGTGAACCACTCCGCGCACCGCACCGTCCTCGTCTCCGGCGCCAGCATCGCCGGTCCCGCCCTCGCCCACTGGCTCGACCGCTACGGCTTCGAGGTCACCGTGGTCGAGAAGGCCCCCGCCGTCCGGGGCGGCGGCTACGCCATCGACATCCGGGGCACGGCACGTGAGGTTGTCGACCACATGGGTCTGCTGCCGCGACTGCGCGCGGCGCACGTGGACTCCCAGCGGCTCTCCTTCGTGGACACCGAGGGCGCCCTGATCGCCGCCGTCCGCCCCGAGTCCGTCACCGGGGGCGCCGAGGGCCTGGACCTGGAAGTACGCCGGGGTGACCTGGCCGACGCCCTCCAGACCTCGATCAGCGACCGCGTCGAGTTCCTGTTCAGCGACTCCATCGCCACCCTGGACGACCGCGGGGACCGGGTGGACGTCGTCCTCGACAGCGGCATCCGCCGCTCCTTCGACCTCGTCATAGGCGCGGACGGACTCCACTCCCACACCCGTGGCCTGGTCTTCGGCCCCGAGGAGAGGTTCCACCGCTATCTGGGCCACACCTTCGCGGGCTTCACCCTGGCCAACGACCTCGGCCTGGAGCGCGAGGGCGTCATCTGGAACGCGCCGGGCCGGGCCGCCGTGCTGTACGCCCATGGGCCGAGCGACCGTGTGCACGGCTTCCTCACCTTCACCCAGGAGGTTCCGCCGTACGACGCCTTCCGGAACCCCGAGGCGCAGCGGGCGCTCGTCGCCTCCCGGTTCCCCGAGCGGAGTTGGCACCTCCCCCGGCTGGTGGAGGCCATGCGGGAGGCGGACGACCTGTTCTTCGACGTGGTCAGCCAGATCCACCTGCCCGCCTGGTCGTCGGGGCGCGTGGCGCTCGCGGGCGACGCGGCCCATGCCACCTCGTTCCTGTCGGGCCAGGGCTCCAGCGTCTCTCTCGTCGGCGCCTACGTCCTGGCCGGTGAACTGGCCGCGCGGGCCGACCACACCGAGGCGTTCACCGCGTACGAGCGGATCACCCGGGACTTCGTGGAGACCAACCAGGCCCTCGCCACCACAGGCGGCACCTTCGTGACCCCCACCACCCAGGAGATGCTGGACGGCCGCAACGCGGCTCTGCGCGATGCCGCCGCGCCGACCGGGGACGAGGGCCGCGCGGCCCACACCGGTCTGGTGCTGCCCGACTACAGCCACCTGGGCTGACGCGCTCCGCCGCGGCCACCCGGGCGGAAGCGTTCCGCCGCGGCCACCTGGGCGGAAGCGGTCAGCGGGCCGCCGGGCCCGGTCATCCCGCTGTCACTCGATCAGCAGGCCCTCGCGGCACGGATGGGCCGGTCAGGCTAGGTTTTGCCCATGGCTCCACCCCCACGACAGACACCCCCGCCGTCGCCCACCGCAACACCGGACGCCGGTCAGGACGGGCTGATCCGGGTCCATGGTGCCGACGAACACAATCTGCGGCACGTCGATGTGGACGTGCCCCGCGACCAGGTCGTGGCCTTCACCGGGGTGTCGGGGTCCGGCAAGTCCTCGCTCGCGTTCGCGACCATCTACGCCGAGGCCCAGCAGCGCTACCTGGAGTCCGTCGCGCCGTACGCCCGGAGGCTGATCGACCAGGGCTCGGCCCCCCGGGTCGGCTCGATCACCGGTCTGCCACCGGCCGTGGCGCTGCGCCAGCAGCACAGCGGCGGCAGCACCCGCTCCACGGTGGGCACCGTCAGCCGGGTCTCCAACGTGCTGCGCATGCTGTACTCCCGCGCCGGTACGTACCCGGCCGGCCGGACCCCGGAGGACCTCGCCGGAACGTTCCCACGCGATGCCGCGCCGCTGGACTCCGACAGCTTCTCCCCCAACACCGCGGTCGGCGCGTGCCCGACCTGCTCCGGCCTGGGCCGTCTGCACAGCGTCGACGAGGGCAAGCTCGTCGGCGACGACTCGCTGAGCATCCGGGAGGGCGCGATCGCCGCCTGGCCGGGAGCCTGGCAGGGCAAGAACTACCGGGACATCCTCGCCGAGCTGGGCGTGGACATCGACGTACCCTTCCGTGAGCTGCCCGCCGCCCGCCGGGAGTGGCTGCTGACCACCGACGAGCAGCCGACGGTGACGGTGCATCCGATCCGTGACGCGCACCGGGTCGCACGCTCCTACCAGGGCACATACATGAGCCCCCGCAAGTGGGTGATGCACACGTTCGCCACCTCGAAGGCGGCCCATCTGCGGGCGAAGGCCGCTTCCTTCATGGCCGAGGAGGTCTGCCCGACCTGCCACGGCAAGCGGCTCAATCCGGAGGCGCTGGCGGTGACCATCGCGGGGCAGGACATCTCGGTCGCCACCTCGATGCCCCTGAACCAGCTCTCGGCCTTCCTGGAGACGGCGCGCGACCACCCAGACACCCTGGCGCTGCCGGCCGAGCGCAGGCAGGCGGCGCACGCGCTGATCGGCGGTCTCCAGGACCAGCTGGGCACGCTGACCGACCTGGGCCTCGGCTACCTCGCCACCGGACGCGCCACCTCCACCCTCTCCAGCGGCGAGCTGCAGCGGCTGCACATGGCCACCCAGCTCCGCAGCGGCCTGTTCGGGGTGCTGTACGTGCTGGACGAGCCCTCGGCCGGGCTGCACGCCGCCGACACGGAGCTGCTGCTCAGCGCCCTGCGGCGGCTCCGGGGCGCCGGGAACAGCGTGTTCGTGGTGGAGCACAACGCGCAGGTGCTCGGTTCGGCGGACTGGATCGTCGACATGGGACCGGGCGCCGGACGGCACGGCGGGCAGGTTCTCTACAACGGGCCCGCCGAAGGGCTGCACGAGGCGACCGAATCGGTGACCGCCCGGTACCTCCCACTGGACGCGCCCGCCGTGCCCGGCCCCACGGAGCCGCGTACGCCCGAGGGGTGGCTGCGCCTGGCCGGTGTCACCGGCCACAACCTCCATGACCTGGACGCGAGTTTCCCGCTCGGCACGCTCACCGCGGTCACCGGCGTCTCCGGGTCCGGGAAGTCGACCCTGGTCCGGCGTGCCCTCGCGGAGACGGTCCGCGACCATCTGCACGCCGACGACAGTGCGGAGGACATCGCCCGCGACCCCGCCTCGGTGGAGACCGCGGACGAGGAGGAGGCCGGGGTGCCGGTCTGGGACCTGGCGGAGGACCGGGTGACCGTACGGTCCAGCACCGGACTTGAGCACCTCGACCGGCTCGTCGTCGTGGACCAGAAGCCCATCGGGCGCACCCCGCGCTCGAACCTCGCCACCTACACCGGCCTGTTCGACAGCGTCCGCAAGCTGTTCGCCGCCCAGCAGACCGCGCGCGAACTCGGGTACACCGCGAGCCGGTTCTCGTTCAACGTGCCCCAGGGACGCTGCCCGCACTGCCTGGGCGACGGAGTCGTCAGCATCGAACTCCTCTTCCTGCCCACCGAGACCTCCCCCTGCCCGGTCTGCGCGGGGGCCCGCTACAACCCCGGCACGCTGATGGTGCGTTACCGCGAGAAGACCATCGCGGACGTGCTGGCGATGAGCGTGGAGGAGGCGCGCGAATTCCTCGCCGACGTGCGGCCCGCCGCCCGTATCCTCAAGCTGCTCTCCGACATCGGCCTCGGCTACCTGACGCTGGGCCAGAGCGCCACGACGCTGTCCGGCGGCGAGGCCCAGCGCATCAAGCTGGTCAGCGAACTCCACCGGGCGCCGCGCGGCCACAGTCTCTACCTGCTGGACGAGCCGACCACGGGACTGCACCCGGCGGACGTGGACCTGCTGATCGGCCAGCTCCAGCGCCTGGTCGACGCCGGGAACACGGTCGTCGTGGTGGAGCACGACCTGCGCACGGTCGCCGCCGCGGACTGGGTCTTGGACCTCGGTCCGGGCGCGGGCGACGACGGCGGCCGGATCGTCGCCGAGGGCCGTCCGCGGGACATCGCCTCGGCGGGCGGCACCCCGACCGCCGACCACCTGGCCCGCCGCCTCTCACCCCGCTGACCTGCGGAGCTATGGTCTGTCCATATTTGTCGGCATATCCAATGATTCTCGGTAGCATGGATACGGCCGTGGCCGCGCGAGCGCCGAGACGTGCCCGTGAGGCCGCGTACCGAGGGGTGCGGGCAGGACGCTCCCCGACACGGAAGGTGAGCGATCATGACGGGCAAGATGGACGCATCAGAGGCCGCGCGCATCATGAGCGACCCGAACGCCACGAAGGAGGAGCGCTCGGTCGCAGCCAGCGCCCTGTCCGACGTCGAACGCGGCCACCACACGAGCAAGCGTGTCGGCTCCGAGGCGGGCCAGCTGCTGGACGACAAGAACATCTCCGAGGACGACCGTTCCGTCGCGGGCAGCGACCTCTCCCAGGACCGCAGGCGCGGCCGCAAGGACGACTGAGGGGCACCGTCCGGAAACGATGACAAAGGTGGGCGCCACACATGTGTGGCGCCCACCTCGTTCTGCCAGAAAGGGTGTTACGCGCCGTCCTCGTCCTCCGCCGCCTTGGCGGTCACCGCGAGATCGACGAACCGGCGGATGGTCTCCACGGGCATGTCGAGCCCCTGGGAGGCAACGTCCTCGTCGCCGAAGACCTCCACCGCCTCCACGACGGCCACGGCCAGCTCGGCCTCCGCCTTGCGCACCTTCACCTCGGCCTTGTCGACGGTGTCGACCACGGCCAGCTGACGACGCTGCTTCTCCTGGAGTCGCTGCTTACGGGACGGCGTCTTGCCGGGGCTCTGCACAGTCACAACCAAGATCATAAACAGACCCGCGGCCGGACCGGAAATCGTCAACCGCGCTTCGGCACGGCCTCGTTCGAGGCCCCGCGCAAGCCGCTCCCGTCAGGCCGACAGCTCCCACGCGTACGGCGGTTCGGCGCCGGACCGGGAACAGGTGAACGCCGCCGCACGGGCCGCGAATCCGAGCACGTCACGCCAGACCTCGGTGTCCAGACCCGCGACGGCCGCGTGGCTCAGCGCGTCGATCTCCCGCAGCCGGTGCAGCAGGGCCGCGTTGACCGTGTCGCCCGCCCCGATGGTGTCGACCACCGTGACCGGCGTACCCGGCACGCTCACCCGTCCGGCGCCCCGGCTCCGCACGCTGAGTCCGTCGCCGCCCCGGGTCAGGACGATCGCCGCCGGACCCTGCTCGAGCCACGCGGCGAGGTGGACGTCGAGGTCCTCGTCGGAGTCGGTGTCCGCGAGCCACCGGGCGTCCTCCACCGACAGTTTCAGCAGGGCGACGTACGGCAGCCAGGACAGGAAGCGCTTGCGGTAGGCGTCGGCGTCCGCGATGAGACCGGCCCGGATGTTGGGGTCGAGGGCGGTGAAGACCCCGCGCGCCGACTCCCGCAGCAGCAGTGCCTCGTACGCGCTCGCGCCCGGCTCCAGCACCAGCGAGCAGGTGCCGACGGAGAGGGCGGTGACGCCGTCCGGCAGCGCGGGCGGGAGGGCGAACAGCCGGTCGGCGGTGCCCTCGGTGTAGAAGCCGTACCCGGCCGACCCGTCGCTGCCCACGTCGGCGACGGCCAGCGTGGTGGGCTCGGGGCCCCGCTGGACCAGCTCCGTGTCGGCACCCGCGTCCCGCAGCCCCGCCAGCAGGGCGGTACCGAAGGCGTCCGTGGACACGCGCGAGCAGAACGCCGTCGGCGAACCGAGGCGTCCCAGCGCGACGGCGACGTTGTACGGTCCGCCGCCGCGCTGCGGGAGGAGCGGCGGCAGGGCGGGCGCCGGGTCGGAGGTGACGGGGGCGGGCACGAGGTCGATGAGTGCCTCGCCGGCGACGACGATCACTGTGCTGGTTCCTTTCGGTGCGCCGTGGTGCGGCGGGGCGAAGTGGGGGTTGCGTACGTCAGCCGGGAAGGGCGACGGCGCCCGGCGGGCAGCCGCAGGACGTGCGGTGGACGAGGGTGCAGGGCAGCCGGACGGTCCGCGTGGGGCGGTCCGGCGCGTCCAGCCGGTCCAGGAGGAGGCGCAGCGCCAGCTTGCCGAGGTCACGGCTCGGCTGGCGGACGGCGGTGAGACTGGGCGAGAAGAGGTCGGCCCACTCGAAGTCGTCGAAGCTGGCGAGCGCGACGTCCTCCGGGATGGCGAGGCGCGCCTCGCGGAGTGCCTGGAGGGCGCCGATGGTCATCGCGTTGTTCGCCGCGATCACGGCGGTGGGGCGTTCGGGCGCGGTCAGCAGGCGCTCGGTCGCCGCGCGGGCGCCCTCGGACGCGGAGTTGCCGTGGGCGAGGAGGCCGGGGTCGAACGGGAGACCGGCGGCGTCGAGCCCCTGCCGGTACCCCTCGATCCGCTCGGTCGTGGTGCTCAGCCCGGCGAGCCCCGCGACCATGGCGATCCGGCGGTGTCCGAGCGCGGCGAGGTGTCCGACCAGTTCGCGCACGGGCGCGGTGCCCTCGGCGCAGACCTGGTCGTATGCCGGTTCCTCGGCCTCGTCGACGAGCCGGTCGAGGAAGACGGCCGGGACGTCGGCCCGGTCCAGGTACGCGAGCAGCGCGGACGGTTCGGCCGAGGGCGCGATGATCACGCCGTCCACCCGGCGTTCGTGGAGCATGCGGACCACGCTCAGCTCGTGGGCGGGGTCGTCGTGCGGGTCGGCGATGAGCAGGCCGTAGCCGGAGGCGAGTGCTTCGGCCTCGACTCCCTGGAGGATCTCGGTGAAGTACGGGTTGCTGATCGCCGAGACGGCCAGGCCGACGGAGCGGGTGCGGGAGGTGACCAGGGATCGCGCCAGGGTGTTGTGGATGTAGCCCAGCTCGTCGATGGCGCGCAGCACCGCGTCACGGGTCTCCTGCCGTACCGGACGAGTGGCGTTCAGCACATGGGAGACCGTGGCCACCGAGACACCCGCGTGCCTCGCCACGTCCGCCATCGTCCGCATCGTTTTCTCCTCCGTGTGTCCCACGCCGCGTTGACCGCGTGTCCGGCTCGCCTGTCCGGCACGTCCGTCCGGCTCGTCCGTCCATGAGACGTCAGCGTCCTATCAAAAGTCACACGTAAGCGTTTGCGCAAACGCTTACGCGGCGATTAGGTTTCGCCGCGTCTTCGGACATCCGTCCGCACACCGTTGTGAGGAGGCGCCATGCGCGCTGTCGTGGTCACCCAGCCGGGAAGCGCCGAGCTGGCCGTCATACCCGATCCGAGTCCCGGCTCCTCGGAGGTGGTCGTCCAGGTCAGCTCGTGCGGCCTCTGCGGTACGGACATGCACATCCTGGGCGGCGAGCTGCCGTCGGTGCCCTACCCGCTGATCCCCGGCCACGAGCTGACCGGCGTCGTGGTGGAGGTCGGCAAGGACGTGCTCTTCCCGGCCGTCGGCCAGCGGGTCGCCGTCGACCCCAACACCCCGTGCGGCGCCTGCCACTACTGCCGGATCGGCCGCGGCAACCTCTGCGAGCACTACGAGGCCGTCGGTGTGACCCGCAACGGCGGCTTCGCCGAGTACGTGGCCGTCCCCGCGGCCCGCTGCCACGTCCTGCCCGAGGGGCTGTCCGAGGCGGCGGCCGGACTCGTCGAGCCGCTGTCCTGCGCCGTGCACGGCCTGAGCCGGCTGCCCCGCCGCCCCGGTGAGCACTACCTCGTCTACGGCGCGGGGACCATGGGCCTGATGATGGCCGCCCTGGTGGGCAACGCGGGCGCGGCCTCCGTGTCCGTGGTCGACCCCAATGTGCGCCGCCTGGAGTTGGCCCGGCACATGGGTGCCGACGCCACTGCCCCCAACGCCGACGAGCTGGGCCGGGAGCACGGTTTCGAGGTCGTCATCGACGCGACCGGCGTCATCGCGGCCATCGAGGACGGGCTCGGCCGGGTCCGCAAGGGCGGCACGTTCCTGCAGTTCGGCGTCGCCGACCCGGCACGACGGGCCACCTTCTCGCCCTTCATGGTCTACAACCGCGAGATCGACATCATCGGTTCCATGGCGGTGCACCACGGCTTCCAGCCCGCCGTGGAGATCCTCGCGGGCGGCCTGAACCTGGACCCGCTGGTCAGCGACGTGCTGCCGCTGGAGAACTTCGACGACGCCGTCAGCCTCTTCCGTGCGGGCACCGGCCAGAAGATCCACCTCGCCCCGCAGCAGGAGGACCCGCGCATCGCGGCGACCCCGTCGGCCACCGCCGCGGACACCGCGTCATGACCGGCCTGCCGGAGCCCGCGGCGGCACCGAAGCGGCGGCCACGCCTGCGCAACGCCCTGATCTGGGTGTTCGGCGCCCTCGGCGGCATCCTGTGGGGCTACGACACAGGGGTGATCTCCGGTGCGATGCTCTTCATCCGCCAGGACATCGCCCTGAGCCCGCTGCTGGAGGGCCTGGTCGTGTCGGGCCTGCTGGTGGGCGCGATGGCGGGCGCCGCGCTCGCCGGGAAGCTCTCCGACGCCTGGGGCAGGCGCCGCCTCATCCTGGGCGCCGCGCTCGTCTTCATCGTGGGCACGATCGGCGCGGCCCTCGCCTCCGAGGCGTCGCTGCTCATCGCCGCGCGGGTGTTCATCGGGGTCGGCGTCGGCATCGCCTCGGTCGTCGTCCCGCTCTATCTGACCGAGCTGGCGCCGGTGGAGGTGCGCGGCGGTCTCGCGTCCCTCATGCAGCTCCTGGTGACCGTGGGCATCTTCCTGGCCTACCTCACCGACTACGCCCTGGCTCCCGCGCACGCGTGGCGCTGGATGATCGGGCTCGGGGTGCTGCCCGCGGCCGTCCTCGCCCTCGGCATCCTCACGCAGCCGGAGAGTCCGCGCTGGCTGGTGGGACGGGGCCGCCGGGACGACGCCCGCGCGGTGCTGACCCGTCTGCGCGGCGACGACGAGGCCGCCCGCGGCGAGCTGCTGGACATCGAGAGGACGCTGGCGGAGGAGCGCGCCGAGACGCGCCGCCTGACCCTGCGCGACCTGCTCTCCCCCCGGCTGCGTCCCATGCTGGTCGTCGGTCTGCTGCTGGTGTTCTTCCAGAACTTCGGCGGCATCAACACGATCATCTACTACGCCCCGACGCTGCTCACGAGCATCGGGTTCGGCGACGACGGCGCGATCCTCGCCAACGTCGGCATCGGCGTGGTCAACATGCTGATGACCCTCCCGGCGATGCGTCTGATCGACCGGCGCGGGCGTCGGCCCCTGCTGCTGTGGGGCTCGGTCGGCATGTGCGCGGGCATGGTCGTCCTGGCCGCGGTGAACCTCACGCCGCTGGGCCACGGCTCGCTGCTCGCCCCGCTCACGCTCTTCGGTGTCGCCCTCTATGTGGCCGCGTTCGCCACCTCCTGGGGGCCGGTGCAGTGGGTGATGCTGCCCGAGCTGTTCCCCACCCGTATCCGCGCGGGGGCGGTCGGTGTGTGCGTGGTGTTCAACTGGCTGTTCAACATGACCGTGGCGCTGGTCTTCCCGTCCCTCCTGCATGCCTGGGGAGCGGGGATCAACTTCGTGATCTTCGCCGTCACGACCCTGGCCTCCGGCATCTTCGTCAAGAAGCTGCTGCCGGAGACGCGGGGGCGGACGCTGGAGCAGATCGAGCGGGACCTGCTGCGCCGCGGGGACACCGCCGAGGCCGCCGAGCGGGAGACCGCGCCGGTGAGCTGACGGAGTCCGGGGCCCGGCATGGTGCCGGGCCCCGGATGCTCATCACTCGAAGAACTTCAGGCCCCACCCGGTGTCCGCGGTGGGGCCGGGCACGTTGGCGCGCCGATATGTGGTGTCGCCCCACCAGGCGAACGATCCGGTGTACCAGTAGCGGTTGTCCCAGGAGTACGGCGTGCCCTTGGGCACCGCGTGGAACATCGACGGGAAGCGCGGCCCGGCCGGCGGGCTGGTGCCGATGTCCCCGTTCAGCAGGACGAAGGTGTGATGGCCGGGGCCGTTGACGTACAGCGTCGGGTCCCATCCGGCCATCATCGTCGAGCGGTTGGAGCCGAAGAGGCAGCCGTTGGACTTGTACCAGTCCCACACATAGGTCGGGTCGCCACCTGCCCGCAGCCGCAGGTCGGCCAGGCAGTACTGGTCGCTCCAGCTACCGTTCGCCGAGTAGACGATGTGGAGTTGGCCATTGGGGTCCCGGATCGCCTCGGGGCCCTCGTTGATGTACGGGTTGCCGACCACCCGCTCCCAGCTCTCCCGCGGCTGGGAGATGACGTACCGGGCTCCGGTCGGGGTGGTGGGGCTGCTCATCCGGGCGATGTAGAGGTTCTGCTCGACGTTGGTGTCACCGGCCCAGCCGGACCAGACGAACCAGCGCTGCCCATTGAAGGTGAACATGGTGCCGTCGATCGCCCACTTGTCGTCCGGGAGCGCGAGCCGGGTCTCACCGCCGTAGCCGCTGTCGGGGTTCGCGGAGCTGATGACGTACATCCGGTGGGCGGCGCCCCGTCCGGCGGTGAAGTAGATGTAGTAGCGCCCGCCGTCCGTGGTCAGCTCCGGCGCCCACACCTCCCCGCGCCCTATGGTGTCCGACCACACCTGCCGGGCGGGCGCGGAGGCGAGCCCGGCGGTGGAGGACGCCTGCCGTACCGCGATCCCGCCGCCGGTGGACTGCACCGAGATGTAGGTGCCGCCGACCCGGATGACACTCGGATCGGCCGCTCGCATCGAGGTCTGCTCCGCCCTGGCCGACCCGGCGGAGGAGAACGACAGCAGCGAGGCGAGCACGCCCAGCACCGTGAGCAAGAGGGCGGCATGGATGCCGCGAAATGGTTTCATGCCGGTCTTCTACAACGATGCATGGACCCTGCCCACCCCTCTTGCGGACCCAAGTCCTCCGCGTCGGCGCGGGGTTGTGCGTCGCCGGTGTCACCAAGCCACGGGCAGCTTCAGGGGGAACCGGCGGATCGTCTCGGTATCCCAGCGCACCTCCTCCGGCGGCACGGCCAGCCGCAGTCCGGGGAAGCGCTCCAGGAGGCGTCCGACGGCGACTTCGAGTTCCGTCATGGCCAGGGGCACCGCGATGCACCGGTGCCCGCCCCAGCCGAACGTCATGTGGGGACGGTTCGGCCGGTCGATGTCGATGACGTCCGGGTCGGGGTAGCGCTCCGGGTCACGGTTGGCCGCCAGGTACGACACATGGACGAAGTCCCCCGCCCTGATCTGGGCGCCGTCCAGCTCCATGTCCTCCAGGGCCAGGCGGGGGATTCCGACACCGTTGCGGAACGGGATGTAGCGGAGCAGCTCGTTCAGCACCCCGGTCAGGTCCGCGGGACGGTGCCTGAGGTGGTCAGCCAGCTCGGGACGGGTGAGGAGGAGGTAGATGATGTCGCTGATCTGGCAGGTCGCCGTGTCCTGACCGCTGAGCGCCAGCGTCAGGGCGGTGACCGCGAGTTCCCGGTCGCTGAGGCAGTCCTCGCCGTCCCGGGCCTCGGCCATCAGGCTGATGAGGTCGTCGCCCGGCGACTTCCGGCGCAGTTCGACGAGTTCGCCGAAGTACTCCGTGAGGTCCGTCTTCGCCGCCGCGGCGGCCTCCTTGTTGCCCGCGCCGACGACCAGCAGCCGGAGCACGGACTCCTGCAGGCGCGGCCAGTCCTCGCACGGGACCCCAAGAAGGTCCATGACGGTGTGCTGGGGCAGCGGGTCGGCCAGCAGCTCCACCGCGTCGGCCGGCGGCCCCTGTTCCTCCATCCGGTCCAGCAGGCGGTCCGCGAGCCGGACGATACGGGGCCGCATCTCATCGGCCCGCTGCTGGGTGAACGCCTGGGAGGCGAGTTGACGGACGCGGCTGCTGTGCGGCGGGTCCATGACGTTGATCGACTCGGGCGAGACGATGGGCTCCGCCGTCAGCCGGGGATAGTCGTGGGTGATGATCGCGGCCCGGCTCAGCCGGGGATCGGTGGTCACCCGTTTGACGGCGTCGAAGCCGGTGACGATCCACGCCTCGGCATCGCCGTAGGGAAGCCTGACGCGGACGGGGGCATCCCGTCCCATCAGGTCGGCGAGCGCGGGGTCGAACTCCAAGGCGTCACTGAAGTCGAACGGGCACGCGGCTGTCTCTTTGTCGATGAACACCGGACGGCTCCTCCGAGTGCGGGGCGGGTACGGGGCGAGTACGGGATGGACGGCGCCCACGCGTGGCGGAGCCCGTCGGCGATACGCGGTGTGCGCCGGGAGCGCGATGGTGACGCAGAGTAGGCGCGATCAGAGTGTGGCCCGGCACCATGGCACTTCGAAGCCGCCACGCCATGCCGATGAACAATGGCTTGAGGCACCATGTGGTCCTGCCGGATTCCCCGGCAGGACCACATGGGGTGCAGGGCGGGACCCCGTCCTGGACGAGCGGCTTGCCGCTTCGCCTCAACTACCGTCCGCTGTCGCCCTGACGGCCCGGCCTCACTTCAGATGCCGGGTGAAGAACTGCGCGGCCGCGTCCCCCGCGAACCGGGGGACTCCGGTGTGCCCGCCCATGTTGGCGTGCAGCGTCTTCTCCTCGGAACCGAAGGCGTCGAAGAGCTCCAGGGCCGCATGCCGTTCGTTCCCCTCGTCGTCCCACTGCAGCAGGACGTGCAGGGGGACGGTGAGCTGCCGGGCCTCTTCGAACATGGCGCGAGGCACGAGACTCCCAGCGAACAGGACGGCGGCCGCGATACGGGGCTCGACCAGCGCCAGCCGGATACCGATGGACATCACTCCCCCCGAGTAGCCGACCGGGCCGCCGATCTCGGGCAGCGACAGCAGGGAGTCCAGGGCGGCCCGCCATTCCGGGACCGCCTTGTCGACCAGTGGGAGGACGAGCGCGTCGATGATGTCGTCACCGACCGCCTCCCCGGCCTCCATGGCACGGCGCAGGTCGGCGCGAGCCTGGTCGAGGGCGGGCAGGCGGGGCCGTTCGCCGCTGCCGGGAAGTTCGATGGTGGCCGTGGCGAAGCCGTCCGCCGCGGCGCTCCGGGCGCGGTCCACCAGCCGGGGGTACATCTTGCGGAGCCCGAGGGGAGGGTGCCCGAGCAGGATGAGCGGCGCCGGCGCGGACGCGGATGCCGATGCCGGTGTCCACAGGATGCCGGGGATGTCACCGAGGGTGAATTCGCGTTCGAGGAGGTTGTTTTCGAGGAGGGCGTCGTCGAGACGCTGCTCGGAAGTGAAATGCATGGTCGTGCCTTTCGGGAGTGCACTGAGACGGCGCTCCCGGACGACCTGCCTATCGCCCGACCGTGACCCCGGAGGGGAGCACCCATGTCGATACTGCGTTCACGGGTACCACCTCCTCGATCTCTCGCACGGCCACTGGAAACTTAGCAGGGGGTCACCCTCGTGGGCCAACGGGTTTTTGATCGGCCCATGTAGCTCTTCACGCTGCCCGCACGCGCCCGGCGGAGCGCGGAGAGGGGATTCATGATGACGGTCAGCCTCGGGTGAGCAGGTGTGGAGAGGTATAGCAGCCGACATGGTGGCGGAACGCACACTCCCACCCCGAACTATGTAGCCCCACCACATGTGCCCCTGACCTGCCCCTTCCTACGGTGTGCCGACACCCACCCGTCCCCACCGCACACAAGGAAGTGGCGCACATGGCACCCGAGTCCACCGCTCCCCCACCCCCGGCGAAGCTCCCCCGCATCGTCGCCGCCAGCCTCATCGGCACCACCATCGAGTGGTACGACTTCTTCCTGTACGGGTCGGCGGCGGCCCTGGTGTTCAACAAGCTCTTCTTCCCGGACTCCGATCCGCTGGTGGGGACGCTGCTGGCGTTCGTGACGTACGCGGCGGGGTTCGCGGCCCGGCCGCTCGGGGCGCTGGTGTTCGGGCACTTCGGCGACCGGCTGGGGCGCAAGAAGCTGCTGGTGCTGAGCTTGCTGCTGATGGGAAGCGCGACCTTCGCCATCGGGCTGCTGCCCACCCACGCCACCATCGGCACCGCCGCGCCGGTGCTGCTGACCGTGCTGCGGCTGGTGCAGGGGTTCGCCCTGGGCGGTGAGTGGGGCGGCGCCGTGCTGCTGGTGTCCGAGCACGGGGACGCCCGCAGGCGGGGCTTCTGGGCCTCGTGGCCCCAGACCGGCGCGCCTGCCGGGCAGTTGCTCGCCACGGGCGTGCTGTCCCTGCTCACCGCCACCCTGTCGGACGACGCGTTCGTCGCCTGGGGCTGGCGCGTGCCCTTCCTGCTGTCCGGGGTGCTGGTCGTCGTCGGGCTGTGGATACGCCTCTCCGTCGACGAATCTCCCGTGTTCCAGCAGGCGTTGGCGCGGGCCGAGGCACGGCAGGGCGAGTCGGCGGAGAAGCTGCCGCTGGTGTCCGTGCTGCGTCACCACTGGCGCGAGGTGCTCATCGCCATGGGCGCCCGTATGGCGGAGAACATCAGCTACTACGTCATCACCGCCTTCATCCTCGTCTACGCCACCACCGCCGCCGACGTCTCCAAGCAGACCGCGCTCAACGCCGTACTCGTCGGCTCCGCCGTCCACTTCGCGGTGATCCCGGCCTGGGGCGCGCTGTCGGACCGGGTGGGGCGGCGGCCGGTGTACCTGTTCGGCGCGGCCGGCATGGGTCTGTGGATCTTCCCCTTCTTCGCGCTGGTGGACGCCGGGTCCTTCGGTGGCCTGGTGTTGGCCGTCAGCGTGGGACTGATCCTCAACGGCGCCATGTACGCACCTCAGGCGGCGTTCTTCGCGGAGATGTTCGCCACCCGGGTGCGCTACTCGGGTGCCTCGATCGGCGCCCAGTTCTCCTCCGTGGCGGCCGGTGCGCCCGCGCCGCTGATCGCCACCGCTCTGCTCGCGAAGTACGACAGCGCGACGCCGATCGCCCTGTACGTCATCGCCGCCGTGCTGCTGACCCTGGTCGCCGTGGGCGCCGCCCGCGAGACCCGGAACCGGGACCTCGCCGACGTGACGGCGGACGGCGTCCCTTCCGGCCGGGTGGACACTGCGGCCAAGTCCCCGACCGCCTGACCGGCTCGTGCGCTGACCGGCACCCGCGTGGATGCCGGTCAGCGGCGTCCCGGTGCCGCCAGCCCGTGCAGGCGCAGGGCGAGTTGGATCTCCAGTACGCGGGACGGTGTCTGCCAGTCCGCGCCCAGCAGGCGGGCCACCCGCTCCAGCCGCTGGGCGACGGTGTTCACATGGACATGGAGCGCGTCCTTGGTGCGGGCCGGACTCATCGCGGCCGCGAAGTAGGCGTCCAGGGTACGCAGCAGATCGGTGCCGCGCTGGGCGTCGTACGCCACGACGGGCCCGATGGTGCGTTCCACGAAGCCGCCGATGTCCCGGTCACCGGCGAGCAGCAGTCCGAGGAAGCCGAAGTCCTCGGCGGCCCCGCCGTCCCCGGCCCGGCCGAGCAGGTGCAGCGCGTCCAGGCAGCGGCGGCCCTCGCTGTAGGCGGCGGCCACCTTGTCGGGGCGGGCGGCCAGGCCGGTGACGGGGGCGGAGGCGCCGACGGTGACCGGCTGGCGGACGGCGATGCCGAGTTCGCGGGCGGTGCGGCGGGCCAGGTCCGTGGTGGAGTCACCGGGGTCGAGCGGGAGCAGCAGGACGATGCCGCCGTCGCGGGTGGCGGCCAGGCCGTGCCGGGTCGCGGCCAGGTGGGATGCGGCGGACCACAGGCGGCGCCGGGCGGCGGCCTCCTCGTCGGCGTCGGCCGCGGTCGCGTCGAGACGGGTGGCGAGGACGGTGTGGGTGGCGTCCAGGTCGGCGTCCAGCCGGCTGGCCCGTTCGCGGAGCAGCCGTGGGTCGCGGTCGTGGGCGTCGAGGAGGTCGTCCAGCAGCTCGCCGCGCACGCGCCGTTCGGCCTCGGCGGCGGAACGGCGGGCGAGCAGGAGCAGGGAGGTGACCATCGCGGCGCGTTCCAGGGTGCGCTGGTCGACCGGGTCGAGGCCGGGGTGGCCGTGCAGGACCAGCGCGCCGAACACCTCCTCCCCCGCGGCCACGGCCGCGATCCAGTCGGGTCCGTGACGCACGGCGTGCCCCTCGGCGCGGGACGCCTCCAGCGCCTCGGCCGGGGTGGTGCCGGTCTCGGTGAACCGGACCGCGCCGTCGAGTACTTCGGAGACGGCGTCGGCCACGTCGTGCACTCCGCCGCCGCGCAGGACGAGTTCGGCGAGCCGGTCGTGCACCTCGGAGGCGCGCTCGATGACGGCGCTGCGGTCCTGGATGACCTCGTTGGCGTGCTCGAGTCCGGCGAGGGCCGACTGGGTCTCGGTGAGCAGGTTGGTGGTGTCGATGGCGGCCGCGGCGAGGGCGGCGAAGGAGCCGAGCAGGGCGATCTGTTCGCGTTCGAAGACGCGTGCGCGCCGGTCGGCGGCGAACAGGACGCCGATGACGTGCGGGCCGAGTGTCAGCGGGACGCCGACGATGGCGAACAGGCCCTCGTCGCGCACCGCGACGTCGATGGTGTCGGTGTGCTGGAAGCGGGCGTCCTGGAAGTAGTCGTCGGTGACGTACGGCCGGGCGGTCTGGGCGACGAGTCCGCCGAGCCCCTCGCCCATGCCGAGGCGCAGCTGCTGGAAGCGGGCGGAGACGGAGCCCTCGGTGACCAGCATGTAGGTGTCGCCGCGCTCCGGGTCGTTGAGGCTGAGGTAGGCGATGTCGGTGCCGAGCAGGGAGCGGGCGCGCTGCACGATGGCCCTGAGGACCGCGTCCACGTCCCGGAGCCCGGCCAGGTCGTGGGCGGTCTCGAAGAGGGCGGACAGCTCGGCCTCCCTACGGCGCCGCCCCTCCAGCTCCGCGCGGACGCGCAGCGCGAGGAACTTGGCGTGTTCGAGCGCGGCGACGCGTTCGACGGATTCCCGCTCGGCGCGGGCGAGGAGGACGGGACGTTCGTACGCCTCCGGGGAGGCGTCGCGGGCGAGCAGTTCGAGGTAGGGGGCCTCCGCACAGGCGACGGCCCCCGCCGCGGCGGCCCCGGTGGCGGGGCGCGCGGCCGACTGGAGTTGATCGGGAGACATGGCCACAGGATCGCTCATCGTGGGCCCGGCCCGTCAGCCCTGTGGACAACTCCAACGAGGCCGGGCGGACGCCGGTTCAGTGGGCCGTCCAGCCGCCGTCCAGCACCAGTGAGGTGCCGGTGACGAAGGACGCCTGCGGTCCGCACAGATAGGCGACGGCCTCGGCGACTTCTTCGGGTTCGATGAGCCGACGCAGGGCGCTGTCCTTGAGCAGGATCTCGGAGAGGACGCGTTCCTCGGGGATGCCGTGCGCCTCGGCCTGGTCGGCGATCTGCTTCTCCACCAGTGGGGTGCGCACATAGGCCGGGTTCACACAGTTGGACGTCACACCGTGTGGGGCGCCCTCGAGCGCGGCCGTCTTGGACAGGCCCTCCAACCCATGTTTGGCCGCCACATACGCCGACTTGTAAGCCGAGGCGCGCAGACCATGGACGGAGGACACATTGACGATGCGCCCCCAGCCCTGCGCGTACATATGGGGAAGCGCCCCACGGATGAGCCGGAAGGGTGCCTCCAGCATCACGGTCAGCACGGTGTGGAAGACCTCGGGCGGGAACTCCTCCAGCGGCCGCACCAGTTGCAGCCCGGCGTTGTTCACCAGTACGTCGGCCCCGGCGGCGGCACGCTCGGCGGCGTCGAGGTCGGTGAGGTCCAGCTCATGCGGTACGACATCGCCCGCGAGCCCCTCGGCCCGCCCTGCCAGCTCGGCCAGGCCCGCCCCGTCCAGGTCGACGGCACGCACCTCGGCCCCGGCCGCCGCCAGCCGGAGCGCGCAGGCGCTGCCGATGCCTCCGGCGGCCCCGGTGACGAGGGCGACCCGGCCGGCGAGGTCCAGGGTCGACGGGGTGCTGGGCTGAGGGCTGGGCGGCGAGGTCATGTCCCGACCCTAGTGACGCGCCCCCAGCTCACCACATAGGGCGAGCACCCATACTTCAGCCGCGAGTCATAGGGTCGAACCATGTGGGTGTCTCGGACAGTGCCTGCTTGATCCGGAACAGCGAGAACTCGTTCAGCTCCGGGAGCGCGTCCACCGCGAACCAGTCCACGTCCAGCGACTCGTCGTCGTTCACCCGCGCCTCGCCGCCCACGGCGCGGCAGCGGAAGGTGATGTCCATGTACTGGCACTCGTCGCCGTTGCCGTAGGTGACGGGCTGCAGGGCCTGGACCAGGACGACCCGCTCGGGCACGCAGTGCACGGCCGTCTCCTCGAAGACCTCCCGCACCGCGCACGCGGCCGGCTGCTCCCCCGGCTCCGGGATGCCGCCGACCACCGACCACTTGCGGGTGTCGGTGCGGCGGCCCAGGAGCACCCGGCCCTCGTCGTCGAAGACGATCGCGGTGACGCCGGGGAGCCAGAGCAGCTGGGTGCCCGCCGTGGCCCGGAGCTCGGTGATGAATTCAGGTGTAGCCATGGCCCCGACCCTAAAGGGCCGCGTCCGGGCCGTTCGCCCGGGCCAGGGGCGTACGGCCGGTCGTACGGCTACGCGCCACCGGCGCGCCGACCGCGCACCGCGGCCGTACCGGCCCAGCCGAGGCCGCCCGCCGCGACCAGCAGCAGCGCCATCTCGGGCAGGATGCCGAGCCGGGTGGCGGGGGTCTCGGAGGTGCGCAGGGGCACCTTCATGTCGATGTGGGCGGGGACGAACATGCCGGTGTGCCGCGCGACCCGCCCGTCCGGCATGATCACCGCGCTGACGCCGCTGGTCACGGGCACGGTCACGGTCCGGCTGTGCTCGACGGCGCGGACGCGGGACATGGCGAGCTGCTGGTAGGTCATCTGGCTGCGGTCGAAGGTGGCGTTGTTGCTCGGCACGGAGATCATCTGGGCGCCGTGGGTGACGGTGTCCCGCACGGCCCAGTCGAACGCGGCCTCGTAGCAGGTGGCGAGGCCGACCTTGACGCGGCCGAAGCCGAAGACGCCCGGCTTGTCGCCCCGGCTGAAGTCCTGGCGGACCATGCCGGTCCACTCGCTGTTGATCGCTCCGACGAGCGAGCGCAGGGGGAGGTACTCCCCGAAGGGCTGCACCTGGCGCTTGTCATAGGTCTGGGTGGGGCCCTTGGCCGGGTCCCAGAGGATCTGCTCGTTGAGCAGCCTGCCGTCCCGCTCGACGACCGAGCCGACCGAGATAGGTGCGCCGATCGCCTCGGCGGCACTCTGGATGACGGCGGCCGCGTCGGGTTCGGCGAGGGGGTCGATGTCGGAGGAGTTCTCCGGCCAGAGGACGAAGTCGGGGCGCGGCGCCCTGCCCGCGGCCACGTCGGCGGCGAGCTTCAGGGTCTCGCGGGCGTGGTAGTCGAGCACGGCGCGCCGCTGGGCGTTGAACTCGAGCCCGGAGCGGGGCACGTTGCCCTGGATCAGGGCGACGGTCGCCGTGCCCGCCTCGGCCTGGTCGCTGACCAGCGCACGCGCGCCGACCGCGCCCACCACCGGCACCGCGACACTGAGCAGCGCGACGGCGGCGGCGGACCGCCGTACCTCGCCGTCGCGGCGGCGCAGGAGCAGCCGGACGGCCTCGTAGAGGCCGAAGCCGCACAGGACGACGGCGAAGCCGAGCACCGGGGTGCCGCCCACCGCGGCAAGCGGCAGGAAGACGCCGTCCGCCTGTCCGAAGGCGACCTTGCCCCAGGGGAAGCCGCCGAAGGGCATGCGCGCGCGTACCGCCTCTCCGGCGATCCACACCGCCGCGGCCCACACCGGCCACGCGGGCAGCCTCGACACGGCGTTGACGCCGACACCGACCAGGGCGACGTAGACCGCCTCGATGACGACCAGGGCGAGCCAGGGGCCGGGGCCCACCTCCACGCCGGTCCACACCAGCAGCGGCAGCAGGAAGCCGAGGCCGAAGAGGTAGCCGAGGCCGAGCGCCGCCTTCCAGGTCCGGCCGCGCAGCGCCCAGGCGAAGCCCGCGAAGGCGGGCAGGGCCAGCCACCACAGGGTGCGGGGCGGGAAGCTGACGTAGAGGAGCACGCCGCTCAGCGCGGACACGAGGGCCGGGACCAGACGGATCAGGCGGGCGCGGGCGCCCTTCGCCGGAGGCTGTCGGAGCCGGTGCGGCTGGTCCACGGAAGTTGCGGTGACGGTCACCCTGGGGAGTGTACGGCGGTCCGCGCGCCCCCTGACATGCCGGTCATCACGGCATTCCCGCTCAACTCGTCCACAAATCGGCTCACAGCCGTTAGCGTGTGCCGAGCCTCGGCGGTGCGGCCGGTCCCGGCCGGACGCCGTCGTGGGGTGCGGCCACAGGTCGGGGGACCGGGTGCGAGGGGCTACGGGTGGCGTCTACGGGGAGGGAACGCGCGTCCGACACGGGCGCGGACCGTGCGGGGCGGAACGTCTCCGACGGGACCGGGATGATCCTGCTCGGGCTGTGCGCGGCCTGGGCGCTGATCTCGGCGGCGGCCCACGACGGGCGGCCGGAGGGGATGCTGCTCGCCGTGCTCGCCACGGCGGCGGGCTGCGCGGCCGGGCGGATATCGGGGGCGTTGCTGCCGGTGGCGGCACCGTGCGCCGGGGCGGCGGCCGCGCTGGTGGTGGCCGTGGCGATGCCCGGCCCGATGCCAGGCCCCGCCTACCCGGCTCCGCTGGGGCAGGCCGGGGCCGTCGCCGCACTGCTGGCTCTGGCCACCGGGGCGCTGTGCTGCGCCGCCTGGTCGACGCCGGTGCCGGGACTCCGCCCGCCGCTGTGGCTGCTGGCGGCCGCGGTGGTGCCGGCCGGGGCGCTGCTGGGGTCGCCGGGCGGCTGCGCCGCCGCGGGTGCCGTGCTGCTGTGCTCGGTGGCCGCGGGTTCGATGCCGCACCGGGGCGCCGGGCTAGCGGGGCTGGCGGTCGCGGCCGGGGCGGCGGTGGGCGCGGTGTGGGGGCTGGCGTCGGGGGTGCTGCCGGGCGGGTGCGCCGAGGAGTTCACGGAGCGGATCGGGCCGTACCGGGTGGCGCTGTGGGGCCGGGCGGTGCGGCTGGCCCGTGAGGCGCCGGTGTGGGGTGTCGGGCCGGGGCGGTTCGGCACGCCGGGCGATCCGGCGGGGCGGCCGCATTCGGCGCCGCTCCAGTTGCTGGCCGAGCAGGGTGTGGTGGGGGTGCTGCTGCTGGCGGGTGTGTTCGCCTGGGTGCTGCACGCCCTGTGGCGGGCCGCCCGGCCGACGCCGGTGGTGCTGACGGCCGGGGCGGCGCTCGCGGCGTTGGCGGTGATCGCGTCGGTGGGCGACGCGCTGAGTTTCACGACCGTGACGGCGGGCGCGGGCCTGCTGGCCGGGTGGGCGACGGCGCGGCCATGGGGCGAGGAGGAGCGGATGCCCCGCGCGGAGCCGGCGGCCCGGCAGGAGCGGGTGGGCTGAGCGGGCTCAGCGCGCGGTGTCCGGGGTGATCGCGCGCAGCCGGGCCCGGATGACGCGGACCGCGGACTCGGCGTCGTCCACGGTGATGGTGAAGGTGTGGCCGTCCCACAGGCTCAGCACGATGCCCTCGCCCCGGCGGACGACGACGGCGGTGCCCTTCTCGGGGCGCCAGCGGTAGCCCCAGCCGCCCCAGTGGCGGGGGGTGACGTGCGCGATGTAGTCGGCGCCGACGACCTCGGAGAGCGGGATGCGGCGGCGCGGCAGCCCGACGTGGCCGCAGCGGACCTCCAGGGTGTCCTGGTCGAGCTTGAGGTCGACGTGCACGAAGGCGAGGGTTCCGAACAGGACGAGCAGCCCGACCGCGATGCAGCCCACGACGGACATGACCAGGGCGATGACGCCGGAGGTCCACGCGGACTGCACGGCCAGCTCGATCCCGAGCGCCATGCAGGCGGCGCCGGCCAGCGCCAGCACCCACTGCACACGGTTGGTGGCGCGTCCGGTCCAGACGTCGGGGTGCGGGGCGTCCTCGGCGTCGCGGTGCTCCCTCATGTCTATGAGGTTACCCAGGTTTCGCCGTGCTGGTACGTGCTCACGGAGAGGTACTGCTCCGTGCGGGCGGCCCCCGGCGGGGGCCGCGCCCGGTGTCACATCCGGTCGGCGAGCGGGCCCGCGGCGGGCAGGAGGCGGCCCTCGGCGTAGTGCAGCGCGGTCGCGGGCAGCGCGCCCTCGCGGCCGCTCAGCAGCACGGTGAGGGCGCCCTCGGCGGGGGCGTCGGGCGCGGGGCTCTCGCCGATCCGGCGCAGCGCCTGGGCGGCGACGGCGCCGGCGGAGCCGTGCAGGACGAGGGGGGCGGCGCCGGGCTGCTGTACGGCGGTGCGGATACGTTCCGCCACGAGTTCGTAGTGGGTGCAGCCGAGGACGACGGTCGTCACGTCGGGCGGGGTGAGTTCCGCGGCGGCGGCGACGGCGGCGGCGATGGCCCGCTCGTCGGCGTGCTCGACGGCCTCCGCCAGGCCCCAGCAGGGCACCTCGGTGACCTGGACGCCGTCCGCGAAGTCCGCGATCAGTCCGCGCTGGTAGGGGCTGCCGGTGGTGGCGGGGGTCGCCCAGATCGCCACGTGTCCGCCCCCGGCCGCGGCGGGCTTGATCGCGGGGACGGTGCCGATCACCGGGATGCCGGGTTCGCAGCGGGCGCGCAGCGCGGGCAGGGCGTGCACGGTGGCCGTGTTGCAGCCGACGATGAGGACGTCCGGCCGGTGCGCGGCGGCGGCCTCGGCGACGGCGACGGCACGTCGGCTCAGGTCCTCGGGGGTGCGCGGCCCCCAGGGCATGCCGTCGGGGTCCAGGGAGAGGACGAGATCCGCGTCGGGCCGAAGGCGGCGCACGGCCGCGGTGGCTGCGAGGAGGCCGATTCCGGAGTCCATGAGCGCGATCTTCACCCGGTCACGATAGTCGATGGCCGCCGGTGGGCCGTTCCGGTGGGGCAGACTGCGGCCGTGAGCGCCATCGTGTGGACCGCCGCCGTCTCCCTCGCCGTCTGGTGCTGGCTGCTGCTGGGTCAGGGTCTCTTCTGGCGCACCGACGTACGGCTGCCTCCGCGCCGCGAACCCGAGGTGTGGCCGCCGGTCTGCGTGGTGGTCCCGGCCCGTGACGAGGCGGCCGTGCTGTCCACGAGCCTGCCCTCGCTGCTCGCCCAGCACTATCCGGGCCGGGCGGAGGTCTTCCTGGTGGACGACGGGAGCCGCGACGGTACCGGCGCCCTGGCCCGCGAACTGTCCCGGCGGCTGGGCGGCCTGCCGCTCACGGTGGACTCCCCGGGCGAGCCTCCCGAGGGCTGGACGGGCAAGCTGTGGGCGGTGCGGCACGGGATCGCCCTGGCACGCGCGCGTGACCCCGAGTACCTGCTGCTGACGGACGCGGACATCGCCCACGCCCCGGACAGTCTGCGCTCCCTGGTCGCGGCGGCCCGTACGGGTGACTTCGACCTGGTGTCACAGATGGCCCGGCTGCGCGCGGAGAGTCCCTGGGAACGTCTGGTGGTACCGGCCTTCGTCTACTTCTTCGCCCAGCTGTACCCGTTCCGGTGGATCGGTCGCCGGGGCGCGCGTACGACGGCGGCGGCCGGGGGCTGTGTGCTGCTGCGCACGGACATGGCCGAGCGGGCGCGGATTCCGGACGCCGTCCGGCACGCGGTCATCGACGACGTGGCCGTCGCGCGCGCGGTGCGGGCGAGCGGCGGCCATCTGTGGCTGGGGCTGGCCGACCGGGTGGACAGCGTCCGCCCCTATCCGGGGCTGGGCGAGCTGTGGCGCATGGTCTCGCGGAGCGCGTACGCCCAGCTCCGGCACAGTCCGCCGCTGCTGCTCGGCACGGTGATGGGGCTCGCGCTGGTGTATCTGGTGCCGCCCACGGCGGTGGTGGTGGGCACGGCCATGGGGGACACGCCCACATGGGTGCTCGGTTCGGTGGCGTGGGCGGTGATGGTGGCGACGTACATGCCGATGCTGCGCTACTACCGGCAGCCGCTGTGGCTCGCTCCCCTACTGCCGTTCACGGCGTCCCTCTATCTGCTGATGACGCTCGACTCGGCCGTCCAGCACTACCGGGGCCGGGGCGCGGCGTGGAAGGGCCGTACCTACGCGCGTCCCGACGCCGTGCCGGACGAGGGCTGAGCGCGGTTCACCCGCGGTGGGGTTCACTTGTGGTGGGGTTTCACTTGCGGCCAGGGGTCCAGTTCATCCCCCAGCCGTAGGCCCGGTCGACGGTGCGCTGCGGGCTCACTCCGCGCTCCGGGACCAGGTAGCGGGCCTCGCGCCGGACGACGAGGTCGCCGCCGGTGTCGGTGATCAGGGCGAGCGCGCACACCGTGGAGGGCACCGTGCACTCGTCCAGCGAGAAGTCGATCGGGGCGCCGTGCTGCGGCCGGAGGGTGACGGTGGCATGCAGGTCGGCGAAGGAACTGGCGCCCTCGTAGATGGTGACGAAGACCAGGACCCGTCTGAGCTGGTCCTTGTGGTCGAGGCTGATGGTGAGGTTCTCGCCGTTCGCCGTGGCGCCGGTGCGGTCGTCGCCGTCGAGGTGGATGAAGGGCGGCCGGTCCAGCGCCCCGAAGGCGTTGCCGAGGGCCTGTACGACGCCTTTGCGGCCGTCGCTGAGTTCGTACAGGGCGCACAGGTCGAGGTCGAGGTCGCCGGGTCCGGCGCCCCGGTGGCGGCCCGTGACGCGCTTGCGGGTCTGCCAGTTGAGGTTGACGCGCATTACGCCGGAGGTGCCGCCCTGCTTGGCCAGCGACACCGAGGGGGCCGCCTTGGTGAGCGTGACCTTGGCGGGCTGCGGCGGCGGCGCGGCCGCAGCGGGGGGCGCGGCCGGGTGCTGGGGTACGTCGACGGTGATGCCGAAGTCCGTCGCCAGGCCCGCCAGGCCGCTGTCGTAGCCCTGGCCCACGGCGCGGAACTTCCAAGAGCCCTGACGGCGGTAGAACTCGCCGAGGACGAACGCGGTCTCCACGGTGGCCCCGGTGCTGTCGAACCGGGCGGCGGCGTCTCCCGTGACGGCGTCCGAGATCTGGACGGCGAGGCCGGGGACCTGGCCGAAGGTGCCGCCGTCGGCCGAGGCGGCGAGGACGATCCGCTCGATGCCCGCCTCCACGCGCGCGAGGTCGACGAGCAGCGTGTCGGTGACCTGCGCCCCGGTGGTCTCCTTGCCCTGGTGGCGGACCGCGCCGGAGGGGTGCGCGGGCTGGTTGTAGAAGACGAGGTCGCTGTCCGCGCGGACCCTGCCGTTCGCGAGCAGCAGCGCCGAGGCGTCCACGTCGGGGATGCCGGGGCCTGCCCGGCGGGTCACCTCGACGCGGAGCGCGGTGGTGGGCACCGGCGTGTTCGACCCCTTCGGCATGGACATGTCCGCCCCCATCTGCAGATCTTCCGACGCTCCGTCAACCGCCGGTAACCCGGCAGGAACTCGGCTTTACACGATCCAAACGCCGGATGGAGTCCATTTTTGGCAAGTTCGCTCGGATTAGCGATCCCAGATCGCCGTCGACACGGAAAACAACCCTCTTATCGGTCTCCCCAACCAGCACATCGTGGGCTTAACTTATGTGCCATGACCTCCCCCCGCTCCACCTATGGCGGCGGCTACTACTCCGCCTCCTTCCCGGACACCCCGATCTACGACTCGCTCGTGGCCGAGCGGGGCACCCCGCAGATCGCCCCGATCAGGGTCCCGGCCGCGTACGACACCGGTCTCGGCATGCCGTCCTCCCCCGGTATGCCCGCCCCCGGCAGCAACCTCCCCGCGCTGCCCTCCGCTCTCCCCGCCCTTCCCGCGGCCCCCTCGCCGCAGCCCCCGGCGTACGGCTACCCGCAGGCGGCGCAGGCCGCCCCGATGCAGCCGACGCCCACCGCGTACATCCCGCAGCAGGCCGGCGCCCCGCGCGGCTACCCCGGCGCGCAGCCCCAGCAGCCGCGCCCGGCGGCACCCTCGGGGTACGAGGCGATGCGCCCGGCGGCGCCCCGGCCGCCGCAGCAGCCGTACCAGGAGCAGCCGTACAACAACCAGCAGTACCGCGGATACTGATCCTCTTCCGCTCTCCGTGAGGCACCGTCCGGCAGGGTGCCCGCATGGGGAACGCCGTACCGCGATCGATCCACGTCCACCCGGTCGAGGTGTTCCGGCACCCGACGCTCCCGCAGGCCGAGGTGGAGCCCCGGGGGCCGGCCGGTGACCGGCATGGGCGCTGATCGACGACGGGGGGGAAGGTCGTCACCCAGCGCGAGCAGCCCCTTCTCGCGTGCCCCGTCGCCGAGCTGTCGCCCGGCGGCGGCATCCGTCTGTCGGCGTGCGGTCACTCTCCCCTGACTCCCCTGACGGTGCCCGTACCCCGTCCCGGCGGGACCATGCCGATCGATCTGGTCGGCCGCGAGGTGGAGGCCGTCCGCCTCGACTCGGCGCCCACCGAAGGCCGTCCCGCGGACGAGCGCCCCTTGCCGGTGAGCCGCTTCCGGCCCAGCGCGGTCGTCGCGGGCGCCGAGGCGTCGGACGAGGACCACCCCTCACCACCGGCACGATCCGGGTCGGCGACCCCGCGCGCGTCCACCTCTGACGCCCTCTCACCTCCGGTCGGCTGTTCGGGCGCGCGGACCGGGAACTCACGGCCCACCCGCGTCGTTGGGAGGAAGATGAGAAATCCGTGAGAGAAACCTCGTCGACGTGATGTCCCTCTCCCGTGCCCTCTTCACCGGGCCGGGGGATGAGCGGGGCCGACACGGGGCAGGACGGGGGCGTCGGAGCGAAGGGGGGTGGGGGCGTGCGCACCATCAGCGGTCTGTGGCGCTGGCGCGGCAATCCGCTGCGCCGCCCGACCGATGTCGCGGAGGCGTGGGTGTGCCTCCTGGCACTGCTGCTGACGGTCGTGGCCATGCCCGTCGTCGGTACGGTGACCGGGTCCGCCGCGCAGGACTCGCTGCGCAGGTCGGTGCGCGAGCAGCGGAGCACCCGCCATCTCGTCACGGCCACCGTGCTGCGCCCCCTCGCGCAGGCTCCCCCGGAGTCCGATCCCGACACCGGCGCGGCCCGTACCTCCCGCAGCCGGGTCCTGGCCGGATGGACCGCGCCGGACGGCACCCGTCGGCAGGGCGCGGTGCTGGCGGAGGTGAAGTCCCCCCGCGCGGGTGAGCACTTCAGGCTCTGGACCGACCCGAGCGGGCGAATAACGACCCGGCCCCTGGACTCCGCCACCGCGCGGGCGCACGCGGCGCTGGCCGGTTTCGGCGCCGCCGTGGTGGCGGCCGGGCTCATCGAGAGCGTGCGGCGTCTCGCCGTCTGGCGCATGGTCCGTCGCCGGCACGCGAGTTGGGACCGGGCGTGGGACCGGGCGGGCCCGGACTGGGGCAAGGCCGGCACGGGCAGCCAGTGACGGCTGTTCGCCGACCGCGGGACCGGGGTTCCGGCTCTGGTCGGTCCGCCACCCGCGCGCACGCTACGGTGGACCGGCCGACTCGCTTTCGGCATCGACCCGCGCGCGAGACAAGCCGAAGGCCGCGCCGGAGTCCGGAGCACGCGCGTACGCGAACGCCCTGGCGGCGCCCCGCGGTCGCCGTCCCGGCACCCGGCTGCGGAGCCCCTGAGGCGGACGAGCACAAGTACCACGAGGTGGGGGCACGGCAACGCCATGGCACAGGGCACGGTCCAGGTGACGCACACCGGCACATCGCGGTGGCGACGCCGCACGGGTGAGTACGCGTCGCTCGCGGCCGCCCTGGAGGCCGCCTCCGACGGCGACGTCCTCACCATCGCCCCCGGCACCTACCGGGAGAACCTCGTCGTACGGCGGGAGGTGACACTGCGCGGCCCCGACAACGCGCCGGGCTCGGTGCGGATCGCGCCCGTGGACGGCGTGCCACTGACCGTGCGGGCCTCCGCCGTCGTGCAAGGCCTGCACGTGGAGGGCCAGGACGGCGCCGCCCCGGCGCTGCTGGTCGAGGAGGGCACGCCGGAACTGCTGGACGTACGGATCGTGACCCGGTCCGCCTCCGGCATCGAGGTGCGCGGCGGGGCCCGGCCGACCGTGCGCCGCTGCACGGTGGACAACCCGGCAGGCATCGGCGTCCTCGTCCTGGACGGCGGCGCCGGGGTGTTCGAGGAGTGCGAGGTCGTCTCGGCCGGGCAGGCGGGCGTGGCCGTGCGCGGCGGCGGGCATCCGCGGCTGGACCGCTGCCGGGTGCACCACGCCTCGGGCACCGGGTTGAGCGCCACCGGGGAGAACTCGTCGCTGGAGGCGTTCGGTTGCGAGGTGTACGAGGTGCGCGGGGCCGGCGTGCAGATCACCCAGCGGGCCACCGCCCAGCTCACCGACTGCAAGGTGCACCGCACTTCGGCGGACGGCGTCACGCTCGACACGGACGCGGTGCTGACGCTGGCCGACTGCCGTATCCACGACATCCCGGAGAACGCGGTCGACCTGCGCTCCCGTTCGGTGCTGACCCTGACCCGGACCACGGTGCGCCAGTTCGGGCGCAACGGCCTCTCGGTGTGGGACCCGGGCACCCGCGTGGACGCCAACCAGTGCGAGATCTTCGACAGCACCGGCGACTACCCGGCGGTGTGGGTGAGCGACGGCGCGACGGCGGTGCTGGACTCCTGCCGGGTGCACGACGTGCCGGACGCGCTCTTCGTGCTGGACCGGGGCTCCCGCGCGGACGTGGTGGACAGCGATCTGTCCCAGGTGCGCAACACGGCGGTGTCGGTGAGCGACGGGGCGACCGCGCAGCTCGACGACTGCCGTATCCGGGACGCGGCGACCGGCGCCTGGTTCCGGGACCACGGCAGCGGCGGCACGCTCAGCAACTGCACGGTGGACGGCACGCAGACCGGGGTGATCGTCACCAAGGGCGCCGATCCGACGATCGAGCGCTGCGTGGTGCAGGGCCCGGCCGAGGCGGGGTTCTACGTCTCCGCGGGCGGCCGGGGCAGCTTCGTCGGCTGCCAGGTCACCGGCAGCGGCGGCTACGGCTTCCATGTCCTCGACGGCTGCCGTACGACGCTGCGCAAGTGCCGTACGGAGCGGTGCGTGCGCGGTGGTTACGAGTTCGCCGAGGGCGGCCCGGACGCGGGATCGGGCGGCGCGGGGCCGGTGGTGGAGGAGTGCAGCAGCGACGAGAGCGGTGGGCTGCCGCGGTCCCCGGCGTCGTCGCGGGACACGGCGGTGCAGACGGTACCGGCGTCCACGGGCGGGCTGCTCGGCGCGATCCCCGGACAGCGTGCCGTCGGTCCGGAGCCGTCCGCCGCGCCGCCGGTGCCGGAGCGGGAGACCCGTACGTCGAAGGCGGTGATGGGTGAACTCGACGCGCTGGTGGGCCTGGAGAGCGTCAAGCGCGAGGTGCGGGCGCTGACCGACATGATCGAGGTGGGCAGACGCCGCCAGCAGGCGGGGCTCAAGGCCGCCTCGGTGAAGCGGCATCTGGTCTTCACCGGCTCCCCCGGCACCGGCAAGACGACGGTGGCCCGGCTGTACGGGGAGATCCTGGCCTCGCTCGGCGTGCTGGAGATAGGGCATCTGGTGGAGGTGTCCCGGGTCGACCTGGTGGGCGAGCACATCGGTTCCACCGCGATCCGCACCCAGGAGGCGTTCGAACGGGCGCGGGGCGGTGTGCTGTTCATCGACGAGGCGTACGCGCTGTCGCCGGAGGACGCCGGGCGTGACTTCGGCAAGGAGGCCATCGACACGCTGGTGAAGCTGATGGAGGACCACCGGGACGCGGTGGTGGTGATCGTGGCGGGCTACACGGCGGAGATGGAGCGTTTCCTGTCGGTCAACCCCGGTGTGGCGTCCCGTTTCTCGCGGACGATCACCTTCGGGGACTACGGTCCCGAGGAGTTGCTGCGGATCGTGGAGCAGCAGTCCGACGAGCACGAGTACCGGCTGGCGCCGGCCACCGGGGAGGCGCTGCTGAAGTACTTCACGGCGTTGCCGAAGGGCCCGGCGTTCGGCAACGGCCGTACCGCGCGGCAGACGTTCGAGGCGATGGTGGAGCGGCACGCGAGCCGGGTGGCGCAGTTCCCCGACCCGAGCACCGACGACCTGACCCTGCTGTACCCGGAGGATCTGCCGGAGCTGCCGTGAGGGTCATCCCCGTCCGGGTTCCGGGCGGGGCGCGGGCAGGCCGGGGTGGAGGTCGGCCAGCAGGCGGTCGCGTTCGCGGGTGAAGACCGGGTCCTCCTGGTAGTCGGAGTGGCCGAGGATCGGTGCGGGCAGCGGGTGTTCGGGGGTGCGGCCGTAGGCCCGCGGGTCCGGCAGCGGCGCGTGGTCGACCTCGGGGCCGTGCCCGGCGGTCAGCCGGACGGGGCCGCCGATGGGGTCGGTGCGGCGGTGGAGGTTGCGCCAGCAGCAGACGTCGCGATGCAGGGCGGCGAGCGCGGCCGGGCCGAAGTGGGCGGGGAACCAGCGGCCGTAGAGCCGCTCCAGCGGTGAGCCGTAGGTGAGCAGGGCGACGCGTTCGCGGACGGCGGGCGTCAGCTGCCAGGCCGCGGCGGCGACCAGGACACTGCCCTGCGAGTGGCCGGAGAGGACGAGACGGCCGCCGGTGCGCTCGGTCCAGGTCGCGGTGCGCCAGGTCAGGTCGGGTACGGCGCGCTCGGCGTAGCAGGGGGGCGCGAAGGGGTGGGCGGCGCGCGGCCAGAAGGTGCCGACGTCCCACAGGATTCCTATGGTCCGCCTGGCGGAGGCGTCCTTGTAGGCGCGGCGCCCCCAGGCGACGAAGAGCAGGAAGCCGACGCCGATCAGCCAGGAGCCGAGCATCTGGCAGATCCCGGCGGCGATCCGGACGGTGTCGCCCGCGTTCCGGGCGGCGTGGGCGGGCGCGAGCCCGGTGGCGAGGGCGCCGGTGAGGGCCCCCGCACCGGCGATCAGGGTGGCGACGGAGCCCACGGCGAGGATCAGCGGCGCGCGGTCGGTGAGGGTGGCCATGGCGCGGACGTGGGCGATGCGCCTCGTGCGGTGGGGGTCCTCGGGTTCGCCGGGGTGCTCGGCGCGCACCCGTCGGCGTTCGGCGCGGGCGAGCCGGGCGGTGCGCCGGGCCAGGACGGCGATGAGGACGAGGAGCACGGCGAACACGGGCGGGATCGCGGACGCCTGCCAGGTGAGGGTGACGGGCGGCCCGGTGAGCGAGGCGCGGGTGCCGTCCAGCCAGTCGGCGACGCGCTGGGCGACCCCGCCGGAGGCGACTCCGCCGAGCGCGCAGGCGAGCAGGGCGACGGCCGGTCCACCGAGGCCGCGCATCGCGGCACGGGGGTCGGGCAGGCGCCGGTGGAGGCCGCGGGCGACGACGGCGAGCGCGACGACCAGGATGCCCTGGGCCAGCATGATCGCGCCGAACGCCGGGTCGCCGGGCAGCCGTCCGGTGGACCGCCAGCCCGGCCGGGACCAGGCCGCGTAGGTGACGGCGAGCAGCAGCAGACCGAGGGCGCCGAGCGGGAGAGCGCGCAGCAGGTGGCGGTCGAGCGCCTGGTCGAGTCGGCGTTCGCTGCGGCCCCGGCGGCACACGACCGCGACGACCACGCAGCCCCAGGCGAGGATGCCGGTGCCGAGCAGGACGCCGAGGAGGTGGAGGAGGGCGGGTCCGCCGGGGCGATGGTCGAAGCGTGCGGTGGGCACGGTGACGGCGGCGGCGACGGTGAGCAGACCGGCCGCGGTGTGCGCGGCACGGAGCCGGGCGCCGAGGCGGCGGCCGTACCAGAAGCCGGGGCGGGCCAGCGCGCTCTCGTCGGGCCCCGGTTCGGCGGTGGCGGTCAGCGGGCGGTGGGACTCGTAGGCGCTCCAGGTGCGGTGGGAGAGGTACCAGAGCAGCGCGGTGAGCAGGGTGGGGACCAGGGCGGCCAGGGCGAGGCGGCGGCCGGGCCCGCTCCACCAGCCGCCGTCGGAGAGGGCGGGCGAGAGGAAGGCGAGCCAGGTGTGGCGTCCGGCGCAGGCGGGGGCACCGGCGCACTGCCAGGCCACCAGGTCCAGGGCGACCTCGCAGGCGGCCGCGACCAGCAGCACGGTCAGGGTGAGGGCGGCCAGCCGGACGAGGAGGCCGTAGAGGCGGACCGGGGGGCCGGGGCGCTCTGCCGTGGGGCGCATCCAGTGGGCGAGGTTGACCACCATGAAGGGCAGCAGCAACAGCCACAGGGCGCGGGTGCCGTTGCCCGAGGTGAGGTTGCACCACACGTACGCCTCGCGCACCGGGCCCTTGCCGGGGAGTTCGTCCAGTGCGGGGCCCGCTCCCCCGGCGGGCTCCGGGACGTCCTCGGCACGGCGGTAGACGGCGGCCGTGTCGTCGCCGGTGACGCGGACCGTGCGCGGGTCGCCGAGCATCTTCTCCGGTGTGGTGCCGCCGACGCCGTGCACCAGCAGTTCCAGGCCGCGTTCCGTCGGCGTGGCGGCCTGGGTCGGCAGGTCCGGAGGGCCCGGCCGGGGATCGGTGAGGCGTTCCCGCGCGTGTTCCACTTGTCGTCCGCACTTCCGTTGTCACCTGAGGGGTCTCAAGTCCGTGCGGGCTTCAGGTTCTCCGTTTCCGGTGTGGCGTACACCTGGCGGAACGGCTTGTCACGGAATCTCCCCGATCCGGGTGACAGCGGTCGCCATAGAGCCCGCACACATGTGCGCGCACCCTATGTATGCGTGGTGACAGGCAGTGGCGCGCCCTATGGCGGCCCGTGACAAGATGAGAAGCCAGCGCATGGGGTGGACCTATCGAACGGGCAGGTCACCGCAGGTGTGTCAGGCGGCTCGGACAGGTGTGGCGAAAGGACCGGAGCGTACGTGAGCGAGAATCAGAACCTCCTCGCGGAGCAGCGGCGCGCCCTCATCGTGGACGAGGTCCGGCGCCGGGGCGGTGTCCGGGTCAATGAACTGACCCGTCAGCTGGGCGTGTCGGACATGACCGTGCGCCGGGATCTGGACGCGCTGGCCCGGCAGGGTGTGCTGGAGAAGGTGCACGGCGGTGCGGTGCCGGTGGTCGAGGCGAGCACGCACGAGCCGGGTTTCGAGGCCAAGTCGGGCCTGGAGCCGACCGCCAAGGAGGACATCGCGCGGGCGGCCGCCCGCCTGGTGGCGCCCGGTTCGGCGATCGCGCTGTCCGGCGGTACGACCACCTTCACGCTGGCCCGGCAGCTTCTCGAGGTGCCCGATCTGACCGTGGTGACGAACTCGGTGCGGGTAGCGGACGTCTTCCACACCGCGCAGCGCACCTCGGGCCGCCGTCAGGGCGCGGCCACGGTGGTGCTGACCGGCGGGGTGCGTACCCCGTCCGACTCGCTGGTGGGTCCGGTCGCGGACCGGGCCATCGCCGCGCTCCACTTCGATCTGCTGTTCCTCGGGGTGCACGGGATATCGGCGGAGGCCGGGCTGTCCACGCCGAATCTCGCCGAGGCGGAGACCAACCGGCAGCTGGTGCGCTCGGCGCGCCGGGTCGTGGTGGTCGCCGACCACACCAAGTGGGGCACAGTGGGGCTCAGTTCGTTCGCCGCGCTGGACGAGGTGGACACGCTCGTCACGGACGGGGGGCTGCCCGCCGAGGCCCGTGCGGAGATCTCCGAGCGGCTGCGGCGCCTGGTGGTGGCGGGCGAGCCGGAGGACGACGAGGAGCTGGAGGCTCCCGAGGAGGACTGACGGCGCGCCGACAGTAAGGCCACCGTCCGGGAACGTCCTCAGTCCGGCCACACGCCCGTGTCGAGCAGCGAGTCGATCGCGGCCGTGTACGGCCCGATGTCGAGGTTCTGCTCCTCCAGCCAGCTGTCCGAGTAGTACTTGTCGAGATAGCGGTCGCCGGGGTCGCAGAGCAGGGTGACCACGCTGCCGGTACGGCCCTCGGCCACCATCTCGGAGACGATCTTCAGGGCGCTCCACAGGCCGGTACCCGTCGAACCGCCCGCCTTGCGGCCGAGCGCCCGCTCCAGCGCGCGTACCGCGGCCACGCTGGCGGCGTCCGGGACCTTCATCATGCGGTCGATGGCGCCCGGCACGAAGCTGGGTTCCATGCGGGGCCGTCCGATCCCCTCGATCCGGGAACCGCAGTCGCAGGTGACATCGGGGTCGCCGGTGGTCCAGCCCTCGAAGAAGCAGGAGTTCTCGGGGTCGGCCACACAGACGCGGGTGTCGTGCTGGAGGTAGTGCACATAGCGGGCGAGGGTGGCCGAGGTGCCGCCGGTCCCGGCCGTGGCGACGATCCAGGTGGGCACCGGGAACCGCTCCAGGGCGAGCTGACGGAAGATGGACTCGGCGATGTTGTTGTTGCCGCGCCAGTCGGTGGCGCGCTCGGCATAGGTGAACTGGTCCATGAAGTGGCCGCCGCTCTCCGCCGCGAGCCGCGCGGACTCCGCGTACATGGTGCGCGGGTCGTCCACGAAGTGGCAGCGGCCACCGTGGAACTCGATCAACCGGCACTTCTCGGCGCTGGTGGTGCGCGGCATGACGGCGATGAACGGCACGCCGATCAGGGACGCGAAGTACGCCTCGGAGACGGCGGTCGAGCCGCTGGACGCCTCGATCACCGGGCGGTCGGGGCGAATCCAGCCGTTGCACAGGCCGTAGAGGAAGAGGGAGCGGGCGAGGCGGTGCTTGAGGCTGCCGGTGGGGTGGGTCGACTCGTCCTTGAGGTACAGGTCGATGCCCCACTCCTCGGGCAGTGGGAAGCGCAGCAGATGCGTGTCCGCCGAGCGGTTGGCGTCGGCCTGGACCTTGCGTACGGCCTCTTTCAGCCAGTCCCGGTAGGCCGCGTCACTGCGGTCGACATCGAGGGTGGCGCCGGTCCGGGCCGGTGGGGTGGGGTGCACGGCGGGGCTCCTTACGCTGGGCGCCGACCACGCCCAGCGCGGCCCGCAGCCCGATCATAGGCATCAGTCACACCGCTTCTCACCTGCATCAACGCATCTTTGAGCCACCCAAAGGGAGCCTGGGGCACGCCCGTACGAGGGGCGCGGGGGCGCGTTGGCGCGAGTGCTCCAGCGCCACGCGCGCCCCGTCCGCGCGCACTGGTGCTCCCGCCCGCGCCGGGGCAGACTGCACCGCGTGGACCGGCCGCCGTGCGGGGGCCGGTGGGCCGGGGCGCGCGAGGGGGCGGTGCGGGATGGCGGAGCCGGAGTTCACGGCGAGAGGCGTGCGCATCGGCAAGGGAATGCGCTCGCTCACGCGGGCGGGCCGGGTCCGGATCAGCGACGGCAGGCTGGAGCTGCTCACCAGCGAGGGCAGCGAGATCGACAGCGCGCCGGTGGGGACCGTACGGGCTTCCAGGCCGTGGTTCGCCCCGGAGAGCCGGGCGCAGGCCGATCTGAACGGCCACCGCTACCAACTGACGCTCACCGAACGTGACGCAGCACCGGACGAGCCGGGGCCGCCCGCCGCGCACAGGTTCATCGAGGCGGTGCGCCGCGCCGCCGGACGTGGTGGCTGACCTGCGGGCCACCATGGCGAGTTGCGGGAGGACGGGCACTGCGGCACGCTGATCTCACGTCACTCTGGGTTTACCGGAGGTAACGCTGCGGACCGGCCCGTCGGCCTCGACGGCAGGCGGCCACAGGGACGCCAGCACCCTCCCGGATTTCCGTTGTTCTCCGTGTTCCTCCGGTTCGTCCGGACCTCACATCGGGGAGTCGCAGCCGTGATCAGTTACCCGAACAGGCACTGCACGGTGGAGCTCCAAGCCCTGCCGTCGCGGATCGGCCAGGTCCGCAGAATCGTATCTGCGCAACTGCGCTACTGGCGTCTGGACCCGTTGATAGACCGGGCCGCGCTCGGTGTGACCGAGCTGCTGAGCAACGTCCACCGACATGCCCGGCCCGACAAGTCGTGCACCGTGGAGCTGGAGTTCCGGTCGGACCGGCTCACCGTCTCGGTCCGTGACCGCGATCCACGCCTTCCCGTGGTGGCCGACGCCGCCGAGGCTCCGGACGGCACCGCCGAGGGGCCGGACGCCGGACCGCTCGCCACCTGCGGGCGGGGCCTGGTGATGGTGGCCGCCGTCAGCGAGAGCTGGGGGTGCCGACCGGACGGCGAGGACGGCAAGGTCGTGTGGTTCGCGCTGTCCGCGACCGCCTCCCCCGCCCCGCGCCCACCGGCGCCGAAGCCGCCCCGCGCGACGGAACGGCGCCCCGCGCCCCCGCCGCTCACCGTCCAGCCGCCCGCCCGCGCCCCCGAGCCGGTCGTGGTGCTTGCGCCGGCACCCGAGCCCGCCGTGACACACACCTCCCCGGCGACCGCTGTGCCGGAGCCGGTCGTGGTGCGCGGTCCGGCCCGCACGCCGGAGCCCGCCGTGGCCCATGCCTCGGCCGGGACACCGGCACCGGAACCCGCGCTGGCGCACATGGCGCCGGAGCCCGCCGTGCCGGTCGGCCCCGAACCCGCCGTGGCGCACGCCCCTTCGGTGTCCGCCGCGCCCGAACCCGCCGTAGCGCACACCCCTTTGGTGTCCTCCGCACCCGAACCCGCCGTGGCGGCAGCGGCACCGGTCGCGTCGGCCGTCCCCGGCTGACCTGGCGACACGACGCACCCGGCACGGCCAAGTCGCCGTGCCGGGTCACGCCGTACTACGCACCGAAGAACCGCTCCGCCACCAGTCCCAGATAGGACGCCGACGGACCCGGCAGCGCCCGGAGTTCAGCCGGTGAGGCGACCAACGCCATTCGGTCGAACTCGGGGTCCACGCCCGCCTCGATCTCGGCGTGCGCCAACTCCCCGTACCGCTGGTGCAGTTCATGCGCGGGGCGTGGTGGGGCGCTGAACAGGAAGCCCAGGCTGCCTCCGGCGTCGCGGACAGCGGGTCCGGGCACGAGCGCGTCGGCGGGGGTGTCGGAGCCGGTCTCCTCCGCGAGTTCGCGGGCCGCGTGGCGCCGGAGCACGTCGAGGTCCAACGCGGCTCCGTCATCGGGGGGTTCGAGCGTCCCGCCCGGTAGTTGCCATCGGCCGGGGGCCACGGTCGTGGGTGACATCCGGCCCACCAGCAGGCGCCCCTCGTCGCAGGGCTGGAGCACCGCGACGAACAGCCCCGCCAGGGCGGGTGCGTCCGGGATGCCGCGCAGGACCCGGAAGCGGTATGTGAGCGGCGTCCAGGACACCAGCAGGCCGTCGGCGCCGTCGCGTTCGAGGCCGGTGAGCGCGGCCACCGGGCCGTCGAACAGGGTCGGGTTGGCGCGTACGGCGTCCGCCCAGCGGCGGTCCATCTCGGTGCGCAGGGCGGCGGTGAGGGCGGGCGGGGCCGTCTCCTCGAAACGCAGGCGGGAGACGTCCCACGACTCCGGTGTCACCGCAGGGCCGCGAGGGGGTCGTCGAGGACCGGCTGCCAGGCGAGTTCGGCGGCGCCGACGAGGCTGTCGTGGTCCAGGGTGCACGGCAGGATGGGGACGCTGCCGCTCCGTCCCCACAGGCTGCGTTCGGCGACGACCGCGCGCAGCCGCTCGGGGTCGGCGTCGAGCAGCCCCCGGTGCAGTCCGCCCAGGATGATCCGGTCGGGGTTGAGGATGTTGACCAGTCCGGCCAGCCCCAGGCCGAGCCGGTCGATCAGGGTCTCGGCGGCGGCGCGTACGGCGGGCTCGGCGTACCGGGTGCGCAGCAGGGCGTCGGCCTGGTCGAGGAGGGAGACCTCGGGGCCGGGTTCGAGACCGGCCTCCATGAGGAGGGCCAGCGGGTCGGCCTCGACGTCGAGACAGCCCCGGCTGCCGCAGTGGCAGACGCGGCCCTCGGGGTTGACGGTGAGGTGGCCGACCTCCAGGGCGAGGCCCGAACTGCCGGTGTGCAGGCGGCCGTCGAGGACGAGGGCGCCGCCGACGCCCCGGTGGCCGGTGGCCACGCACAGCAGGTGCCGGGCGCCCCGGCCGGCGCCGTGCCGGTGTTCGGCGAGGGCGGCGAGGTTGACGTCGTTGCCCGCGAAGGCGGGGCCGGTGATGCCTGCGGCGCGCACGAGGTCGGCGAAGATGCGGCGGACCGGTTCCCCGGCGGGCCAGGCCAGGTGGAGGGGGTTGAGGGCGAGCCCCTCGGGTTCGGCGACGGCGGACGGGACGGCGAGTCCGGCGCCCACGCAGCGGCGGCCCGTGGTGCGCAGCAGTTCGGCGCCCGCCTCGATCACCGCGCCGAGCACCTTGGCCGGGTCGGCGTCGACGGTCTCGCAGCCGGGCGCGGTCGCCACGATCCGTCCGCCGAGACCGACCAGGGCGGCCCGGAAGCCGTCGGTGTGGATCTGCGCGGCGAGCGCGACGGGGCCGTCCTCGGCGACCTCCAGGCGGTGCGAGGGGCGGCCCTGGGAACCGGCGGGGGCGCTGGGGCGGGCGTCGACCCGGATCAGGCCGAGCGCCTCCAGTTCGGCGGCGACGGCACCGGCGGTGGCGCGGGTGACGCCGAGTTCGGCGGTGAGTACGGCGCGGGTGGGGGCGCGCCCGGTGTGCACCAGCTCCAGCGCGGGGCCGAGGGCGCCGCGCCCCCGGTCCAGCCGCGCCCGTGAGATGGGTCCTGCCCCCGCCTTCCGGGGGTCCGCCGTGCCGCTCATGGGGGCGAGTCTCGCATGATCCGCCCCGGTCGTGGCCCGCCTCGTGACCGATTTGACATGCTCAGGGGGCGGGGGTCGTCAGGCCGCTCACGCGCAGGGTGATGTTGAGCCGTCCGGTCAGACCCAGTTCGGGCGGCGCGGTGCCGGGCAGCACGCGGGGGACGCCGTGGAAGGCGAGGCGGGAGGGGCCGCCGAAGACGAAGAGGTCGCCGCTGCGCAGGTCGACGTCCGTGTAGGGGCGGGTGCGTGTCTCGGGGTTGCCGAACCGGAAGACGCAGCTGTCGCCCAGGCTGAGGGAGACCACCGGGGCGTCGGAGCGTTCGTCGCCGTCGCGGTGCATGCCCATGCGGGCGTCGCCGTCGTAGAAGTTGATCAGGGCGATGTCGTAGGGGTCCTCGGGCACCGCCTCCGGGCCCAGGGCGTCCGCGACGGCGCTCCGGGCCAGCTCGTCCAGCCAGGCGGGGAAGGGTTTCACGGGCGCGTGGTCGCCGTCGACGACGGTGCGGGCGTAGGCGTACGGGTACCAGTGCCAGCCGAGGCAGACCTGCCGGGCGGTCATGGTGCCGCCGCCGGGGGTGCGGACGGTGCGCAGTCCGGCCGGGGGCCGGGCCCACTCGCGGCACGCGGTGAGCAGCGCGCGCTGCCGTTCGGCGTCGAGCCAGTGCGGGACGTGCACGGCGCCCGGAGCGGCTTCGGCCCGCTCCCGCGGGAAGAGTTCCACGTCCATGCGCCCCATCCTCCCCCAGAAGCGGGCGACCGGTCCTGAGCTGGGGCTCGGCTAGCCTGGGGGGCGATGAACGACCGCATGACGACTCCGTGGGGCGAGACCGAGCTGTCCCGCTTCCCCGACGATCCCCGCGACCGGCTGCGTGCCTGGGACGCCTCCGACGCGTATCTGCTGCGGCATCTGGCCGAGGAAGGGGTGGACCTGTCGGGCGAGGTCGTGGTGCTCGGCGACCGCTGGGGCGCGCTGGCGACGGCACTGGCCACGCACCGGCCGACGCAGATCACCGATTCCTTCCTGAGCCAGGAGGCCACGCGGGCCAACCTGGCGCGGGCCGGGGTCGGGCCCGGCACGGTGCGGCTGCTGACCACGCAGGACCCGGTGCCCGAGCGGGTGGACGTGCTGCTGGTGCGCGTGCCCAAGAGCCTGGCGCTGCTGGAGGACCAGCTACTGCGGCTGGCGCCCGCCGTGCACGCGGGGACGGTGGTGATCGGCACCGGCATGGTGAAGGAGATCCACACCTCCACGCTGAAGCTGTTCGAGCGGATTCTCGGGCCGACCCGCACCTCGCTGGCCCAGCAGAAGGCCCGGCTGATCTTCTGCACCCCGGACTCCTCGCTCGTCCGGCCGGACAATCCCTGGCCGTACGGGTACGCCCTGCCGGACGGGCTCGGGGTGGCGTCGGGGCGGCCGGTGGTCAACCACGCGGGCGTGTTCTGCGCGGACCGGCTGGACATCGGCACCCGGTTCTTCCTGGGGCACCTGCCGGAGACGCGAGGGCGCCGGGTGGTGGACCTCGGCTGCGGCAACGGTGTGGTGGGTACGGCGGTGGCGCTGGCCGATCCGGAGGCCGAGGTGCTGTTCGTGGACGAGTCGTTCCAGGCCGTCGCCTCGGCGGAGGCCACGTACAAGGCGAACGGGGTGCCGGGGCACGCGGAGTTCCGGGTCGGGGACGGGCTGGCCGGGGTGGCGTCCGGCAGTGTGGACCTGGTGCTGAACAACCCGCCGTTCCACTCGCACCAGGCCACCAGTGACGCCGTGTCCTGGCGGATGTTCACCGGTGCCGAGCGGGCGTTGCGGCCGGGCGGCGAGCTGTGGGTGATCGGCAACCGGCATCTGGGCTACCACGTGAAGCTGAAGCGGCTGTTCGGCAACTGTGAACTGGTGGCGAGCGACCCGAAGTTCGTGGTGCTGAAGGCGGTCAAGAAGGGCGAGCGCCCAGCAGGCGGATGATCCGGGCCACCTCCTCCGCCATGGCCGTGCGGCCGTCGGCGAGGTAGGTGCGGGGGTCGACGGTCTCGGGGTGCCGCCCGAGGTGGTCGCGGACGGCTCGGGTGAGGGCCGTGTTCAGGGCGGTGCCCACGTTGACCTTGCCGATGCCGCCCTCGACCGCCTTCACCAGCTCGCCGTCCGGGACGCCCGAGGAGCCGTGCAGGACCAGGGGTACGGCCAGTTCGGCCGACAGCTGCTCAAGCAGGGCGTGGTCCAGGGCCGCGGTACGGGTGGTCATGGCGTGGGTGCTGCCGATGGCCACGGCGAGGGCGTCGACGCCGGTCCGCGCGACGAAGTCCCGTGCCTCGGCGGGGTCGGTACGGGCGCCGGGGGCGTGGGCGTCCAGCGGGGGCCTGCCGTCCTTGCCGCCTATCTGGCCCAACTCGGCCTCGATCCAGAGCCCTTGGGAATGCGCCCAGTCGGCGGCCGCCTGGGTGGCGGTGAGGTTCTCGGCGTAGGGCAGGCGGGCGGCGTCGTACATCACGGAGCTGAATCCGGCGTCGCGGGCCTGGCGGAGGAGTTCGTCGCTCTGGACGTGGTCGAGGTGCAACGCCACGGGAACGACTGCCTGTTCGGCGGCGGAGACGGCCGCGCGGGCGAGGGGACGGAGGTGGCCGCGTCTGAACTTGACCGCGTTCTGGCTCACTTGGAGCACGACGGGCGCTCCGGCCGCCTCGGCTCCCGCCACGACGGCCTCGACGTGTTCGAGGGTGATGATGTTGAACGCGGTCACGGCGGTGCGGAGTCGGGCTGCTCGGGTGATCAGGTCACCGGTGGTGGCGAGGGGCACGGCGGCTGGTCCCTTCCGCGGTCATGGGGCGAGGATCACCGAGCGGGTGAGGTGGCGTGGCCGGTCGGGGTCGAGTCCCCGGGCGGTGGCCACGGCGACGGCGAGGCGCTGGACGCGGATCAGTTCGGCGAGCGGGTCGAGTCCGCCCTCGATCCACAAGGCGCCGGTGTCACGCACCTGTTCGGCGAGCCCTGCGGGGGCCGGGCCGAGCATCCAGGTCGCGGTGTCCTCGGTGCTGATGCTGATCGGGCCGTGCCGGTACTCCATCGCCGGGTACGCCTCGGTCCAGGACAGCGACGCCTCCCGCATCTTCAGTGCCGCCTCGTTCGCCAGTCCTACCGTCCAGCCCCGGCCGAGGAAGGTGAACTCGCGCCGCTGGACGAGGCTTTCGGGCAGTGCGTCGGTGAGGGCCGCGCGGGCGTCGGTGACGGCGGCCGTGGTGTGCAGTCCGAGGTGGGCGCGGAGCAGGGTGAAGGCGGTGGTGGCGAACCGGGTCTGGACGACGGAGCGTTCGTCGGCGTGGTCGAGGACCACCAGATCGTCGGCGGCCTGCCGAATGGGCGTCTCGGGGTCGGCGGTGATCGCGGTGGTCCGGGTCGAACCCCTCAACTCGGCCAGCAGATACAGCACTTCGGTGGTGGTACCGGAGCGGGTGAGGGCGATGACCCGGTCGTAGGCGCGGCCGCGCGGGAACTCCGAGGCGGCGAAGGCGTCCGTCTCGCCCTGTCCCGCGTGCTCGCGGAGCGCGGCCGCGGCCTGGGCCATGAAGTACGAGGTCCCGCAGCCGACGATCGCGACCCGCTCCCCCGGCACCGGCAGGGCCGCGCGGTGAGCGCCCGCCTCCTTCGCCGCCCGCTCCCAGCACTCGGGCTGGCTCCTCAGCTCGTCCTCGACATGGCTCATGCCACACCCTCCCCAGGCTGATCGTTCATGCAAGATACCGCCGCCTTTCGAGCACTATCAAGCATCGGGACGGGAATCGTCGGTGCGTTAGGGTCGCCGGGAGAGCACAGGGACGGAGATCCGATGGCGCGGGACACCCGCTGGCAGGCACTGCTCGAACTCCTGGCGGCGCGGCGCCGGTTGGAGGTCGAGGAGGCGGCGGCCGAGCTGGCGGTGTCGGCGGCGACCATCCGCCGCGACCTCGACGGGCTCGCCGAGCAGCGGATGCTGGTGCGCACGCGGGGCGGGGCGGTCGCGCACGGGGTGTCGTACGAGCTGCCGCTCCGCTACAAGACGGCCCGGCACGCCTCCGAGAAGCAGCGGATCGCGGCGGCGGTGGCGGATCTGGTGGCGCCGGGTGAGGCGGTGGGGCTGACCGGTGGCACGACGACCACGGAGGTGGCCCGCGCGCTGGCCGTCCGCGCCGACCTGGCCACCGGCTCGCCCGCGCTGACCGTGGTCACCAACGCGCTCAACATCGCGGGGGAACTCGTCGTACGGCCGCAGTTCAAGATCGTGGTGACCGGCGGGGTCGCCCGCCCGCAGTCGTTCGAGCTGGTCGGACCGCTCACGGACGGGGTGCTCGGCGCGGTCACGCTGGACGTGGCGGTGCTCGGGGTGGGCGCCTTCGACCCGGTGCACGGCGCGGCGGCGCACGACGAGTCGGAGGCGGCGGTCAACCGGCTGCTCTGCGAGCGGGCGGAGCGCGTGGTGGTCGCGGCCGATTCCAGCAAGCTGGAACAGCGGGCGTTCGCCCGGATCTGCGGCCCGGAGCCGGTGGACACGCTGGTGACGGACACCGCGGTGACCCCGGAGACGGTGCGCCGCTTCGAGGAGGCGGGCGTCCGGGTGCTCACCGTCTGAGCCCGCCCCCGATCATGCTCACTGCCTGAGCCCGCCCGGTCAGGCGGCGGACAGGCCCACGCTCTCGCCGAGCCGGACGGCGGCGTGCCGGAAGAAGCGTTCGCGGTCCTCCACGACCCGGGTGAACTGCCCGAACACCTCGAAGCCGACCAGCCCGAACAACTCCGCCCAGACGGCGACCATCGCGGGCGCGGCCTCCACCGGCAGGTCGGGGGCGATGTCGGCCGCCATGCGCTCGGCCTCGGGGCGCAGCTCGGCAGGGAGCGACAGCCCGGTGAGGCCGGGCCCCCGGCCGGCGTCGCGGACGACACCGATCAGCACCATGGCCACCCGCCCGGCGGACGGGATGGTGGTGGCGGGGGCGGCGTATCCGGGTACCGGCGAGCCGTAGATCAGGGCGTACTCGTGCGGGTGAGCCAGCGCCCATACGCGTACCGCCTCGCACGCGGCCGTCCAGCGGCGCATGAACTCCCCCTCGGGGACGCCCGCGTGGGCGGTCTCGGCCGCTTCGCCGAGGGAGTCGTAGGCGTCGATGATGAGCGCGGTCAGCAGGTCGTCGCGGCTCGGGAAGTACCGGTAGAGCGCCGAGGACACCATGCCCAGCTCGCGGGCCACGGCGCGCAGCGAGAGCTTCGCCGCGCCCTCGGCGGCGAGCTGTCTGCGGGCCTCGTCCTTGATGGCCGCGGTGACCTCGGTCCTGGCCCGTGCGCGGGCGCCCTCTGTGGTGCTCATGCGGGCCAGTCTGCCATGCGTCGGAGCAGTGCACACGAAATAGAGCACTGCTCTTGCGTGAGAGCAGTGCTCTCGGCACACTGGAGACCGAAGCGAGAGCACCGCTCTCCCGAACCCCTGGGGGTTGTCATGTCGTCCGCGCCGTACTACCTGAAGGCAAGCCCGCTCGGCACCTGGTTCAACGGGCTCGTCGGCAAGCTCACCCGCCTCGGTGTCAGCCTCGCGGGCAGCGCGGAGCTGTCGGTGCGCGGCCGCAAGAGCGGCGAGATGCAGCGCATCCCGGTCAACCCGCACACCTACGAGGGCGAGCGGTACCTGGTCTCGGCGCGCGGCCACTCCCAGTGGGTGCGCAACATGCGCGCGGCGCACGGCGGCGAACTGCGGGTCGGCCGGAAGGTGCGGCCGTTCAGCGCGGTGGAGCTGCCCGACGCGGAGAAGCTCCCCATCCTGCGGACCTACCTGGAGCGCTGGGGCTGGCAGGTCGACAAGTTCTTCGCCGGGGTGACCGCGAGCAGCTCCGACGCGGAGATCCTCGCGGCCGCCTCCGACCACCCGGTGTTCCGGATCACCGTCAGGGACTGACGGCGCGCACCGTCACGGACTGACGGTGTCCCCCTGCTCCGGCTGCTCCCCCTACTGCTCCGGCTGGATCTCCGGCGCGGTCCGCCCCCGGTCCAACGCGGCCAGCGCACGCTGGGCCAGCGGCCGGGACCTGACCATCTCTCCCAGTGTCGTGGCGCCGGTGGTGATGTCCCGGAACGCCTTCCACGCGGGCCGGAACCCGGTGATCCCGGCGTGGAAGACACCGGGGCGGCGCTCGAAGGCGGCCAGCAGCCGCTTGCCGACGCTCATCTCCACGCCGAGCCCCGCCTTGATGGCGAAGGCGTAGTTCAGGGCCTGGCGACGAGTGTCGACGGCGTCGTGGGCCTCGGCGATCCGTACCGCCCACTCCCCCGCGAGGCGCCCGGAGCGCAGCGCGAAGGAGATGCCCTCTCGGGTCCACGGCTCCAGCAGCCCGGCCGCGTCGCCACAGACCAGCACCCGGCCACGGGAGAGCGGGGAGTCGTCGGCCCGGCAGCGGGTCAAGTGCCCGGAGGAGATGCTCGGTTCGAACCCGGCGAGGCCGAGGCGGGCGACGAAGTCCTCCAGGTAGCGCTTGGTGGCCGCTCCTTCGCCGCGCGCGGAGATCACGCCGACGGTGAGCGTGTCGCCCTTGGGGAAGACCCAGCCGTAACTGCCGGGCAGCGGGCCCCAGTCGATGAGAACGCGGCCCTTCCAGTCCTCGGCGACGGTGTCCGGGACCGGGATCTCGGCCTCCAGACCGAGGTCGACCTGGTCCAGCTTGACCCCGACATGCGCTCCTATCCGGCTGGCGCTGCCGTCCGCGCCGACGACCGCGTGGGCCAGTACCGTCTCGCCGCCCTGGAGGACCACGGCGACGGTGCGCCGGTCGGGGACGGCCGAGCCGTGCTGCTCCACGCGCTGCACGGTCACGCCGGTGCGCAGCTCGGCGCCCGCCTTCTGCGCGTGCTCCACCAGCCGCTGGTCGAACTCGGGCCGGTTGATCAGCCCGAACAGGGTCTGCCGGGAGCGGCGGGTCCGGGTGAAGCGGCCGTTGTGGGAGAAGGTGACCGCGTGCACCCGGTCCCGGAAGGGGAGTTCGAAGCCGGGCGGGAGCGCGTCGCGGGAGGGGCCGATGATGCCGCCGCCGCACGTCTTGTAGCGGGGCAGTTCCGCCTTCTCCAGCATCAGCACGCGGCGGCCCGCGACGGCCGCCGCGTAGGCCGCCGAGGCGCCCGCGGGTCCCGCGCCGACCACGACGACGTCCCAGACCCGCCGCTCATCCTCCGCCGAAGTGTTCTCGCCGCTCACGATGGTCCATCGCTCCGATCAAGCCGCTGCCGCTCCCCCGGTGCACCGGTGACGTGGGGCGGGGGACCCCCATGTCACACGCATCCTACGGCCGGTCCCCGGCTCGGGCCGCTGTGGGAGGATCGGTGCATTCCAGCAGTTCAACGTCGTACCCCCACGAGGAGCCGTACCCATGTCGTCGAATCCGGTCGCCGAGACCGTCGCCTCGCTGATGCCCCGCGCCAAGGCGGAGCTGACCGAGCTGGTCGCCTTCAAGTCGGTGGCGGACTTCGGGCAGTTCCCGAGGAGCGAGAGCGAGGGCGCCGCGAACTGGATCGTGGACGCGCTCACCACCGAGGGCTTCACCGACGTGGCGCTCCTGGACACCCCGGACGGCACCCAGTCGGTGTACGGCTACCTGCCCGGCCCCGAGGGCGCGAAGACCGTCCTGCTCTACGCGCACTACGACGTGCAGCCGCCCCTGGACGAGGCCGCCTGGGCGACACCGCCGTTCGAGCTGACCGAGCGGGACGGCCGCTGGTACGGGCGTGGCGCGGCCGACTGCAAGGGCGGCCTGATCATGCACCTGCTGGCGCTGCGCGCGCTGAAGGCGAACGGCGGGGTGCCGGTCAACGTCAAGGTGATCGCGGAGGGCTCCGAGGAGCAGGGCACGGGCGGTCTGGAGCGGTACGTGGAAGCGCACCCGGAGCTGCTGACGGCGGACACCGTCGTGATCGGCGACACGGGCAACTTCCGCGTGGGGCTGCCCACGGCGACCACCACCCTGCGCGGCATGACCATGCTCCGGGTCCAGGTCGACACCCTGGCCGGGAACCTGCACTCGGGCCAGTTCGGCGGTGCCGCCCCGGACGCGCTCGCCGCGCTGATCCGGGTCCTGGACTCGCTGCGCGCCGAGGACGGTTCGACCACGGTGGACGGCCTGACGGCCGACGCCCGCTGGGAGGGTCTGGAGTACGACGAGGAGCAGTTCCGTGCCGACGCCAAGGTGCTGGACGGCGTGGAGCTGATCGGTGACGGCTCGGTGGCCGACCGGCTGTGGGCGCGTCCCGCGGTGACGGTCATCGGCATCGACTGCCCGCCGGTCGTCGGCGCCACCCCGTCCGTGCAGGCGAGCGCCCGCGCGCAGATCAGCCTGCGGGTGCCGCCGGGCGTGGACGCCGCCGAGGCGACCAAGCTGCTCACCACCCACCTGGAGGCCCACACGCCGTGGGGCGCCCGGGTGAGCGTCGAGCAGATCGGCCAGGGCCAGCCGTTCCGCGCCGACACCACGAGCCCCGCCTACCAGGCGATGGCCGAGGCGATGGCGGTGGCGTACCCCGGCGAGACCATGCAGTTCGCGGGTGAGGGCGGCTCGATCCCGCTCTGCAACACCCTCGCGGGCCTCTACCCGGAGGCCGAGATCATCCTCATCGGCCTGAGCGAGCCGGAGGCCCAGATCCACGCGGTCGACGAGAGCGTCTCCCCCGAGGAACTGGAGCGCCTCTCGGTCGCGGAGGCCCTGTTCCTGAACAACTACGCGGCGAACTGAGCCGGTCGCCCCGCACACGGCGCGTCCACGGGCTATGCCTCGTGGACGCGCCGTAGCAGTTCCATGAGCCGACGCCCCTCCTCCGCACTGAGCGGTGCGAGGAGTTCGGCGTTGGCCCGTTCGGCCAGTGCGGCGCAGCGTCGCAGCGTCTCCCGGCCCGCCGGGGTGACCGTGACGGCGTTCTTGCGGCGGTCGTCCGGGTCGGGGGCGCGGACCGCGAGTCCGGCCGCTTCGAGGTGGTTGACGAGCAGGACGACGTCCTTGGGGTCGAAGCCGAGGCGGCGCACCAGGTCCGCCTGGGCGACCGGCCCGTGTTCGGCGACCGCCGCGAGCACCGCGTACTGCGGCAGCTTCAGCCCCTCGGTCGCGATGGCCCCGGTGACCAGGTCCCGGCCGCGCGCGGCCACCCGTCCGGCCAGCCAGCTCGGCAGGGACTCGATGTGCGCGAGGGCGCGGAGGCGTTCGGTGCGCGGCATACCGAGCAGCCTACCGGCCAAATCATTGGACTTCCCAACGGAATTGCCCCTACGGTTCCTACCGTTGGCTTTCCCAATGATTCTCGGAGGTGTGCCCGTGCGTCGTGTCCGGTACGACAGGGACGGCAAGCTGTTCACCGAGGACGTGACCGCCCCCGAACCCGCGCCGGGCGAACTCCTCGTACGCGCCGAGGCGATCGGGGTGACCCTGCCGACGGTCCGCAAGGTGCGCGAGGCGGCGGAGCCGGGACCGCTGGGCGGTGAGGTGGCGGGCCGCGTGGTGGCCGTCGGCGAGGGGGTGACCGGGTTCTCGCCGGGCGACCGGGTCACCGGCCTCTGCTTCTCGCACGCGTACGCCGAACTCGCCGTGCTCCAGCAGACGATGACCTCGCGCGTCCCGGACCGGGCGAGCGCCGTCGAGGCCGTCGCGCTGGTGCGCAGCGGGCTGGTGGCGCGCGGCGCGTACGAGGCGGGGCACCCCGTACCCGGCGACGCCGTGCTGGTGACGGCGGCGGCGAGCGCGGTGGGCTGCCTCGCGCTGCAGTACGCGCGGGCGGGCGGCGCCTCCCGCGTGGTCGCGGCCGTGAGCGCCCCGGAGAAGGCGGATCTCGTCCGCTCCCTCGGCGCCGACGAGGTCGTGCTGTACGCGGACGCCTCCTGGGGCGAACCGGTCGACGTGATCCTGGACGGGGTCGGCGGCGACCTGCTCGGCCCGGCGGTGCGCGCCCTCGCCCCCGGCGGCCGGTTGGTCGCCTTCAGCTCGGGCGGCGGCACCGTCGACGCCTACGAACTCCTCGTCCGCAGCGCCTCGGTGACCGGTTTCCAGATGGCGCGGATCGCCCGCGAGCAGCCCGCGCGGTACGCGTCCTGGCCGGCCGACCTGTGGCGCCGCCACGCGGACGGCGCCCTGCGCGCCCCCGTGCACGCGGAGTTCCCCCTCGCCGAGGCGGCGCGGGCCCACCGGGCCATCGAGGAGCGCCGCAATCTCGGCAAGGTGGTCCTGGTCCCGTGAGCGCCGCTCAGCCGACCGGGACGCCCGCCTCCAGGTACAGGGCGGCGCCGCGTTCGCGGGCTCTGAGGGCCCAGCGGAGGCGTTCGTAGCGGACCGGGGGGAGCATGGTGGCGGCCTCGGGTTCGGTGGCGAAGCGCCAGGCGCGCAGTTCGGGGCCGGGCAGCAGCACCTGGGCGGCCTCGTCGGGGGTCAGGCGGCCGCCGTCGAAGAGGAGGCGCAGTCCGCCGTGGCCGGGCGGGGCGGGCCGCTCCCAGTCGACCACCAGCAGGCGGGGCACCTCCCGCAGCCGGATGCCGACCTCCTCGGCGACCTCCCGCATCCCGGCGCGGGCCGGGGCCTCGCCCCGCTCGACCACGCCGCCGGGGAACTCCCAGCCCGGCTTGTAGGTGGGGTCGACCAGCAGCACCCGGTCCTCCGCGTCGAAGAGCAGCACCCCGGCGGCCAGGGTCTCCCCGGCCGGCTCCGGGGTCTGCACGATCTCGCACGGCCGGGCCGCGCCGCTCCCCACGGCCTCGGTGATCCGGACCGCGCTCTGGTACGGGGTGAGCCCGCTGGTGTCGATGGGGTGGGCGTCGGCGGTGAGCCAGGAGGCGAGGGCGGCCCGGTAGGGCTCGATGTGGTCGTACGCCCACTGCCGCTCGCGCATCTCGGCGTCGGGGAGGTCCGGCGGTGGCTCCCTCTCGGCGATGCGCCGGCGCAAAATCGTTTCGGCCGGGGCGAGCAGCAGATGGCGGACGGAGATCCGGCGGGCGGCGAGGCCACCGAAGATCTCGTCGCGGTACTCCTGACGCAGCAGGGTCATGGGGACCACCAGGGTCCCGCCCAGCTCGGCGAGGAGCGCGGCGGCGGTGTCGATCACCAGGCGGCGCCAGATCGGCAGGTCCTGGATGTCGTCGACCTCGGCGAGCAGCTTGGCCGGAAGCAGACGCGAGAGCGTCGCGCCGATCAGCTCGGGGTCGAGGAGCGTGCTGTTCGGGATCAGTTCGATCAGTTCCCGTGCGGTGGTGGTCTTGCCCGCACCGAACGCGCCGTTGATCCAGACGACGGTCACGGTTCCCCCTCTTCTGTTGGCCCCCTGGGGCTTGCCCGTTCCACCCTGTCACGGAAACCACGCGCAGTTGAGGGCGCACAGCACGGTGCCGGGGCCCCTGGGGCAAGGGTCCCGGCACTATGTTCGCGGTCTATTCCGGCGCTTCTACTGGCCGAGCGCGCCCTCGTCCACGTCGAAGCTGTCCTGGCTCACGATGTGGTCGACGGTGCTCAGGGTGTCATCCACCTTGAGGTCGCTCAGGCCGGTGTTCTCCGCGGCGTGGGACGGGGTGAGGGCGGCCACCACGAAACCGGTGGCGAGGCTGGCGATGGCGAGCATGCTGCGCTTCTTCATGCCGTGATCAACTGCCGGACGGCCCGGAGGGTCACGCTGTACGGGTTTCGGCCAGCCGAACCAACAGGTCCGAACGTGTCCGGCACACCCCTTCCGACAGACTCGGACACGTCCTACCGTGATCGCCGCACCGGTGCCCGTCCCTGTCCGCCGCGAGCCGGAGGAACGTCGACGATGCGTCACCCACGTCCCCGCACGCACCGCATCCGAGCAGCCGCAGTACTCCTGACGGCGCTGCTGAGCACGGGCGGTCTCGCCGCCCCGGCCACCGCCGCACCACCGCCCACAGCCCCCGCCGAGGGGCTGGCGCCCACTCCGCCCATGGGCTTCAACAACTGGAACTCCACCCACTGCCGGGCCGAGTTCGACGAGGACATGGTCAAGGGCATCGCCGACCTCTTCGTGACCGAGGGCCTCAAGGACGCCGGGTACCAGTACGTCAACCTCGACGACTGCTGGGCGCTCCCCCAGCGGGACGCCGACGGCAAGCTGGTGCCGGACCCGGCCCGGTTCCCGCACGGCATCTCGGCGGTCGCCGACTACGTCCACGCCAAGGGGCTCAAGCTCGGCATCTACACCAGCGCGGGCACCAAGACCTGCGACAACACGGGCTTCCCCGGCGCGCTCGGCCACGAGGAGAGCGACGCTGGGCAGTTCGCCGAGTGGGGCGTGGACTACCTGAAGTACGACAACTGCAACAACCAGGGCGTGGACGCCCGGCAGCGCTACCGCACCATGCGCGACGCCCTGAAGGCCACCGGACGCCCCATCGTCTACAGCATCTGCGAGTGGGGCGAGAACAAGCCCTGGGAGTGGGCCTCCGACGTGGGCCAGCTCTGGCGCACCACCGGGGACATCAGCGACAACTGGGGCTCGATGCTCTCCATCCTCAAGCAGAACCTGCCGCTGGCCCCGTACGCCGGTCCCGGTCACTGGAACGACCCCGACATGCTGGAGGTCGGCAACGGCGGCATGACGGACACCGAGTACCGCTCCCACTTCTCGCTCTGGTCGGTCATGGCCGCCCCGCTGCTCATCGGCACCGACCTGCGCACCGCCTCCCCCGCCACCCTGGACATCCTCGGCAACAAGGAGGTCATCGCGGTCGACCAGGACCCGCTGGGCAGGCAGGGCACGGTGGTGTCGAGCGAGGGCAGCCGCTGGGTGGTCGCCAAGGAGATGGCGGACGGCAGCCGCGCGGTCGCCCTGTTCAACGAGTCCGGGACCGCACAGCGCGTCGCCACCAGCGCCGCCGCCGTGGGCCTGCCCCGCGCCCCCGGCTACACCCTGCGCGACCTGTGGCGGCACCGGGACACCAACACGGCGGGCACGATCGCGGCCACCGTCCCGGCCCATGGCACGGTCCTGCTCCGCGTCTCGGCCGACGGCCGCTGGGCGGAGCACCCGCCCGCCGTCGAACTCGGCCTGGAAGAAGCCCCGTTCATCGAGCGGGACACTCCGGCCACGCTCACCACGACCGTCACCGGCCTGGGCCGTACGCCCGCCCGCCAGGTCTCGGCCGCGCTGACCGGCCCGGACGGCTGGACCGTACGCGCCCTCTCCCCGGCCACAGCGACCACACTGCCCAACGGCGCGTCCCTGCGGACCCGTTGGCGGGTGACGGCACCGCCGGGGACGCCCCTCGGGTCGTACGGCCTCGGCCTGCGGGTCCGGTACCGCTCGCCCGCCGGGGAGCGCGTCACGGACGAACTGCCGGTGAGTGCCTCCGTGGTGGCGCCGCCACCGGCCGGGGCCTCGTACCTGAGCGATCTGCCCTGGCTGTCGGCGGTCAGCGGCTGGGGGCCGGTGGAGCGTGACACCAGCAACGGGGAGCAGGCGGCGGGCGACGGCTCCCCGCTCACCATCGGCGCCACGGTGTACGCCAAGGGGCTCGGGGTGCATGCCGCCAGCGAGGTCGCGTACTACGCCGGGCGGCGCTGCGAGCAGGTCACCGCCGAGGTGGGCGTCGACGACGAGAAGGGCACGAAGGGCAGTGTGGCCTTCGAGATCTGGGCGGACGGCGTGCGGGCCGCGTCGTCGGGCGTGCTGACCAACGCGCGGGCCGCGCAGCCGCTGACCGCCGATGTCACCGGCGCGCGGGTGGTCCGGCTGGTCGTCACCGACGGGGGCGACGGCAGCGACTCCGACCACGCGGACTGGGCGGACGCCAGGCTGAGCTGCTGAACCCGGCCGTGGCCACGGGGGCGTCCCCGTGGCCACCCGGTGCTCAGACCCCGGCGGCGGTCGGGTCCGGCCGGAGGGCCAGCGCGGCGGCCGCGGCGCCGACCAGGCCGGCGTCGGTGCCCATCTGCGCGGGCACGACGGTGAGCCGCTGGACGAAGGAGAGGGTGGCGTAGTCGGTGAGGGCCTTGCGCAGCGGGGCGAAGAGCACGTCGCCCGCCTTGCCGACGCCGCCGCCGATCACCGCGATGTCGATCTCGACCAGGGTCGCGGTCGCCGCGATCCCGGCCGCGAGGGCCTGCGCGGCCCGCTCGAAGGAGGCCACCGCGACCGGGTCGCCCCGGCGGGCCGCGTCCGCCACGGCGGCGGCGGAGGTGTCGCCGTCAGGGCCGGGCCGCCAGCCGTCCGCCAGGGCGCGGCGGGCGATGTTGGGGCCGCTGGCCAGGCCCTCCACACAGCCGCGCGCGCCGCACGGGCAGGGTTCGCCGTCCAGGTCGACGCTGATGTGGCCGATGTGACCGGCGTTGCCGGTGGGGCCGGGGTGCAGTCGGCCGCCGAGGACCAGTCCGCCGCCGACACCGGTGGAGACCACCATGCACAGCGCGTTGTCGTGGCCGCGCGCGGCGCCCTGCCAGTGCTCGGCGGCGGTGATGGCCACTCCGTCGCCGATCAGCTCGACCGGGAGTCCGCCGGTCGCCGCGCGCACCCGCTCGACGAGCGGGAAGCCGCGCCAGCCCGGCACGTTGACCGGGCTCACGGTGCCCGCCGAGGCGTCCACCGGACCGGCGCTGCCGATGCCGAGCACGGAGGCGCGTCCCCACAGCGGCGAGGCGGCGAGGTCGCCGAGCACCTGCTCGACGGCCCGCATGACCGTTTCGCCATCCTGTCGCGCGGGCGTCGCGCGCTGGGTGCGCGCCTGGATCCGGCCATGACCGTCCACCAGCGCACCGGCGATCTTTGTGCCGCCGATGTCCAGGGCCGCCACGAGGTCGGTGTGCATCAAGATCTGGTCTCCCCGTCGAGCCGTAGGTGGCGATGTGGTGGTGAGCGTCCCGGGCCGGTCGCGGTGGGGGCGCGGGCCGGGACGGCGGTGGACAGTCTCTCTCGCACCTGACAACGTTGTCCAGGCTCTATGCTCGACGCCACATGCTGGTACCGGCCCCCGATTCCCCGCACCGCCCCGCGACACCCCCGGACAACAGGACAGGACACCGCACCGTGCCCGAGACCACCCGCCGAGCCGAGAGCGCCAACGGGAGCCGCTACGGCAACCGGCCCACCATGAAGGACGTGGCCGCGCGGGCCGGGGTCGGCCTGAAGACGGTGTCCCGCGTGGTGAACGGCGAGCCCGGTGTCACCCCCGACACCGAGCGGCGGGTGCGGGAGGCGATCGAGGCGCTGGGCTTCCGGCGCAACGACAGCGCGCGGGTGCTGCGCAAGGGCCGTACCGCGAGCATCGGTCTGGTGCTGGAGGATCTGGCGGACCCGTTCTACGGGCCGCTGAGCCGCGCCGTGGAGGAGGTGGCGCGCTCGCACGGCGCGCTGCTGATCAACGGCTCCAGCGCCGAGGACCCGGACCGGGAGCAGGAGTTGGCGCTGGCGCTGTGCGCACGGCGGGTGGACGGGCTGCTGGTGATCCCGGCCGGCGACGACCACCGTTATCTGGAGCCGGAGATCCGGGCGGGCGTGGCGACGGTGTTCGTGGACCGTCCGGCCGGGCGGATCGACGCGGACGTGGTCCTGTCGGACAACTTCGGGGGCGCCCGTGACGGCGTGGCCCATCTGATCGCCCACGGGCACCGCCGGATCGGCTTCATCGGTGACATGCCCCGCATCCACACGGCCGCCGAGCGGCTGCGCGGCTACCGGGCGGCGATGGAGGACGCGGGGATACCGGTCGCGGAGGAGTGGATCTCCCTGGGGGCGACCGATCCCGAGCGGGTGCGGCGGGCCATGGAGGAGATGCTCGGCGGGCCCGACCCGGTCACCGCCGTCTTCACGGGCAACAACCGGGTGACGGTCACGGTGATCCGGGTGCTGGCCGAGCAGGCCCGGCCGGTCGCCCTGGTCGGGTTCGACGACTTCGAGCTGGCCGATCTGCTCCAGCCGGGCGTGACGGTGGTCGCGCAGGACGCGGCGGCCCTCGGCCGTACCGCCGCCGACCGGCTCTTCCAGCGTCTCGACGGCGCCCCCGGCACCCCGGAGCGCCTGGAGATCCCGACCCGCCTGATCACCCGCGGCTCGGGGGAGCTGCCCCCGGCGGACTGAGGCCGCTACCGGGGCCGGACGGCCGCGAGGTCCTCCAGCTCGGCCCGGCCGAGCCCGCTCGCCGCCGTCACCTCCGCGCCGTCGAGGGCGCCGCAGTGCAGGCCCCGGAGCAGATAGCCGCTCAGCGCCCGTGCGGTGGCGGGTTCGTCCAGTACGTCGCCCTGGGTGCGGGCGGTGTAGGCCGCGAGCCGGGCCGCGGCACGCGCGTAGCCCTCGCGGTAGAAGGCGAAGACGGCCGCGTACCGGGTCGGGAGATGACCGGGGTGCATGTCCCAGCCCTGGTGGTAGGCGCGGGCCAGGGCGCGGCGGGTGAGCCGGTGGTGCAGCCGCCACGCGTCGTGGACCTGTGCGGTGGGCCCGACCGGCAGCACGTTGGTGGAGCCGTCCGAGACGCGTACGCCGGTCCCGGCGGCCGCCACCTGCATCACCGCCTTGGCGTGGTCGGCGGCGGGGTGGTCGGGGGCCTGGTGGGCGGCGGAGACACCGAGGGCGGCGCTGTAGTCGAAGGTGCCGTAGTGCAGCCCGGTGGCCCGGCCCCCGGCGGCCTGGATCATCCGGGCGACGGTGGCGGTGCCGTCGGCGGCGAGGATCGCCTGGCTGGTCTCGATCTGGATCTCGAAGCCGAGCCGCCCGGACTCCAGCCCGTGCGCCCGCTCGAAGGCGTCCAGCACCCGGGCGAAGGCCGCGACCTGCTCGGCGTACGTCACCTTGGGCAGCGTGAGGTTCAGTCCCTCGGGCAGCCCGCCGGAGGCCATCAGTCCGGTGAGGAAGACGTCGAGGGTGCGGATGCCGCGCTCGCGCACCCCCGCCTCCATGCACTTCACCCGGACACCCAGGTACGGGGGCGCGTCCTCCGCGAGCAGCCGGGCGGCGCGGGCGGCGTCCGCGTCCTCCTCGGCGTCGGGCCGGTGGCCGTAGCCGTCCTCGAAGTCGACGCGCAGGTCTTCCACGGGTTCGCGCTCCAGCTTGGCGCGGACGCGGGCGTACACCGGTTCGGCGAGCTCTTCGGACAGCCCGAGGACGGCGGCGAACGAGGCCGCGTCGGGGGCGTGTTCGTCGAGCGCGGCGAGCGCCCGGTCGCCCCAGTCGCGTACGGTGCCCGCGCCGAACACGTCGCCGGGGACGTACACGGTGTGGACGGGCTGCCGGGTGCCGGGGTCGCCGGGATAACGGAGCGTCAGCTCCGCGTCGACCGGTGCGAGCAGCCCGTCGACCTCCTTGCCGACCTCGCCGCCGAGGCTCGTCCTCACATGCTCCTGCCGACTCATCCCACACCCTCCGGCGTCCGCGGTACGGCCTCGACGAGCCGTCGGGGGACGGTATCCACGGCGATTCCGGCGGGTCAACAGCACTCCGGGACGCCCCTAGGGGGCACGCGGTCGCCGCTCCTGCGCCGGGACGACGCCGGGGTCCGGCGACCCGGCCTACCGTCTGGGCATGATCCCCATCAAACCGGTCGCCTCTGACGTCCTCCGTGGCGCGTTACTCCTCCCCACCAGTGTCTTCCGCTCCGGCGCGGCGCTGGCCGGCCGTCGGCCGGGACGCGCCCGCGCGCTGCTGCACTCCGTGCTGGGCATCCCGCTCGGCGTGCTCGCCCTGGTGCCGGTCGGCCTGGAAGTGCTGTTCATCGCCCGTGGCGTGCTGTACGGGCTGGTGGACCACGGGCCCTACGACCATTCCTGGGGCGGGCCGACGCTGGCCGGGGCGTGGCTGGTGCACTTCCTGGTGGCGCTGCCCGTCGCGGTCGCCGCCCTCGGGCTGCTGTGGTGCATCACCTTTCTGCACGACCGGCTCGGGGCGCGGTTCGTGCGGGGCGAGCGGATCGGCGCCTGGGTGCTCCCCGTCGCCGTGCTCGCCTGCCTCGCCGGGGCGGAGTTCGTGGTGCTGTGGGTCCATCAGCTCTGACCCCGGACGTGGCGAGGCCCCCGGAACCAACGCGGTTCCGGGGGCCTCGTCCAGCGTGGCGGGATCAGCCCTTGCGGGTCTTGATCTCGTCGGTGAGCTGGGGGACGACCTCGAAGAGGTCACCGACGACGCCGTAGTCGACCAGGTCGAAGATCGGGGCCTCGGGGTCCTTGTTGACCGCGACGATCGTCTTCGACGTCTGCATACCGGCGCGGTGCTGGATGGCGCCGGAGATGCCGTTGGCGATGTACAGCTGCGGCGAGACCGACTTGCCGGTCTGGCCGACCTGGTTGGTGTGCGGGTACCAGCCCGCGTCCACCGCGGCACGCGAGGCGCCGACGGCGGCACCGAGCGAGTCGGCGAGGGCCTCGATCAGCGCGAAGTTCTCCGAGCCGTTCACACCACGGCCGCCGGAGACCACGATCGCGGCCTCGGTCAGCTCCGGGCGGCCGGTCGACTCGCGCGGGGTGCGGCTGGTGACCTTGGTGCCGGTCGCCTGGTCGGAGAAGGTCACCGACAGGGCTTCGGCAGCGCCCGCGGCCGGGGCGGCCTCCACGGCGGCCGAGTTCGGCTTGACCGTGATGACCGGGGTGCCCTTGGTGACCTGGGACTTGGTGGTGTAGGACGCGGCGAACACCGACTGGGTGGCGACGGGACCCTCGGCCCCGGCCTCCAGGTCGATGGCGTCGGTGATCAGACCGGAGCCGATGCGCAGCGCCAGACGGGCGGCGATCTCCTTGCCCTCGGCGGAGGACGGGACCAGCACGGCGGCCGGGGAGACGGCCTCGACGGCGGCCTGGAGGGCGTCGACCTTGGGTACGACCAGGTAGTCGGCGTACTCGGACGCGTCATCGGTGAGGACCTTCACCGCGCCGTGCTCGGCGAGGGCGGCGACGGTGTCGGCGGCGCCGTTGCCCAGGGCGACGGCGACGGGCTCGCCGATGCGGCGGGCCAGCGTCAGCAGCTCCAGGGTGGGCTTGCGGACGGCACCGTCCACGTGGTCGACGTAGACGAGGACTTCAGCCATGGGATTGCTCTCCTGCGTAACGAAGTTGAGGGGCGGTCGGCGGGGTGCGGTGCCTTAGATGAACTTCTGGCCCGCGAGGTACTCGGCGAGCTGCTTGCCGCCCTCGCCCTCGTCCTTGACGATCGTGCCCGCGGTGCGCGCCGGACGCTCGTTCGCGGCGTCGACCTTGGTCCACGCGCCCTCGAGACCGACCTCCTCCGCCTCGATGTCGAGGTCGGACAGGTCCCAGGACTCCACCGGCTTCTTCTTGGCCGCCATGATGCCCTTGAACGACGGGTAACGCGCCTCGCCGGACTGGTCCGTCACGGAGACCACGGCCGGCAGGGAAGCCTCGAGCTGCTCGGAGGCGGCGTCGCCGTCACGGCGGCCCTTGACGGTGCCGTCCTCGACCGAGACCTCGGCGAGCAGCGTCACCTGCGGCACGCCGAGACGCTCGGCGACCAGCGCCGGAACGACACCCATGGTGCCGTCGGTGGAGGCCATGCCGGAGATGACCAGGTCGTAACCGGCCTTCTCGATCGCCTTGGCCAGCACCAGCGAGGTACCGAGGGCGTCGGTGCCGTGCAGGTCGTCGTCCTCCACGTGGATCGCCTTGTCGGCGCCCATCGAGAGGGCCTTGCGCAGCGCGTCCTTGGCGTCCTCGGGACCGACGGTCAGCACGGTGACCTCGGCGTCGTCCGCCTCGTCCGCGATCTGCAGCGCCTGCTCCACCGCGTACTCGTCCAGCTCGGAGAGCAGACCGTCCACGTCGTCGCGGTCGACGGTCAGGTCATCGGCGAAGTGCCGGTCGCCAGTGGCGTCGGGCACGTACTTCACAGTGACAACGATCCTCAAGCTCACGCCGGCTCTCCTACTGCATCGTCTTTTCCGGGCTGCCTCTTGAAGTGCAGCATAGGCGCCTCAAGCGGCTGATCCCGCTCGGGGCGTCGGTGCGCTCCGACCGAAATATTACTCACCAGTACATCCAGTTCATGCCCGCTAAGCAAGCGCTTTGAACTGTGACCTTCGCAACGCAGCGTAACCGGAACTCGACATCCCCAGGGACCCGGGGCCCAACCCGCTCAGTCCCGCAGCGCGTTGAAGCGTCCCTGGTGATAGAGCAGCGGACGGCCGTCGCCGGAAGGGTCGCCGAGCAGCACCTCGGCGAGCACGATCCGGTGGTCCCCGGCTGGTACCCGGCCCACGATCCGGCACACCAGCCAGGCGAGCACGTCGTCCAGCACGGGCACGCCCTCGGGCCCCTCGCGCCAGCCGGTGGACGCCCCGAAGCGGTCGGCGCCGCTGCGCGCGAAGGTGGCGGCGAGGTCGCTCTGGTGCTCGCCGAGCACATGGACGCCGACGTGGTCGGTCCGCGCGATCGCGGGCCAGCTGGAGCCGCCGGTGCCGATGCCGAAGGAGATCATCGGGGGTTCCGCGGAGACGGAGCTGAGCGAGGTGGCGGTGAAGCCGACCGGGCCGTGCTCCCCGCGCGCGGTGATCACCGCGACACCGGCCGCGTGCCGACGGAAGACGGAGCGCAGCAGGTCCGGCGAGGCGGGGTGGCGGGAGCCGAGGCCGGGAGTGGCCGTCATGGGGTCGTCCTTCTGCCGACGGGGGCGGGCTGATCCGGTCCGGGGCTGTTCAGCGGCCGGGACAGCGGGCACGCCCGACGCGGGCCGGGTCACTGGGGACCGGTCCGGTGAGCAGGTGTTCGATCAGCACCGGGCCAGGCTGACGACCGACGGCGGGTGCCGTCAAGTCGCCGCCGGAGCGCCCTCCGGCGTTCAGTCATCGCGGCCCCCGCCCACGGCCTCGCCCAGCGCGGCGATGACATCGACTCTGCGCGGCTGCCCCTGGGCGCGCCGCACGACCTCGCCGTCCGGGCCGAGGACCAGCACGGTGGGCGTCTTCAGGACGTCCAGTTCGCGGACGAGGCCGAGGCGGTCCTCCGCGTCGATCTCGACGTGGGCGACCCCGGGAACCATCCGGGCGACCTCGGCGAGGGTGCGGCGGGTGGCCCGGCAGGGCGCGCAGAAGGCGCTGGAGAACTGCACGAGGGTGGCCCGCTCCCCCAGTTCGCCGCCGAGGTCGGCCGCCGTCAGCCGCCGTACGTCGTCCCGCCCGTGCACCCGTGTTCCTCCGCTCCGCCGCTCGCGCGGCGCCGGCCGTCCGATCCGTCCTCAACACCAGCACATCGAGGGCCGAATGGATTCCCGGCCTCCGAAAGAGGGGGGTACGGGCGGACGTGACGAGGATCTCGCCGCCACGGGGCACCAAGACTGGTCACCCGCCCGTTCTTGGGGCACGATCTGCGAGAGCCGTAAACCTACGGCTCCGTAACTTACCGCCGGGAGCCCCCTTTCCCGAGCAGAGCAGAAAGGGACCACCCCGCTTATGGCAGAGCTGGTCTATCGTCCCGTCGTCGGTCTCGCCAGGACGATGTTCAAGGTCTGGGACCTCAAGATCGACTGCCAGGGGTCGGAGAACATCCCGCGCTCCGGCGGCGCCGTGCTGGTGAGCAATCACATCAGCTACCTGGACTTCATCTTCAACGGCCTGGCCGCGCTGCCGCAGAAGCGCCTGGTGCGCTTCATGGCCAAGGAGTCCGTCTTCCGGCACAAGGTGTCGGGCCCGCTGATGCGCGGCATGAAGCACATCCCGGTCGACCGCGCCCAGGGTGAGACGGCGTACGCGCACGCGCTGGCGTCGCTGCGTGCCGGGGAGATCATCGGGGTGTTCCCGGAGGCGACCATCTCGGAGTCGTTCACCCTGAAGAGCTTCAAGTCCGGTGCCGCGCGCCTGGCCCAGGAGGCGGGCGTCCCGCTGGTCCCGATGGCGCTGTGGGGCACCCAGCGGCTGTGGACCAAGGGCCAGCCGCGCAACTTCAAGCGCAGCCACACCCCGATCACCATCCGCGTCGGCGAGGCGCTGGAGGCGTCGCGCGAGCAGTACGCGGGCGCGATCACCCGTCGGCTGCGCGAGCGCGTCCAGGAGATGCTGGACGCCGCCCAGCGCGCCTACCCGGCCCGCCCCAAGGGCGCCGAGGACTCCTGGTGGCTCCCCGCCCACCTGGGCGGTTCCGCGCCGACGAACGAGCAGCTGCGGGCGGCCGAGGCCCACTGAGACGACGACGGCCCGGCCGGACGATTCCCCGTCCGGCCGGGCCGTTCTTGTGTCTGGGGGGGGAAGCCCTCAGCGGGCCATCTCCTCCTTGAGCGCCGCCACGAAGGTGTCGACGTCCTCCTCCGTGGTGTCGAAGGCGCACATCCAGCGGACGTCACCGGCCGCCTCGTCCCAGAAGTAGAAGCGGAACCGCTGCTGCAGCCGGACGCTCACGTCGTGCGGGAGCCGGGCGAAGACGCCGTTGGCCTGCACCGGGTGCAGGATCTCCACGCCGTGCACCGCGCGGACGCCCTCGGCGAGCCGCTGGGCCATCTCGTTGGCGTGGCGGGCGTTGCGCAGCCAGAGGTCCTTGGCGAACAGGGCCTCCAACTGCACCGAGACGAAGCGCATCTTGGACGCGAGCTGCATGGACAGCTTGCGCAGGTGCTTCATGTGCGAGACGGCGTCCTGGTTGATGACGACGACCGCCTCGCCGAACAGGGCGCCGTTCTTCGTCCCGCCCAGCGAGAGGATGTCGACGCCGACCGCGTTGGTGAACGCCCGCATGGGGACGTTCAGGGAGGCGGCGGCGTTGGATATCCGGGAGCCGTCCAGGTGCACCTTCATGCCGTGCGCGTGGGCGTGCTCGCAGATCGCGCGGATCTCGTCGGGCGTGTAGAGCGTGCCCAGCTCGGTGGACTGGGTGATCGAGACGACCTGCGGCATCGCGCGGTGCTCGTCGTCCCAGCCGAACGCCTGCCGGTCGATCAGCTCGGGGGTGAGCTTGCCGTCCGGGGTGGGCACGGTGAGCAGCTTCAGGCCGCCCATCCGCTCGGGCGCCCCGCCCTCGTCGACGTTGATGTGCGCGCTCTCGGCGCAGATCACCGCGCCCCAGCGGTCGGTGACCGCCTGGAGCGCGACGACGTTGGCCCCGGTGCCGTTGAACACCGGGAACGCCTCGGCGGTGGCGCCGAAGTGGCTGCGGATGATCCGCTGGAGGTTCTCGGTGTACTCGTCCTCGCCGTACGCGACCTGGTGGCCGCCGTTGGCCAGGGCCACGGCGGCGAGCACCTCGGGGTGCGCCCCGGCGTAGTTGTCGCTGGCGAAACCGCGGACCTGCGGGTCGTGGTGGCGACGGGCATCGGTCCTGGGAGGGTTCACGGCTTCTCGGTCAGCCACAGACGGTTTCCGTTCACTTCGGCGGCGGGCCTGCCCCAGACGCCCTCGATGGCCTCGGCCAGCTCCTTGACGTCCGTGAAGCCCGCGAACTTCGCGCTCGGGCGCTCCGCGCGCATCGCGTCGTGCACCAGCGCCTTCACCACCAGGATGGCAGCAGCGGCCGCCGGGCCGTCCTCGCCCCCCGCCTTGCGGAAGCCGTCGGCCATGGCCAGGGTCCACGCCTCGGCGGCCGCCTTGGCGGCGGAGTACGCGGCGTTGCCCGCGGTGGGCTTGGACGCGCCCGCGGCGCTGATCAGCAGATAGCGGCCGTCACCGGCGCGCTGGAGGGCGTCGTAGAAGGCCAGCGAGGTGTGCTGGACGGTGCGGACGAGCAGCTTCTCCAGCAGGTCCCAGTCGGCGAGGTCGGTGTCGTCGAACTTGGCGCCGCCGCGCCAGCCGCCGACCAGGTGGACCAGGCCGTCCACGCGGCCGAACTCCTTCTCGATGCCCGAGGCCCAGGCGCGGGTGGAGTCGAGGTCGAGCAGGTCGACGGTCTCACCGGTGACGGTGGCGCCGCCGTTGGCGTAGCGGGCCGCGTCCACGGCCTCCGCCAGGCGGGCCGGGTCGTTGTCCGCGCCGACCACGGTCGCGCCCGCCTCGGCGAGCCTGATCAGGGCGGCCCGTCCCGCCGGTCCGCCCGCTCCGGCGACCGCGATCACCGCGCCCCGAAGAGCCCCGTTCTGCATCGTCTTCCCTTCTCCTGCTGCCGTGTCGTCCCGGCGGTCGCTCACGCGGCGATCCGCTCGGCGCCATCCGCGGTGATGCCCTTGGTCTCGGCGATCACATTCTTCAGCTTCTTGGCGAGTGCCTCGTAGAACATGCTCAGCGGAAACTCGTCCGGGAGCACGTCGTCCACCAGCTTGCGCGGCGGCAGGCCGAGGTCGAGGGCGTCGGGACCCTTGGCCCACTTGGAGCCGGGGTGCGGGGAGAGGTAGGAGGCGACCAGCTCGTACCCGGCGAACCAGTGGACCAACTTGGGGCGGTCGATGCCGTCGCGGTAGAGCTGCTCGATGTCGGCGCAGAGCTGGTTGGTGACCTGCGGGGCGCGCTCCCAGTCGATGGCGAGCTTGTTGTCGGTCCAGCGGACGACATCGTGCTTGTGCAGGTAGGCGAAGAGGAGCTGGCCGCCGAGCCCGTCGTAGTTGCGGACGCGGTCGCCGGTGACGGGGAAGCGGAACATCCGGTCGAAGAGCACCGCGTACTGCACGTCACGGGCCTGCGGGACGCCGTCCGTCTCCAGCTTCACGGCCTCCTTGAAGGCGGTGAGGTCGCAGCGCAGCTCCTCCAGGCCGTACATCCAGAACGGCTGACGCTGCTTGATCATGAACGGGTCGAACGGCAGGTCGCCGTGGCTGTGGGTGCGGTCGTGGACCATGTCCCAGAGCACGAACGCCTCTTCGCAGCGCTTCTGGTCGTGCACCATCGCGGCGATGTCCTCGGGCAGCTCCAGGCCCAGGATGCCGACGGCGGCGTCGGTGACCCGGCGGAAGCGGGCGGCCTCGCGGTCGCAGAAGATGCCACCCCAGGAGAAACGTTCCGGCGCCTCGCGGACGGCGATGGTCTCCGGGAAGAGGACGGCCGAGTTGGTGTCGTAGCCCGCCGTGAAGTCCTCGAAGGTGATGCCGCAGAACAGCGGGTTGTCGTACCGGGTGCGCTCCAGCTCGGCCAGCCAGTCCGGCCAGACCATGCGCAGCACGACCGCCTCGAGATTGCGGTCGGGGTTGCCGTTCTGCGTGTACATCGGGAAGACGACGAGGTGCTGGAGGCCGTCGGCACGGTTGGCCGCGGGCTGGAACGCCAGCAGCGAGTCCAGGAAGTCCGGCACCTCGAAACCGCCCTCGGCCCAGCGGCGCAGGTCGCTCACCAGCGCGCGGTGGTACGCGGCGTCGTGCGGGAGCAGCGGGGAGAGCTCCTCCACCGCGGCCACGACCCGGCCCACCGTCGCATCGGCCTCGGCCCGCTCGGGGGCGCCCTCGGCGGTGAAGTCGATCGAACCGTCCTTCGACTGCCATGGCCGGATCTGCTCCACCGCACTCTTGAGGACGGGCCACGCCGCGTGCTCGACCACCCTGGTCAGCGAAGGAACCTGTCCCTCCGTACCGGGCTGCACAAGAATTTCCGTCATGTCCCATCCTCCACGGGAGAACCTCGCGTATGGACACCGTATGCATACCCCGTTTCGCCGAACAAGAGGGGGCTCGGGAAATTATTCTGCGCGGCCGCATGGTCACCGCTGTTTTTCCCGCCGCAAACCGTGACGGCGCTCACTTTCGCTGCGGGTGCCGAGACGGTCCGGGAGCGTGACCGGGCGCCCCGTTCCAGCCACAACGGCTCCGGCGCCGCGCCGGGAAGTCCCCGATCGCCCAGGTGAGGGCACGGCCGTTAGGCTGCGAGCCAGGCGTGCGGACGACGACACTCCGTCGGGTCCGCGCAAGCCGATCCGCCGTCGACGGAAGCGAGTTGAACCTTGAACTTCCTTACCATCGGGCACCGTGGGGTCATGGGTGTCGAGCCCGAGAACACGCTCCGTTCCTTCGCCGCCGCCGAGCAGGCCGGGCTGGACCTGATCGAACTCGATCTGCACCTGAGCAAGGACGGTGCGCTGATCGTCATGCACGACGCCGCGGTGGACCGCACCACGGACGGCACCGGGCGGATCGCCGAGAAGACCCTTGAGGAGCTGCGCGCTCTGGACGCGGGGCGCGGCGAGCGGGTACCGGTCTTCGAAGAGGTGCTGGACGCGGTCAGGGCGCCGATCCAGGCCGAGATCAAGGACGTCGCGGCCGCGAAGGCACTGGCGGAGGTGATGCTCCGGCGGGACCTGGTCTCACGGGTGGAGGTCATCTCCTTCCACGACGAGGCGCTCGCAGAGATCATCCGGCTGGTGCCGGGCGTGCGTACCGCGCTGGTCGCGGAGCACTACGGCCCGGAGGTGGTGGACCGCGCGGTGGCGGTCGGCGCGGCGACGCTCTGTCTCGACGTCCGGCGGCTGACGCTGGAGGTCGTGGAGAAGGCCCGCGCGGCGGGCCTCCGGGTCTTCGCCTGGGTGGTGAACACGCAGGACGAGCTGCGGCTGGTGCGCGCCCTGCAGCTGGACGGCGCGACCACCGACCTCCCGGACATCAAGCGCACCGGCCGCTTCACCGCCTAGCCGGTCATCCCAGCGGCTTGACCAGCAGCTCGAAGCGGAGGTCGGGGCGGCGCGGGATGCCGAAGCGCTCATCGCCGTACGGGAACGGGGTCGTCTCGCCCGTACGGCGGTAGCCGCGGCGCTCGTACCAGCCGATCAGGTCGTCGCGGACGGAGATCACCGTCATGTGCATCTCGGTGGCGCCCCAGGTGGTCCGTGCCAGCCGCTCCGCCTCCGACATGACCGCCTTGCCGAGGCCCGCCCCCTGCAGGGTGGGGCTGACCGCGAACATGCCGAAGTAGGCGTGGGTGCCCCGGTGTTCGAGGTGGCAGCAGGCGACGATCGCGCCCTCCCGCTCCACCACGAGCAGCCTGCTGTCGGGCGCCTTGATCACCTGGAGCACGCCCTCGGGGTCGGTGCGCTGCCCGTCCAGGATGTCCGCCTCGGTGGTCCAGCCCACCCGGCTGGCGTCACCCCGGTACGCCGACTCGACCAGCGCGACGAGCGCGTCCACGTCGGCGTCGGTGGCGTCGCGGTACGTCAGTCCGGTGGCGGTGTCCATGGGGTGTACTCCGATCTGGGGCGCGGCTGAACAGGGACGAGCCTAGTCGGCGGCTAGGCTCCGCTCGCATGGTGCATGTACTGAGCAGCCGTACCCTCGTCCGCCCCACGGACCCCGAACGCTCCCGTGCCTTCTACGGCGGACAGCTGGGGCTCGCCGTCCACCGCGAGTTCGGCGAGGGCCCCGAGCGCGGGACCGTCTACTTCGCGGGCGGCGGCTTCCTCGAACTCTCCGGGCGCTCGGAGACCCCGTTGGCGCCGTCGGTGCGGCTGTGGCTCCAGGTGCCGGACGCGGCCGCCGCGCACGACGAGCTGGTGGCGGAGGGCGTGGAGATCGTCCGGGAGCCGGTCCGGGAGCCGTGGGGGCTGATCGAGATGTGGATCGCCGACCCGGACGGCATCCCGATCGTGCTGGTGGAGATCCCGGCGGACCATCCGCTGCGGTACCGGCCGGGTATCTGACACACCTTCGCTAGCCGTTCTCTAGCCGCGCAGGGCGCCCAGTCGGCCTTCGAGTCCGTCGAGGAGACTGGCGAGCAGGCCGGACAGCTCGTCCTGTCGCTCGGGGGTCAGCACGGACAACACGGCTTCCTCGTAGGCGAGTTGCTCGGGGAGGATGCCGTCCACGAGGTCGCGTCCGGCGTCGGTGAGGCGGAGGTGGGAGACGCGGCGGTCCCGGGTGTCGCCGCGTCGCTCGACCAGTCCGCGTCCGGTGAGCTGCTTGACCCGCTTGGTCACGGCCGCCCCGGAGGAGAAGGTCTCCCGCGCCAGCTCCCCCGGCGTCAGCTCGTGGCCGGTGCGGCGGAGCGCGCCGAGCAGGTCGAACTCCGCCCGGCTGAGCCCGGCGCGGCGCAGCGGGGCGTCCTCGGCCTGCTGAAGGAGCGCGGCACAGCGGTTGATCCGCCCGATGACCTCCATGGGCCCGGTGTCGAGCGCGGGGTGCACGGCACGCCACTGGCGGACGACCGAGGCGACGGTGTCGGCCCGTGCGGTGCCCTCGTGCGCCGCCCCCGGGTGCTGGCTTCCCGTGTCCGTCATGGCCGTGTGTCCTCCGTGGTCCCGCTGTCGTGCCGTGTCAGTCCTGCTTCAAGGGTGCGACGCCTCGGTGTCGTACCGCCGCGGCGAGCGTACGGTGTCCGGTCCGCTCGGCGAGCGCGAGGCGTTCCGCGGGGAAGGGCCGCTGCCACCACTCCCCCTGGGCGGTGTCGGCCGTGGCGCGCAGGTCGGTCAGCGCGGCGGCGAGGGCGCGGCGGGCCGTCGGCAGGGCGTGGGGCGCGGGATGGGCCAGCAGGTGTTCGGTGTGCGCGCCCGCTTCTTCGACGGCGGTCAGGGCGTCGTGCACGCGGTCACCGGCTCGGCGGTTGGTGACGATCACGGCGGCGGCGAATCCGGCCAGGGCCCCGACCAGGGTGTCCAGCACCCGCTGGGTGATCAGCAGGCCGGGGTCCTGGAGATGGGTGAACTCGGTGATGAGCAGCGCCATGGGGGTCACGCAGACCGTACCGAGCCAGTAGTTGCGGGCGATGAGCGCCTCCGCGCCGAAGCTGCACGCGAGGCAGCACAGGACGAGCGTGACGGGGTGGAGGTGGGTCAGCGGGGTGAGCGCGGCGAAGACGAGCACGCCGAGGAGGTTGCCGACGATGCGCTGGACGCCCCGGCTCCAGGTGAGGGTGACGTTGGCCTGGTAGAGGGAGGCGGCGGTGACCAGGGCCCAGTAGGGGCGGCCCACACCGAGGGAGAGGGCGGCCAGACCGGCCAGGGCGCAGCCGAGGGCGGTGCGGGTGGCCATGGGGGCCAGGTGCCTCAGGGGGACGCGGGTGGGGCGGGGGTGTGCGTCGGCCTCGTGGATGGTTTCCGCTTGCGGCACCGGGCCGGTGCCGCGCAGGGCTCGGGCCCAGGCGCGCAGTCGATCGGGGTCGGCGTCGGCGGTCTCGGCGCCGAGCAGCAGGGTCTCCAGGGCGCGCCGGGTGGGGTCGGGGCGGGTGCCGGGGGAACGGAGGGTCTGCCAGGCGGCGTGCAGGGCGGCGTGGGCGGGCGCATGGCCCTGGTCGGCGACCGCGCGCAGGGCGGCCGCGACGGCCCGGCGCTCGGGGCCGTGCGGGCGGAGCGCTCCGGGGGCCATGCAGACGAGCCACGCCCAGGCTCCGGCGGCGAGGGCGAGCCCGAGGTGGGCGGGGACCTGGCCGGGGGTCTGCGGGACGAACAGGGCGGCGGAGCTGATGAAGGTGACGACGACATTGCCGGGCGGCCCGACGCGGGTGGCCTCGCAGACCGTCTTCTGCACGGCGGCCAACAGGGCGCCGACGAGCACCAGGACGACGGGGCCGGGGGTGAGCGCCGAGGTGAGCAGGGCGACGCCGAGTCCGGCGGTCATGCCGAGCACCACCCCGGCGAGCACGCGGGCGCGGGCCGCGTAGGGGCGCTGGTGGGCGTAGAGCGCGCAGAGGGACCCGGCCATCGTGTAGAGGGCCAGGTCGAGGCGGCCGAGCGCCAGCAGGAGGAGGTTGGGCGGGGCCGCCGACACGACCACGCTGAGCGCGGGCTTGAACCAGATGGCGGAGGGCCCCTGGAGGCGGAGCGCCTGGACGAGGGGGAGGCGGCGGCTGCTCATACAAATAATTTAACAGGTGTTTCACCAGTAAAAGACTTGCTCGGGGCCCGCAACCGCCCTGGTCACACGTCGTGCTCCGGTGAACGCTCCCCGTACACCCCCTTGCGCTCGCGTGCGCCGCGCCTGTCGTGGGCATCGCATCCCTCGACCGAGCGTCGAACGGGGGTGGTGCGCGTGCACGGTCCGGTGTCACCGGCCTGGCTGCTGGTCGCGCTGTGCGCGGCGACCGGCGCCTACTGTCTGCTGCGGATGCGCAGCGGCGTCGAGGAGCAGCGCCGTGCGGCGGGCGGCGAGGCGCTGATGGGCTTCGGGATGGCGGCGATGGCGATACCGGCCGCGGTGTTCGCCCCGCCGCGCTGGGTGTGGCCGCTGTACGCCGCGGTGTTCGGGCTGGCCGCGCTGCGCGCGCTGTGGCCGGCGCGGCGGAGCGCCCACCATCTGCACCATCTGCTGGGCAGTACGGCGATGGTGTACATGGCCGTACTCATGGCAGCGGCCCCGACTCCCCACCACCACACGGGCGGTTCGGGCCCGGCCTGGCTGACGGGCGCGCTGCTGCTCTACTTCACCGGCTACGTCCTGCTGACCGGCGCCCGTCTGGTGCCCGTCACCGTGCGGGGCGGGCCGGGTGCGGTGCGATGGGGTGACCGGCCCGAGCTGTCCCGGGTGTGCCGGTTGTCGATGGGGATCGGCATGCTGGCGATGCTGCTGACGATGTGACACCTCAAGCGGTGTGCAGGGCGCGGGAGTTGCCTGCGTCACTTCGGCACCGGCGGGCGGTCCGGTGCTCGTAGGGTGCTGCCCATGATGGTCCCCGTGGCACTGCTGCTGCTCGGCATCCTGACCTCCGTCGCCGCCCCGCGTCTGCTGACCCGGGCCGACTGGCCGGACCGGGAGCCGGTGGTGGCGCTGTGGGCCTGGCAGTGCGTGGTGGCCGCCGTACTGCTCTGCTGCGCCCTGTCGATGACGCTGAGCGCGGCGGCAGCCTGGCAGGCGGTGCGCGGGCAGTTGTTCAGCGGGGCTCCGCACGGGGTCGTCGAGGCGTACGCCCTCGGCGCGGCCGGTCCGTGGGCCGCGCCGACCGCCGTGGCGCTCGCCTGCGCGGGGCTGTGGAGTCTGACGATGCTGGTCGGCGAGGTGCTGCACGCGCGGCGCGGGCGCCGGGTGCGGCGGGCCGAACTCCTGCAGCGGGCGCCCCTGTTGCCGGGCGAGGAACCGGGCGGACGGCTGGTGGTCCTGGAAGGCGACCGCCCCGACGCGTACTGGCTCCCCGGCGCCACCCCCCGACTCGTCGTCACCACGGCCGCCCTCCACCGCCTCAAGGGCAGCCGCCTCGACGCCCTGCTCGCCCACGAACAGGACCACGCCCGCTTCCGTCACGACTGGCTGCTGCACTGCTCGGCCGCGCTGGCGGGCGGCTTCCCCCAGGTCCCGGTCTTCGCCGCCTTCCGCGACGAGATGCACCGACTGGTCGAACTGGCCGCCGACGACACCGCGTCCCGTCGCTTCGGCCGCATCACCACCGCCCTCGCCCTGGTCGACCTCAACGAGGACCGGGGCGTGTTCGGCCCCTCCCCCACGCCGCACTCCCAGCTCCCCCGACGCGTGGACCGCCTCCTGACCGCGCCGCCCCGTCTCCCGGTCCCCCAGCGCCTGCGCCTGACGGCCACGGCCGCGCTGGTACCCGTACTCCCGGTGCTGGTCGCCCTCGTGCCGGGGCTGCGGGCGCTGCACTGAGGGCGGCCGTCCCGAGCGGGCGACGCGCCGGATGACGGCCCGCACGGCCCTCATCGACGAGGATCGCCCCATGCACCACCGAACCCCCCGTACCGCACTCCTCACCGCCACCGTCCTCACCCTGTCCTCCGCGCTGCTGCTCACCCTGGTCGCCGTCGAGTGGGGGCCCCTCCTCACCCTCGACGAGGACATCGCCCGCAGCACCCACCGCTGGGCCGTGCGGGAGCGGGGTCTCACGCAGGTCTTCCGGGTGCTGACCGACTGGGTGTGGGACCCGGTGACGATGCGTCTGCTGTGCGTGGGGGTCGCGCTGTGGTTGTTGTGGCGTACGGCCGCGTGGTGGACGGCGCTGTGGCTGGTGCTCACCTGCGCGGTGGCGGCGGTGGTGCAGCAGGCGGTGAAGGCGGGCGTCGGGCGGCCGCGCCCGGTGTGGCCGGACCCCGTGGACAGCGCGCGGTACGCCGCGTTCCCGTCGGGGCATGTCATGACGGCCACCGTGGTGTGCGGGCTGCTGCTGTGGCTGATCCACCGTCACGGGGTTCGCGGGGCGCGGTGGTACGGCGCGGTCGCGGTGGCAGTCGTCTCGGTGGTGGGCGTCGGTGTCACACGGGTGTGGCTGGGGGTGCACTGGTTCTCGGACGTGCTGGGCGGCTGGCTGTTCGGGGCCTCGCTGGTGGCCGGTGCGGTACTGGTCCACGAGCGACACCGGGGGCCCCAGGAGTAGGGTCCGCGCATGACCGCCGTGCTGTTCGACTTCTCGGGCACGCTGTGCCGTGCGGAGTCCACCGAGTCCTGGCTCCGGGCCGCCCTCGCGGTGACGGGCACCACGCTGAGCGAGCCGCGATTCCGTTCCGTGGCAAACGCGTTGGACGAGGTGGGCGCGTTGTCCGGCGGCGCTGAACCGAGTTCCGTACCCGAGGAGTTGGCCGGGGCGTGGGCCGAGCGGGACCGCGACGCCGCGGCGCACCGGGCCGCGTACACCGGGCTGGCCCGGCAGGTGCCGTTGCCCGTGGACGACCTGTATGACGCGCTGTACGACCGGCACATGGCGCCCGCCGCGTGGGCCCCGTATCCCGACGCGCTGCCTGTCCTCCAGGAACTGCGCGAGCGCGGGGTCGCCGTCGGCATCGTCAGCAACATCGGCTGGGACCTGCGGCCGGTCTTCCGGGAGCACGGGCTCGACCCCTACGTGGACGCGTACGTGCTGTCGTACGAGCACGGGATGCGGAAGCCGGACGCGGGGCTGTTCGCCCTGGCCTGCGCGGAGTTGGGGGTCGAGCCGAGGCGGACGCTGATGGTCGGGGACGACCGGGCGAAGGACGGCGGCGCGGCCGCGATCGGCTGCCGGGTGCACTTCGTGGACCATCTGCCGGTGGACGCACGCCCGGACGCCCTGCTGCCCGTACTGGACCTGCTGCCGAAAACACGGCTGCCGTCCGCCTGAGGCGCTCCCCCGCGACGCTCAGACGAACGGCAGCACTGAAAGGGCCCCGCGCGATGCGGCGCCTCACGCCTTGAGTATAGTTGGCTGACAGCCAGTCAACGCAGGAGTTCCGTAATGTCCCCGCGCAGCGCCTCGGTCAATGAAGAGCTGCGGCGGCGTTCGCGCGAGCGGCTCCTCCAGGCGGCGGTCGAACTGGTGGACGAGCGCGGGTTCGAGGCGACCACCCTGGGCGACATCGCGGACCGCGCCGGATCGGCGCGTGGACTGGTCTCGTACTACTTCCCCGGCAAGCGCCAGCTGGTCCAGTCCGCCGTGCACCGGCTGATGCACCGCACACTGGAGGAGGCGCTGGAGCGGGAGCCGCGTACCGAGGACGGCCGGGAGCGGCTGGCCCGCGCCATCGACGCGATCCTGGGCCTCGCGCGGGAGCGGCCGGTGCTCATGCGCCAGCACATGGCGGGTCTGCTGCACGAGGAGGGGTTCGTGCAGTGCCCGGAGCAGCGGCGCCTGTCCGAACTCCTCGGCGACACGGTCGCCCGCTGCGCCGCGGACGACGACACGGCCGGCTACCCGATGCTCCGGGCGCTGCTGATGGGCGCGGTGTACGCGGCACTGGTGCCGGGCGTGCCGATGCCGATCCCCGTCCTGCGCGCGGAGCTGTTCGAGCGGTACGGGCTCGACGGCACGCTCGGCGTATCGCCGGGGAGCGATCCGGACGACGACGGGCCCGGCCGGGGGGACCTGTCCCGGTTCTTCGCCACGGACGAGCGGCGGGCGGACCGGCGGACGCAGAGCCGAGCGGAGCGCCGGACGGACGAGCGGGGCGATTAACCCGACGGCGCGCCAGCCCCTGCCGACACCGGCGCGCGGTGCCATGCTGGAGCCGTCAGGGCTGTCTCCCGTTGCCCACGGGGTGAGGAGTACGCCGTGCTGCGGGTCGCCGTCGTCGGCTCCGGACCGAGCGGGTGCTACACCGCGCAGAACCTGGTGGAGCGCCACCCCGACGTGCACGTGGACGTACTGGACCGGCTCCCGGCCCCGTTCGGGCTGGTGCGTTACGGCGTCGCCCCGGACCACGAGAAGATCAAGTCGCTCCAGGGCAGCCTGCGGACGGTTCTGGAGCACGACCGGGTCCGGTTCCTGGGCGGTGTCGGGGTGGGCGGCCCGGACGGGGTGCCGGTGGACCGGCTGCGGGAGCTGTACCACGCGGTGGTGTACTGCGTGGGCGCGGCGTCGGGACGTCCGCTGGACATTCCGGGCGAGGAGCTGCCGGGCAGCTGGTCGGCGTCGGAGTTCGTGTCCTGGTACAGCGCGCATCCGGACGCGGCCGACGAGGGTTTCCTGCGCGACGTGCGCTCGGCGGTGGTCATCGGGGTCGGCAACGTGGCCGTGGACGTCACGCGGATGCTGATGCGCGGCGCGGCCGAGCTGCACGGGACGGACATGCCGCAGGCGGCGCTGGAGCTGCTGACCGGGGGCGGGGTCGACGAGGTGCTGATGGCCGGGCGGCGTGGTCCCACGCAGGCCAGGTTCACCACCAAGGAGCTGCGTGAACTGGGCGGTCTGCCGGGCGTCGGGGTCTGCGTCGACCCGGCGGAACTGGCGCTCGATCCGGCGTTCGCGGACCTGCCGGCGCTGCCCGGCGCCCAGCGGCGCAACGCCGAGGTGCTGCGCGACTGGGCCGCCGTCTCTCCCCCGGACACCGACCGCACGATCGACCTCCGGTTCTTCCTGCGCCCGGTGGAGGTGCTGGAGTCGGACGGCCGGGTGGGCGGGGTGCGCTTCGAGCGGACCGAGCCGGACGGGCAGGGCGGGGTGCGGGGCACGGGTGTGTACGAGGACGTTCCGGCGCAGTTGGTGCTGCGCTCGGTTGGGTATCGCGGGATGCCGCCGGAGGGGCTGCCGTCCGACCCGGTGACCGGGATGGTGCCGCATCTGGCGGGCCGGGTGCTGGACGACGGCGTCCCCGTGCCCGGCGAGTACGTGGCCGGGTGGATCAAGCGCGGCCCGACCGGCGTCATCGGCAGCAACCGCTCCTGCGCCAAGGAGACGGTGACCTCGCTGCTGGAGGACGCGCCCGCGCTGGAGTCCCGGACGGTCCCGGAGGACCCGCTTCCGGGGCTGCGGGCGGCGGGCGCGGACCCGGTGGCGTGGCCGGGGTGGCTGGCGATCGAGCGGGCCGAGGCGGAGCTGGGCGCGAGCCTGGGCCGGAATCCGGTCAAGCTGTCGGACTGGGACGCGCTGTGGGCGGCGGCGCGGTCGGAGTAGCGCGGCGGGCGGTGTCCGCCCCCACTTGCGTGGGCATGACACACGGCGGCAACGCACCGGAAATCAACAAACTGTTCAAGGCCCCTACGGTCGCGTGCAGTCCGGTTCCCGCTCCCCGCCCGCCGCCGCAGGAGGCCCCATGGCCACGACCGCCGAAACGCACCCCGTCGACGAGATACCCCCGGTACGGCAGCTCGCGGCCTTCGGGCTCCAGCATGTGCTGGCCATGTACGCGGGCGCCGTGGCGGTCCCGCTGATCGTGGGCGGCGCGCTGCGCCTCTCCCCCGCCGACCTGGCGTATCTGATCACCGCCGACCTGCTGGTGTGCGGGGTGGCGACGCTGATCCAGTGCGTCGGCTGCTGGCGGTTCGGCGTGCGGCTGCCGATCATGCAGGGGTGCACCTTCGCGGCCGTGTCCCCGATGGTGCTGATCGGTACGACGGGCGGCGGCGGCGGGCTGCCCGCGATCTACGGCTCGGTGATCGTCGGGGGGCTGGCGATCATGCTGCTGGCGCCGGTCTTCGGCCGGCTGCTGCGGTTCTTCCCGCCGCTGGTCACGGGCACCGTCATCCTGATCATCGGCGTCTCCCTGCTGCCGGTCGCGGGCAACTGGGCGGCGGGCGGGGTGGGCGCGAAGGACTTCGGGGCGCCCCGGAACCTGGCGCTGGCCGCGTTCGTGCTGGCGGTGGTGCTGGGCGTGCAGCGCTTCGCCCCGGCCTTCCTGGCGCGCGTGGCCGTGCTGACCGGCATCGTGGTGGGCCTGGCCGTGGCGGTGCCGCTCGGCTTCACGGACTTCGGCGGGGTCGCGGACGCGGACTGGGTGGGCATCAGCACCCCGTTCCACTTCGGGGCACCGGAGTTCCGGGTGTCCGCGATCGTGTCCATGCTGGTGGTGGCGTTGGTGACGATGACGGAGACCACCGGTGACCTGATCGCGGTGGGCGAGCTGACCGGCCGGAAGATCGAGCCGCGTTCCCTGGCTGACGGGCTCCGCGCGGACGGCCTCTCGACCGTGCTGGGCGGCGTGTTCAACACCTTCCCCTACACGGCGTACGCCCAGAACGTCGGCCTGGTCGGCATGACGCGGGTGCGCAGCCGCTGGGTGGTCGCCGCCGCGGGCGCCCTGCTCGTCCTCCTCGGCCTGCTGCCCAAGCTGGGTGCCATGGTGGCCGCCGTCCCGGCGCCGGTGCTCGGCGGGGCGGGCCTGGTGATGTTCGGAACGGTCGCGGCGAGCGGTCTGCGCACCCTGGCCTCCGTCGACTTCCGGGACAACCACAACCTCACCGTCGTGGCCGTCTCGGTCGCGGTCGGCATGCTCCCGGTGGGCGTGCCCACGGTGTACGCGAAGTTCCCCGACTGGTTCCAGACCGTCATGAACAGCGGCATCAGCGCGGGCTGCCTGACGGCGATCGCACTGAACCTGCTGTTCAACCACCTGCCCGGCCGGAAGCCCGAGGAGGCGCCCGCGCTCGCCGACACCCCCTAGCTCCGCTCCTCCGTAGGCACCAGTCCCGCCACGATCTCCTCCAGCCGGGGCAGGGTGCGCTGGCCCGCCAGGGCGAGTGCGATGGCCAGGGCGACTCCTGCCCAGGCCATCGGGCCCAGTGGGACGCAGTCGACCAGGCGGCTGATGCCGGGGGTCTGGATGACGGCCACGAGGGCCGCCGCGGAGCCGAGGGCGGTGACCCGGACCAGGTTGCTGTCGCGGCGGTCCAGGAGGGTCTGGACGAGCTGGGTGCCGACCACGCCGCACAGGGCCATGGTGCTGGCGCGGCGGGCGGTGCCGGGGGTGAAGCGGCCGATGAGCCAGGCGGTGATGGCGCCGAGCGCGGTGGTCAGGGCGCGGTGCCGGATCTGCCGGATCAGCGGGGCGCCGAGGACTCCGCCCGCCGCGTCCTCGGGGGACGCGGTCCGGCCGCGTACCTCGGTGTCGTCGCCGTCCTTCGGGGTCACCGCCACCGCCATGGCCGGGAACAGGTCGGTGAAGAGGTTCACCAGCAGCATCTGCCGGGTGGACAGCGGGGCGGTGCCGGAGAGCAGGGTGCCGAGGATGCCGAAGCCGACCTCGCCCGCGTTGCCGCCGATGAGGATGGCGATGGCGTCGGCGACGCTGTGCCAGAGCGAACGTCCTTCGCCGATGGCGTCGATGAGGACGGTCAGGTCGTCGTCGGTGAGGACGATGTCGGCGGCGTTGCGCGCGGCGGCCGAGCCCCGTGCGCTGATGCCGACGCCGATGTCGGCGGCGCGGATCGCGGCGGCGTCGTTGGCGCCGTCGCCGACCATGCCGACCACCCGGCCCGCGTCCCGGAGCGCCTCCACGACCTGGAGTTTCTGCTCGGGTGCGACACGGGCCACGACCCCGGCGTCCCGGAGCATCCGGGCGCGGGTACGCCGGTCGGCGGCGGCCAGTTCGTCGCCGGTGACCACCTCGGTGTCCTCGGGCCAGCCGAGTTCGCGGGCGATGGCGCGGGCGGTCTGCGGGTGGTCGCCGGTGAGCATGACAGGCCGTACGCCCTCCTCGTAGAGGCCGCGTACCAGCGCCTCGGAGGTCTCGCGGGGGACGTCGGAGAGGGCCAGCAGGCCGGTGAACCGCAGTCCGTGCAGCGGTTCTTGGAGGGCGTCGGACTCCGTCTCGCCCTCGTCGAGGCGCCGCATGGCCACCGCCAGGACGCGCAGTCCGGCTCCGGCGAGGGAGTGGGCGGAGTCGTCGGCGCGGTCGGACAGGTCGGCGCAGCCGGGCAGCACGGTCTCGGGGGCGCCCTTGACGACCAGGGTGCGGGGGCCGTCGCCCTCCCGGCCCACGGCGGCCGCGTAGCCCCGCGCGGCCTCGAAGGAGAGGCCGCCGAGCTGGGTCCAGCCGGGGTCGGGCGCGGCGGCGTGGATGACGGCCTCGTCGGTGGCGTGCACCGGGCGTCCGGAGCCGCCGTTGACGCGGGGGCAGGCGCGGGCCGCGCGGCGCAGGGTCGCGGCGGGGCCCGCCTCGCCCGCGTCACCGGCCGCCCACTCGATGCCCTCGGCGTCGGTCACCCGGACGACCCGGAGCCGGTTCTCGGTGAGGGTCCCGGTCTTGTCGAAGCAGATGGTGTCGACGCGGCCGAGAGCTTCCAGGGTGCGCGGGGTGCGGACCAGGACGCCGTCGCGGCTCAGTCGGCGGGCGGCGGCGAGCTGGGCGACGGTGGCGACCAGCGGCAGCCCCTCGGGCACGGCGGCGACCGCGACGGCCACGCCACCGCTGACCGCCTCGCGCACCGGGGTGCCGCGAAGCAGGGCGAGCCCGGTCACGGCCGCGCCACCGGCCAGGGTCAACGGCAGTGCCTTGCGGGTGAGTTCCTGGAGCCGGGCCTGCACCCCGGCGGCCGGGGGCGTGCGGGCGGCGAGGTGGACGGCACGGGCGGCCTCGGTGCGTTCGCCGGTGTCGACGACGACGGCGTGGGCGGTGCCCGCCACCACGGTGGTGCCCTCGAAGACCATGCAGCGCCGGTCGGCGACGGCCGCGTGCGGGGTGGCCCCGATGTGCTTGTGCACCGGCAGGGACTCGCCGGTCAGCGCGGACTCGTCCACCTCCAGGCCGTCCTGCCAGAGCAGCCGGGCGTCGGCGGGGACGACGTCGTCGCCCTTCAGCTCGATCACGTCGCCGGGCAGCAGTTGTCCGGCGTCCACGGTGCGGGTGCCGCCCGCGGGGGCCTCCTCCGGCGGGGGCGCGACCCGCGCCTTGCGCTGCTGTTCGGCGTGCAGCCCGGACAGGGCCCGCTCGGCGCGCAGCCGCTGGACACCGCCGACGAGCGCGTTCAGATCCAGGGCTCCGACCACGAGCAGGGCGTCCACGACGGAGCCGAGGATCGCGGAGGCGGCGGAGCCGACCGCCAGCACCGGGGTGAGCGGGTCGTCGAGTTCGCCGCGTACGGCCCGGCCGAGCTGCCAGGTGAGGCGGGCCGGGGCGAACGCGGGCACCCGGGCGATCCGGCCCGCCGTCTCGCGGGCGCGGGTGGCGGCCCGTTCCACCGGGCCGGGTCCGGGGCCCGCCTCGCGGTCGAGCCGTTCCACCGCCTCGTCGGGGTCGAGTTCGTGCCAGCGCACGCGGGCATGCGGGTGCGGGGCGCGGGCGGCGGCCACTCCGAGGGCGGCCCAGACGCCGTACGCGAGGGCGGTGAGCGCGCCGGTGTCGACGGGGGCGTGCCGCAGGCCGGGCAGCACGGAGCGGCGTCCGCGGCCGCGGCGGGCCTCGCCGATGGCCACCAGGAGGCCGGAGAGCGCGGCGCCGGAGCGGGCCAGGACCTGGCCCCGGCTGCCGACGGAGCGGGCGGCGGGGATGGCGGTGAGCAGCCGCCACACGTCGGGCAGTCCGTGCGGGGCGAGGATGTCGGCGCCCCAGATGACGGCGCCCTCCTGGTCGGTGAGCGCGATGGCGATGTCGGTGGCCTCGAGTCCGGCCAGTACGTCGCTCTCCGCGAGGGCACGCGGCCGGGCGACGGTGATGACGACGCGTTCGTCGGCGTCCTCCTCGTCCTCCGTGCGGGCGGCGTCCAGTTCGCCCCGCAGGGCGTGTACGACGTCGTCCAACGGCCGTCTCGCGTCCACCACTTGATCGGCGAGCGCGACGAAGTCCTCCAGGGCGGGGTCGTCGACGAGGACGACGCGCAGCCGGGCGCGGCGGGCCGCGTCGAGCACGGCCTCGGTCCACGGGTCGGGCAGCCCCTCGTCGGTGCGCAGCGCGCTCGGGTGCAGCAGGAGGGTTCCGGCCATCTCCAGCTGTCTGAGCCGTTCCGGGTCGCGGACCAGCACGTCGGCGCGGGCGAGGGCGGTGCCGAGTACGGCGTGGAAGGCGGCCGGGGCGTACCGGGCGGCCTTGGGCGAGCCGGACAGGGCGGCCTCGGCGGCGGAGTTCAGGTTCCGTTTGACCAGCAGCGCGGCCAGCGCGCCGAGCACGCTGCCCGCGGAGGCGTGGGCGGCGTACACCTGGGCCGGGGACTCGCGCAGCGGGGGGCGCGGGGCGTCGGTGGGGGCGACGCTGACGCGTTCGGGTCCGCACAGTTCGTCGTGGAGGGAGTCGAAGGCGGCGGCGCGGGCCATGGTCTCGGTGAGCTGGAGGGAGCGCAGGGTGCCGTCGAGGACGAGCGAGGTGGGGGTCTGCCCGGCGGCGTGCACGATCGCGTTGGCACTGGCCAGCAGGAGATCCATGCGGGCGGCGCCGAGGCGGGCGCGCAGCAGGGCGCGGACGCGGGGGTTCTCCCGCAGCAGGGTGACGCAGGCGGTGACCGCGCGGGGCGTGGGGGGCAGCCGCAGGAGGTAGCCGGTGAGGGCGCCGCCGATGCCGATCAGGTCGACGCCGAGGGTGACGGCGGCGGCCCGCACGCCCGCCGGGTCGGCGGGGTGGACGTGTTCCTCGGGGTCACCGCCGCGCACGAGCAGCCCGTCGCGTACGGCGAGTTCGGCCGCGCGGTCCACCACCCGGTCGCTGACGGCGTCCTCGGTCATGGTCACGACCAGGCGGGCGAGGCCCTCGTCCCAGTAGGCGAGGAGCACGTCGGGCCGGTCGGCGAGCGCCGCCGCGATCCGGCGGGCCAGGTGGGCGCGGCCGCCCGCGCCCCGCACCCGGTCCGGTTCGGCGGTGCGCAGCGGGAGGTGGAGCCGGGCCCCGGCCCGCCAGTGGCCGGGGCCGCCGGGCAGCGCGGTGCGGGCGACCCGGGTCACGCGTACGGCCGCGTCCGCGCCGCGTACGCCCGCGCGTGCGGTGCCCGCTGCGGCTCCCGCCGCCGCGCCGATCAGGGGTGCGGCGGCCGCCGCGAGGAGCCGGGGCAGGCGGGCGGCGGCCGTGGGCGTGGTGAGCAGGTGGAGGACCATTCCGGCCGTCAGAGGCTGGTGCGTTCGGGGCGGGCGGTGGGCCCGAGTTGCCCGGTGGCGCCCTTGGGCTGCTTGCCGGACTTCTTGCCGTGCTTCTTGGGCGTGGGCTCCGGGTGCGCGGTCCCGGTGTCGGTGGCCTTCACGGGGCCGGGGGCGTCGTGGTGCCCGGTCCGCAGGGCCGCCTCGCCCACCTCGGCCTCGTCGGCGGGGGCGGGTTCCTCGACCACCACCTCCGTGGTCTCGGTCACCGTGGTCACGAGCGGCGGGCTGGGCTGGGTCAGCCACGCGATGGCGGCTCCGGCGAGCGCCACGGGCCACTCCACCACCCCGGCGACGCCGAGCACGCCCGCCCCGGTGTACACCGCGAGCCGCCGCCCTCGGGGGGAGATCACGCCGACAATGTCCAGCGTGTCCTGGGCCGCCCGGGAGACGACCGACGCGCCCGGCACCTTGCTCAGGACGGAGGCGACGCCGCGCATGGGCGCGGTGAGGACGGACGACGTCGTGTGCTCAGCCATGACTCTCCTCGGGCGAGATCGCCTGCCGTGCCCCACCCGGTGCCCGGAAGCACGCGCACGCTGGTTACCCCCTCCACTCCCAGGAGACGCCAAGCACCGGACCCTCGCCACTCGGCCGGACCGTTCCTAGGAGGTGGCCAGCTCCCGCTGATATCCGGCGTAGGCCGTCCGGAGTGCCTCGCCGGGCCAGTCGGCGGGGAGCAGGGGATCAGGGAGGACCGGGTCGGTGAGCAGCTGGCGTACGACGGCCGCGTAGGCGGTGAGGCGGTCGGCGGGATGGCGAGCATCGGTGGCCCGGGCAAGGAGGGCACGCGCCTGTACCGCCCAGGTGTCCAGCGGCCACAGCCGGGCCACCAGTTCGGCGGCGGGCTCGTCGGGGCGGGCGGTACAGGTCAGGGCCACCTCGGCCAGTTCGCCGGGCAGTGGTCGGGCGAGGTTGGCGGGGCGCAGCCAGACGCCTTCGCGGAGTTCGGCCAGGCGCAGCGCGGTCAGCCGGGCCCGGAGGTCGGCGCGCTCGGCGGGGCCGCGTCCGGTCGCCGTGATCACGACCATCTCCCAGTCGCCGTCCCACGCGCGCGCGTGCGGCCGTACGGCCTCGTCCTGGCGGCGCTGCCGGGCCAGCAGGCGGTCGCTGAGCCCGTACACGGCGTCGGTGCGGCGGAGGTCGCCCGCGGCCACCATGCGGCTGAGCGCGGCCCGCAGGGTGGAGCCTCCGACGCCGAACGGTTCGACCAGCCGCACCAGTTCCCGCACCGGCAGCCGGGGCGGATGCGCCCCGAGCAGCAGGCTCAGCACGACCGACCGCGCGGACAACGGCCTGGTCACCGGCTCGGCCGACGGGTTGATGCGCATGGGCACGTACTGTACGTGCGCCGATCGGTGTTGCGTCATTGCTACAACCGTACGGAGAGTGCAACATGGCGGTATGGTCCCGATGCCCGAGCAGTCGCCGCCGCACGCCACCCACGACGTCACCAACCAGCCCCCGCCGCTGGCTCCCTACGACGCGTCCGCCGACGCCGCCCTGCTGGAGGGGCTGCGCCGGGAGGGCGCCGGGTGGGCCGAGGACGGTGTCCGGGCGCTGGGGCTGCGCGCGGGCGGCGCCGAGGCGCAGGAGTGGGGCGAGCTGGCCAACCGGCACGAGCCGGAGCTGCGGACCCACGACCGCTACGGCAACCGGGTCGACGAGGTCGACTTCCACCCCAGCTGGCACCACCTGATGCGCACCGCCGTCGCCGAGGGCCTGGCCGGCACCCCGTGGGCGGACGACCGGCCCGGCGCGCACGTGGCCCGTACGGCGGGCGGCCTGGTCTGGGGGCACACCGAGGCCGGACACGGCTGCCCGACCTCGATGACGTACGCCGCCGTCCCAGCCCTGCGCGCCCAGCCGGACCTGGCGAAGGTGTACGAACCACTGCTCACCAGCCGGGAGTACGACCCGGAGCTGCGCGTGCCCACCGAGAAGCGGGGTCTGCTCGCCGGGATGGGCATGACCGAGAAGCAGGGCGGCTCCGACGTCCGCACCAACACCACCGTGGCCACGCCGACGGACGAGCCCGGCGTGTACACGCTGCGCGGGCACAAGTGGTTCACGTCGGCGCCGATGTGCGACGTTTTCCTGGTGCTGGCGCAGGCGCCGGGCGGGCTCTCCTGCTTCCTGGTGCCGCGGGTGCTGCCGGACGGCAGCCGCAACACCTTCCGCATCCAGCGCCTGAAGGACAAGCTCGGCAACCGCTCCAACGCGTCCTCCGAGCCGGAGTTCGACCGCACGGTGGCCTGGCTGGTCGGGCCGGAGGGGCGCGGGGTGAAGACCATCATCGAGATGGTCAACTGCACCCGGCTGGACTGTGTGATGTCCTCGGCGACCCTGATGCGCAAGACGCTGGTCGAGGCGGGCCACCATGCCCGCCACCGCAGCGCGTTCGGCGCCCGCCTGTTCGACCAGCCGCTGATGCGCAACGTCCTCGCGGACCTGGCGCTGGAGTCGGAGGCGGCGACGACGCTCACCCTGCGGCTCGCGGGGGCGGCGGACCGGGCGGTGCGCGGGGACGAGGAGGAGCGGGCGTTCCGCCGGATCGCCACGGCCGTGGGCAAGTACTGGGTGACCAAGCGGGGCCCGGCGTTCACCGCGGAGGCGCTGGAGTGCCTGGGCGGCAACGGGTACGTCGAGGACTCCGGCATGCCCCGGCACTACCGGGAGGCGCCGCTGCTGTCCATCTGGGAGGGCTCGGGCAACGTCAACGCCCTCGATGTCCTGCGCGCGCTGGGCCGGGAGCCGGGGAGCGCGGAGTCGCTGTTCGGGGAACTCGCCCTCGCGCGCGGGGCCGACGCCCGCCTGGACGCGACCGTGGTCTCGCTGAAGCGGGAGCTGGCCGAGGCGGACCAGCTGAGCGCGCGCCGGGTGGTCGAGCGGATGGCGCTGGCCCTCCAGGCGTCCCTCCTCGTCCGCCACGCCCCGCCCGAGGTGGCCGACGCGTTCTGCGCGACCCGGCTGGGCGGCGACTGGGGCCACGCCTTCGGCACGCTGCCCGCGGGCACGAACCTGGACACGATCCTCGACCGGGCGCTGCCCGCCTAGCCGGACAACACGTCACCCCGTCGTACGGCCCCACTGCGGGCCCAGCCGGGCCCACTCGGTGTCCCAGAGGGCCAGGCGGCGGCGTTCCAGCAGGGCGAGCAGGAAGCGGCCCCCGGCGAAGGGCACGGCGGCGGCGCCCGCGCCGCACAGGGTGCCGACGAAGGCGGCGCGGACGGCGGCCTCGGTGGCGGTGGCGGGCCGACCGGCGAGGCGTCCGCGCCCGTCGGTCCAGATGGCGACCGGCGCCCCGCTCGCCGTGCCCGGCGCGACCCGGACCTGGCCGGTGCGGGGCGTCCCGTCGCCCGCGGTCCAGCGGACCTCCGTCCAGACCCGTTCACGGCTGGAGCCTTGGGTCCCGGACCGGCCGGGGGCGTGCCCGACGACGTAGGCGACCATCGGATGCCAGGTGGCGCGCTCGTGGGCGAGGCCGTGCTCGACCGACCGCGCGGCCGTGAGTCCGGCCGCGATCCCGGCCACCAGGGTCAGCAGCCAGACGCCCAGCAGCACCCATCCCTCCACCACGTCGGCGCGGCGCCGCAGCGGACCGCGCCGCCACCGCCACAGCCACACACGCGGACCACGGAACGCCTTCAAGGGCCGTCCTCCTCACGAGCGCGCCGACCGACCGGACCGCCTTCCGATACGGACGCCCGCGGCCTGTTGCTCAGGGTCACTGTCAGTGGCGGGGTGCAGACTGGGCGAAACAGGAGAACGCGGCATTTCCCGGAGGTGGTCGTCATGACCGAGGTACTGCTCGCCGTGGGTACCCGAAAGGGCCTGTTCATCGGCAGGCGGCGCGGTGACGGCTGGGAGTTCGACGACGGCCCCCGGTTCAACGCCCAGGCCGTCTACGCGGTCGCGATCGACACCCGCGGCGACACGCCTCGGCTGCTCGCCAGCGGTGACAGCGCGCACTGGGGTCCCTCGGTGTTCCACTCCGACGACCTGGGTCGCACCTGGTCCGAGCCCGCGCGGCCGGCCGTGAAGTTCCCCAAGGACACGGGCGCCTCGCTGGAGCGGGTCTGGCAGCTGCACCCGGCCGCCGCCGAGCCGGACGTGGTGTACGCGGGCACCGAACCGGCTGCGCTGTACCGCTCCGAGGACCGCGGGGAGAGCTTCGAGCTGGTGCGTCCGCTGTGGGAGCATCCGACCCGCTCCCAGTGGGTGCCGGGCGGTGGCGGGGAGGGGCTGCACACGGTGCTGACCGACGCCCGCGATCCGCGCGCGGTGACGGTGGCGGTGTCCACGGCAGGGGTGTTCCGCACGGAGGACGGCGGTGCGAGCTGGGCTCCGTCGAATTCCGGGGTGGCCGCCGTCTTCCTGCCCGATCCGGACCCGGAGTTCGGCCAGTGCGTGCACAAGGTCGCCAGGGACGCGGACGACCCGGACCGCCTGTATCTCCAGAACCACTGGGGCGTGTACCGCAGCGACAATGCGGGCGCGCACTGGACCGACATCGGCGAGGGCCTCCCCTCGACCTTCGGCTTCGCGGTCGCCGCGCATCCGCACCGGGGCGGCACGGCGTACGTCTTCCCCATCAACGCCGACATCGACCGGGTGCCCGCCGACCACCGCTGCCGGGTGTTCCGTACGCCCGACGCCGGGAAGAGCTGGGAGCCGCTCTCGGCGGGCCTGCCCCAGGAGGACCACTACGGCACCGTGCTGCGCGACGCCCTGTGCACCGACGACGCGGACCCGGCGGGCGTCTACTTCGGCAACCGCAACGGCGAGGTGTTCGCCTCCGCCGACGACGGGGACACCTGGCGACAGCTCGCCTCCCACCTGCCGGACGTGCTGTGCGTGCGGGCGGCGGTGGTCGGCTGAGGGGCCGCCCACGGCACTCGGCGGGGGGGGGCGGGCGCGCACGTCGCTCCGGGCGGGCCGGGGCCGGTCCGCCAGGCCCCCGGTCGGCATCTCCGGGCGGCGACGGTCGGCCGAGGGGGCGCCCGGCGCACTCGGCGCAGGCGGGCGCGCAGGTCGCTCCGGGCGGGCCGAGGTCCGTCCTCCGGGCCCGGCCGCCGTCGCTTCCGGCGGGCTACGGCAGGCGCCAGTCCACCGGCTCGGCGCCCTGGCCGGTCAGCAGCTCGTTGGCCCGGCTGAACGGGCGGGAGCCGAAGAAGCCGCGGTCCGCCGACATGGGCGACGGGTGCGCGGACTCGATCGCCGGGTAGTCCCCGAGCAGGGGCCGGAGGTTGCGGGCGTCGCGGCCCCACAGGATGGACACCAGCGGCTTGCCGCGTGCCGCGAGCGCGCGGATGGCCTGTTCGGTGACCTCCTCCCAGCCCTTGCCGCGATGGGCACCGGGCTTGCGCGGCGCCGTGGTGAGGGCCCGGTTCAGCAGCAGGACGCCCTGGGAGGTCCACGGGGTCAGATCACCGTTGGAGGGCCGGGACAGACCCAGATCGGTGTTCAGCTCCCGGTAGATGTTCTCCAGGCTGCCCGGCAGCGACCGGACCTCCGGCGCCACCGCGAAGCTCAGCCCGATCGCCATGCCCGGTGTCGGATAGGGGTCCTGACCCACGATCAGGACCCGCACATCGTCGAAGGGCTGCTGGAAGGCCCGCAGGACGTTCGCCCCGGACGGGAGGTAGGTGCGGCCCTCCGCCACCTCGGTACGGAGGAAGTCCCCCATGGCCGTGATGCGGTCGGCCACCGGGTCCAGGGCCTTCGCCCAGCCGGCCTCTACAAGTTCGTTCAACGGTCGTCGTGCCACGTCAAGTCACTCTACTGGCCCCCACCGACATCACCCGAACGGCTGTGGATCGACCCACGCGCACACCCCCGGCCCCGCTACCCTGCCTCCGTCGTACGCGCGCTCCGGCGAGGAGAGGGAGATCCGTTGTTCCCAGCGGGCAGGGAGTCTTCGGAGGGCGGCACGGTCCGCCCGGCGTTCCCAGGTTTCCTCGCGGTCGACTCCGGGGGCTCCGGCCTGCGGGTGGCCGTGGGGGCGTTCGACGGGGCGCCGCCCGCCGAGGGCAAGGTCGGGCACCCGGTGCGGACCGGGGAGCGTGGCATCGACCCGGCCCATCTGCTGGACCTCGTCCTCCCGTTGGCGCGGGCCCTCGCGGCGGAGGCGGGGGTGGACGAGCTGACCACGGCCGTGATCGGCGCCGCCGGGTTCGCCACACTGGGCGCGGCCCTGCGCGCCGAACTGCCGGACGCGCTCGCCGGGACGCTGGGCGTGCGAACCGTGGGGCTCGCCGCCGACGCGGTCACGGCGTACATCGGCGCCCTCGGCCCGCGTCCGGGTGCCGTGCTCGCGGCGGGCACCGGCCTGATCGCCATCGGCACGGACCTGACCGGCTGGCGGCGGGCAGACGGCTGGGGCCATCTGCTGGGCGACTGCGGCGGCGGGGCCTGGATCGGGCGAGCCGGTCTGGAGGCGGCACTGCGCGCGTACGACGGCCGCGCGGGCGGCTCAGCGCCGCTGCTGGAACGCGCACGGGAGCGGTTCGGACCACCACCGGAGCTGCCCGGCCTGGTCTATCCCCGGCCCGACCGTGCCGCCGTACTCGCCTCCTTCGCTCCCGAGGTCGCCGCCTGCGCTCCGCGCGACCCCGTGTCCACCGGCATCCTGCGCACGGCCGCCCAACACATGGCCGAGGCCGTCACCGCCGTGTGCCCGGCATCCGGGGCGCCGGAAGTGGCGTGCACAGGCGGCCTGTTGAAGCTGGGCGAGCCCCTCCTCTCCTTCCTGCAAGAGGAGTTGGCGCGACAGCTGCCGCACGCCCGACCCACTTCGGCCCAGGGCGATCCGCTGCACGGCTGCGCCCGGCTCGCGTCGGCGCTGGCTGCGGGGGACGCCGTCTGGCCCGAGGACCCGCGCCTGCTCTGCGTGACCGGCGCACGGAAGAGAGCGACATAAGGGGAAATGGGTCTCACAAGACCCTCAACTACCCGATACGGGAACGGATCAGCCGCCCCATCTCCGCAACTCATCCGACAAAACCGGACGGATACCGCTCACCCGCACCCTCCCCGAACAGGGCAGCTCCGGAAACCAGTAACATGCGGCGCCATGAGCTCCCCCACTGGACCCGAGTCCGGCCTGCCAGTACGAATGCCGCGACCCCGCCAGCCCGGACGGCACCGCCGTCCGGAGCCGCTGGTGGCTCCCGAGGACGCGCCCGCGTTCGTCCTCGCGGTGCCCGGTGCGCCCAGCGCCGCCACGCGCAGCCTCGCCGAGGAGGTCGTGAGCATCGCCCGCTCCGAGCTGCCCGGCCTCGACGCGCGGATCGGTTACCTGGACGGGGACGACGACGAATTCCCGACCCTGAGCGCCGTCCTGGCGCGTGCCGCCGAGGAGCGCACGGCCCGCCACGAGCAGGCCGTCGCCGCCGGTTCCGACGCCAAGGCGCCGGACGGGCCGGTGGCCGTGGTCGTGCCGCTGCTCGCCGGTCCCGACAACGCCCTGCTGCGGCAGACCCGCCAGGCCGTGATGGACAGCCGGGTCGCCGCCGAGCTGACCGACGTCCTCGGCCCGCACCCGCTGCTCGCCGAGGGTCTGCACGTGCGGCTGTCGGAGGCGGGCCTCGCCCGTGCCGACCGCGCCCGCCTGTTCACGGTGGCGACCGCGGCCGACGGCATCATCCTGGCGTCCGTGGGCGGCGAGGAGGCCGTGCAGGCCGCCGGGATCACCGGCATGCTGCTCGCCGCGCGACTGGCCGTGCCGGTGATGGCCGCGGCGCTGGACCAGGACGGCTCGATCGCCTCCATCGCCGAGCAGCTCCGCGCCTCGGGCTCGCAACAGCTCGCGCTCGCCCCGTACCTCATCGGTCCGGAGATCGACACGGCGCTGCTGACGGCCGCCGCCGAGGAGATCGGCTGTGCCACCTCCGAGGCCCTCGGCGCCTACCCGGCGATCGGCAAGCTGGCCCTCGCCAAGTACACGGCCTCCCTGGGCATCGCCCAGCAGCCCCAGGGCGCCCCGGCGTTCTGAGCCACACGCGTAGGGCCCGCCCCGGCACCACCGGAGCGGGCCCTTCGCGCTGCCCGGACGACGTCCCGCTTGCCCCACCTGGAGGCAGCGATCAGGCAAGGTGGGTGGATGCCCGAGTCGTCCTTGCCCGGCGGTTTCGTGACCGCGGTCGTCCGTGTCGGAGACACGGTGCGCCGTCCGGCATCGGCTCGCACGGAATTCGTGAGTGATCTGCTGAGGCTGCTCGAATCCAGTGGCTGGAGTGGTGCTCCCCGGTATCTCGGCATGGACGACGAGGGCCGAGAAGTCCTCAGCTTCCTCGACGGCCACGTGGCTTGGGAGTCGCGCCGACCCGCTGCCGTGTCGTCCGACGAGAGTTTGCTGGCGGTCGCCCGCCTCGTGCGCGAGTTCCACGACCTGACGGCAGGCACCCCGCTCGCCGGAGACCAGGAGGTCGTGTGTCACAACGACCTGTCACCCAAGAACACCGTCTACCAGCCGCACCGTGGCGAGCTTCGGCCGGCGGCGTTCATCGACTGGGATCTCGCCGCACCGGGCGCGCGTGTCCACGACATCGCTCACGTCTGCTGGCAGTACCTCGATCTCGGCCCCGCGGTCACCGACGTCGAGGAGGTGGCCCGGCGCATGAGACTGATCGTCGACGGCTACGAGTTGTCTGACCGGCAACGCCTCGTGTCCACGATCCTGTGGTGGCAGGACCGGTGCCGGCGGGGCATCGAGACCCGGGCGGACGCTGGCGACACCGCCATGATCCGGCTCCGGGATGCCGGGGTGGTGAGGCAAGTCCAGACGGCGTACCAGTGGGTTTCCGACCACCGGGACGCGTTGGAACGCTCAGTACGGTGAGCGCGTGGGCACCGGCCGCTGCCGGTTCGCCGACTCCCCCCGCGCACAGTCGCCCCCCTCAGGCCCCCACCAGCCGCGACGGCGCCGCGGCCGCCCGCAGAGGCTCCGCCAGGTCGGCGAGGGCGTGCTCCAGGCTGTGGAGGTGGGCCAGGGCAGGCTCCGACGGGGTTTCGGCGGGGCGGTGCAAGGGGTCGCCGCCCCCGTCGAAGAGCGCTTCCACCGCTGCCTCCACCCGCCAGCAGGCGGCGGCGAGCCGGGCGTCGTGGGACGCCTCGGGGTCGGCGGCGACGGCGACCAGACCCCGCACCTCACGGGCGCAGTCGTCGAGCAGGGCGAGCACCCGGCGGGCACGTCCCTTGCGGCCCAGCAGCGGGTTCAGCGGGTGTACGAGCGGCGCGACCGACAGCCGGACCCGGCCGAGCAGCTGCTCCAGCTCGGCCACGCGCGGCGCGGGGTCGGCCGTGGCGGAGCCCGCGAGCCGGGCGGCGGCCTCGGCGGTGCAGGCGTGGACGCAGCGCAGGGCGCGCTGTATCCAGGCGTCGGTGGTGGTGTGCGTCGTCACGGGCAGCACGAGCAGTACGGCGAGCATCGCGCCCGCCGCGCCGACCGCCGTCTCGGCCACGCGCAGCGCGAGCAGCGACGGGGTGAGGACGCCGAGCAGGCCGTAGAGGACCTCGGCCAGCAGGGTCACGCAGAGCATCATCCAGGTGTAGGAGACGGCGGCCGAGTAGAAGATGCCGAAGACGGCGACCGCGACGAGCACCAGCGAGGGGACGACGGCGCCGTGCAGCGGCAGCGCCGCGAGGAAGCCGAGTCCGATGCCGAGGACCGTCCCGAGGACGCGCCGGAACCCCCGTACCAGCGTCTCCCCGCGCGAGGCGGTGTTGACGAAGACCCACCAGGTCGCGCCGACGGCCCAGTACCAGCGCTGCCCGGACAGCAGTTGTCCGAGGACCAGGGCGAAGCCCGCGCCCGCGACCGCCTGGACGGCCTGCCGGGTGGTCACGCGGGCGAGCCCGGTTCCGCCCGGCGGGGCGGGTGCCGTCGGTGCGGGGCGCCCACGCTCGTAGCACCAGAGGCCGAAGCGCACCGCGGCCGCGCTGAGCACGGACAGCAGGACGGCGGCGTACAGCTCGGGCAGCTGCACGGGTGTGACGTGCAGGAACTGGCCGACGAAGAACATCATGAACGCGAACACGCCGAGGCTGTGGCCGCGCGGACCCCAGCGGCGGGCGTACACACCCGCGCCGACGACCGCGAGGAAGGCCAGGTCACGCGCGACCGGGTAGGCGTGCAGCTCGGCCGCGACGGCCAGCACCAGCACCCCCGTACCGGGCAGCAGCGCGGTGGTGACGGCCTGCCCGCGCACGGTGGCGTCGGCGACGGTGAACAGGGCGAGCAGCGCGGCGAGACCGCCCGCGACCATGCCGGGCAGGGACTGCCCGGTGAGCCCGCACACGACGACCGCGAGGCCGATGCCGAGCACGGCCCGCGCGGCGAAGCGCAGCCGGACCCGGCCCGGGTCCGGCGCCATGAACACCTTCTTCAGCACTGCTCGTCGCCCCCTGGTGGCCGTTCGCACGAAAAAGGCGCCGCGGAATCCGCAGCGCCATCGACACCCCTATGACAGCACCTCAGGGCCGATTGGCTCAACAGGCTCCGATTCCACTGAGCCATTGGGCCAGCATCAGCGAACGATGATGGGCCGTCGGCGGGCCAACGGCCCAGCTCGCACAGCATGGGCGCCCGGAGCGACACTGGGCCATTGGTACAGTCACCGCTGGTCGACGAGCACGAGGAGGCCGGTACGCGATGGCCGTGGACGAGCTGGACACCCGCATCCTGCGACTGCTGCTGGAGCAGCCGCGCACCAGCGTGCGCGAGTACGCCCGCCTCCTCGGCATCGCGCGCGGCACCCTCCAGGCCCGGCTGGACCGCATGGAGCGGGACGGCGTGATCACGGGCACGGGTCCCTCCCTGTCCCCCGCCGCGCTCGGCCACCCCGTGCTGGCGTTCGTGCACATCGAGGTCACACAGGGCCACATGGACGATGTCGGGGAGGCGCTGGCGGCCGTTCCGGAGATCGTCGAGGCGTTCTCCACGACCGGCGGCGGGGACCTGCTGGCGCGGGTGGTGGGGCGGGACAACGCCCACCTGGAGGATGTGATCCAGAAGCTGATCAGCGTGCCCGGCGTGGTGCGCACCCGTACCGAGGTGGCCCTGCGGGAGCGGGTGCCTTTCCGGCTGCTGCCCCTGGTCGAGTCGGTGGGCCGGTCCGCCGTCCAGCCCTGAGCACGCGCGTGGGAGCGCGTCTCCCGTGGTGCGCGGGTCACCGTCACTGCATAGCGTGACCTCATGACTACAGCCCAGACCCGGCCCGCCGCCGCCGACCGACGGCGCTGGCAGGCGCTCGCGGTCTGTCTCGTGGCGGGCTTCATGACGCTGCTCGACAGCTCGATCGTGAACGTCGCGCTGCCCTCCATGGAACGCGGGCTCGGCGCCGACGCGGCCGACGTGTCCTGGGTGGTGTCGGGCTACGCGCTCACCTTCGGCCTCGCCCTCGTCCCGGCGGGCCGTCTCGGCGACGTGCGCGGACGCCGGGCCGCGTTCCTGTTCGGGCTCGCCCTGTTCACGGTGGCCTCGGTGGCGTGCGGGCTGGCGCCCAGCTCCGGCTGGCTGGTGGTGTTCCGGCTGGTGCAGGGCGCGGCCTCGGGCATCGTCGCGCCGCAGACGACGGGACTGATCCAGCAGATGTTCCAGGGCGCCGAGCGGGCCCGCGCGTTCGGCATGCTGGGCAGCGTGGTCGGCATCTCCACGGCGGTCGGACCGCCCGCGGGCGGCCTGCTGATCCAGGCGTTCGGCGTCGAGGACGGCTGGCGCTGGGTGTTCTACGTCAACCTGCCCATCGGCGTGGCCGCGTTCTGGGCGGCGCTGCGGCTGCTGCCCCGTACTCCGGTGGCGGAGCGGAAGCGTGAGGGCGCGGACCTGGTGGGTGTGCTGCTGCTCGGCGCGGGCGTGCTGGCGCTGATGCTGCCGCTGGTGCAGGAGCAGCAGTGGACGGGCCGCCTGAAGTGGGCCCTGATGCCGGTGGCGGCGCTGCTGCTGGTGGCGTTCTGGCGGTGGGAGCGGCGTCAGGGCCGGTACGGCCACGATCCGCTGATCGACCTGGAGCTGTTCTCCCTGCGGTCCTTCACCCTGGGGGTGCTGCTGAACCTGGTGTACTTCGGCGGCTTCACCACGGTGTTCTTCGTGTACACGCTGTACTTGCAGAACGGCCTGGACTACGGCCCCCTCGCGGCCGGGATGGCCTCGCTGCCGTTCGCCATCGGTTCGGCGGCCGGGGCGGCGCTGGGCGGCAGGCTGGTGGTGCGGTACGGCCGCAAGCTGGTCGTCGTCGGGCTGACCGGGGTGGCGGTGGGCCTGGTCGGTGTCATCGGCGCCGTGCAGCTCGTCCAGGGGGCCGGTGCGGCGTGGTCGGCGGCGCTGCCGCTGCTGCTCGCGGGGGTCGGCTCGGGTGTGACGATCTCCCCCAACACCACGCTGACCCTCACCCGGGTGCCGGTACGGCGGGCCGGTGCCGCGGGCGGCATCCTGGTGACGGCCCAGCGGATCGGCTCGGCGGCCGGGATCGCGGCCGTGGGCGCGGTGTACTTCGCCCATCTGGCCAACCACGGCACCTCGACCCGGGCGCTGCAACTGGGCCTGCTCACGGCGGTGGGGATCATCCTGGTCGCGCTCGTGCTGGCCGTCGCGGACCTGCGGGAGCGGCAGGCGCACCCGGAGCCGCCCATGGGCGGGGGCCCGGCGCCGGAGCCGGTGGAGAGCACGGCCTCGAAGGCGTGAACATCGGGCCCAGCGGCGGGGCGGCCCGCTTCCCGGGCGGCCCCGTTCCGAGTCCGGCGGCCCGGCTCAGGGCTTGCGGCGCGGCTTCCCCGTACGGCCGCCGGAGCGTCCGCGCGCCGGGCGGCCGGAGGACTTGCCGCCGCCGCTCTGCTGCCGGGCACCGCCCTGGTCGGGCCGCTTCTTCTGCTGCTTGGGCTGCGGGGGCGTCGCCCCGGAGCGGCCTCGGGTGCTGTTGGCGGTGCGGCCCCGGACGATGCCGATGAAGTCCTCCACCTGGTCGGTGGTGGCCTCCTCGGGCCAGGAGAGCGCGATCTGCGACTGCGGGGCGTCGACGACCGTGCGGTAGGTGAGGTCCTTGCGGTGGTAGAGGCGCGCCAGGGACTGCGGGACGATCAGCAGACCGACGTTGGCCGCGACCAGTTCCAGCGCGTCCGGGGTGGTGGCGGGCCGCTCGAAGGCGGGTTCACCGGGCGGGGCGTCCCAGTCGAAGACGTCGTCGAGCGGGTGGAAGAGCACCTCGTCGGCGAGGTCGGCGAGGGTGACCTCCTCGGCCGCGGTGATCACGTGGTCCTTGGGGACGACGACCACGGTGTCCTCGGTGTACAGCGGGATCGCGCTGAAGAAGTCGCGGTCGACGGGCAGCCGTACGAAGCCCGCGTCGGCCTCCCCGGCGCGCAGCAGGGCGTCCGCCTCGGCGGCGGGGACCTGGGTGAGGGTGAGCGGAGTGCCGGGCAGGCGCTCGTTCCAGATCCGCACCCATTTGGCGGGCGTCACTCCGGGGACGTACGCGAGCCGGAACGACGGTGATTCTTCCGAGCCTGTCACCAGGCCAGGGTATCGGCCGTGGTCGGCTCCCACGCACACGGCCGATACCCTTGACCTCATGAGTTCGCAGCAGAGCACCCAGACGATGAAGCCCGCCACCGCGGCGAAGAAGCTGGGTGTGTACCTCCCCGCCACCCCCGCCGCCTTCCAGGAGGGTGTGGTCTCGCGCGCCGAGCTGAACGAGCTGCAGACCAACCCGCCCGAGTGGCTGCGCGAGCTGCGGCAGAACGGCCCGCACCCGCGTCCGGTGGTCGCGGCCCGGCTGGGCGTGTCCATCGCCGGTCTGGCGCGCGGCGGTGTCACCGAGCCGCTGACCACCGAGCAGATCGAGGCCCTGCGCGAAGAGGGCCCGGAGTGGCTGGAGAAGGAACGCGCGACCCAGGCGGAGGTCCGCAAGGAGGCCGCCCGCGTCAAGAGGCTGCACGCGGAGAAGGACGCCAAGAAGAGCTGACGCTCCGTAGTACCTCCTGACCAGCGCCCCCGGCCCGTCCGGGGGCGTTGTCAGTGGTGCCCCCTACAGTTCGTGTCACTTGATCTTTCGGGGTGCGGGGAGGCACGTATGGGGTGGGTTCCGGCGGGCGGCTACGAGGTCGCCCTCGACGGCGGGAAAGTGGTGTGCCGCAACGCGGCCGGACGGCTGCTGAAGACGGTGCCCGCGAAGATCGCCGATGATCCGGCGGTCGTGGGGCTGCGGCAGCTCACCGAATGGCTGGAGCGGCACGAGCGGGAGTCGCTCGCCGCCGTGGAGCGGTGGATGGTCCGCTCCCTGCCGGTTCCGCTCGCGGTCGTCACGCGGGTGTGGCCCGACCCGTCCTGGCGGGCCGCGCTCAGCGATCTGGTGGTCACGGGTGAGGACGGCCGGGTCGCCGGTTTCCTGCGGGACGCCGACCCCGAGCGCGGGCTCGGCCTGGTCGACCTGGACGGCGACACGGTGCGCATCGCCCCGGAGCGGGTCCACATCCCGCATCCGGTCCTGCTCGCGGACCTCGAGGAGCTGCGGGAGTTCGCCGTCGAGCTGGGCGTGGAGCAGCGCGCCCAGCAGCTCTTCCGCGAGGTGTTCACCCGCCCGGCCACCCTGTCCGCCGAGGCGGCCGAGGTGGAGGAATACGCGGGCGGCTCGTTCAAGGAGCTGCGTTTCCTGCACGGCCGCGCCACCCAGCTCGGCTACCGCGTGCGCGGCGGCAACGCCGTCTGCTCCGTCCTGGAGGACGGCCGGGGCGTCGAGGCCCGCGTCTGGATCGGCGACTACGACGGCTACGAGGAGACCGAGACCGGCCCGCTGACCTGGACCGATCCCGCCGGGCGGGTCCTGAGTGCCGGTCAGGTCGGGCCGGTCGCCTGGTCGGAGGGCATCCGCATGGCAGCCGCGCTGTACGCCGGCCGCGACATCGAGGACGAGGAGCGGGCGGCATGACGGACAGCGCCGAGTACGACGAGACCACCCTGACCGCCCTGCTGGAGGCGGGCGCCGTCCTGCCCGTGGGCAGCACCGCGCGCGAGGACGCCGACAGCCTGACGGTGCGCTCCTACGCCCACCCCGCGCTGGCCGACCGCCCGATCGTGCGGCTGGTCCCCGGCACCCTGGGCGAGGCCGAGGACCTGGCGCTGGAGTTCCTCGGGCTGGCCCGGACGGCGGAGCCGTTCGAGGGCGGGCAGGTGCGCCGGGAGACGCTGGGCTTCCCGGCGTGGGCGCTGGTGCACGACCCGGCCAACGGCCACCACGCGCTCGCCCTGGTCAAGGACGTGGAGCGGCTCGCCCGGCAGGCCAAGTCCCGCCCCGGCAACGCCAAGGAGGGCTTCGAGGCCCTCGGCACCCGGCTCGGCCGTGCGGTGCCGCACTTCCTGCCGACCTTCTACGAGCAGGCGGCGCGGGTCTTCCTGCAGCACGAGAACACCACGTACGCCGCCGCGTTCTTCGGCAAGGCCCGCGAGGCCGAGCGGGTGCACGCCCTCGCGGTGGACGAGGAGCGGCAGCGGGCGGTGTTCCTGGAGTTCGCCTTCGCCGGGGCGCTGACCGTGAAGGCACTCAAGGAGCATGTGCGGGACCTGGGCCGTCGGCTCGATCCGGCGGCCGCCTGGGCGCAGTTCCGCCAGCTCACGGTGGAGCGGTGCGCGGCCGGGATGCCGCCGTACGCCTCGCTGCCGCAGGACGCGCGCGGGCTGATCAGGTCGGCGGGGCTGGACCGGGACGCCGAGGAGCGTGCGCTCGTCGCCGACCTGGTCGCCTCTCCGGCCGCCGTCCGGGCGCCCGCGTCGTTCTGGACTGCCTACCGCCCGGTGCTGCGCGCGCTCGCCGAGGAGCGGCCCGCGATCAGGGCGCGGCTGCTGGAGATCATGCCGAGCGGGCTGGGGCGGAAGGCCGAGGACGACGAGTCCTGGCTGGCCCTGCTCGCGGAGACCGGTGCCGACCGGCTGCTGACCGACGAGGCGGCCGCGACGGAGCACGGCGTCGACCCCGCCGACTGGCTGACCCGCTGGGAGCTGTTCCGCAAGCACGGCGGATCACTCTCCGGGCGTTCCCCCGCCACGCTGGCGCTGGTCGCGCGGATGGCCGCGCCGCTGCGCGCGGCCGGGCGTCCGGTGGACCTGTTCACCGGCCGCTGGCACGCGGGCGCCGATCTCGACCTGCTCGACCTGTGCGCGGCCGAGGGCATCGCGCTGACCCTCCCGGCCGCGGACGTGACCGTCCATATGCCGCTGCACCCGTGGCTGACCGGCACCCGGCCCGGCCGACGCGACCTGGCGGCCATGGCCGCCGACCCCCGGCTGCGGCGGCTGCTGCACCGGGCGGTGGGCCAGGTCGGTGAGGGCCGCCTCGCCGGTGAGGTGCTGGAGTCGGTGGCCACGCACCCGGTGCTCTCCGGCGTGCTGCGGGAGTGGCTGGACGAGGCCGCCGCCGAGTTCACCGGCGCGGCCGGGCTGCCCGGTGCCCGCGAGGCGCTCGACCGGCTGCGGCCCTTCCGCCCGGTGGCCGCGGGGACGGGCCCGGACGCGGTGGCGCGGGTCGCCGCGCACCCGGTGCGGACGGTGCTCGGCCGGACGCTGCGCGCGGGTGTCCTCGACGAGCTGGGCTGGCCCGCGCTGGAGGAGGCGCTGGACGTGCTGGACGCCCAGCCGCAGCGCAAGAACGCGGACAACTCGCTGTCCGTCCAGGAGGCTTGGCCCGCGCTGATCCTGTCCCGGGGGGCGAAGGCGGTCGTGGTCGGCCCGGAGCGGGTGCTCCTCGACCACGATCTGCGGCTGCCCGACGACCTGGACCGCTGGCAACGCCCCCGGTTCCGGTACGTGGACGGGGAGTTGCTGGTCATCTGGTGGCACAAGAGCAAGCAGTACGGCTACTGGTCGGCCCGCCCGACCGAGGTGTTCCCGCTCGGCGGCGAGCGGACCCCGTCCTGGTGGTCCGGCAACGACACGAGCGTCCCCTCCCTGCCGCTGCCCGGCGGCGGCCGCGCCACAGGAGGCCGCATCCTGCACGCGGGCGACACCGAACTGCCCGCCGCCCGGCCCGTTCTGGGCGACGGCACCGCGTACTGGCGGCAGGGCAGGCACGGCAAGCGGACCGTGTGGCTGGAGTACGACCCGGCCACGGGGACGCACGGCCGCGCCTCGCTGCCCGCGCTGCTGGCGTCGGGCGTCCGCGAGGGCACGGAGCTGCTGGCGGGCCGGTGCGAAGTGCTGCCGCTCCAACCGGGCCTCGAAAACAGCCCGTTCGGCACCGACGGCACCGTGCTGGGCCGCTGGGTGCGCACCGGGCGCGAGGGCGCCGAGGAACTGCGGACCGCCGGAACGCCGGACGGCCGCACGGTGTCGGTGCCGGTGGCGCCCGGCCACGGCGAGGACGGGGTGCCGGTGGGCGCGCTGCGGCTGCCCGGCGGCGTGGAGCCCGTCGTCGTCCGACTGTCGCGCTCCATCGGCCTGTTCGACCTTGACGGCACCGGCAGGCTCGGCCAGGTCACGCCGGACGACCTGGGCGGCGAGTTCGCCGCGGGCACCCGGCTGGTTCCCTCGCTGCCCTTCTGGCACGCCCTGCGCCCCCGTGACGAGGCGGGTTCGGCCGTCCTGCGCGCCGTCACCGACGCGCGGGCGGCGGAGCTGATGCACAGCGTGGCCCAGGCGCTCGGTGAGCGGCAGCGGGAGCTGGCCCGAGCCGGTGAGGACGAGGCGGCGAAGGCCGCGGTCCGGACCGCCGACGAGGTCACGGTGGACGCCGTACGCCGGGTGCTGCCGGGGATCACCGATGCCCGGCTGCTGCTCGGTGTGGCGTCACTGGTGCGCTCGGCCGTGCGGCTGGCCGACTCCGCCGCCCTGTTCGCGGCGCCGCCGAAGGAGCCGGAGGCCCGGCCGACCGCCCGGACCGAGGGCATGTTCGCCGACTTCAGCCCCGAGTACGGCGACGACAGCACCCTGCGCGAGGCGCTGTCCGGGTTCGGCGGCATCCACGGCTGGTGGCGCTCGCCGCAGTGGACCGCGCTCCGGCAGATACGCGCGGTGAACCATGTGCTGTCGGGCAAGCCCGCCGACGGCAGGCCGCTCCCGGACGTGAAGCGTCTCAACGCCCTCCGGGACGGCTGGCGGGGCGAGGAGTTCACCGTCCCGGACAGCTCCACCCGGTGGCCGGTGGTGCTGCCCCAGCTGCGGGCGCTGGCACTGCGGGCCGCGTCCCCGGTGCTGTCGGACGGCAGGCGCGAGCCCTTGCTGCTGCTGTTCGAGGCACTGGCGGAGGGACCGCTGCTGACGGCCGAGGGCACGCTGCGGACGATCGTGCTCGGTGAACCACGCGGCATCGACGCGCGGGCCGGACAGGTGCTGCGACGCGACGGCCGCACGGTGGTGATCCTCGGCGCGCAGAGCGTCGACCACCGACGCGACCAGATCGACTGGCTGGCCCTGGACCACGATCCGAGCGGGAGGTTCGGCGCGGTCGCCCACTTCACGCTCGAACGCGAGGACCGGTACGCCCTGGTGGTCTCCGCGCGGGATCTGGCCGCCGTCGCGCGGCTGGTACGGGACAAGGGCGCCGCTCCCTGGCGGCCCGAGGCCCCCGCGGAGCTGGAGGCGGCGACGGGTGGCGGGCTCGGCCCGGCGCAGGCGTCCGCGCTGCTCGCCGGTCTGCCGCGTGAGCCGGGTGCGGAGGGTCTGGCGGTGACGGGACTGAAGGCCCGTCAGTACGCCTTCGGCGTCGCCCAGGTCGAGGCGCTCGGCTCCTCGGAGCGGACGGCGCTCATGGGCGCGCTGCTGCCGGAGGACCCCGCCGACCTGTGGCTGTCGGGCCCGGACACGCGCGCGGCCGGCCGCATGTGGTCCGACCGGCTCGGCTCGCTGGTGCGGGTACCCGAGGACCTGGCCGCCGAGCTGGCCGGGGTGGGCGCCACGCACGCCGAGGACCTGCTGAACCCGGACCGCACCCCGTGGCTGAGCCGCACCACGCGCCTCGTCCTCGACAAGGAGGGCGAACTCGTCCCGGAGGACCCGGCGGCGCTCCCGTCGGCCCATGCCGTACCGGGGGCCGTCACCACGCTCGCCGCGCTCGCCTACGTCCTCCCCCACGGTCACCCGCTGCGCGCCGCGCTCCCGGCCGGTCTCGCCGCCGTACGCCGTCGGCTGGCCGACCCGGAGCTGATGCTCGACCTGGGGTTGCAGTGGAGCGAGCGGAACACCCACACCGCCGTCGAGCTGCGCAAGACGTACGGGCTGCCCGCGACCGGCGGACAGGACGCGCGAGGTCTGACCCGGATCGGCGACGCGCTCGTGCTGCGGCCGTGGTACCAGGACGCGGAGACCGTCCTGGTGCGTCCGGCCGGGCTGTCCGGCCCGGGCGACCCGGTGTTCGGCGTGCTGGAGGGGCTGGTCGGAGCGGCCCGCACCAGTGCGCTGCGGGCGCTGGCCCTGGTCCTCGGCCCGGAGCTGGACGCCGTGGTGGCGCCCGGTGCGGACACCTTCGAGGGGTACGCGCAGAACCCGGCCCTCAGCGTGCCGGAACTGGTCGCGGAGGTCGCCCGGACGCACGGTCTCGGTGAGGACGCCGCCTGCCTCTACCTCCAGTTGCTGGCGCTGCCCGACCCGACGGACCGCGACACCGTCCGTTGGAACGGCTGGAAGCCCGCCCGCGCGAAGAAGGCCCGCGCGGAGCTGGCCGCGACGGCACTGGTCGTGGAGGCCAAGCGGCCGCGTGCCGGACGCACCCTCTTCCTGCCGTGCGGCTGGCGCGACCTGAAGTCGCCCGCGCTGCCGCTGGAGACCTGGAAGGAGGGGCTGTACCCGGTGCCCGCCCACCGCAGGACGATGCCCCTGCTCACGGTGCCGGAGCTGTTCGCCCGCGCCTGGGACCGCGTCCGCGCGGGCGACGCCCCGGCGTACGAGGAGCTGACCACCCGTGCGGTCCGCAAGGGGCGCCGCCGATGACCACCGCCCGTACCCGTGTGAAGGAAGCAGTCCCGATGAGCACCGCCCCCGCCCGTCAGATCGTCCCGCCGGAGGATCTCTTCGCCGCCGAACTGGCCTTCCTCGCCGCGTACGACACCGGCCCGCGCCCGCCCGCGTGGCGGCTGACCCCGCGTGCCGTGGTCACGTTCGTCATGGGCAGCGAGGGCCGGGCGCTGGCGCTGCCCGAGGACGCGGAGGTGCCGGAGGGGGTGCCGCGCAGGCTGGAGATAGCGGGGAAGTTCGTAGGGGACCGCGCGCTGGTGGAGCGGTGCGTGGTCACGCTGGCGGGTGAGCGGGGGCTGCTGCTGGTCGGGGAGCCGGGTACCGCCAAGTCGATGCTGTCCGAGCTGCTGTCGGCCGCCGTGTGCGGTACGAGCGGCCTGGTGGTGCAGGGCACGGCGGGCACGACCGAGGACCAGCTCAAGTACGGCTGGAACTACGCCCTGTTGCTCGCGCAGGGGCCCAGCAGGCAGGCGCTGGTGCCGTCGCCGGTGCTCACCGCCATGTCGCGGGGCGGGATCGCGCGGGTCGAGGAGGTGACCCGCTGTCTGCCCGAGGTGCAGGACGCGCTGGTGTCGCTGCTGTCCGAGCGGCGGATCGCGATTCCCGAACTGGCGGGCGGCGCCGATGCGTTGGCGCATTCGGCGCCGGGCTTCAATCTCATCGCGACCGCCAACCTGCGGGACCGGGGTGTGTCGGAGATGTCGGCCGCGCTGAAGCGCCGTTTCAACTTCGAGACGGTCGGCCCCATCACGGACATCGACGCCGAGACCGCTCTGGTGCGCGGCCAGGCGAAGGCGTCGGTGGAGCGGGCCGGGGCGGCCTTCCAGGTCGACGACGCGGTGCTGGAGGCGCTGGTGACGGCGTTCCGGGATCTGCGCGAGGGGCGGTCGGCGGAGGGCTGGGAGGTGGAGCGGCCGTCCACGGTGATGAGCACGGCGGAGGCCGTGTCCGTCGCGGGCGCGCTGGGCCTGGCCTCGGCGTACTTCCCCGGCGACCGTGATGTGCTCGGGCTGCTGCCGGGCCATCTGCTGGGCGTGGTCCGCAAGGACGACCCGGCCGACGCGGCCCGGCTGCGCGGCTACTGGGACGGTCCGGTGCGGCGCCGGGCCGAACAGGGCTCCGCCACCTGGCGCACCCTGTGGGACCTGCGCACGGTGCTGGAGGGCTGAGGACCGTGGCCCACGCATCCCCCGAGGCCGTGGTGGCGGCCCTGACCGACCCGGCGGCGCCCTTCCTGATCGGCGTACGGCATCACGCGCCCTCGCTGGCGTGGGCGGTGCCGGCGCTGCTGGACGCCGCGCGGCCGGACGTGCTGCTGGTGGAGCTGCCCGCCGAGTTCCAGGAGTGGCTGCCGTGGCTCGCCCATGAGGACACGGTCGCGCCGGTGGCCCTGGCGGCGGCACCCGAGGGCGGGGGCGCGGGACCGGCGTTCTATCCCTTCGCGGACTTCTCCCCGGAGCTGGCCGCCGTCCGGTGGGCGGCCCGGCACTCGGTGCCGGTGGTCGCCTGCGATCTGCCGCTGGCGGACCGGGGGTGGGGTGAATCGTCCGGCACGTCGGAGCCCGTGGTTCCCGGTGTCGCCGCCGCGTTGCGGGCCCGGCTCACCGGTCGCCGTGACGACGACCTGTGGGACCGGCTGGTCGAGGCCACCGCCCCCGGTTCCACGCCGGAGGCGGTGCGGCGGGCCGCGCTGCTGACGGGCTGGGCGCTGCGGGAGGACGCGGCGGCCACGGGCGGGGTGCCGGAGGTGGACCTGCGGCGCGAGCACCGGATGCGGTCGTGCCTGGCCGCCGCCACGGCGGACGGCGGACGCGCGGCCCTGGTGGTGGGCGCCTTCCACGCGCCCGCCCTGCTCACCCCGTGCGACGCGTCCGCCCTGCCCACCCCGGCCGAAGTGGCACCGGCCGCCACCTGGACGACCTCGCTCATCCCGTACACCTACGCCCTATTGGACGCGCGTTCCGGTTATCCGGCGGGCATCCGCGATCCGGAGTGGCAGCATCTGGTGCTCGACGCGGCGGGTGATCCCGGCGCGCTGGAGGAGGCACTGACCGGGGCGGCGGTACGGGTGTGTGCCGGGCTGCGGGCGCTCGGCCACCCCTCCGGGCCCGCCGACGCGCGGGAGATCGCCCGGCTGGCCGGTGATCTGGCCCGGCTGCGCGGGCTGCCCGCGGCGGGCCGGGGCGAACTGGTGGAGGCCGTGCAGACGGTCCTCGCGCAGGGCGAGCCGTACGGGCGGGGGCGGGCCGTGGCGCGGGCGATGGAGACGGTGCTCGTCGGCACACGCACCGGACGGCCCGCGCCGGGCGCGCCGCGCAGCGGGCTGGCTCCGGCCGTCGAGGCCGAGCTGGCGGAGCTGGGGCTGCCCGGCCCGGTGGAGTCGGGCCGGGGTCCGGCGCGCGATCTGCGGCTGAACCCGCTCCGCTCCGACCTGGACCGCCGCCGGGAACTGCTGTTGCGGCGTCTGTCGGTGTGCGGGGTGCCGTACGCGGAGTCCAAGGACGTCGTCGGGGCGGGCGGCGCCGAGGCGCTGACCTCTCGCTGGGAGGTCCGCTGGACACCGGCGACCGCCGCGCTGCTGACGGCGGCCGGTGTCCGGGGCGTCACCCCGGCCCAGGCCGCGGAGGGGGTGCTGCGCGAACGGCTGCACGGGGAGCGGGCCGAGGGCGGTCCCACGGCCGCGCAGACGCTGCGGGGGCTGGAGGAGGCGGCGGAGTGCGGCCTGCCCGAGCTGGCCGACGAGCGGCTGACGGAGACCGGGGCCGTCCTCCCGGACGCGGGCACACTGCCGGAACTCCTGGCCGGTCTGGCCCTGTTGGACCGGTTGCGGGCCGGGCACGTGGCGGGGCTCGACACGTCGGAGGACCGTACGGCCCGTGCGGGGGCCGTGGCCGAGCTGCTGACGACGGCCGCCGTGCGCCAGGTCGACGGGCTCACCGGCTCGGAGGACCCGGCCGATGCCCGCGCCCTGCTCGAACTCGCCCACCGTGCGGATGTGTTCGGCGGTATCCGGCTCACCGACGCGCTCGCCCGGCTGGCGGCCGGGGGTTCCCCGCTGATGCGCGGTGCGGCCGGGGCGGTACGGGTGCTGCTGGGGCACGAGGAGCCGAGGCTGCTCGGGGACCGGGTGGCGTCCTGGGTGGACGGTGCCGTGGACGCCGGGTCCCGGTCGGCGCTGACCGCGCGGCTGGCCGGACTGCTCACGGCGGCCGGGCAGTTGCTGGAGTCGGCGGCGCCCGCGCTGGAACCGCTGCTGGAGCGGGTGACGGAGCTGCCCGACCCGGAGTTCGTGGCGCGGCTGCCCGCCCTGCGCGGCGGGTTCGACACGCTGAGCCCGGCCGCCCGTGAGCGTCTGCTGTCGAGCGTGGAGGAGCGCCTGGACGAGCGTCACCTCGGGGACACCGGCGGCATCGACCCGGTGGCGCTGGCCACCTGGACCGGCGCCGACCTCGCGGCTCGCGATGCCCTCGCGGCGCTGGGCCTGCTGCCCCCGCCGCGCCCCGCCGACAGCGCACCCGAATCCGCCGGGCCGGCCCCCGTGACCGGGAACCGGCTCACCCCGGCCGACCGCTGGCGCCTGGTCCTGGGCCGCCGCACCGATCGTCTCCCCGCGTCCGCCCGCCCGTTGGCCACCGCGCTGGACGAGCTGTACGGCAGCGGGCGCGGCGAGGGCAGCCGGGGCGACCTCACCGGGCCGACGGGCAGAGGCGGCCGGGAGCCGTCGTACCCCGGGGTCCGGGAGTGGTCCGAGGAGCTGGCGGCGCTGTTCGGGCCGGGTGTCCGCGAAGAGGTGCTGGCGGCGGCCGCCGACGCGGGCCGGACGGACGTGCTCACGGAACTGGACTCGGACGCCGTACGCCCCTCCGTCGGCCTGCTCCGCTCGGTGCTGCGGCACGCGGGCGGGCTGCCGGAGGCACGGCTCGCGGCACTGCGGCCCCTGGTCCGGCGTCTGGTGGACGCCCTGACCCGGCAGTTGGCGACGCGGCTGCGGCCCGCTCTGCACGGCGCGGCCCTTCCGCGTCCGAGCAGTCGGCCGGGTGGCGGACTCGACCTGCCGCGCACGCTGCGGGCCAACCTGGCCACCGCTCGCCGGGCCCCGGACGGCACGGTGCGGGTCGTCCCGGAGCGGCCGGTGTTCCGTACGCGGGCCCGGCGGTCCGCCGACTGGCGGCTGATCCTGGTCACCGACGTGTCGGGTTCGATGGAGGCGTCCACCGTCTGGGCGGCGCTCACCGCCTCGGTGCTGGCCGGGGTGCCGACGCTGTCGACGCACTTCCTGGCGTTCTCCACGGAGGTGATCGATCTGACCGAGCACGTCGAGGACCCGTTGTCGCTGCTGCTGGAGGTCAGCGTCGGCGGTGGCACGCACATCGCGGCCGGGCTGCGGCACGCGCGTGAGCTGGTCACCGTGCCGTCGCGGACCCTCGTCGTGGTGATCAGCGACTTCGAGGAGGGCTATCCGCTCGGCGGTCTGCTGGCGGAGGTCCGCACGCTGGTGGGGGCGGGCTGCCATGTGCTGGGCTGCGCGAGCCTGGACGACGCGGGCCGCCCGCGCTACGCCACCGGGGTGGCCGGTCGTCTGGTCGCGGCCGGAATGCCGGTCGCCGCCCTCAGCCCGCTCGAACTCACACGCTGGATCGGGGAGAAGATCGCATGAGCCCGCAACTCCCGCCGGTCGCACCGGCCGTGACCGCCGAACTCGTCGCCGCGCTCTCGCCCCGGCTGCGCAAACGGCTGGACGCGGGCATCGCCAAGCTGGCGGACCGCCCGGTGAGCCGCGACGGCACGACCGTACGCGTCGCCGTGGACGACACCGCGCACGTCGAACTCCGCGCCCCCGAGGGCACGGTGACCCGCGCGGACGACATCCACTGCGGCTGCCTGCTGGCCCCGGCCTGCCTGCATCGGGCGGCCGTCGCCTCGGCGGCGCCGATCGCGGAGGCGGCACCCGCCGAGACGCCTGCGGTCGATGCGGAGACACCCACACGGACGGACCGCGCCACCGCCGGGCAGATCACCGCCGCGCACGCCGTGCGGACCGCCGCGGCGGCCGTGCTCGACGCCGGTACGGACGGCTGCGGGGCGGTGCTCCAGGCGGAGTTGCTGCGCGCGGCGCACACCGCGCGGCTCGCGGGTCTCCCCCGGCTCGCGGCCTCGGCCGTCTCGGTGGTCACCGCGCTGCGCGCGGCCCGCTCCGCCGACCCCGCGTACCGGCTGGCCGACCTCGCGACCACCCTCGGCGACACCCTGGCGGTGGCCCACCGGCTGCCGGACGCCGAGGGCACGGAGCTGGCCGAGCTGCGCGGCACCGCCCGCCAGCCGTACCGCCCGGACGGCTCGCTGCGCCTGTACGGCCTCTTCTCCGAGCCGGTGCTGACGGCGAACGGCTACGCGGGCGCCGTCACCTGGACCGCCGACGCCGAGGGCAGGCTGTACCAGGTGTCGGACGTGGCACCCGGCGGCCCCGGCCGGGCGGTGGGCGCGGCGGACCGTACCGTACGTGTCGGAGACACGGCGCTGACGCACCGCGAGCTGTCGCGGGCGGGGCTGGCGATGTCCGGGGCCACGGTCTCGCCGTCGGGCCGACTGGGCGCGGGGGCGGGCGTACGGGCGGTGCGCGCGCCCGGTGTGGAGTGGCGCGCGGAGCCTGTGGACCAGCTTTGGGCGGCACCCGCGGCCGAACAGGTCGCACGTGCTCTCGCGGGCGGCTCCGACCTGCTCTTCCTCGAAGTGGCGCTGAGCGGTACGGCCCGCGAGGCGGCGGGCGACTGCCTGCTGGCGGAGTACGCGGGCGGCACCGTGCGCCTGACCTCCGCCCATGACGACCCGGCACTCCCCCACCGCGACAACCTGCGTCTGCTGGCGGCAGCCCCCGGCACCCGGCTCCGGATCGTGGCCCGCCTGACCCCGGCCCCGCACGCGCGGGCCGCCCTGCTGGCGACCGAGCACCCCACCGTCACGGGCACGCGTGTCGATGTCGGCTTGGACCGGCTCCAGCGCGCCGATCTGCCAACCACCGGGCGAGCTGCGGCCCTTGCTGTGCCGCCGGTGGAGGAGGCGCCCGTGCACCTGCTGCGCCGCCGCGTGCACCAGGCGGTGGCGGGCGGCCGTCGCACCCTCTCCTTCCCCGGCACCATGGCCACCGACGTCCGCCGTCTGAACGCCCACGGTCTCGGTACCGCCGCCGATCTCCTGGCCGAGCTGCACGCCTCGGCGACGGAGCGTTCCCGCGACGTCTTCGGCCGCCTGCTCCCGGCCGACACCACCCGGTTCGCCCGCGGCTGGCTGGCGGCGACCCGCTACACCGCGGAACTGGACCGGGCGCTGTGCGCGGCCGCGTGGGGCGCCCGGGACGAATAATCGCGTCGACAACGCCCCACCGTCCCCGGCAGAGTGGCCACCCGTGACGAGCAGCGAACTGTGGAACCGCGACAGTGCCGAGCGCTACGACGCCAAGGAGACCGAGATGTCCTCGGCGGCGGTGCTCGGCCCGACCCTGGACTTCCTCGCCGAACTGGCCGGAGAGGGACGGGCGTTGGAGTTCGCGGTGGGCACCGGCCGGGTGGCCGTTCCGCTGCGGGAGCGGGGGGTGCCGGTGACGGGCATCGAGTTCTCCGCGCACATGGCGGCGGTGCTGCGCCGGAAGGTGGACGAGGAGACGCTCCCGGTCACCCTGGGCGACATGGCCACGACGGTCGTACCGGGCGAGTTCAGCCTGGTCTACCTCGTCTACAACACCATCTCCAACCTGCTCACGCAGGACGAGCAGGTGGAGTGCTTCCGTAACGCCGCCCGGCATCTGGCGCCCGGTGGACGCTTCGTCATCGAACTCGGTGTGCCTCCGCTGCGGCTCCTGCCGCCCACGCAGTCGGCGGTGCCGTTCGACGTGTCGGCGGGGCACATCGGATTCGACACCTTCGACCTGGTGGACCAGATCCTGGTCTCCCACCACCTCACCCGGGACGGCGAGGACGACCGGTACCGCCGCTCGGCCTCCCGACACCGCTACGCCTGGCCCGCGGAGCTGGACCTCATGGCCCGCATCGCCGGCCTGAGCCTGGAGCGGCGGGTGGCGGACTGGACCGGAACCCCCTTCACGGACGCCTCGACCCGCCACATCTCGGTCTGGCGCAAGCCGCTCTGAGCGGACCAACGCCGCTCGCGGTGCCGACCCGCCCCTGCCTCCCCGGACAGCCTCTGGTCCCCTGTTACGCCCCCGGGTCCCGGCGCTTCCCCGACAACTCCCTCGACCTGGGCACCGGGTTCGACTGCTTCGACCCCCTCGCCCGCAGCGCGCCGACCGCCTGCTGCCCAAGAACCTCCTGGAGAGCCTCGGCTTCGTGGACCTGACCGAAGCCCCCGGAGGGCAGCCCTTTTCGCGGCGGCGGACAATGGCTGCACGGAAGCTCTGCGCGAGACTGCCGGGCCCACGGCCGGATGACCGGTACGAGGACCGCCTCGCGGCACTGTCCGCCGGACAGAACCTCAGAAGGGGAAGCGTGACCGAGACCAGCAGCACCCGATCCGCCGCCGACGACTCGGGCGAGGCACCACGGAGCCGGCTCCAGCAGGCGATGCGGTACATCCCCCTGGTCGCCCCCGTCCTGCTGTGGGCCGTACCGTGCTGGGTCCTCCTGTACACCGGCCAGCACTGGCCGCTCCCCGCGACCCTGATCGGCACCGCGCTGTTCGCCCTCGGCCTGGTCGGTATGCCGTTGGCGATGGCGCGCGGCCACGGGCGGCGCCAGCAGGACCGGGCGGCGATCGTCGGGGACACGCTGCTGGGCGGCGCCTGGGTCCTGTTCACCTGGTCCGTCCTGCTCGGTGTCCTGCTGCGGCTCGCCCTGGTCGTGGCGGGCGCCGGTGACGGACAGGCCCGTGCGCGCGTCGTCACCTGGGCCGTCCTCGCCGTGACCGCCGTCCTGCTCGCCTGGGGGTACGCCGAGGCTCGACGCGTGCCGCGCGTGCGCAGGCTCGACGTGCGACTGCCGCGCCTGGGCGCCGGGCTGGACGGCACCCGAGTCGTCCTGATCACCGACACCCACTACGGTCCGCTCGACCGCGCCCGCTGGTCGGCACAGGTCTGCGAGACGGTGAACACCCTGGAGGCCGATCTGGTCTGCCACACCGGCGACATCGCGGACGGCACGGCCGAACGCCGTCGCGCCCAGGCCGCTCCCCTGGGCACCGTCGAAGCGACGCGGGCCCGCGTCTACGTCACCGGCAACCACGAGTACTACAGCGAGGCCCAGGGCTGGGTCGACCTGATGGACGAGCTGGGCTGGGAGCCGCTGCGCAACCGCCATCTGCTGCTGGAACGCGGCGGTGACACCCTGGTGGTCGCCGGGGTGGACGACGTGACTGCCGAGTCGTCCGGCCTGGCGGGCCACGGTGCCCACCTCGCCGGAGCCCTGGACGGCGCCGATCCCGACCTCCCCGTCCTGCTCCTCGCCCACCAGCCCAAGTTCGTCGACCGCGCGGCGGCGCACGGCATCGACCTCCAGCTCTCCGGCCACACCCACGGCGGCCAGATCTGGCCCTTCCACCACTTGGTCCGCCTCGACCAGCCTGCCCTCGCCGGACTCACCCGGCACGGCGCCCGCACCCTCCTCTACACCAGCCGCGGCACCGGCTTCTGGGGCCCGCCCTTCCGCGTCTTCGCCCCCAGCGAGATCACCCTGCTCGTGCTCCGCTCCGCGTCCTAGGGCGGGACCCGGCCGCGTCGTCGGGCGGACGGCAGAGGACCGTGCGCGAACGCGTCATGCCGATGGGCCGGATGTGGTTCGCTGCTGGAGTGACTCAGGACTTGGAGATCGTCGCGTTCGAATCCGCAGAGGCGTTCGAGGCGTGGCTCGGTGCGAACCACGCCGCCTCGCCCGGCCTCTGGCTCAAGCTGCGCAAGAAGGGCGCCGGAATCGTCGCGCTGGACTACGCCCAGGCGCTCGACGTGGCCCTCTGCCACGGCTGGATCGACGGCCAGAAGGCCAAGTTCGACGACGAGTGGTGGCTCCAGCGGTTCACCCCGCGCACGTCGCGCAGCAGGTGGTCCAAGGTCAACCGGGACAAGGTGGCCGCCCTGACCGAGCAGGGCCGGATGCGTCCGCCGGGGCAGGCCGAGGTCGACCGCGCCAAGGCGGACGGCCGCTGGGAGGCGGCCTACGACGGCGCGAAGACCGCCACGGTGCCGGACGACCTCGCCGCGGCCCTGGCCGCCGACCCGGCCGCGGCGGAGTTCTTCGGGACACTGGACCGGCAGAACCGCTACGCGATCCTGTACCGGGTGCAGGACGCCAAGAAGCCCGAGACGCGGGCGCGCCGGATCGAGAAGTTCGTCGCGATGCTGGCGAAGGGCGAGAAGCCGCACCCGTAGACGCCCGGGTACCGCCGCGTTGCCGCGCCGGTCCGGCCGCGAGGACCACGGGCACGTTCGGGGCGGCTCGGATGGCGGGCGTGATCTTTGCGGGCTACTTTCCGAGAGGACCCATCGAGGGGGGCGTACAGAGGGAGACGCCGGATGGCGAACGCGGACCGTATCGATGTGCACACGCATGTGGTGCCCCCGTTCTGGGGCGAGGCGCTGCCGAGCCACGGCGGGGACCCGTCGGGCTGGTCCACCCCGGCGTGGAGCCCGGAGGCGCACCTCGGGTACATGGACGACCAGCAGATCGCCACCAGCGTGCTGTCACTGACCGCGCCGAGCGTGGTCGGCTGGGAGGGGCAGGAGCGCCGGGACATGGCGCGCAAGGTCAACGAGTACGTCGCGGAACTGACCACCCGGTACCCGGGCCGGTTCGGCAACTTCGCGACCGTCCCGCTGCCGGACGTCGAGGGCGCCGTGGCCGAGGCGGAGTACGCGCTGGACGAGCTGGGCGCCGACGGGGTCGTACTGCTGAGCAACTACGAGGGTTCCTATCTGGGCGACCCGAAGTACGCGCCGCTCTGGGAGGCGCTGAACCAGCGGTCGGCCGTGGTGTTCATCCATCCGGCCCGCCCGCCGATCGAGACCCTCGCGGGCGTGCCGGGCCCGCTCGTGGACTACCCGTTCGACACCACCCGGAACGCCGTGCAGATGGTGTTCACCGGGGTGCTGGACCAGTACCCGGACGCGAAGATCATCCTGTCGCACGCGGGCGGCTTCGTCCCCTACGCCGTGATGAGGTTCTGCGAGCTGCAGCCCGCCCTCGAACCCGAGGGGCCCACCACCGAGGAACTGCTGGCGAAGTTCAAGCTCTTCTACTGGGACACCGCCCTGTCCTCCGGCCCGGACGCCTTCCCCAGCTTCCTGGCCTTCGCCGACCATGAACGCATCCTGTTCGGCAGCGACTTCCCGTACGCCCCCGCGCCCGTCGCGGCGGCGTTCAACGAGCTCCTGGACACGAGCAGCGGCCTCACGGACGAGCAGAAGACCGCCTTCAACCACGGCAACGCCAAGCGGATCTTCACGCGCCTGGCCTGACGACGGCGGACGCCCTCCGTACGACGCGCCGATGCCCCGCACCAGTGGTGCGGGGCATCGATAGCGCCGGGAAGTTCCGGGTCAGCGGGCGAGGCGGGGGAAGAGCGCCTCGGCGTTGCCGCGGTCGATGGCCGCGGCCTGGCCCGGGGTGAAGTCCGGGTAGGTCTCCAGGAAGTGGTTGTAGTAGCTGCCCGCTTCCTGGGGGGCGAACGGCCAGTCGCTGCCGTAGAGGACGTGACCGGGCTCGGCGAAGGCCAGCAGGGCCGGGAGGGCGGACGGGCTCGCGGACAGGGCGGTGTCGAAGTAGAACCGCTTGAGGTCGCGCAGGATGTCGTCGGCGTTGCGGTTCCGGTCCACGACGGTGGAGGTCAGACCGGAGAAACGGTACGCCGCGTACGGCAGGAAGCCGCCGCCGTGGGACAGGATCACCCGGACGTTGCGGTACCGGTCCATGACACCGTTGAGCACCATGTTCAGGGCGGTGCGGGTGGTGTCGAAGACGTAGTCCGCGAGCGGGGCCGGGGTGCCGGGCAGCAGCGTCATCGGGGGCTGCGCGGGGTGGACGAAGACGTTCGCCGAGCGGCGGTCCAGCTCGGCCCAGAGCGGCTCGAAGTCCGGGTCGCCGAGGTACTTGCCGTGGGCGTTGGACATCAGCACCACGCCGTCGGCGCCGAGGACGTCGAGGGCGTACACGGCCTCCGCCACGGCGGCGTCGAGGTCGGGCAGCGGGATGCTGGCGAAGTGACCGAAGCGGTCGGGGTTGTCCTTGACGACCTCGGCGCCGTACTCGTTGACGGCGCGGGCCAGGTCGCGGGCGTCGGCGTCGTCACCGAGGTGGATGCCGGGCGAGGTGACGGACATGACGCCGGTGGCGATGCCCTGCTGGTCCATCATCGCGATCGCGCTCTGGGGGCTCCAGGCCGGGATGGCCCAGCCGCCGGAGGTCAGGCCGCGAGCGGCCAGGGTCTCGGCCCAGACCGGCGGGACGATGTGGTTGTGGACGTCGATGCGTGCGGGGAAGTCCATGACTTAAAGCCTCCTAAAGCTTAGCTTGCTAACGACTTCATTTAGTAAGCTAACAGTCATGCGAGAGATGAGCAACCACGAAGAGGAAGACCCCCAGGGCGCGGCCGGGGACGAGGCGGGCGTGCGCGAGCTGGCGCAGGCCGCTGACCGGCTGTTCTACGCGATGCGCCGGTCCCGGGCGGCCACCATGGGGCACTCCGGGGCCGGGCTGTCCATGGCACAGCTCACCCTGCTGGAACCCCTCTCGGCAGACGCCAAGGGCGACGGACTGCCGGTCGGCAAGCTTGCCGCCACCGCCGAGGTCAGCGTCCCGACCGCCACCCGCATGCTCAAGCAGCTCGAAGCGGCGGGCGTGGTCACGCGGCAGCGCTCCCCCCACGACGAGCGGCAGGTCCTCGTCCGCCTCACCCAGGACGGCGCCGACCGGCTCGCGGCCATGCGGGGAGATCTCCGCGCGCGCCAGGCCGAGGCGCTCGCGCACTTCACCCCCCGGGAACGCCACGAACTCGCCGCGCAGCTCCAGCGCCTGGCCGCCGTCATCGGCGACACCATCCCCCTGCCCACCGAGGGGGACACCGCTCGGCCCTGACGGGGGGCGGGTTCGAGGTGTTCAACGTGCGGCGGAGGAGCGCGTCGGGTCCGTCGACGGCGCCGTACGCAAGGCCGGGGGCGAGGACCGGCGCTCCGTAGGGGCTGCCGAGGGCAGGGCCGAGGGCGATGCGGTGACGGCCGTCGGGCGGGCGGGCCTGCTGGGCGTGCCGGTCGAGGAGCGGGCATCGGGGCGTGGACTCACGGGGACCGGCGTAGTGGGGGCGGCGGGGCTGCTCGCGGGGGGCGGGGCGAGGGGGACCGTCGGGGAGACGGGGTCCTGGAAGGCGCCGCGCAGGACGGGTGCGGCGAGGAGGGCGGCGGCCGCGCAGGCCGCACCGCCCACGACAGCGGTGCGCAGGACGCGGCGGCGGGCCGCGCCACGGCGGATCTCCTCGTACCGGCCGGGTGGCGGTGCGAGGTGCCCGGAGGGGGGCCGCATGATGACGGCGAGGGGGTCGTCGGGTTCGAAGTCCGGACCGTCGTCACTGTATGTGATCAAGGCTTCTCCTCAAGTGGGCGCGGAGCAGTTCGCGGGCCGCGTGCAGGTCGGCCTTGACGGTTCCTTCCTTGCGCCCGGTCAGTTCGGCCACCTCCCGGATCGGCAAGTCAGCGTAGTAGTGCAGGAGGGTCGGTATGCGCAGTCGTTCGGGGAGCGCCTGGACGAGCAGGCGGACCGACGGGTCGTGCTGCTCGGTGGGCGGGAGGACGGACGCCTCCACGGTGGCGCGGCGCACGGCCCGGCGTTCGCGCTCCAGGCGGCGCCAGTGGTCGCGGACGATGTTGGCGGCCGTGACGTAGAGGAAACCGCGGGGCTCCGACACTGACGTCCAGCGGGCCCAGAGGCGGGTGAACGCCTCCGAGGCGATCTCGTGGGCGGTCTCGTCGTCGTCGACCAGACGGCGGCACCAGCCGGCCAGGCGCGGATAGAGAACGGCGAACAGCTCGGCTGCCGCTTTCTCACGGGACCGTTTCAACACTCTCCAGGGGGGGTGGGGGCATTCTTCACGTCCGGTGCGCGGGGCAACCCATGGGGAAGACCCCGGACCGAGGCCGTACGCTCCACGGCGTACGTCGCGTCGGTCCGGGATCGGGGCGGGCGGCGACCGGTCAGTGAAGCGTGGTGCGCAGCGCGGCGAAGACGATCACGTTGTCGCGATAGCCGTCGCCGGTACGGGGGCCGCCGCAGGTGATGAGCCGCAACTCCGGCCGGTCGACGTCGCCGTACACCGCCTCCGTAGGGAACTCCGCCTTCGCGACGGTCCGTACGGAGGTGACGGTGAAGTCGGCCGATGTGCCGTTCTCCAGGCGCACGGTGACCTCGTCGCCCCGGCGCAGCCGGTCGAGCCGACGGAAGACGCCGTCTCCGTATGCGCCGACCGTGACATGACCGAGGATCACCGAAGGGCCCGTCTGACCCGGCGTCGGGGAGTTCTGGTACCAGCCCGCCTGGTCGTGCGCGGTGATCGGCGGCACCTGCACGGTGCCGTCCGGTGCCAGCCCGAGCCGCATGACCGGGGTGTCGACGCCGATCCCGGCAATCCGCAGGCGTACGGGGACCGAATGGCTCCGCGCGGCCTTGGACGGAGCTGCAGCGGGCCGGGGTGTCATGTGCGTGCCCTGTGCCCTGTCGCCGCCGTGGCTACCGCAGCTCACGAGGAGCGAGCCCGCCGCCGCGGTGACGAACCCGCGCCTGGAGAGGTGGGTCATGCCCCGGTCGCCCGTCGGCGGCGTACGAGGAAGACCGCCGTGCCGCCCGCCGCGAGCACGCCCGCGGAACTGCCGCCGATCAGCATGCCGCCCGAGCCGGAGCTGTCGGAGCCGGTGGTCACGCCGGTGTCGGGCGCGCCACTCGGTACGACGCCGACCTGGCCGCGTCCGTCGCCCGGCGCGACGGACGGCACGGGGGTGGCCGCCCGGCTCGGCATCCGGGTGGGGACGGCACTCGGCGCCTCACTCGGCTCCGCGCTGACCGGCACGCTCGGCCGGGCCGACGGCGCGGAGGCGGCGGGACGGGGGGTCGGGGACGAGTCCGCCCCGCTGGCGAACGCGGGCACCGTGCTCGCCAGCACGGCGACGCACGCGGCTGCCGTGGCGCTGAGGACTGTTCGGCGCATGTATCGCTCTCTTTCGTCGTCCGGCCCGGCGGGTGGCCGGACCGGCTGTGTGATGGATCGAGCGAAGAGACGAGACAGGGTCGGGGCGGGTTGTAAAGGATCGGCAAAGCCGTGCGGGGTGGGGCACGCGGTCAGGCTCGGGCAGACACTCCCTCAGCTTTCGGGAGGTCTGCACGCAGAAGCCTCCGTCCGCGTGTCTGCCACACGTCACCCAGCCCCGGGAGGTCGAAAGTTCACCTCTCCAGTGACGGCCAGGCACGGCTGCAGGCTCTTCCACTGCACGAGGAGATCGTCCACTTCCACGAAGTGGGAGACGCCTCTGAGCGGGTCACCCACCTTCCCGGACCGCGCACGACTGTCATCGGATCGCCCGGCTGAGACGCTCCGGCATCGCTTCCACGGCCCGCAGCACAGGAACCGAGGAGGCGACGACAAACAGGCCGAAGAGCGTGATGGGCAGCAGCCCTACGGGACGCAGCAGCCACGCCGGATTCTGCTCCAACTGGGGCCAGTTGGTGATCCAGTTCGCGATGACGTCCAGCCCCATGACGCCGCAGGCCAAGCGGACCCCTACCGGCCGCACGAGTCCCACCAGTACGACGACCAGCGGGTCCAAGACGGCAAGGCTGACGAAGAAGACCTGCAACGGCACCGGGGCGAAGGAGGCGTAGACGTGGATTCCACCGCCGACCAGATCCAGGAGATGGGCAACAGCCCCTTCAAGGAAGCCGATCAAGTACACCGCGAGCATCCATCTGATCCGCCGCGGCTGGCCCCTCCATCGTTCCCGCACTCCGCTCCTCACCGAGCTACAGCCCGTAGTCCTGGGCCAACTTCTCCCCATCAATGCCGCGAAGCGCAAGCTCGGCGTCCTCACCCTCAGGTACCTCCGGTGCCGGCTGGAACCAGGCGACGGCGGCGGAACCCACCATTGCCGGCTCGAGCGCCTTGGAACAGATTGCACCGACGCAGGCCATGGCAGGCAGCACTTCAACAGGACCGAAGGCTCCCCCTGCACTGCGCCCGCCGGTGGCAACACCCTGACAACTCCCCACGCGACGCCCCGGTGCGGGACGACTGTCCGCGCGAGGCATCATGGCGGCAGGCGACGTCAGCGTGGGGAGCAAGAGTGATCGAGGGCAGTGCTGTGGATTTGATCCACCTTGCTGACGAGGGAAGCGGTCTTCAGATTCGGGTCCTGGGCCGTCACATGCCGGGAGTGCCGGCCTGGCATGACTTCCTCGACGCGGAGATCGTGGTCACGGGCGGGTTCGCTCAGGGACGCCTGTCGGTGTGCCTGGCCCCGGACGATGTGGACTGCTGGTCACAGGTCCTGGATGCGCTTGCCGCAGGGCGGGAGGCGTCGTGGATGGACGATGGACGCAACCCCGAGATCCGCTTCGAGCCCTCCGGCCAGGACGGGGTGGTCGTGATCGCGGTGGAAGACCATGCCGGATCGGGGACATCGGTCCGCGTATCGGTGCGCTTGGCCGAGGGATGGGCCGTGCGGCATCGCGATCAGTTGCGGCGCGTCCGGGACACCTGGCCGCAGGAGGTCGTGCAGACATCCCCAGGCACCTACGAGTGGCGCCGCTGACTGCCGTGCAGGTGGGCTGAGCCGCGTTTCACGAGCCACCGCCGGGCACCCGGTCGTACCCGCGGTCGACAAGAACGACGGCCAGGCGCCGACGCGGCCGGGCGTGCTTGCCTCGCGCAAGCAGCACGGCCTGAAGCAGTGGGGTGAGCTGGGTGACGTCGTTGTGATGGCCGCCCGTCAGCGGCCGGGTGGAACTCGTCGTCCTCAAGGAGCTGTTGGGTCACGCCCGATGCCGGCGTCCTGGTGGTCGACCGGCGGAGCGGCAAGGTGGGCGTGGTGATGGGGCATGTGGGGCCGTACGTGCAGCTTCGGCCGCCGTGCGGTGGCCGGGAGTGGGACATGCCGCCCGAGGACGTACGTATGCCGACTCAGACGGAGGAGTTGCGCGCGAAGGTGGCCGCGGCCAAGCGGAGGTGGGGACGGTGACCCCTCGCTCGGTCCTGCGCTACGAGGCCTGGACTCTCCAGCCCGACCGCGAGCCGGACGCGAAGCCGGTCCTGTACGCGATGCAGTGCGCCGTGGACGGAGAGACCTCGCCGACTAGCGAGGACTTCACCGAACCGCAGAGCACGGCCGCCACCCCGTAGCAAGCTCGCCGGAACTACCTTCGGTCGGGATTTCCTGGCACATTAGGCAGCAACGCATGAAGAGTAGACACTGCTTCGAAAATTACCTTCCCACACTCTCGTGACTTCCCCGACAGCGGAATTTTTCAACGCGCCGAAGAAACGCATTGTCTCCAAGCTCTGGATGAGCCGACAGGATCTCACACATGGCCGAATCGAGCAATTCAGCAACGGATTTATGGTATTCCGTAACAGGAATACAGACGCTTTCCTCTGCTCGATCTGAAGCGATCCTCAAACCCTTCGAGTCCCGGATGAAGTACATGCGGAAAGAGCCAGTGGCTGACTCAACCTGAGATCCTCGATGAGCCTGCAGCTCCCGGCAGCCAAGATTTAGCATCAGACAATAATCAAGCAGGGTCTGATTTGGCTCATCGACACCAAAATTGATTCCGTTCACCACAAATGAAACGACAGCCCGAAAAATGTCGAAGGTGAAAGCGCTGGCACTGACCTGCCCCCACTCGACCTGTCCCCCTGATGAGTCGGCAGGAGTCCAGGCCGCAGACCAGGAAGGATCTTCGACTCTCCGCTCGATGCTGAACTCAATCACCGGGGACGCTCCTGGGCTAGAAAATCCGATTACGGGCCCTGGCCTAGTACGAGAACACCGGGGCCAGCGACGTCGGCGGACCAGGGTTCCGTCAAGATCACACAGTGCTCCGGCCGCAACTGCCATGATGGGTGACGGTCGACAACGACTCAAGGTGATCGAACCGGGCTCTGCCCGTCGTCCAGGACGCGGATCACACGCCGTACTTCGTCGTCGCTGAAGGTGGTGAGCGCAATGGTCGTGTCGTCCCTGGTGATCGTGATCCGCGGGCTCTGCGGTCGAGTCCGCTTCCAGGCATCGGGCAGACGAGCACAGTTCTCCGCAACTTCCGCATGGTCAAGGCCAGTCAGGAGGCGCCTGACCGCCGACGGCTCCACCACAGGCAGAATCCAGTTTCCGGGAAGGCGCCGAGGCCGATCTGGTGTTCGGCAAGACGGCTGTCGAGCGGCGAACCGGCACACGTAGGCTCTGAACGTCACGCTGCCGGTTGTTCCAGGAGGGGACCGTGGATCATCTCTTCACCGTCACAGGTGAGACGGCCATACCGATCTCGCGCACCGGGTTGGCTGCCGAGAGTCTCCTTGAACGGCAGCACCTGCAGGAATGGGTGATCGCCCACCCTCAAGTGCTCGGGGAGTCGGTGCTCGTCATCACCGCGGAGTACGACCGGTGGGCCGACACCGATGGCGTGCCGGCGCGAGACAGGCTGGACGTCCTTGGGCTGGACGCAACCGGACGCCTCGTCGTGGTGGAGCTGAAGCGCGGAACAGCCGACCGGGACGTACACCTCCAGGCGATCACCTACGCCGCTCTGGTGTCCCGGTTCGACCTCGACACCCTCGCCGCGGCGCATCGCGATTTCCTGTCGCGGAGGGGGAGCGACCTCGACATCGATGCGTGCAAGCAGCGCCTCCTCGACCACGTGGACGGAGAGTGGAGTCCGGAGCTCCTCCAGCGCCCACGCCAAGTGATCATCGCTGCCGACTTTCCCAAGCAGGTCACCCACTCCGTGGTCTGGCTGTCCGAAATGAGCCTCGACATCGACCTCATCCAGGTAGGGCTGTGGAAGGTGGGAGAGCACATCGTCGCCGGCTTCACCAAGGTCTATCCGACCCCGGAGGTGGAAGAGTTCACGCTCGCACCAACCCGGATCGAAGGCGAGGCTGCGGCCAAGAAGCTTCAGGAACGCGCACGCGCACGCAACGCCGTCCACGTACTCGTCAGTGCGGGCCTGCTGCCTGAAGGCACCAGACTGCGGATGACACCGCGCCACGGCACGACGGAAGCTGTCCGCGACGCAATAAACGCATGGCTGGAAGAGGACACCCGCCGGGCCACAGCCACCTGGACCAACAACACTGCCAAGCCACTGGTCTGGGACGCTGACGGCGCCTCCTACTCCCCTACCGGACTGGCCAATCACATCTTCACGAGCGTGACGAGCCGCACCGCCGACGGCATACAGGGCACGACATGGTGGGACGTCGACACTAGCCAGGTTCCCAGCGATGTCGATGTCGAAGAGTGGGCCGCCCTGGCAGGGTTCAACCTCTCCGGTCTGGCCAAGCAGCTCACCGGCACCCGCAAGGACTGGACGATGCTGCACACCCTGCTGGGTGCTGTACCGACCGGACAGTGGACCACCTACGGCGACGTGGCAGCGGTGATCGGCAGCCATGCCGTTCCGGTCGGAAGACACCTGAGCGCCTGCAGCCAATGCCCCAGCCCCTGGCGTGTCCTGAACGCAGCAGGACGTGTCAGCGACGGATTCCAGTGGACGGACCAGACCCGAACGGACACCCCGATGGAGATCCTCAAGGCCGAGGGTGTCCACTTCGACGGAGCCATCGCCGATGCTGAGATGCGCCTTGGCCAGGACGATCTTCGGCGGCTGCTCGACAGCTGAGATCGGCAGCATGCCTCCACAGCTGTCCAAGTTCCCAACCCTCGACTCCGCCAACCTCCGCAAGGAATAAGCCAGGACGGCGGACTTGGCGATGAAGAAGCAGCTCTGTCAGACCTGTCCGACATGATGGCTACGTCAGATTGCACCGAGGGGGCACGATGAGAAGTGATGGAATCGCAGACCTGACGAACTTCCTCCGGGCCCGTATCGACGAGGACGATGCTGCAGCACAGGCCGTGAAGCCCGGCGCGGCCGAGGACGCCGCAGGGCTGAAGGCCAAGGTCCTCGCCGACGTCGCCGCCAAACGAGGTGTCCTGCGGTTCGTGGAGCGGATGCTGCAACAAGCAGAAGACGACGACTACATGGTGCGCGGCCCTGCAACGAGTACGCTCTCTGCCACTGCCTTCCCGCTCCGCCACCTCGCTGCGGCATACGCCGCGCACCCCGATTTCCGGCCTGAGTGGGAGCCGAATGAGGAGGAACTCGAGCCGGACCCGAGGCTCAATCGCTTCGGCCGGGCATAGGTCGCAGGACTCACAGAGAGATCGGGGCGCGCCGCTGCCCTCCCCCTGTGGCGTGCCTCCATCCTCCTGACGCCACCGGCAGCCCAGGCGAACCGGCGGCCCCGCTGGAGATCTCTCACGTGGTGCGGCCGGACATCACTCCCACAGTGACGGCAGACCCAGCCCTACCCGAGGAACGACAGACGGACGCGACGGTTCGCGTTGTCGCGATTTGTGTCCACCAAACTCCGTTAAGGCAACCCCGAGGATAGCTAGCCGCCCGGCACCTACATAGCTCACAGATGACCTTCTCGGCCGGTGGTCCTCAGCATCCCGGATGTGGCCCACCGACCGAACGTAGCTACGCGCTCCGGTTCCCAACGGCGGGCTAGACGCTACTCGCCGCCAAGTCATTTAGGACGGCGTTGACAGTGGACCAGCAGAGGTCGGCTGTATCGAAGTCTGCGCTGTGCTTGGCTCGCTTCTCGGCGAGCGGGTGAACCAGGTTTCGGTAGGTCCGCAGGAGCTCCGAAGCCATCTTCGCGTCTTGGTCGATCCATCCATTGACGTAGGCATGCTGAACAAGGTCCTGCATCCCGGCCGAGCGCAGCGGCTTGGAGAGCGGCTCGCTGGCAGGCCTGACTTCGGCTGCGTGTACGAGCACGCCTTCGAGGAGGCTGCCGAGCATGATGACCGCTGAGGTGTAGGCGCCGTGTTCTTGACAAGTGCGCGCTTCGTCCAGACGTAGCTGGACGGCGCGGGCCAAGTCGGGATCAGCGACGATGTCGGTGATGGTGACCTTGAGTTCGACACGCTGCGGCCGTGGTGGTTCGTCGGGGTCGTATTCAGTAAGGCTGGGTCGGCCGTTGCGGTAGTCGACGCGGAGTCCTTCAAGGGCCAGGACTTCTTGGAGGCGTTCGATGACGGGGGTGTACTCGCTGGGTTGTTGTTGGTACTCGCGCCGGTCGGCCAGGCGTAGAACGACACGCTTGATGTCTCCGGCGTCGTCTTCCTTACGTTCGCGCAGGAGGTCCAGAAGCCATGGGTTTCGTGGGCTGCCGTCGTGATCGGGAACGTCGTCCCAGCCGGCCCGACGGAGGAAGGGCGCCAGCTCCCAGCCTCCGCGGCGTTTCATACCTGCCTCATCGCCGCTGATCATGGCGGCCAGCTCTTCGAGAGTGCTGTCGTCGAAATCTTCCATGTCAGGCTGCCTCGCTGTCGTCGTCCAGTTCACCGTCATAGGGGTCCACGTCTTCCTCTTCAGGCTCGGCTTCAGCCAGTCCGACCGGTGCCCATACCGCTCGAGGTTCTGTGCCATCAGCGGATGCGTCTGACGTGGTCCGCGGGTGGATTCCCAGGTCGGTCAAGCGTTTCCACAGGGGGGCCAGGGCATCTTCCGGCGAGAGAGCAAAGGCGCTGCTGCGTACGCGCCAAAAGGTCCAGCCTGCGCGGCGTAGTTCTCGTTCCCGCTCGGCATCGTCGTGGATCTGTTGCCTCGTGGAGTGGTGGGGACTTCCGTCACACTCGACGGCGAGACGCCCGTGCCCCCCGGTAACGACGAGGTCGATGCGCTTGCCGTTGACTTCCCATTGCGGCACTACGTCGTAGCCACGTTCCTTGATGCGTAGGTAGACGCGCTGCTCGAAGAGCGAGTCGAAGGGGGCGCAAAGCTGGTCTGGGGTGACGTTGGCCGGCTGGCGGGCGTGGGTGTAGGGCGGGGGCGGGCTTTGCATGTAGGTGAGCAGGGAGCGGCGGAGGTCCTTGCTGCTCAGTTGGTCCACGGTCATCGAGTGGAAGAGCCACATCTGGTCGCGAGCTCGGCTGGCTGCAACATTGAAGCGCCGCTCGTGGCTGCGGCCAGTTGCCGCGATGACGTTGGCGCCGTCGACGACCATGGAGAGCAGGATGACGTCGCGTTGATCGCCTTGGAATTCTTCGGGAGTGCCGACCAGGATGTTGTGGCGTTCGCGGGCGGGCATGTCGATGCGGAGGTCGACGAGATCTTGTACGAGTCGGGTCTGGGCGCCTTGGCGCAGGATGATGACGCCTAGGCTGCGGTCGGCATAGGCCGGGTCTTGTGTGAGGCGGTGGAGCTGGTCAACGACCGCTTCTGCTTCAGGTCGGTTGATCAGCTTGTCTCTGCGTCCCTCGCAGTGGCCTTCTGGAACATGGATGACTTTCAGTGGGGGGAGCCGGTCCGAGCCGTGCTGGCGGAGCAGGATGAGCTCGTTGTCGGGGTAGAACTGCATGGAGGACCACTTGATGATCTCGGGCATGCAGCGAAAGTGTTCGGTGAGGCGGACTACTTCAGTGAAGCGCGAGGACAGCAACTCGTACAGGTTGGACTTGGGGTCGAAGCCTTCGCGCTGCCAGGGTTCAAGTGCGTCCATGCGTTCGTCGAAGATCTGTGTGATCCGATCGTGCTTGCTACCGGTGTAGTAGGGCGCGCACTGGCGGTCGTCTCCGACGACGATGATCCGCGGGGCGAGCCATAACAGCAGGAGGCCGTTCAGGCCAACCTGGCTTGCTTCGTCGACGATCACAACGTCGAAGGAGTCCGGTTCCGGGCTGATCGTCTCGGCTACCTGTCTGAGTGGCATGATCCAAGCGGGGACCGCGCCTTGGGCTGTTTGCATGGCTGAGCGTGCGTGTCGTTGGTGGCGTTTCCCGTAGTCCGTTGTTCCTTGGCCGGCATTGGCTATGGCGCTGGCGTAGGCGGCCAAGGCTTGTTTGTGTTTCGTGGTCATGCGGCTCACGCAGTGCAGGGCAGCACGGTCGCAGACGAGGCCTTCCACCAGAGCATGCAGTCGGGCTTCGATCTGCGCGAGTTCTCCTTCGAGCTGCTCCTCGCGGCCGGGGCGGAGAACTGTGTCGAGGAAGTCCTGCGCTTGCCGCCAGGCCCAGGCTTGAGGGAAGACGGCGAATCGGGCACGCCACTGAGTAGCAAGGGGGTCTGCGGCGAAGACCTGTGCCAGCTCGGGATGGGCTTCGCTCAAGCGTTGGAACAGCTTCCCGGTCTCTCGGCGGTCCGCTTCACGCTGGTACGCCAGCGTCAGCGCTTGCACAGCGCTTGCGTAGGCATGGGCGTTGCGGGCAGCTGCGGCATCAGCCGCCCGCCGTAGTTCCTGGACGCCTTGCGATTGTGGCTGAGGAAGGCAGGCGAGAATCTCCTCAAGCCGACGGTTTGCGGCTTTGACCTGCAGCAGTCGCCGGGCCTGTGCTGTGTCTCGGCGGATGTTCTGCCACTGATCAACCGTGGTGACAGGTGCTGGGATGCCGCTGGTGAGCAGTGTCGTGTGGACTTGACAGATTGCCGCGACACAGGAGTCGATGGCATGCAACATGGACGCTCGGTCGAGGAGTTGAGAAATGAGCAGGTCCGGTGCGTTCTTCTCGACATCCGATCCGACGCCTGCCCATCGGCTGCGCAGGGTACGGGCGTGGGAGCGCATCTCCAGATGGCGCACCACTGCGGCGATCTGTTCTCGGTTAGCGAGCACCATGCCTTCGACTCGGCACTGTTCCAGGAGGACTCGGGCTTGTTTAAGAACAGCTGGCCGTGGCCAGCGTTTGTTCAACTGCCCATTGCGCAGGAGGTACTCCTCGACATTTCGGCCGCTGACTAGAAGTTCCTTTTCCTCGCCTTCGGGAAGCTGTGGCATTTCCACTTCGAGGAAGGAGGCAGTCGCGATCTCCTGTTGGGTCTGCTGGGCTCGCTTTGAGGCGTTGCGGATGCTGTCCCACATCGGTTGCGAGCGTCGTGCGATTCCGTCCTCCAGAGCGCGATTCGCCCAGGTTTCCTCCTGCCACGCCGTAGGGTCCGCAGACAGCCCCACACTCTGCAGAGCCTGCTGGGCTTCCTCGAGTAGAGCTTCCACAACAGCGAGCTCTGCGTCACCGTGGTCGGCCAAGGCTTGGGCTAGTGGTGTGACGGGTTCCGGCCCAAGGACTTCCTTGGCTGCTTCTATGTCCCTGATGCGGCCGGCGACGTCTTCAGGGTTCGGCAGGGTGGAGGGATCGGGGCAGTACTGGATGTGAGCATCGAGGATTTCTGGGCCATGCTCGGTCACCAGCAGCCATAGCCGCTGTGCTTCTTCGGTGTCCAGAGGGGGCAGTTGTCCTGGCTGTGGAGGCAGCGGCGGCAGCCACTGATAATCGGCCGTTCCTCGCTCGGCCGCCTGCACTATCTCGTCGAGGCGGCCGCGGTATCCCGGTGCAATCTCGGGGTGCTCGTACCACTCTGCTTCCCGTACCGCTCTCAGGTGTTCTCGCAGCTTGGCCTGTTCAGCCATGAGCTGATGCCGCTGAGATTGCTGGGTCTCGATGCGCTGCTGCAGCCGCTCGGGGTTCGTAGTCGCGCTCAGGTGGGCCAGAGCTCCCAGAGACTGGCGCAGATCGGAGCTGCCGCCCTGCCACTGATCGCGCTGGAGTACGCACATACTGCGCAGGTTCGGCGGCAGCTGATCGATCAGCACCTTCAAGGCCTGGCCCTTCTCGCTGGTGACCAGAACTCTCTTGCCATCAGCGAGGAGCGCAGCGATCAGGTTGCTGATCGTGTGAGTCTTTCCGGTGCCTGGGGGGCCTTGGACTACCACGCTGGTGTCATGCTGCAGCCTCTCCAGCACGTCCATCTGGGCCGCATTGGTGACCATGGGGAACAACGGTTCCGGGCCCAGCGCCGGAGGGACGGAACCGTTGCTGCTCCCCCAGGCGGTGCGTTGCTCGGGTTCGAGGTCGTAGAGCAGCTGCGCTAGCCCCAAGGGGGCTTGCGCCCCGGGACGCTTCAAGACTCGCGCGATGCTTTCGAAGAAGCCGAGCACCGAGCGCTGGCCATGTTCGCGCAAGATAACAGCCGGCGCATGATGCAGCGAGCGTGCCTGCGGATCGGCGGTGATGTCGGGATGCCCACTGCCGGAGTCAAACGAGAGTGTTCGCTCGACGCCGAAGGCACGCTGCGACCATGAGCGCACCGCCTCTGACGCCCGGTCCGACAGAGGATGGAAGGCGACTTCCTCCACCTCCGAGCGAACGACCCCCAGCAGTTCCGAGGTGTAACCATCGGACTCACTGAGAAACTCGGTGTCCTCCAAGCGGCCCGACTGACCCGGCACCAAAGACACCGTGACGTTGACCGAATTCGGATCAACCGTGAGGGTGACAGGGACGGTCACAATGTGCCTACGCACTCGAGCCGACGTTCGCTCGGCCCCTACTTGCAGAAGGCCTACTGCCAGGACTGTTTCGAAAGAGTCACCGTCCTGCTGGACCTTCTTGGCAATCCGGTACAACTGCTGGTGCAGACGGCGGTGCGGCACAGCAGCCAACTCCTCCTGCGCCCACCGCTTCCATCGATTGGCCCAGCTTTCGTAGGCCTTACGCACCTCCGAACTGCCGATTTCCAATGCCTTCGGGTCCACGTCCTGGTCAGCGAAGGGGTCTGTCTGTTCGCTGACGACCGACGCATCGTCGAGCAGCTCGGGAGGCTCCGCCGCGGCGGTCGCAGCGGTCTCGACTGATACGCGTCCCTGCAGAATCGTCGGCAACCGCGGTGCTTCCAGGGGTGGGCGGTGCTTCACCACCATGATGCGGGAGTCAGCGTCCTTCGCGCGCCGGACGAGCCCCTCTGGAACGTCTGCAAGCCACACCACCTCGGGGTATTTGCTGCAGTTCCTGACAGGCCGGTAAGCACCTCGCACCAGCTCTTGAAGACAGTCGACCAACACGCGAGTGTCACGGACAGCTTTGGGATCGCTGCCGTCGCGTACTGCCGGGCGTACCATCACATCCCCCAAACGCCCGCCACCATGGCAAGCCTTCCAGAGTCCATGAGCACTACAAGTTAGGCAATGTGGCAGACTCAGCCACGACGTTTTTCAGACAAGCAGCGGATCACTGCTCGACCCGATCGGCAACGCCTGAGATAGCAGATCGGGCGGCTACTGCAGGAGCACCGCCGAGCACGAACGCGAAAGGAATTAAACCCCGGTCCGCGGGGTCACCTCTCCTCCGGCTCCGAGCCCGCACCTGTATCCGTATCTGTCCGCAGTTTCAGCACCGGCAAGTTCGCCCACTTCTGCCGCGTCGACACCTCCGTGTGATACGAGACCAGTTGCACCGGCTCGGCCGCGATCGCATCGCGAGGGCCCGGCCCACGATCTCGTCGCTCTCGTCTGGCAGCCGCACCTGCCGCGGGTTGTCGAAGAGCACCTCGACCTTCACCCGTCCCAGGCGCTCATCGCTACCCAAGAGCCGGTCGGTGCGGCATCGCCTGCCTGCGCCCGGCGCTCCTTCTGCATGCGGTGGAACGGGACGCGGCCCAGCTTCTCGGCGCCATCCCCATCTGCGCTCACTTACCGGTTTCGCAGTGCCCCGAAGTGACGGCGCGCCAGCCGACCGTACGGCTACAGCTGGTTGGTCATGTCGCCGTCGTCGTCTTCGTGGAACCCCAGGGCAGCGTAGAAGGCGACCATGTCGGGCTCCCACGCCGCCATGAGCACCTTCGTGTCCGGGAAGGCGGCTAGTACGTGGGCCATCAGCGCCCGCGCCACACCGCGCTTGCGGTGCTGCGGAGCGACGATGATCCGGTCGACGGCGATGTAACCCAACTCAGGAGGCCGGGAGGCACCGTACACCCAGCCGAGCACCGTGTCACCAGCGGTGCAGAGATACGCGAAGACCGGGTCCCGGTCTTCACCTGCGAGGCGAACGGCGCCGCTCGGCGCCGCGACCAACGCCCACTGTTCCTCTTCACCGATCGTGTTCGCGGCGGCGAGGTCAAAGGCAGCGATTGGACGCACATCGAAAGTCATCGGCTCAGACTACGAGCGTCAACAGTTGCGCATTGACCGGGAGGCCAGGTAGGGGGCGGAGCGCGGCGGCTGTCGTGGAGAGGCCACGCCGCTTGTCCGTCGAAGCTGTCGATCTCTCGTCTTCCGTCATCATCATCCCTTGCCCAGGAACGCGGGCGGTGCGGGAGCCGCCGCGGTGGGGTTGGGGCGACAGGTGGTAGTGAAGGGGTAGTCGTTGCTGACCCATAGCACGCCGGCCAGCTCGGGGGGCATGGTCCAGCGCGGCGGGTTGGACAGGTCGACATCGACGGGGTGGTGGATGAACGGGTCGCCGAAGTTGAACTGGACGCTCAGCGTGGGGGAGCCATTGAGCAGGTCATCGAGATGCTGGACGTGGACGCCGGTGAACTTATGGGCGCCGGCCGCCACGATCAGCGGTAGTCCGGCTTCCTTCGCGAGCGTCCGGTACTTGTTGACCTTCTTCTCGATTCCGGCGGTGACCGAGCGGGCGGAGACGACACCGGCTATGCCGCTCGGGGGGATGAGGATCGTGCTCATTCCGGGAGGCCGCATGCTCTGGCCCGTACGTGGGTCGGCCTGGAGCAGGAAGGTGTAGCCCTGGCTCCTGAAGACGCTCTGGTGCAGAGGGGAGAGCAGTGCTCGGCGCAGGTCCTGAGCGATCCTCTTCGCGGTGCGGGCATCAGGGGCGGCGAGTGGGCGCGTGGGGTCGCCAGCCACGGTGAGGACGACGGGGACCGGTACCTGCTTGAGACGCTCGACCAGGGCGTGCCACGCCTTCATCTTCGCGAACGTTCCCTGCTGCGGGCTGTGGGTGAGGACCTCGACCAGTGCGACCGGCGCGCCGTCTTCACCGACGACGGTCCAGTCAGGTGTCAGCTTCCCCCACCGGCGCTCGAACTCCACGCTGAAGCCTTGCCGCCGCAGCGCCGCGCCTGCGGCGAGTTCGATGACGTCGGGCCAGAAGTTCTGGTCGCGCCACAGGTTCGCGGCGAAGGTCTCCGCAGCGGCCTCCGGCAGGAGAGCGAGCTGTTCGTCCAGCCAGATCCGCCAGGGCTCGTACTCGTCCAGCACCGCCAGTTCGTAGGAGAGCATCCGGTTCTCCGGCGGACGCTTGCCGTAGCGGTGGCGCTGTTCGGCGACGAACTGGGGGCCGAAGCGCCGAAGGGCCTGTTCCGTGGTCATGGGCCCGGATTCTCCGCTTTCCCGCCCCCGCGCGCACCCAGTTTGAGAGGCTGCTCGTGCAGTTGTGGCAGACGGGCATAGGAGTGGGGGCGTAGCGGTATGGCAGCGGGGGACCGACGAGCGTCGATGGAGCGTGTGCGGCAGCGCCGGTCGGCGGCCGTGCGCAGGCGCGTGCACGAGAAGGCGCTGGTCGAGGTGCGTGGCTGTCTGCGGGACTGGGACGACGACCGTGACGCGGCTGGCGAGGCCAAGGCCGTGATCGATACGCTCATCGTGCCCGAGTACCAGGGTCGGGCACTCATCGAGTTGTTGCAGAACGCACATGACGCGCACCTGGCCGGTGCCGCCGACGGACGTGTTGAGATCCGGCTGGACGAGGACGAGGGTGAGTACGGCACCCTCTATGTGGCCAATCGGGGCAAGCCGTTCAGCAGCAAGAACTTCAAGGGCCTGTGCAGCATCGCCTTGTCTCCCAAGCGTGCCGACGCGGGGATCGGCCACAAGGGCGTCGGGTTCAAGAGCGTGCTGAACCTGTGCGACGCCCCTGAGGTCTACAGCGTCGGCAGGGAGGGGTCCCGGGCCCCCGACGGGCTCACCTTCCGCTTCGCCCGGCTCGACGACTACGACGCGCTCGCCCGCGAGGTGGCTCCCGAGCGCGCGGATTTCGTCGACTACTTGAAGGCGAACCTGCACACGCTGAAGATTCCGGTCTTCCTGGAGGAAGCGCCGAAGACCGTCCACAGCTTCACGCGCCGGGGCTTCGTGACCGTCGTCCGGCTGCCGCTGAAGTCCGCCGAAGCCTGCTCGGCAGCAGCTGCGCAGGTGCGGGAGCTCATGGACGACAGTGCCCCGTTCGAGCTATTCCTCGACCGCCTGGAACGCGTCCAGCTGGAGTGGCGGGCCGCGGGGGAAAATCGGCGCAGGACCTACGACCGTCAGGTTCAGGTGCTGCACCGGGCCCGTGGCCTGACGGTGCAGCAGGTCACCTTGCGCCGGCGGATGCGACTGATCGTCGTCTGCGGAAAGGTCGACCCGGACCGCGCCCGGGAGGCGCTCACCGCGTCGATCGAGAGAAGCGGGATGCGACACGACTGGATGGCCTGGGAGAAGAAGGCCGAGGTGCGCATCGCCGTCCCGGTCGCCGATCCCCTCGACAAGGGGCGGCTGTACACCTTCCTGCCGATGGGCGAGCAGATTGCGGCTCCTCTGCGCGGCTTCGTCCACGCCCCCTTCTTCGCCGAGCTGAACCGGCGCTCGTTCAACGCGTGGGTGCCGTGGAACGACCTGCTGCTCGACACCGTGGCCGAGACGTGTGCCCGCGCGGTGCTCGCCACGACGGACGGACGCGCACCCATTCCCTCCGGGGCACTGGTCGACCTGATGTGCTGGCAGCCGCCCATGGCACTGCCCCGGCTCACGTCCGCCTTCCGGCGGCTCGGTCGCGACATCGCCCAGGTGCCGTTCATCCCGACGATCGCCGCGGCGTCGGGCACGCGCACCTCCTTGAACCGGGCAGTGCTGTGGGAAGGAAAGGAACCCGCCACGGCCTTCACCCCACATGCGGTCGCCGCCACGGGGGTCGCGGATCTCCTCGACCCGCAGCTCCACCCCGTTCGGCTACGGAAGCTGGTGTCTTTGGCTGGGAGTATGGGCACGCGCCTCGAACCGCCCACGGAGCGTCTCGCCTCCTGGGCCGAGCGGCTCGCCGAGGCCACCGTCCGCGGCCCCTTCGACCCCGGATGGTGGGCGGACTTCTACTACGACCTCTCACAGGAGTTCCCTGACGGCTCGGACGTCACCGGCAAGCGGATCATCCTCACGGACGGGCCGGCGCTGGCACCAGCCGCCGCGGAAGGAGTCTTCTTCGACCGGGAGTCCCCACGGGGCGCCTCCCTTCCGGCCCTGCCCACCGGGCTGTCGGACAGGCTGCACTTCGTCCACGAGGCCATCGACTGGACCGGCAAAGGCCGCAAACGCAGAGCACAGGGCCGCACCTGGCTCAAGACCGTCGGCCTCGTCCACGACTACAGCGCCGACCAAGTGCTCGAGGTCGTGGCCGCGGCCCTGAGCGCAGACGGAGAAGGCGAAGACGACAACAACGTGCGCATGGCCTGCCTCCGCTACGCCTGCGCGGTGTCGCACACCCTGGAGAAGGAAGGTCGCAAGCCTCCGCGGCTGCGTGGTCTCCAGGTCCCGACGCGGGGCGGCTGGCAGCACGCGGGCTTTGCCATGTTCGGGCCAGGGTGGCCGGGAGAGCACTCTGGGGTCGATGACACCCTGACCCGGTTCCTGGAGCATGTCCGAGAACTGTCGCCCACACTCACCCAGACCGAGCAATGGCTCCTTCCGCGCCCCGAGGAGCTGTGCGGGGGCACAATCTCCGTCGAGGTCATGCTGCGCTTCCTCGAACGGCACTATGTCACTCACGGCCTCCGCCCCCGCTACGAGCACTTCCGTACCGAAACGCGAGGTGAGGACCTCAACCGGCCCGCCCGATTCTGGGCCCCGGGCAAGCAGGATCTGCTGCCACAGTGGCGGACGGCCGCCGAGCACTGGCCGAACCGGAGGCGGGTCGGCTTTATGAGCGTTGAGTACCACTCACGCTCCAATACCGCAGCCGTGCTGCCCGGGCAGGAGAAGTACGCCGCCTTCAGCGAGGAGGACCGCAGGCTGTATGCGGAACTCATCGTGCACGGCCTCGCCTTCGCCTGGCCCGACTCCGCGCTGGAGATGCACTTCGTACGCCACACCGACTCCGCCGGAACCCCGTGGCCCACCCCGCTGGCCGCCTTCCTCACCCACGCGCCGTGGATCCCGCAGACCTCGGTCTCAGGCTCCCCATCAGAGGGAACGGTGTTCGCGACCGCAGGCCGTGCCTGGTGGTGGCAGGGGACGCAGTCCCCGCTTCCGTTTCTCAGCGTGGTGCCCGCGGCCTTGCGCAGCAGTCGGTCCACCAAGCTCGTGGCGCGCCTCGGCCTGCTCGGCATCCGCTCCTGGGACGACGCCAGGACCGCGCTCGACCGGCTCGGCCACCTGCCCGACCTGGTGCAGGCCAGCCCTCACCTGCGCGAAGGCAGGCTCGCGCACGAAATCAGGCGGGAGTACGAGAAGGCGTGGGCCCAGCTGCTGCCCGCTCAGGGCGGCACACGCGCCGCCGACGGCGTGCCCGCCACGCCACCGCAACGGCTGCTGGTCCACCGGGCCGGCGTCCTCGAATCGCTGGACCCGGCGCAGACGGACGAGACGGTCTTCGCTCCCGACCCTGACGGGGCTCAGAACCGGGTCCTCCTGGACCGTGTCCCGGTGCCCGTGATCCCGATCGGGGACAAGGCGCTTGGAGCCCGGGTCCACGCCTTCCTGGACAATAAGGCTGCGTTCGATGTCCAGCGGTGCGGCGACGCCACACGCGACATTCAGGCCGACGGGTTGCCCGTCCGTGAAGCGATACGCCTGCCGCTGGCCCAGTACGCGGGCCCCTGGCTGCTCACCCTGGTCGCCGCTCTGCTGGAGTTCGACGAGGAACGCGCGACCCGGACGGAACTCGTGGCCGTGGCCGAGGCGACCAGCCTGCTGCGCCAGTGCGAGGTGGCCGTGGCCGACGAGGCCGTCGTCTGGATCGCCGGACACCGCCTCACCGAGAACGGGACGGAGCGCGCCCTGCTCCACCCCGACCCCGACCGCCCCTGTGTCGTCGTCGTGCACAGCGGGCTACGCACCGGCTGGCGGATACTCCGCTCCGCCGCACCCGCCCTCGCCGCTCTCATCCGTACTCCCCACCTCGAGCACATCCTGTGGAAGGCACTGACCCGGCTGGAGGAGCGGGGTCTGAAGACGGACGACGTTTCCGAGGAAGATCTCGCGGACGTCCTGGACTTGCGGCAGCACCAGCTGCGCGCTGTCCTTGCCGAGCGGGCCTCGCAGCGCTCCGGCAGTCCGCGGCTCGTGCCGCTGCTCGGCTGCCTCGACCTCGACCTCGCGGAGGAACTTCAGCAACGCATCGAGGACTTTCCCGACCGTGCTGCCCTCCTGACCTGGCTTGCTTCCCGGATCGGTGCATCGGACGCGGAACGGCTCATGAGGCTCCTGGACGACGATGATCCCGAACGGCAGCTAAGGGCCCTGTCCGTAACCCTGGCCGAGGCCAACCGCGCCTGGCAGGCACTGGGTCTGCCGCAGATCGACAACACCGACCGGCACGAACGGCAGTTCGCGGCCTGGCTCCAGCGGAACCGTCCCGTACTCGCCGAGCGAGTCAGGGACGCCCACGCCGACGACTACCGCGCCGGCAGGTCCCTGACCGCCTACGTGCGGTTGCGTGGTCTGCCCTTGCTCGCGCCGGCCCCGGCCTGGCACACGACACTCTGGGACCTGTCCGATCAACTCCTCCAGGCTCATGGGGACACCTGGCTGGACCGATCGCTCCCCGCGCAACCGTCGACGTCCCGCGCGCTGAGGCCGCTCACCGAGGTCCGCGAGTCATCCGCCGCCGCAGTCCACCAGCATCTGCCGCGCCTACGGAAGCTGATCGAGGACTGGCAGCGTCTGCACCGGACAAGCCGCACCGTGGTGCCTCCGTCCCCGCAGGAGGTACTGCGAGCGCTGGACGACCAAGGGCTGCTGGACTTCGAGGTCCTGTCCAAGAAGGCGTTGATCACCTGGCTCAACGACCACAGCCACTGGCCGGCGGGTATGCCGCTGTCGGACCGGCCGTCTCAGCTCGGACTGTCCGCAACCACGTCGACGCCAGCCGGGAACAGCGGCGCGACCGCGAGCACCGGCCGATCCGGAGCGCCCCTGCCGGGCCCCCAAGTGGTCCTGAACGGCAGGCTCGTCCCGGCAGGCCCCGACGACCTGGCGGCGCTGGCCCGTGAGGTGGCCGCGGACCTGACGCCGGAACAGCGCGCCACCCCGGCCACGACCGTCACGGCACTCGCACCGCGCATTCCCCGGCCGCGGACCCTGTCACAGCCCGCCACCGGATCACAGGGCGGCTCCTACCAGGCGGTGGGCAACGACCAGGACCGCACCGTGCCGGTGGGCCTCGCGGGGGAGGCGGCGGTGGCCACGTGGCTGCACGAGCAGTTCGGCGTCGAACCGCAGAACTCGTGGAAGTCGAGCCTGCGCGTGCATGGACTCGCTGGTGCCCGGCCGGGGGACGACCGGCTCGGCTACGACTTCCTCATCCACGACGGCGAGGCGACCTACCTCTACGAGGTCAAGTCGTCCGTGGGCAACAGCGGAGAGATCATCCTGGGCGAGTCGGAGGTACGACGCGCCTCCCGGCTGGCCGAGGGCGAGACGTACTTCCTCGTGTACGTCTCTGATGTCATGGACCGCGACCGCCGCAACATCACCGTCCTGCCCAACCCATTCAGCGCCCCCGACCTCGCCGGCTACGAACTGGTCAGCACCCAGATGAGGCTCCGATTCAACCTTGGCTGACCCAATCAGGACTTCCGCAGTCGCCGCCGGTCAGGGGTTGGCACCTGGGCCCGGCCGGTCGCGGTCACCGGCTTGCCTCTCGCCGTCGGCTCCACCGTCCAGGCCTACGGTCTTGAGTAGCAGCGGTACACCAGTTCCCTGCCAGAGCGGGCGGCTGGCCAGGACGCAAACGGCACCACGTACACCTTCCGTGTCCGCCGCCGAAGCCTCAACTCGAGCGAACTCTAGGACCGAATCTTGCGGCATCTGAGGGCTTCAGACCTGCGCGTTCGCGAATCGAGCTGCACGCCTGGCCAGGAGCGCCTTGGAAGAGGTGAGGTGTGGCACCGCAATGGCGGTCGCAGCAGCCCTCATTCTTGGGCGGCCCTCAGTAGCTTCCGGGGCAAGCTTGGGAGCCGAGACTCAGGTTGCAGACGGTACCGAGAGCCGATCTGTGACCGACAAGAGAGTTATCGAGAGGCGAACCCGCCCGCGTAGGTTCAGAAGGAGGGCACCGTGGATCATCTCTTCACCGTCACAGGTGAGACGGCCAAACCGATCTCGCGCACCGGGCTGGCTGCCGAAAGTCTCCTTGAGCGGCAGCACCTTCAGGAATGGGTGATCGCGCACCCGCAGGTGCTCGGGGAGTCGGTGCTCGTCATCACCGCGGAGTACGACCGGTGGGCCGACACGGACGGCGTGCCGGCGCGCGACCGGCTAGACATCCTGGGCCTGGACGCAACCGGGCGCCTCGTCGTGGTCGAGCTGAAGCGCGGTACCGCGCCGACCGGGACGTACACCTCCAGGCAATCACCTACGCCGCCCTGGTATCCCGTTTCGACCTCGGCACCCTCACCGCGGCGCACCGCGACTTCCTGTCGCGCAGGGGGAAGAACCTCGACATCGATGCGTGCAAGCAGCGTCTGCTCGACCATGTGGACGGGGAGTGGGGTCCGGAGCTGCTCCAGCGTCCCCGGCAAGTGATCATCGCCGCTGACTTCCCCAAGCAGGTCACCCACTCCGTGGTCTGGCTGTCGGAAATGAGCCTCGACATCGACCTCATTCAGGTGGGGTTGTGGAAGGTGGAAGGGCACATCGTGGCCGGCTTCACCAAGGTTTATCCGACCCCGGAGGTGGAGGAGTTCACGCTCGCACCTGCCCGAGTCGAAGGCGAGGCGGCAGCCAAGAAGCTGCAGGAACGCGCACGCTCACGCAACGCCGTCCACGTACTCGTCGCTGCGGGCCTGCTGCCCGAAGGCACCAAACTGCTCATGACACCGCGCCATGGCACAACGGAAGCCATCCGAAATGCCATCAACGCGTGGGTAGAAGAGGACATCAGCAGAGCAACCGCAGTCTGGACCAACAACACTGCCCAGCCACTGGTCTGGGATGCCGACGGCGCGTCCTACTCCCCCACCGGACTGGCCAACCACATCTTCACGAGCGCAACGAGCCGCACCGCCGACGGCATACAGGGCACAACATGGTGGGACGTCGACACCAGTCAGGTTCCCAGCGATGTCGACAGCGAAGAATGGGCCACCCTGGCAGGACTCAACCTCTCAGGCTTGGCCAAGCAACTCAACGGCACCCGCAAAGACTGGACGGAGCTGCACACCCTGCTGGGCGCAGTCCCTGCCGGACGATGGACCACCTACGGTGACGTGGCAGCAGTGATAGGCAGCCACGCCGTTCCGGTTGGAAGACACCTGAGTACCAGCGGCCAATGTCCCAGCCCTTGGCGTGTCTTGAATGCAGCAGGACGCGTCAGCAACGGCTTCCAGTGGGCGGACCATACCCGAACGGACACCCCCGCAGAAATCCTCGGAACCGAAGGAGTCCGCTTCAACGGGGCTGTCGCCGATGCTGACCAGCGCCTCGGCCCGGACGCCCTCCGGCAACTACTCGACATCTGAGAAGCGACCGCCTCCGGGGAGCACCGCGCGTACGACACGGCACCGAACGAGTGTGCCATTAAGCACTCGGCGCATGCGCCGCAGTTGTCTAAGTTGGTGACCTTCGACTCCGCGAAACTCCGTTAAGACAACTGTGAGCCTAGACCCTGAACTGGGCCTCGTAGGGCGCCTCGTTGTTCGGGACGAAGAGGTCGCGGCTCCAGATGCCGCCGCGCCGACAAAAGAAACAGCAGGTCAGGTCCGGTTCTCCTCTCAAGTAACCGGGCTTGTCTCGTGCTCCGAACAGCATCAGATAGTGGATCATGAAACGCCATTCCCAATCTGACGGCCCGGGGCCGGTCCGCAGGCAAGCCCTGTCGCCCTCAGAGGTTCGCACGTCTTCGACGACCTCGGCGGCGTGCATGGCCACCCCACTCTCGCAGGGACCACAACTCCGACTCCTTGGTCCAGTTGACGCCGGTCGACTCATCCCACCCACTCAAGCGGGGGTGAGCCGCTCGCAGCGAACTCTGTGACGGCAACGAAGATGTGGTCCCTGCGCGAGCGGGGGTTAACCGCGCAAGCCGCTCGCCGGCGCGCGGCCTGCTCAACGCGCGCGTACTCCTCCGGCTCGACGGCGGGACCCTGCGGCCCGCTCTGATCCAAAGGAACCGGCGGTCCAACTTCGTTCGTTCTTAGGCGAGATGTAGGAGCCACGCCCGTCAGCGCTGACGCTCTAACGAGTCTGAGTGCTGCTTCTGGAGTCGGCCTGGCTGCGGGCGTCCCGGAGAGTCCACTATGCCTAGAATATGGATTTGTGAATCTTCCAGCACGTGTACGGCAGGCTCTCGGTGAAGCTGTGCATCCGGGAAAGTTTGAGCAGTGCGCCTGTGCCCTGCTGAAGTCTCGATACCCAGGGCTGTCGGCGGTCGAGGAAGGCCATGACTTCGGCCGTGACGCAGATATTTACTTCCCCTTCGACGGCGACACCCTGGATGCGCGGGGACGTCTCATGGTCACGACGGGCGATCCTGTGGCCAACGTGCGCAACGGCCTGCATCGGATGCAGGTGGAGGGACTGCGTGTCGACCTTGTGGTGGTGGCCTGTTCTAAGCCGGTCAACGGCCGTACCCGCAGGGCTCTCGACAAGCTGTGCTCGGACCGAGACCTGCCCCCTCCCCACGTCTACGGCCAGGAGTGGTTCGTTCCTGAGCTGGTGCAGGATGCGGCCTGGCGCAGGAGTCTGCTGGACATTGAGGGCCGGCTCGGAGCGCTACTCGATGAGCCGCTGACCCCACCGAGCGTGGCGTCTCTCCCCTCGCTGGTTGGCAGGGCCGACGAAACACAGGCCCTGTCCGGTGCGGTCGACGCCAGCCAGGACGTGGTGCTCGTCGGCGTTCCAGGGGTGGGCAAGACGCGGTTGACCGGTCAGCTGGGCACGCGGGCGGTCTACCTTCAGCCCTCTGCTCTGGACCACCTCCACGACGACCTGCTGCTGACGAAACCGCACGCAGTGGTCGTCGACGACGCCCATGCCCATGCTGATGCGGTAAGTGCTCTCCGACATGCGCGCCGTCAGACGGGTCTGTCGTTCTCCGTGGTGACCACGACTTGGCCGGACCGGCTTGAGAGGGTGCAGGAGTGGCTCCCCGGGGCCACTGTCATCGAGGTGGGCCTACTGGAGCGGCCTCAGATGAACGAGCTGGTGGAGTCCGCAGGTGTCACCGGGTACCGGTCCCGGGCCGCGGTACTCAATCAGGCAGACGGTCGGCCGGGCTGGGCGCTGGCATTGTGCGAGTCGCTGGCTGGCGGTGCGGGCCAAGACGTTTTCAGTGGCAAGGCCCATGTGGCGCACGTCGAGAGGTACTTGCGCGAGGCGACTGCCTCGCGCACGGTGCTGGACGCGCTGGCCTGCGTGGCCGCTCTGGGCGGAGCATCGCCTGAGACGCTGTATGCCCTCGCGCCTGTGGTCGGAGTGGCTCCGGCCGAGCTGTCGGGCATGGTGGAGGATCTTGCACACAACGGGCTGGTGGAGTACCGCGCCGGTGTGTGGCACTTGCAGCCCGCCCTGCGCCCGGCACTGGTGGCCCGCTGGTTCTTCACTGCCCCGACTCGCCGGCCGTGGGCAACTCTGGTGACCGCTTTTCCTGATCATGAGCTGGATTTGGCGGCTGCGGTAATGGTGGCGGCGGCGGCTGCACCCTCCTCTCGTCAGGCGCGCGAGGAGGCTGAGCGATGGGTTAGGAAGCTGCCGACAGCCAGTGCCTGGGACACCGGCAGGTTCGCCGTAGTCGCGAAGTATGCGAATCTGGATGTATCCGCAGCCGAGTTCGCAACAAACGCCGCCCTGTCCGTCCTGGCCGCTCTTCACGAGCCGGACGGGGCAGTCGGGATGGAGGCAGGCTTCCTCGGCGATGCAGCGGTCAACCAACTGGTTCAGAGCGCGCGCCAGTTTTTGCTGCCCGCAGCAATCGCGGGACTGCTGGCCATGGCCGTGGGTGACAACCGTCGCCGTCACTCCACACCACTACATCCGCTGCGCGTGCTCAGCGACTTGGCCTGTGTCATCGATCCTGACTTCGGCACGTCCCTGGAAATCCGCACGCGTCTTCTGCGGGCCGTACTCGCCTGGATTCGCGACCACTGCAGCAGCGAAGAGCAGTGGTGTGTGGCTGGCGAGGCTCTGGCGGGCATCTTCAGTGTCGAGGTGTCGGGGAACTGGCCCGAGCCCGGGACGCACGACACGTACACCGTCGCTCGCGGGATCGATGCGGCGGACAATCTCGCCGGGTTGATCGTCCTGTGGGAACAGGTGGTCCCGCTTCTGACCAGTGATGAGGGCCTTGAGAACAGGGTGCTCTGCCCACCACACGCGCTGATCGCGCTGCTGGAGATGGCGCTGGGCTGGGTCCGTCTCGGGCTGGGCGTCTCCTCTCAGGAGGCCGTCTCGGCGGAGCAGACGCAGTACGGTGCCGAGGGCGGCCGTCGCATCCTGGACACGCTGTATCCGCTGCTGCAGCGCAGCGCAGGTACGGCGCTGCGTGCACATCGCGGGCTCGCCAGCATCCGCGACCGTGCCCGTGAAGCCGGGTACGAGCTGCCCGTCTTTGACGTCAATCCCGATCTGCAGTCCTTCTGCGAATGGGGAAACGCCGACTTCGTCTCTGACGTCGAGACCGCCACCGAGCAGGTCCACTCCCGAACGACCGCGCTGGCCGGGAAACTGGCAGCCCTGGGCCCTGACGCGGGAGTGGCCCGTTTCAATGAACTGATCGAGCAGGCAAGCCTGGTGGGTGAGGGTGCCGGCCATCTGACCGCTGTCCGCACGGGCGAGCTGATGACGGATCCGGCTGCCTGGTACCAGGCGGCATCCGCTTCGGAGTGCCGCATGCTGCAGGGCGCCGCCCTGACACAGTGGCTCACGCTGGCTCCGGACGCGATACCGACGGCCGTGCTGCAGGGCGCCGTCGGGGACACGCGTAGTCGGCCCGCCGCCATCAGTGCGGTCCTTGCGCGCAGCGTGGTGGACCGGGCAGGAGAGACGGTGATCGCTTCGCTGCGGGCCGAGGACGTTCCCTGGCTGGATATGCTGTTCTGCCGCGACGCGGACGACGTCATGCACCGGCTGCTCGTTCATGAGGATCCGGCCGTCGCCGCGAGCACAGCGGTCAGTTTCGCCGTGGGCACCGCGCATGGGCCCGCCCTTCCTGAGGACTGGCGGGCAGCATGGAGCAGTGCCTTTGAGGGGCTGCTCGTCGACCGTCTCACCTCGCACAATCAGTGGAGAGCGGGCCACGTGCTTGCGTACGTGGCCGAGCACGACGCCGACACCTTCGAAAGGTGGTTCCGTCACCGGCTGCAGGACATGGCTGCCCAGGGCTGGTATTCCTCCCCTCTCCCCCATGACAGCGAGGATCTGCTGGCTCTCCCGCCCCGCCCGCACAGGCTCCGTCTGGCTCTCCAGTGCATTGGTATGCCCCGTATCGGCCCCAGCGCTCTGGTCCCTCTGATCAATTCGGACACCGAGCTGGCCAGACAACTGCTCGACGAGCACGCCGTCGATCCCGGCCGGCTGGTCACCTGCCTGGAGGAGCAGCGCAACACAGCCCTGGAAGAAATCGGTCCTCTGCTTCTGGAGCGGGGAGTGTCCGCGCAGCAGATCGCAGCCGCCGCGGCCTCGTACAGTTCCTGGTCAGGTGACCGCTCACGCATAAACCTGGAGCTCATCGACTACTTCACCGCTCTGGCCGATCGTGTCCCGGCGCTGCGGACGGTAGCCGCAGCCGGCTGCTCACAACAGCAGGAGTTGCTCCGCGAGGCAGAGGAGAGAGAACGCGACGCACGCGTCCGTGGCTGGTAACGAGTTGGTGCGTAATAGCGGGTGGGCATGGTATGTCGATGAGGGGTACGACTGACCGTTTGGTACTCACGCATCCGTTGTTCACGGGTATCTCTCGGGATCATCTTGCATCGCTGGTAGCGGAGTTGGCCGGGGCCTGTGGCTGGTGTCGAGGGACCTCGGTTCCGGGCCAGAGGCGGCAAGCAGAAGCGTGCGCCGGGTGCTGACGCCCGGCACCAGCTGGTATTCGTGGACCTGCTGGTGGCCACACTGACCACTTGCGCCACGACCTGCCGCACTCGGTTCTGGCCCGGCTCTATGGCGTGGATTGCTCCACCGTGACCCGGGCTGTCGAAAGGGTCCGAAGCTGACGCGGGGCCAGTACATGATGGGCACGTGATCTCTACGCAGGCGGAAGCAGTCCGCTGTTGGGCGACTTCCGGATGGTCTGAGCGCTTGGCGAAGCTGCACCAGAGGACTTGTATCGTCGGCAGATGCCAGCGGGCGGGAATGTGCCTTCGGACTCTCTTGCCTTCTCGGCAACGGTCATGCTGAACCTGACTGTCAAGCGAGCGCATCGTAGCCGGCTGCGGTTGCCTCCATAAGGTCCGGCCGCGCTCCGTTCGCCGGGTGCACGATCCGGATCAGACCCCCGTCGTGCAAGTCGAGCACCGCCTGGTAGAGATCGAACTGCTTCTCGTGCCAGGCCACCCGGCGCGGGTCTTCCTCCGTGGCGCTTCGCTCGAAGTCCGGCGGATTGATCGTGTTGAAGAACGTGGATGCAGCCACCGGCTCCGGAAACTGGGCGATCAGACGCAGCAACTCGCGCTCGTCACCGTTCAGCGCTCTGGCCGAAGCGTTGGGCTCCTGCCGACGAGACAGATCCTCCTCCCGTCGACGAGTAGGTTGCCTCTGGCGCGGACCTGTCGCTGCTGTTCGAACGGACGGTCCCCAGTCGAAGAGGGGGTGCAGGTCACTCGTCAACTTGACGAGGTCATCAGGGTCGGCGAAGTCGATCCGGGCAGCAGCGCTGCCCCGGCAGGGCCACCGGCCCCCTTCGAGAGAGAGCCTTCAGCCTGCAGGCAAACGCCAAGACCTGCGAATATCCTCAAGTCCTGAACCGAGACGGCCAGTACCGCGACGTAAGCGAGCAGGTGCGAGATTGCGCTAAGCCAGTTCCCAGGCTCGGTGGGCTATCGTGCGCCTGCGGCGATGCCCTGTAGAGAGGAACCTCCGTCCGGAGCAGCTATGACCATTCCGGAAGGCGTCCCGTTTGGTGCGGCCGGAAGCCGCTCCTACAGTGAGGTCAGACGCGGCACTATGCGAGGAACGACAACCGAACGCTACGGTCATGGTTCGAGACGTTCGTGTCCACCAACCTCCGGTAGGACAACCCCAGCCTATCCGGATGGCTGGGCACGCAAGTCCAACCATGGAGGTCACCTCGCGCGGTGACCTCCACGGTTGGAGCATCGGCTCGGCATGCGATGGCGGGCCGTTCCCAGCCCATCACGCCAGCGTCACGGCTTCCTTGCTGACCCGGATCACGAGTCGTAGCGTTCGGTCACTGCCATCGCCGTCCCTGCGAGTACTCCTCCCACAGGTGCCTCAGCCCACTCGGCGAGCAGCAGCGGCTTCTCGTCCGCGGACTTCAGCAAGTGAGCGATCTCGGCGGCAAGGGCGGGACCGCGCTTCTGCGGTCCCGGCGCTCCTGCTCCGGCCTTCGCCCTGCCCCTCCGGGCCCTGCTCCTCTGTTCTCCTCCGTCCTCGGGCCGGGTGACGTGGCTCGGCCGGGGTCACGGCCTCATGCGTGGTGCGTAACGCACCCCCGCAGAATCGGTTCGAGTCGCAAGTGTCCGTCCTCTCGGTCGAAGACTTGAAGGGCGTCGAGACAGGAGATGATCCATCGGGCCTCCTCCTCGTCCTCCAGGCCCACCACCGCGAGTGCCACAGCGGTCACAGCGCTCACCAGATCGAACCGATCCTCCTTGAACTCGGCTGCGAGCGCCTGGTAACCAGCGGCGAGCAGGGGGTCCGCGTAGACTCCGGTCGCCTCGGTGAAGGCGCGGGCATCCGCCTGGTCCATGCGGATGCCCGCAAGCTGGCGGAACACCTTTTCGGCATCGCCCAGTTCGCCATGCAGACGGTGCGCCCGACCGACCAAAAGCGGCCAACCTCCGGTCAGTTCGTAGAGCCGGTCAAGACGATCCTCGGTGTGGAACATCTCGACGCGCTGCGCCCAGCCCCGCAAACTGCGACGATCATGGCGGCGTAGCGCGACGGGGGCCGCATGAGTATGCTCGGTGCCCGTCAACAGTGTTCGCCACAAATCCAGTTGATCGATATCCGTGACGAGGACGACTGCTCGAGTGACGCCGGGCGTGCCGGGCAGCAGCGTCTCGGCCTGGTCGACGGACTCTCTGCAAGCCTCCGGCCGGGCCGGATAGTTGGCGAAGTCACTGATGATGACCCTCCGTTCACGTGGTGCTCCGCCCGTGAGTTCTTGGCGGTACACGCGTCCGTTTCCAACGGCCGGCAGCTTCCAATCGGCGATGCGTCCTGCGACCCTGCGAAGGGTGTCACCGACGTCGGTGACACCCGTCGCGACGCTGCCCAGGACGACCCGCGTCTGGTTGGACCGCTCCCCGAGCAGGTCGTCGAGCTGGGTGATGGTGAGCGGGGCGGGCCGACCGTCCGGCAGCTCGGGACGGCCCTCCAGCACGATGCTTTCCTGGAGTTCGCAGTCCTGTTCGGCCCTGAGCAGTCGAGCCTCCACCTCATGGGAGCTTCCGATCATCCGCAGGGCACTGGGACCCCGCAGATGCCAGCCAAGACCGTCGTGGTTGGGGGCGAGGATGCCGAGACCGACCATCTCGGAGAGGTAGGCACGGAAACCCTCGGTGTCCAGCTGCTCGAAGCCCTTGCCCCAGTAGGTCTCGCACTCCTCACGCAGTTCGGTGTCGCTCAGCCGCATCTCCAGGCCGCGATGCCGGGCGTGATAGGCCAGCACGTTAGCGATCACGTCGTAGCGGTGGTCAAGGCTCAGCGTGTCCTTGAAGGCGGCCGAGATGCTGTCCCGCAGCCCAGTGTCCGATTCCACAACCTCGATGTCCGCCGGTTCCACCTTGTACAGCGGCCCCGCGAGTCCGTTGGGCCCACGCCGTGCCCGCTTGCGGTGCATCACCTCCACCAGTCGGTGGCCGAACATCTGTAGCAGGAAAGGCTGGTAGGAGCAGTATCCGAGCACTCGGTTGACCAGGTCCAGGTCGAGAAACTCGAAGCCGAGGGCCCGCATCGGTTCCACCAGTAGCTCGGCGGCGAACTGGGGAGCGAGCGGACCGATCACCTTGGGCGTCTGCGCGAGATGACCGAAAGGTCCGTTGCTCGCCATCTTGGAGAACCGCTGCACGGAGTGCAGGCCGGCGAAGACGACCTTGGCCCTGTCTTTGGTGTCGTCCCCCAGTCCCTTGAGCTTCTTGGTCTGGTTGAAGCGGGGGGCGTCCGCCTCGAAGAACTGGTCACATTCGTCGAGCAGGATCAGTAGCCGCCGACGTGAGTCACCCCCGGTCCATGCCTGGATTCCCGCGCGCACTCGCTCGGAGATGTCCTTTACGGGCTTACGGCCCTGGGGAGGGCCCAGCACCTGCGCCTCGGTGAGTTTGCGGTCCAAGACGCTCCACAGCGTCTCCGGCCCGAGCGAGCTGCCCTTGCCGATGTTCTCCTGATCGAGGTTCACGTACACCGACAGGTGGTAATCGGGGTACTGCTCCATGAACTTGTCCCCGGCGTCGGCGAGCAGCGCCGACTTGCCCAGGCCCCGGCCGCCGAAGATGACCTGGGTGCCGCGCGGGTCGAGGATGCTCATGCGTTCTGCGTCCCGGCCATAGAACATCTCGCCGCCGATCCGGCCCCGCTTCTCCCTGATATAGGGGTTGACACCGGAGAACGGCAGCAGAGTCTGCGTAGCGATGCTCACCTGGCGGTTTCCGTGGGCCGCGAGGTAGGCGAGTGCTGCATCGTCCACGACCAACAGCGGCTGGGACAGCCGTCCCGAGCCCACGGCGAGCTCGATGCGGGCCTCCCGGCTGAGGGTGCCGAAGTAGAGCACGACCAGGCTTGTTCCACTGGTGTCGCGCTCGGCCCAGCTCATCACGACCTTGGCGGGTGGCCGGCCCCACACCATCATCACCCGCAAGTTCCCGCCGTGTTCGCGGATCTGAGAGCCGAAGGCCGGCGCCTTCGCCCTGCCGTTGATCGCCACGTCGGTCGCCTCGAACAGCCGGTACTCGCGCCGGTGCTGGGACCGCTCATCGAGCTGCCGTGCGCTCTTGGCGTCGTAGCCGAGCAGCTTGAGAAGTGGCGGCACTCGCCGTGTGTGCGCCACGTTCAGCCTGTCCTTCGGCTCGGTGGTGCCCATGAGCCGCCACTCGTCGAGGGCGTCCGCCGCGAGCGCCGCCTCGTCGGTGGACAGAGCACTGTAGTCCAGCACAGGAACGGCGGGATGCGTACCGCAGGACCGCACCAGGCCGACCAAGTCGCGGTCGATGCCACCTCGCAGTCCGTCGGGCACCGCCGGGAAGAACTCGGCCAGATGGGACTCGCCGTTCTCGATCTCGGGGACGTCCTCGCCGATCTCCAGGAAGTAGACAAGGTCGGCGGCAGTGGCCAGGTCGTTGGTCTCCAGGCGTCGCAGCACCTGCGCCCGCTGGTCCGGGGTGCTGTCCAGCACGTCGAGGCGCGCCCGGATTCGGTCGGCCGCCTCCCGCCGAAAGTCGGGGAGGCCGCTCCGTACCGTGTCGAGGCCGCGGCGTACGGCGACCAGGTCGTGCGTGTCGGTCTTGTCGAGCCGCTCCCCGGCATCCGCGAGCAGCTCCTGGAGGCGCAGATCCTGATCGTCGGTCACGGCACCGTCGGCCTGCGCACGATGCAGCTCGGCTACGAGTTCATCGTGCTCCCCGCGCAGTTCTACACGCCGCACGCTCTCGCGCTCCTCGACCTCGAGGAGCAAGGGCGGCAAGAATTCCCCGGTCCGGGCCGCGGGCAGTACCCCACGTCCGGCCAGTTCCACGATGGTACGGACCGCGGTGAAGGCGTCGCGGTCGAGTCGCTCGGCGACGGCCTCCGGCCAGGTCCGGTCGACCGCGGCGAGCAGTACTGCCGACGAGGGCCGCTCCTCGACCGAGTCGCACACCTTGAGCAGTTCCGCGTCCAGCACGATCTCAGGAGGAGTCGGCCCGCCCGTGCGCATGGTCGCGTTGTCACCGGTCAGCAGACCGTACAGCTCCTTCATCGAGGCACGGGCCGCCCACGCCGTCGCGGCGGCGAGACCTGCCGAGCGGCCAGCGAGCTGCTTCAGTTCTGCCAGCACGCCGTCCTTTCCGTCCAGCAGCGCCTGCCTGAGGGCGGAGATCTCCTTCACCGCGCGGTTGCGGTCGGACCGGTCGCCCCGGCGGGTGCCGTCGACCACCAGGCACCACTCCTTGGCCGGACCGACGGCGCGCTCCACGAGGTGCACCAGATCCTGCCGTCCAGATCCCTGAAGGGGTTTACCGCTCGACGAGCGGTATTTACGGTCCATTCGGTCGATCTCGCTATTGACCTCGGCCAGTTTCGACAGGCGTTCCGCCTGTTCCCGCACCCGCTGGATTGCGGCACGGTCGTCGTGCGCGACGGCCGTCAGGAGCGAACCGAGCAGGCCACCCCCGGGTACCAGCCACCGCTTGGCGATCTCCGTCGCCCTCGCGAACCGCAGCCGTTGCGGCGCCAGCAGCGCGTTGCAGTGTTCGCGCAACTCCGCCAGTCGTGCGTCGAGTTCGGCATCATCGGCGATAACGACCAGCGGCGACGCGATCAGAGCACCGCTGAGCGCACGGTCGGCGACCGCGGTCGCCGCACCGCCGAGCTGGTCGGGAAGACGGGGTGTCAGCGCCTTGAGCTGAGCCCCCGCCAGATGGTCTCCGGTGATCAACGCTGTCCGCAACAGGGCTGGGAACAGCAGGAGTTCGCTGCCCTCGGTGTCGCGCCCCGCGTAGCCTCCGTAGCTCTCCAGAAGGTCGGTGGTGAGCCGCGCGCCGCGGCTGTCGCCGGAACTGAGCAGCGCGGCGGCACCGGCCAGCCGGAGCGCCGCCACCTGCGGCTCGGGACGACCAGCGGCACGCGCCATTTGATGGGCAAGCCCGAAGCGCCGCTCGACGATCAGGCGGGCGAGGATTCGCTCGGCCACAACCTCCTCGGCGCTGTCCTCATCCGGCTTCCCGCCCGTGGAAAGGCCTCTGTCGTGCTGGGACGGCTCCTGGGCATGAGCCGCCCCAGGGGAGGACATGCGTTCGCCGGACGGGGCCGCGGCCACGCTCGCAGACGCCGCGGTGGGCGCGCTCGAACTCGGGATCGCACTGGTGGGCATAGACGTAAGGACGGCGTCGAGAGTGGTCGCCGCAATGCTGTCCACGGATGCCGCGAGCTGCTGGGCGGCAGGGCCGCAGGGTTCGGGAACCGCCCCCACGGGCGGAGCGATCCGCTCTTCGGAGGCGGCTTCGCGGGAGTGCGGGGCGGCATCATCCCCCGGGGCCAGATCCGACGACGAGGGAGGCGAGCCCACAGCAGGTTCCTCGTCCAGCGCGCCAACCGGTCTTCTGTCGGCCCTCGCCTCCGATTCCGCCCCGGCCGACGGGCGGGGGAGCGCCTCGGGCTGCGGGAACGACAAATCGGTGACCATGACGGCGGCCATCGCACAGGTAGGGAGTACCCGTACGACCTGTTCCTGCAGAGCGAGGATCTCCGCCGCCGCGTCCGCCTGACGCCCCAATCGGACGATCCGCACCAGCGCCAGGAGAGCTGCGCTCTGCTCGCGCTGTTTCTCCCCCCACGTCTGCTCTCTCAGCAGGCTTCGCGCCGCTTCCCGTGCAGCCTCGGCCGCCGAGGCCGCGGTGCTGCCGGGGCGGCATGCGACATCCAGCAGCTCCCGCAGGGTCTCCCTCGCCAGGACGTCGTGTTCACTCGCCGCCCGGTGCGCATCCGCGGCGCGGATCATGTCGTCCAGACGGCGGGACACTCCTGTTATCCCGGCGGCGGCGAACACCGTCTCCGCCCGGTCGAACAGGGCGTTCAGTGCGGTCAGCCGCAGCAGGTCATCGCGCTGTGGCGGGCGTCCGTCCGTGACCGCGGCTATCACCTTCTCACCGGCCTGCCGGGCGAGGGCAAGACCCGACTCCAGCTCTCTGCAGATCTCGTCCGGCTCCGGCGCCAGCTCTGCCTCGTGAGCCGTCCCCGATGCCTCGGCGGCGACGATGTCAGCAGCGGTCGGCGGCACCCCTCGGTGCGTGGTTTCTTCGGAGGTCGCTCCCCTCTCCTCGGGCATGCCGGGCTGGAAGGCGGGGTAGGCGTCCGCGATCTCCCTGGCCAGCTCGCCGACCCTGCCGAAGCGTGACTTCTCGTCCTCGTCCGCGTTCCCGGCGAACCAGTCCTGGTCCGCGGCCCAAGCCAGAACGTGTGCGTCCCCGACCGATGCGTTGCACCATACGAGAACCGTGGCCCTGACGAGCGATTCTCCCCACCGGGATACCGGGTCTGACGCGGCGTCCCCCGAGGGGGCGTAGACATGCTGGCCTACCTGGTTCATCGCGGTTTGGGTGAGGGTCTTGACCGCGCAGGTGCACGCATGCTGCCGCGCGTCGCGCTGAAGCCTGCCGAGCACATCCCGGCACAGGGACTTGCTTGCCCGCCGCGGTGCCGCGATGCGGATGCCGAGACTGTCCAGCAGAGACTGACGGTCCTTGGGCAAGAGTGAGTTGAAGGCCAGCTCTACCGCACTGACGGGGAGTTCATGCACAGCGGTGACAGCCGGCGCTGTCAAGGCCCTGAGCGCCTCCGCCAGACCTTCGAGTTCCCCGGCGGGGACACCTCGCGGGGACAACGGTGGCCCCGTGACGACGTGGTACCGGTCTCGCATACAGGGGTACTCCGTTTCCTCATGCTTCTGAACGGTGCACGGGCTGGACCTGACAGTTGCGGGCCCGCCCTGGCAGGTGCGGTGTCTACAGGGCGGGCGCGGAGCCGACCCGGCGGTGCGGGAATGAGGATGGCGCCCGGCCGATCGGCTGAGGTCGCACAGTTGGTGTGAACCTCCGGAATCGATCGGGGCCGAGCGGACCTCTCAGTGTCCGCGTGTGTGCTCGGTGACGAAGGTGTAGCCGTAAGGCAGTTCCCAACCGTCCGCCTTGCCAAGACGGCGGCAGTAGTCGCGAAAGGCCGCGCGCTGGACCTCACTGGGAAAGCACCCCGGGCGCAGGCGGCGCAGGTGACCGGGAACGAACTGGACGCCAAGCAACGCACCGCTCTCGTCGGTACCGCCCCAGGGGCGTATCACTCGTCGTTCCAGCGGTCGGTATCCGATCAGCGCGATGACCGGCTGTCCATCGCGCGCTGGGTGGTGGGGGCGCCCCTGGGCATCCCGGCTTCCGAGAGCTGGTTCCAGCACCCGCTGCGCGAACAGTTCCATGACTGCCGACTCCAGGGAGGCGGTCTGTGCGCGGGCCGGACGGTGTCCGTAGGCTGCCGTCGGCAGTGCCGCACGGTCCATGAGAGCGTGCCCGTCGGGGGTGAGTAGCCCACAGCGCCGCACCGTGCGCATGACCAACTGCCGTGGGCCAAGTCCATCCGCGCTGTCTCCGTGGCGGTTACTGCCCGGGACATCTTCGCGGGTGAGCACGCGCGGGTCGTAGCAGTGGCCGGTCTCGCGGTCGCCGATGAGTACCCGCTCACGGAGGAGCGTGGTGGTCATGCGGATCGTGGCGTCACCGAGACGACGGTGGACCTCGATCATCAGTCCGGGAAAGAAGTCGGTGGGCCAAAGGACTCCGGTCAGCCGTGGCGCTTCGTGGCCGAGGTCCGCAGTGACGTCTTGTTCCGCCTCGTTCTCGTTCACAGTCTGCCCCGCGTGGCCCAGTTCCAGGCGCAGGGTCGGGTATCGGTCATGGGACCGGAAGAGGTCGCGTACCGCTGCCGGGGGCAGGGAGAACCAGCCATTGATGAGGTGGGCCAGCCGCAGGGGCGCCCGCCAGATGACGTCGGTGCCGTCGCTGCGCAGAAGCTCACCAGAGCCGAGAGAGGCATCGTCGGCGAGCGGCAGATCTACCGGAATCAGGTCCACGTCGGGCTCGGCCTGGTGCTCCACGTTCGAGGGTAGGGCCGAGGCCCAGCCGCGCCTGGCCGGTATGAAGGGGTCCTCCAAGGGCTCCGACGCACCGGGGTGGTGGGACCGCCAGACGCCGCCGCTTTCGAAGGCGTCATCGAGAGTGATCCGGGATCCGCTCACGAACAGACCTCGTTCGCTTTCCCGCTGGACGACATCGGCAAGCGCCACATTCGCCCGGCACACCGCGGCAGCGTAACCGGTTCCGGTGAGCAGGTCCGCTGCCCCGGGGAAGGCGCGAAGCCTCGGGCCGACGGCGGTGTATACGGTGTGCTCGGAAGTGTGCATGTACCGCCGCTTTACTGGCACGGCTGCGTGTTCCACCGCCGCCACCAGGGATCTTAGGTCGTCTCCGCCCAGCGGGCCGGTGTCACGCCAGCAATCGGCCAGGGAGGTCCTGGTCATGGCGTACTGGCCCCACGTACGCAGCAGTTCGCTGGAAACGAGGACACCCCGAATCGTGTCGAAGAGGCCAGCCAGCCCCGCCCGCAGATCCTCGTCACGCGTCCCGCCGACCAGTTCGGCGAGGGAGACGGGGACAAGAGGGCTGAGCAGCTGGTCCCGGGCGGTGCTCAGCAAATGGTCTGCGTATGCGGTCAGTTCATTGCGCCGGGCGGCCTCGTGGGAGGGGTAGCAGACGTCGACCACCAGATGTCCATCCGCGTTGATCCAACCCTGACGGGTACGCAGGCGGTGGATCTGGGCGGGCGAAAGACGCAGGGCCGGTCCGAAGGCATCGAGGTCGGGTACCAGCAGTTCCCTTCGTCGTGGCGCGGCCCCCTCCCCTGGCTCGCCCGGCCCCTCGGCCCCCGCAGGCGCCCCCGACACCCACGCCGGTACGTCACCGTGCGCGGCCGCCTCCGGGTGAGCGCCCTCCCGGTAAACGATCTCGGCGAAGAGGGGGTCCGATCCCGTGGTCACGCACACCATCGCACCGACCGGCAGCACCGGAACGCTCCCGCCCAGGGTGATCACGGGAAAGTCCTCGGGGCGCAGGGGGCTCGCCCCGTACCCCTCGCCGCAGAGGTCGTACCCGAAATACACGGCGTTGAAGGCGACCGCCGTGTGCACAGGTGCCCGACGGGCCGCCACGACAGCCTGGAGGTAACTGAGTAGCCGCTCCCGCTCCTCCTCGGGCACCGCGTCGTACCCTGCCGTCATGGCGGGCGTCAGCAGCGCTCGCTCTTCATACGGATCCGGCACCTCCGGCCCCACACGCTCGCTCTTTGCAGCCAGCTGATACGGGTCCCCACCCATTGCACCTCCGCCTCACCACGAGCCCGCCCCGGCTCATCTGCGGTGATCCCGCAGCCTATGCCCACTCCTGGCATCTCTGTGGCACATTCATGAGTTTGCCTCGGCACACCGCGACATCTCTGCATTTTCCGTCACGGCCGAATCCACCCACCCCGAACGATCGCGGCGTTTCACCGACAGCAGATAACGCACACAAGACCAGCCGGTTCGACCTCGCCGTACTTCAGCGGTACGGAGCGTGCAAGGTACGACGACCCTGATGGATGGCCTGTCCAGCGGGAGTCCCCTGCGTGATGTCCCCACGGAGACGGTGGGCTGTTCCGGAGTGACGGCCTGGCGTCGGCTGCGGAACTGGAACAGGGCCTGCGTGTAGCCACGTCTTCATGACGCCCTACTGAGCGAGCGGTGCCGCGCTGACCTGTTGGACCGGGGGGACTGTGCCGTGGACGGCTCGCATGTCCGGGCTCTCAAAGAGGGGATCACGTCGGCCCGTCGCCCGGGCTCGCCCCGGCTCCGAGCACCACCTGATCGTCGACCGGCCTTGGACCCGCTCGCCATCCCGCTCACCGGCGGCAACCGGCACGACGCCACACTGCTCCTGCCTCTGCTGGACGCAGTGCCGCAGATCCGGCGCGTTCCGGGACGCTCCCGCCGCAAGCCTCTGCGGCTGTACGCGGACCGGGGCTACGACTTCGACAAGTACCGCCGCCTGCTGTGGAAACGCGGCATTAAACCCGTGATCGCCCGACGCGGCGTCGCTCACGGCTCCGGGCTGGGCACGGTTCGTTGGGTGGTCGAGCGCGCCTTCGACGGGCTGCACCAGTTCAAACGGCTCCGTATCCGCTGCGAGCGGCGCGCGGACCTCCATCAGGCCTTACTTGAACTGGCCTGTGGCCTCATATGCCTCCGCCGCCTGCCGACCTCGTCCTGAAACGATCACTAAGGCGGCCACGAAACCGTCGACGACTCCACCTGCGGCTTCCAGGATTCCGGCCGCTCCGGTCCGACCGGCGCAGCTGCCCAGGAGGATGGAGCTGCCGACGCTCAGGCCCGTTCCAAGCACGGCCGACTCGATGACGAAGCTCAGCCCGCCGACAGTCGCCAATCCGATCACACCCATCGCGATTCCCTGAGGCAGTGTGCCGCACACTCTTGTCGCGTCCGCTGGGATCGAAGTGGTTGATGGAGGCGCCAGCGTAGAGGTCGGTTTGCTGCCGGAGGCGTCACCAGGCCGGTGATTCCGACCTGGACGTCAGTGAGGTGGTCACCCCAGAAAACTCAACCGCACCTGTCGGTTCGGATTATCCCTGTTCGTGTCCACCAGGCAGACCGACTGCCAGGTACCCAGTTCCAGGCTGCCGCCGATCACCGGCAGGGTCGCGTGGGGTGGGACGATCGCGGGGAGGACGTGGTCGCGGCCGTGGCCGGGGCTGCCGTGGCGGTGCTGCCAGCGGTCGTCGGCGGGAAGCAGGGTGTGCAGGGCGGTGAGCAGGTCGTCGTCGCTGCCCGCGCCGGTCTCGATGACGGCGACACCGCAGGTCGCATGGGGTACGAAGATGTTGAGGAGGCCATCGCGGCCCGCCGCGACCTCGCCCAGGAAGTGCTCGCATTCCTGAGTGAGGTCGACGACCCGCTCGCGGGAACCGGTGGCGACGTCGAGCACGCGCGTGGTGAAGGCATCTGACATGCCTCCATCCTCACCCGGTCGCCGTGTTTCACGCCCCTCGACGCGACCGTTCCGCGATACAGGCCGTCCACTGGACGAGACACCGTTGACCGGCGAACGCCCGGCTGGCTACGTTCACCGGCATGTCGCGTTCAGCCCTGCTCACCACGCGCGGTCACATCGACCTGCTGCGGGTGGCCTCCGCCGCTTGTCGCCCCGGCCGCTGACGCCTTTTACCCGTTCCACCTCCGCCCTTCCTTCGGGCCGCCTCGCGTTCCCCGTCCGCCACACGTGACCCTCCGCTGAGCCGAGGGCGCCGTGGCGGTCATGGGCGCACCTTCTTCAGCGCTCTCCACCGTGTGGAGCACCCATGAGCATCAGTCATGCCCCACCCCATACGTCCGACGCCCCGGACATGACCGGACTTCCCGCTTCTCCCCCGCTGCAACGCCTCGTTGCCACCTCCTCCCGGCGCACCAGGCTCCCCCGCTGGCTGCGCCGTACCACTGGCCCGCTCGCCCTCCTCATCCTGTGGCAAGTGCTCAGCAGCACGGGCGTGTTGACGCCCGATGTACTCGCCTCACCGGGCCGAATAGCCCAGGTCGCCGGTGATCTGATAGCCGATGGTTCGCTGCCCTCCGCAATGGGCGTCTCTCTGCAACGCGTCGCCGCCGGGCTGGTCCTCGGCACCGTCGTCGGCACCGGACTCGCCCTGATATCCGGGCTGTTCCGCATCGGCGAGGACATGGTCGACGCCCCGGTGCAGATGTTGCGGACGGTGCCCTTCGTGGGCCTCATCCCGCTCTTCATCATCTGGTTCGGCATCGGGGAGGCCCCCAAGATCGCCATCATCACCCTGGGGGTGACCTTCCCGCTCTATCTGAACGTCTACGCGGGCATTCGCGGCGTGGATTCCCAACTCATCGAGGCCGGTGAGTCATTGGGACTGTCCCGCTGGGGTCTCGTCCGCCATGTGGTGCTGCCCGGCGCCCTGCCCGGCGCGCTCACCGGCCTGCGCTACTCCCTCGGCATCGCCTGGCTGGCCCTGGTCTTCGCCGAACAGGTCAACGCCGACTCCGGCATCGGCTTCCTGATGGTGCAGGCACGCGACTTCCTGCGGACCGACGTGATCGTGGTCTGCCTGATCGTCTACGCCTTCCTCGGCCTCCTCGCCGATTTCATCGTCCGCTCCCTCGAAAGGCTGTTGCTGCGATGGCGACCGACGTTCACGGGCCGGTGAGCCCCGCGACCACCGAGGCCGCCCAGGCCGTCCATGTCGAGGGGCTGACCCGCGCCTTCGACGGCCGAGCCATCATCGACGACCTCGAACTCGACCTCGCGCCGGGTGAGTTCGTCGCCCTGCTCGGCCGCAGCGGCTGCGGCAAGTCGACACTGCTCCGCGTCCTCGCCGGACTCGACCGCGACATCGACGGCACTGTACTGGTCCCCCGCCGCCGCTCGGTCGCCTTTCAGGCGCCCCGGCTGATGCCGTGGAAGAGGGTGTGGCGCAACGTTCTGCTGGGACTGCCGGGCAAACCCGAACGCGCCCTGGCGGAGCAGGCGTTGGAGGAGGTGGGGCTCGGCCATCGAGTGAACGCGTGGCCGAAGACCCTGTCCGGCGGCGAGGCCCAGCGCGTCTCGCTCGCCCGCGCCCTGGTCCGCGAACCCGATCTGCTGCTGCTCGACGAGCCGTTCGGCGCCCTGGACGCGCTGACTCGTATCAACGCCCAGCGTCTGGTAGGTGAGTTGTGGCAGCGCCGGGGCTGCGCGGTCCTGCTGGTCACCCATGACGTGGAGGAGGCCGTGCTGCTCGCCGACCGCGTCCTGGTCATGGACGGCGGCCGCATCGCCCATGAGCAGCGTGTCGAACTCGACCACCCCCGCGACCTGACCGACCCCCGCTTCGCCGCGATCCGCGCCGACCTGCTGGCACGCCTCGGCGTCACGCCGACGGCGGAAGCGGCCTGAACCTCCCCCGCCCACTCGCGTCATGACCCTCGCACCATGAACGGAACCTTCATGCGACGACTCCTGGCCCCCGCCGCGCTAGTCCTTCCCTTGGCCCTTCTGCTCACCTCCTGCGGTGGGGACTCCGCGGCCGACACGGGCGCGCGGACCGACGGCTCGGGCTCCGTCACTCTCGCCGTCGGCGACCAGAAGGGCGGCTCCGAGGCCATCCTGCGGGCCGCCGGGGAGCTGAAGAACCTGGACTACCGGATCAAGTGGTCGACCTTCAGCTCGGGGCCGCCACTGCTGGAAGCGGTCAACGCCGGGGCCGTGGACATCGGCGGTGTCGGCAACACCCCGCCCGTGTTCGCGGCGGGCGCCGGCTCCAAGATCGCTGTGGTGGCCGCCTGGCACGGCACGTCCCGAGGCGACGCCATCCTCGTCCGGAACGACTCCGAGCTCACCGGTCCGAAGCAGCTCAAGGGCCGGTCCGTGGCCGTCGCCCAGGGCTCCTCCGCCCACTACCAACTGGTCGCCTCCCTCGAAGCGGCCGGGCTCCAGCTGAAGGACATCAAGGTCAAGTACCTCCAGCCGGCCGACGCGCTCGCCGCGTTCAACTCCGGCAAGGTCGACGCCTGGGCGGTCTGGGACCCGTACACCTCGCAGGTGCTCAACAGCAAGCGGGGCCGGGTCCTCACCACCGGCGACGGTGTCACCAACGGGCTCGCCTTCCAGGTCGCCTCGCCCGGCGCGCTGCGCGACGCGAAGAAGGCCGCCGCCGCCAAGGACTACCTGGCCCGGCTGCGGCGCGCGCAGGACTGGGTGAACGGACATCAGGAGGAGTGGGCCAAGGTGTGGGCGAAGGACACCGGTCTGCCGTACGAGGTGGCGCTCGCCTCCGTACGCCGTACCAACGCCACCCGGGTCGCCGTCGCCGTGGACAAACCGCTCGTCGCCTCCGAGCAGAAGATCGCCGACACCTTCACCGAGCTGAACCTGATCCCGAAGAAGGTCGACTTCGGCGACTTCGTGGACCCGCGCTTCAACGGCGCCCTGCCGCCCTCCACAACTCCGGCCAAGCACTGACACAGGAGGCCCCCCACATGACCGTACGACTCCACTGGTTCCTGCCGACCGGCGGCGACGGCCGCACCCTGGTCGACCGGCACGCCTACGGCTCCAACATCGGCCGCGAGACCCGCGGCCTGCGCACCCCCGACATCGAGTACCTGGCGCAGATAGCCAAGGCGGCCGAGCAACTGGGCTTCGAGGCGGTGCTGACCCCGACCGGCACCTGGTGCGAGGACGCCTGGCTGACCACGGTGGCCCTCGCCCAGCACACCGAACGCCTGAAGTTCCTGGTGGCCTTCCGCCCCGGACTGCTCTCCCCCACCCTGGCCGCCCAGATGGCCGCGACCTACCAGCGCCTGACCCGTGGGCGGCTTCTGCTCAACGTGGTCACGGGTGGCGACTCGTCCGAGCAACGCCGCTTCGGCGACCACCTCGACCACGACCGGCGCTACGAACGCACGGACGAGTTCCTCTCCGTCGTACGCGGCGTCTGGCGAGGCGAGCCCTACGACTTCCACGGCGCCCACTACCAGGTGGACGGCGGTCTCACCTCCCTCCCGCCGGACCCGGTGCCGGAGGTGTTCTTCGGCGGCTCCTCCCAGGCCGCGGGACCGGTGGCCGCCCGCCATGCCGACGTGTACCTGACCTGGGGCGAGCCACCGGCCCAGGTGAAGGCGAAGATCGACTGGATTCGCTCACTGGCCGAGCGGGAGGGGCGCACGGTCCGCTTCGGCATCCGGCTGCACACCATCTCCCGCGACTCGTCCGCCGATGCCTGGGCGACGGCGAACCGGCTGCTCGACGACCTGGACGCCGACACCATCGCCGCCGCCCAGGCAGCCCTGGGTCGCAGCGAGTCGGTGGGACAGCGGCGGATGCTGGAACTGCACGGCGGCTCCCGCGACCAGCTGGAGATCTACCCCAACCTCTGGGCCGGCGTCGGCCTGGTCCGGGGCGGCGCGGGCACCGCGCTGGTCGGCAGTCACGCGGAGGTCGCCGACCGGATCGAGGAGTACCACGCCCTCGGCGTCGAGCACTTCGTGCTCTCCGGCTATCCGCATCTGGAGGAGGCGTACTGGTTCGGCGAGGGTGTGATCCCCGAACTGGGCGCCCGCGGGCTGCTGTCCGCCGACACCGCGTCCCGGACCACCGGTCGCGAGGCCCCGCTCCTGGCCGCCCAGGGTCGCTGAGCCCTCGGAGCACCGCTCACCACCGGCCGCCCCGGCAGCTCACCGGGGCGGCCGCGTGACCGGGCTCGCGCTGCCCGACGGCGTGCTCGACCTGGCGGCGGCCTTCTGCTGGGCGTTGAAGTCGGCCACGTTCCGCAGATGCCTGGTGTAGTCGGCGGTGAAGCGGGTGTCGCCGGGCTTGACGGTGACGAAGTACAGCCAGTCCCCCTTCGGCGGATTGGTCACCGCGCGCATCGCGTCCTCACCGGGGTTGTCGATCGGCGTGGGTGGCAGCCCCATGCGCTGGTAGGAGTTGTACGGGCTCTCGATCCGGGTGTCGTCGACGCTGGTGTGGATGGTGTTGCGCTTCAGGGCGTAGTTGAGGGTCGAGTCCATCTGGAGCGGCATCCCGCGCTCCAGGCGGTTGAAGACGACGCGGGCCACCTTCCCCATGTCGCTCTTGGTGGCCGCTTCGGCCTGCACGATGCTCGCGACGGTGACGGCCTCGTAGACGTTCATCGCGTTCCGCTGCGCTCCGGCCGCGACCGGTGCGCCGTTGAACCGTCGGTTGGCCGTCTCGACCATCTGCCGGAGCAGCGACTCGGCGGTGGTGTCGTCGGTGAGGGTGTAGGTCGCCGGGAACAGATAGCCCTCCGGGTTTCCCTCGGCGGCGGACTCCAGCTTGAGCCCCGCCTTGGCGACGGTCTTGCGGGCGCTGCCGGGCGGCAGTGCGAGCGCCTTGTCGACCGCGTCGTAGATCTGGCTCGCGCGCCAGCCCTCCGGGATCACGAGGGTGGTGGGCTCGTCGTCGCCGAATCCCCCCAGGCTCAGCGGCACCACCACGGCGGTGCCGACCAGGACGGCGCCGACCCCGGTGAGGGCGAGCCTGCCCCGGCGCGTCAGTCGCGTCATGCTCCGTGACGGAGTCTTCGTCTGCATGCGGGCACGGTAATACGCATATCACCGTAAACTCGACATATCTTCAGCTTGTCGGCTTCCGATCGCCCGTCATGACGACCCGTCAGCCAGTGGGTTCCAGCTGGGCGTCCCTGCGCACCAGCGCCGCGTAGCGACCGTCGCGCTCCAGCAGTTCGTCGTGCGTGCCCAGTTCGGCCACCCGGCCGGAGTCGAGGACGGCTATCTGGTCGGCGTCCCGGACGGTCGAGAGCCGATGGGCGATGGTGATGGTCGTCCGGTCGGCCGACAACGCGTCGATCGCCTCCTGGACCGCCGCCTCGGTACGGGTGTCCAGCGCGCTGGTCGCCTCGTCGAGGATGAGGACGGGCGGGTCGCGCAGGATGGTGCGGGCGATCGCCAGGCGTTGCTTCTCCCCACCGGAGAACCGGTGTCCGCGTTCACCGACGATCGTGTCGTATCCGTCGGGCAGCCCGGTGATGTGGTCGTGGATCTGGGCGGCGCGGGCCGCCGTGTGCAGCTCGTCGTCGGTGGCGTCGGGTTTGGCGAAGCGGAGGTTGTCGGCGACGGAGGCGTGGAAGAGGTAGGTCTCCTGCGCGACGACGCCGACCGCGCGGGCGACGGTGTCGAAGTCGAGGTCGCGGACATCCACCCCGTCGACGGTGACGCGGCCGCCGGTGACGTCGTACAGCCGGGGCACCAGGCAGCCGAACGTCGATTTTCCGGCGCCGGTCGGACCCACGACGGCGAGGCTGCCTCCGGCCGGCACGGTGAGGTCGATGCCGTCCAGGACCGGGCCGCTCTTCTCGTCGTACCGGAACTCGACCCCCTCGAAGCGGACCTCTCCCTTGATGTCGTCGAGGTGGACGGGGTCCACGCGTTCGGTGATGTCGATGGGCAGGTCGAGGTACTCGAAGATGCGCTGGAAGAGCGCGAGGGACGTCTGGATCTGGACCCCGGTGGACAGCAGGCTCACGGCGGGCCGGAACAGACCCTGCTGGAGGGAGACGAAGGCGACGAGCGTGCCCAGCGAGACGCCGGGGCCTCCGAACTGGAGGGCCAGTCCCGCGGCCCAGTAGATGAACGCGGGCATCGCCGCCATGACGATCGTGATCACCGCCATGCGCCAGCGTCCCGCCATGCTCGCCCGGACCTCCAGGTCGACCAGGCGCTCGGACTCCTCGGCGAAGCCCGCGGTCAGCGAGTCGGAGCGGCCCATGGTGCGGCCGAGCAGGATGCCGCTGACGGACAGCGACTCGGTGACGGTGGCGGCCATCACGGCCATCTGTTTCTGCCGCCGGGTGGTGATTCTCTTGCGCTCGTCGCCGACCCGGCGGCTGATCCACACGAACACCGGGAGGAGGACCAGCGAGACGAGCGTGAGTCGCCAGTCGAGGGCGACCATCGCCACGATCGTGGCGACCACGCTGGTGGTGTTGGAGACCAGGGAGGTGGCGGTGGAGGTGACGGTGGCCTGCATCCCGCCGATGTCATTGGCGATGCGGGACTGCACCTCGCCGGTGCGGGTGCGGGTGAAGAAGGCGAGGGACATCCGCTGGAGTCGGCCGTAGACGGCGGTGCGCAGGTCGTGCATGACGCGCTGGCCGACGGTGGTCGAGATCAGCGTCTGGAGGACGCCGAAGACACTGGAGAGGACCGCGCTGAGGATCATGCCGAGCGCGAGCAGGCTCAGCAGTCCGGTGCGGCCCTGCGGGATGGCGACGTCGAGGATCTCCCGCAACAGGAAGGGTGTGGCCACCGAGACCAGCGAGGAGGCGCCGACCAGCAGGCCGACGACGGCGAGCCGACCGCGGTAGGGACGGAAGAGTTGGAGGATGCGGCGCACCTGTCGGGGCTGCTCCCCGGCGTCAGGAGGCGGCATCCAGGACGTTTCTCGTTCGAGGCTCAAAGGACTCCTAGGAAGGCGAGAAGGGCCGGACCGACGGGCGGCCGACTCTGACTCATTGATCATAGCTCACTGTTACCTATACTCACAATGAATGTGGTCCTGATATTGTTCCCGCATGACGACCCCAGATCCCGAGGGTGTGCTCGCCGAGCAGTTGCTGCGGCTGACCCGCCGGGTGCACCGCATCCAGAAGCGCCATCTCGAATGGCGTGACCTGGGGGTCACTCCCGCCCAGTCCCGCCTGCTGCGCACCCTCGCGCACTACGACTCGCCCCCACGCATGGCCGACCTCGCCGAGCGCCTGGAGGTGGTGCCGCGCGCGGTGACGACCCTGGTCGACGGCCTCGAGGCGCACGGCAAGGTCCGCCGGGTCCCGGACCCGACCAACCGCAGGGTCACCCGGATCGAGCTGACGGACGAGGGCCGCGCCACTCTGGGCGAACTGCGCGGAGCGCGCCGCTCCGCCGCCGAGGAGATCCTCGCTCCGCTGACCGAGAAGGAGCGACAGGTGCTCGGTGTCCTGCTGGACACCCTGGTGGACGGCGACACCACGCAGCGGTGAAGGCCCGCTCGGCCTCCCGTCGTCCTCCGCTTTCCTCGCATCCTCGCTTCCCCCGTCCGCGCGCCCTTGATCTGCGCGTTGTCGGGCCGAGAGGCGTGGCCGGAACCCGGTTACGGGTCGGGCGACCCGGGAAAAACCGTTTGAAATTCACCTCCACGCAAGGCGAACCTGTCACGGCTTGCCGCCACCTCCGGGTGTCGCCGCAGCCTGCCCCTCCCTGATACGAGCCACTGGGACGCCATGCAGATCCAAGACCTTCCGTACTCAGATCCCGGCGTACCGGACGCGCGTTCCGGCCCCCGCCTGCTGTGGTGGCTCGGGCGCAACCAGTTGGACGGGCAGTGCAAGGCACTGCTGTGGGGCGTGCTGCACTTCGTCTCGGTCTGCGCCCTACCCTTCTGCGTGGGCGTGGCCGTCCAGGCGGCCGTCGACCGCTCCGCCACCCGGCTGGCCCTGACCGGCGGTCTGATGCTGCTGTGCGGCACGGGCATCGCGGGGGGCGACACCTTCCTGCACCGCGCCGCGGTCACCAACTGGATCACGGCGGCCGCCCGCCTCCAGCAACTCCTGGCACGCAAGGCCGCTCACCTGGGCTCCGCACTGACCAGGCGGGTCGCCGCGGGAGAAGTCGTGACCGTATCGACGGGCGACGTCGAGAAGATCGGATGGTTCGTCGAGGCGGTGTCCCGCTTCACCGCGGCCGCGGTGACCGTCGTCGTGGTGTGCGTCGCGCTGGTCGTCTACCAGCCCGCCCTCGGCGTGATCGTCGCCGCGGGGCTGCCGGTGGTCGCGCTCGCGGTACTGCCTCTGCTGCCACGGGCCACCACCCGGGCCGACGTTCAGCGCGAGAAGGCCGGCCGCGCCACCGAACTGGCCTCGGACACCGTGGCCGGACTGCGGGTGCTGCGGGGAATCGGCGGCGAGGAACTGTTCCTGGACCGCTACCGCCGTGCCTCGCAGGAGGTGCGGCACGCCGCGGTGCGCAGCGCCCGGATGTGGTCGGCCATCTCGGCGCTGCAGGTACTGCTGCCGGGTCTGCTGCTGATCGTGGTCGTCCTGCGCGGCGTCCAGCTGGCCCGCGAGGGGCGGATCACGGTCGGTGAACTCGTCACCGTCTACAGCGCGATCATGATCGTCAACTATCCGCTGCGGCACTTCGTCGAGATCGCCATGGCGTACTCCTTCTCCCGGCCTTCCGCCCAACGGGCCGCGCGGGTCCTGTCGTTGGGACGCCCCACGGACACCGACGGCTCGCGCGCGAGCGAGGTGCCGGACGGCGATCTGTTCGACCCGGCCACCGGCCTTCTCGCCCCGGCCCACGCGTTCACCGCCGTGGTGTGCGGAGACCCGGACATGGCGGGTCGTCTCGCAGATCGTCTGGGTGGCCATCCCGCCGAGGCAGCCGTGTCGGTGCTGCTCGGCGGAGTGCCACTGGACGAGCTTCCCCTCGACCACGCCCGCACCGTCGTCCTGGTCCAGGACAAGGACCCGGTGCTGCTGTCCGGAACCCTGCGCGAACTGCTCGACGTACCCGCCTCCGGCGCCGTCCGCGCCGAGGACGCGCTGTCGGCCGCCCAGTGCGCGGACGTTCTGGACGCCCTGGTGCAGGGGTCGCTGGACGCCCGCGACCCGATGGACGCGCGGATCACGGAGCGCGGACGCTCCCTGTCCGGCGGCCAGCGGCAGCGTCTCGCCCTGGCCCGTTCCCTCGTCGCGGACCCGCAGGTCCTGGTACTGGACGAACCGACCTCCGCCGTGGACTCGCACACCGAGGCGAGGATCGCGGACGGGCTGCGCCGACTGCGCTCGGGCCGTACGACCGTGGTGCTCACCTCCTCCCCACTGCTGCTGGACCGCGCGGACGGGGTCGTCTTCCTCCATGAGGGCAAGGTCGCGGCGACGGGTACCCACCGCGAGCTGATCGGCTCCGAGCCCCGGTACCGCGCCGTCGTGACACGGGAGACCGAGGACGAGCAGCGCCAGGCCGAGGACGCCACCGGGCCGCCCTCGGCGCGGGAACGGTCAGCCACCACCGACGGAGCCGCTCTCCTGGGCGCTCTCGAACCGCTGGAAGAGATCGAGGAGAGCGCATGATCGGCGTAGCGCCACCGGCCTACGACCCGGCGGCCCCGACCACCGCCACGACCCTCCCCATCGGCGCGGCCGCGACCGTGCGCGACTACGTGGCGGAACTCTTCCGCCGTCATCGACGGGCCTTCCTGCTACTCATCGCCGTCAACACGATCGCGGTGATCGCCTCCATGGTGGGGCCCTATCTGCTCGGCGCTCTGGTCGAACGCGTGGCCGACCGGGCCTCCGACACCCATCTGGGGCTCACCATCGGGCTCTTCCTGCTCGCATTGGTCGTCCAGGCGCTCTTCACGCTGCAGGTGCGGCTGCGGGGCGCGATGCTCGGCGAGCGGATGCTGGCCGACCTGCGCGAGGACTTCCTGATCCGCTCGGTGCGGCTGCCGCCGGGGGTACTGGAGCGGGCCGGCACGGGCGACCTGCTCTCCCGCATCACCACCGACATCGACCGTCTGTCCAACGCCATGCGGGAGGCCGTTCCCGAGCTGGCGATCGGCGTCGTGTGGGCGCTGCTGCTGCTCGGCGGACTCGTCGTGACGGCCCCGCCACTCGCTGCCGCCATCCTGCTCGCGGTGCCGGTGCTGGTGGCCGGGTGCCGCTGGTACTTCAAGCGCGCCCCTTCCGGCTACCGCTCGGAATCCGCCGGGTACGCGGCCGTCGCCGCCGCGCTCGCGGAAACCGTGGACGCCGGCCGCACCATCGAGGCCCACCGCCTCGGCGCCCGCCGCATCGCCCTCTCGGACGAGCGGATCGCACAGTGGACGGTGTGGGAGAGGTACACGCTCTGGCTGCGCTCGGTGCTGTTCCCCGTGATCAACGCCGTCCACGTCATCGTGCTGGGCTCCGTCCTGATGGTCGGCGGTGTTCTCGTCCTGCGGGGCTGGATGGACGTGGGGCAGCTGACCACGGGCGCGCTGATCGCCCAGATGCTGGTCGACCCGGTCAACCTGATCCTTCGCTGGTACGACGAGGTACAGGTCGCCCAGGTGTCGCTGGCCAGGCTCGTCGGAGTCCGGGACATCGAGCCGGACGCCGGTGACGCCTCGCTGGTACCGGACGGGCGGGACGTGGACGCGGACCGGGTGCACTTCGGCTACCGCGAGGGCGTCGACGTGCTGCGTGCGGTGTCCCTTCGAGTCGCGCCGGGCACCCGGCTGGCCCTGGTCGGCCCGTCCGGCGCGGGCAAGTCCACGCTGGGCAGGCTGCTCGCCGGTGTCTACGCGCCGCGGACCGGCCATGTCACCCTGGGCGGCGCGGAGCTGTCCGGGATGGCCGCCGAACGCGTCCGCGCGCACGTCGCCCTCGTCAACCAGGAGCACCACGTCTTCGTCGGCTCCCTGCGCGACAACCTCCTTCTGGCCCGTACCGAGGCGCGGGACGCCGAGCTGTGGGCGGCGCTGGGCGCGGTCGACGCGGACACCTGGGCGCGGGCGCTGGACTCGGGGCTGGACACCGAGGTCGGTTCCGGAGGTCTGTCGCTGACCCCGGCGCAGGCCCAGCAGATCGCACTGGCGCGGCTGGTGCTGGCCGACCCGCACACACTGGTGCTGGACGAAGCGACCTCGCTCCTCGATCCACGCGCGGCACGCCATCTGGAACGGTCCCTGTCCCGCGTCCTCGACGGGCGCACGGTGATCGCCATCGCACACCGGCTGCACACCGCCCACGACGCCGACGTGATCGCGGTCGTCGAGAACGGCCGAGTCAGCGAGCTGGGCAGCCACGACGACCTGGTCGCGGCGGACGGCGCCTACGCCGCGCTCTGGCGCTCCTGGCACGGATGAGGGGCGGCGTACCGGGACCGACCGGAGTGGGGTGGGGCGAAGGGGCCGGTGCCGCCTCAGCCCCACCGCGCGGCGTTGCCGTTGCGCGGTCCCGAATCGGGGTGGAAGGCTGGACGAAGGCACAGGGCCCGGAATCCGGGGGACGTTTTCCCGGCCGTCATGTGGGACAGCAGGGCCGTATGTGCCCATGGGCCCGCGCCGGTGATGACGGCGCCGGGTCGTGCTCAGCGGATGGAGGTTCACGTGAACAGCGCCGACGGATGGGGTGACGACGTCTACCAGCCCGGCACCGACGAGATCCAGGAGGACTCCGGTGTGCTCGACGTCGAGGACACGCTGGACAGCGACGGTGTCGACGACCCCCTCGACCGGGGCTGGTCCCCTCCCGAGCGGCCGTGGGCGGTCGAGCACGATGGAGTGACGGCGGCGGAACGCGCGGCCGGGGAGACGCTGGACCAGCGGCTCGCCGAGGAACTGCCCGACGCGGCCGCCCCCGACGGCGACGGTCTCGGTGACTGCGACGGCACCGACGGTGAACTGCTCGACAACGAGGTCGGCCTCCGGCGTTCCGGCCGCCTGGTGGCACCCGACGAGGGCACCCACGAGGACGAGGAGAGCGCGCTCGTGGCCACCGACGTGGGCATCGACGGGGCAGCCGCCTCCGCCGAGGAGGCCGCCGTGCACATCGTCGACGAGGACTCCCTTCCCGGCTGATCCGGAAGCCTCCCGCCCCACCGACTCGTGCGAGGAGCCGCCATGCAGGACAAGCAGTCCGGTTACCGTCCCGTCGTCTTCCGCGACCGCTCGGCGGGCTACGCCTTTCTCACCCGGTCCACTGCGGTCAGCGAACAGACCATCGACTGGGACGACGGCGAGACCTACCCGGTGGTCGACGTGGAGATCTCTTCCGAGAGCCACCCCTTCTACACCGGCAAGGCCCGCACGCTCGACAGCGAGGGGCGCATCGACCGGTACGAGCGCAGATACGGCGGGAAGCCCCCGGACGCGACCGCCTGACGGGGAGCGCCTCGTCAGATGAAGTTGAGGGCCGCCGCGCCGCCCACTCCCCCGAGCAGCATGAACGCGGGCATGAGCACCCGCAGCTCGACCCAGCTGCCCGCCCGGAATCGCAGCGGCTTCGGCGGCCCGATCGGGTACCAGCGCTTGCGGCCCACCGGGATCGGCCACAGGACGGGGCAGCCGGACACGGTCAGCGCGTCCCCGAGATCGTGGACCAGGGCACCCAGCACGACCGGCAGACCCAGCCACATGTACTCCTGGCCGGGGGCCGTGAACAGCCAGTCGGCACCCTGGCCCGGCTTGTCCAGCATTCCCGCCAGGATCCAGGCACTGGTCGCCGCGAGCAGCCAGACCAGCACATCGCTGCTGGAACCACGTGCCGCCCGCCAGAGCAGACCCTCGATGGCCAGCACCATGTGCACGAACAGGATGCCCAGGACGCCCCAGCGGCCGCAGGTGATCGCCACCGCGGAGCTGCCCGCCCCGATCAGGACCGCCCACAGCCAGGTGTGGGTGAGGGTGCGGTGACCGCCCGACCGACGCGCGTCGCCCGGCTTCCGGGTCGCCTTGTAGACGGCGTACGACAGTTTGTCGACGATCTCGCAGATCCAGCGGGACACGGGTCCGAAGGCCCGGGAGATGGTGGCCGCCTTGTGGTCCAGGTCGGGGGCGAGCGCGGCCCCCGCACAGACGAGGGCACCCACCAGCAGGACCGGCCAGGGCATCGGGTAGCCGAAGGCCGCGGCGGCCGCTCCGACGCCCAGCCAGGCCGCGGCCCCCGACAGTGAGTGTGCTGGTCCCATCATGGCCGCGTCCCGCCCCATTCCTCGTGTGCCGCTGTCCAGTTGACCTGCGGTGCTGATGCTCTGTCGGCGACACAGCGTAGCCTCCATGATCTTGACGCCCGCAGCCGATTCCCCGGTTGACGGCACGGCCAGGCAAGATGGGGGCGTGACCCTCATCGATCAGCTGCCGCAGACCGCCGACCCCGACGCCCTGTACGAATCCTTCGAGTCGTGGGCCCAGGATCGCGGCCTCACCCTCTATCCCCACCAGGAAGAGGCGCTGATCGAGGTGGTGTCCGGGGCGAACGTGATCGTCTCGACGCCCACCGGTTCCGGTAAGAGCATGATCGCCGCCGGGGCGCACTTCGCTGCGCTGGCCCGCGACGAGGTCACCTTCTACACCGCTCCGATCAAGGCCCTGGTGTCGGAGAAGTTCTTCGAGCTGTGCAAGATCTTCGGCACCGAGAACGTGGGCATGCTGACCGGCGACGCCTCGGTGAACGCCGACGCGCCCGTGATCTGCTGCACGGCCGAGGTTCTGGCGTCCATCGCGCTGCGTGACGGCAAGGACGCGGACATCGGCCAGGTGGTGATGGACGAGTTCCACTTCTACGCGGAGGGCGACCGGGGCTGGGCCTGGCAGATCCCGCTGCTGGAGCTGCCGCAGGCGCAGTTCGTCCTGATGTCGGCCACGCTCGGCGACGTGTCCTTCTTCGAGAAGGACCTCACCCGCCGTACCGGCCGCCCCACTGCCGTGGTCCGCTCTGCCACGCGCCCCGTACCGCTCTCCTACGAGTACCGGCTCACCCCGCTCACCGAGACGCTCACCGAGCTGCTGGAGACCAGGCAGGCTCCGGTGTACATCGTGCACTTCACGCAGGCGCAGGCCGTGGAGCGGGCGCAGGCGCTGATGAGCATCAACATGTGCACGCGTGAGGAGAAGGACCGGATCGCCGAGCTGATCGGCAACTTCCGCTTCACCACCAAGTTCGGCCAGAACCTCTCCCGTTACGTACGGCACGGCATCGGCGTCCACCACGCCGGCATGCTGCCCAAGTACCGGCGCCTGGTGGAGAAGCTCGCCCAGGCCGGTCTGCTGAAGGTCATCTGCGGCACGGACACCCTCGGTGTCGGCGTCAACGTGCCCATCCGCACCGTACTGTTCACGGCGCTGACCAAGTACGACGGGAACCGGGTGCGCACCCTGCGGGCCCGCGAGTTCCACCAGATCGCGGGACGGGCCGGACGCGCCGGCTTCGACACCGCCGGACTGGTCGTCGCGCAGGCGCCCGAGCATGTCATCGAGAACGAGAAGGCCCTCGCCAAGGCGGGGGACGACGCCAAGAAGCGCCGCAAGGTGGTGCGCAAGAAGGCTCCGGAGGGCTTCGTCGGCTGGACGGAGAGCACCTTCGAGAAGCTGATCGCGGCCGATCCGGAGCCGCTGACCTCGCGGTTCAGGGTGACGCACACCATGCTGCTGTCGGTGATCGCCCGGCCCGGCAACGCCTTCGAGGCGATGCGCCACCTGCTGGAGGACAACCACGAGCCGCGCAGGCAGCAGCTGCGGCACATCCGCCGCGCCATCGCCATCTACCGCTCTCTGCTGGACGGCGGCATCGTCGAGAAGCTCGACAAGCCGGATGCCGAAGGCCGCATCGTGCGGCTCACGGTCGATCTCCAGTCGGACTTCGCGCTCAACCAGCCGCTGTCCACGTTCGCGCTCGCCGCCTTCGAACTCCTCGACCCCGAGTCGCCGTCCTACGCCCTCGACATGGTGTCCATCGTCGAGTCCACCCTGGACGACCCGCGGCAGATCCTCGCCGCCCAGCAGAACAAGGCGCGCGGTGAGGCCGTGGCCCTGATGAAGGCGGACGGCGTCGAGTACGAGGAGCGCATGGAGCGGCTCCAGGACATCACCTACCCCAAGCCGATGGAAGAGCTGCTCTTCCACGCCTACGACACCTACCGCAAGAGCCACCCGTGGGTCGGCGACCATCCGCTGTCGCCGAAGTCGGTCGTCCGCGACATGTACGAGCGGGCCCTGTCCTTCACCGAGTTGGTGTCCCTCTACGAGCTGGCACGCACCGAGGGCATCGTCCTGCGCTACCTGGCCGGCGCCTACAAGGCCCTCGATCACACCATCCCGGACGATCTGAAGTCCGAGGACCTCCAGGATCTGATCGAGTGGCTCGGTGAGATGGTCCGCCAGGTGGACTCCAGCCTCCTGGACGAGTGGGAGCAGCTGGCCAACCCCGAGGTGATGACCGCCGAGGAGGCGCAGGAGAAGGCCGACGAGGTGAAGCCCGTCACCACCAACGCCCGCGCCTTCCGCGTGCTGGTCCGCAACGCCCTCTTCCGCCGCGTGGAGCTGGCCGCACTCGACCAGGTCGACGAACTCGGCGAGATGGACGCCGAGTCCGGCTGGGACGCGGACGCGTGGGGCGAGGCCATGGACAAGTACTGGGACGAGTACGAGGACCTCGGCACCGGCCCCGACGCCCGCGGCCCCAAGCTGCTGGTGATCAAGGAGGAGCCGCAGAACGGTCTGTGGCGCGTCCGCCAGATCTTCGACGACCCCGATGATGACCACGACTGGGGCATCAGCGCGGAAGTCGATCTCGCCGCTTCCGACGCGGAGGGCCGAGCGGTCGTCCGTGTCACCGATGTCGGCCAGTTGTGAAAACAGGAGAAACCCACCGATGACGAATCCGGCCGAGAGCCTGGTCGATCTGCTCGACCTGGAGCAGATCGAGGTCAACATCTTCCGCGGCCGAAGCCCGCAGGAGTCCCTCCAGAGGGTCTTCGGCGGCCAGGTGGCGGGCCAGGCGCTGGTCGCCGCGGGGCGCACCACGGAAGGTGACCGCCCCGTGCACTCGCTGCACGCGTACTTCCTCCGCCCGGGCCGGCCGGGCGTGCCGATCGTGTACCAGGTGGAGCGCGTCCGTGACGGACGCTCGTTCACCACGCGGCGCGTCACGGCCGTGCAGCAGGGTCGCACGATCTTCAATCTGACCGCCTCCTTTCACAAGCCTGAGGAAGGACCGTTCGAGCACCAGCTGCCACCGGCCCGTGTGGTGCCGGACCCCGAGTCGCTGCCGCCGGTGGCCGAGGAGATCCGGAAGCACCTGGGCGCGCTGCCGGAGCAGTTGGAGCTGATGGCGCGCCGCCAGCCCTTCGACATCCGCTATGTCGACCGGCTGCGCTGGAACCCCGACGAGATCGAGGGCGCCGAGCCACGCAGTGCCGTGTGGATGCGCGCGGTGGGACCGCTCGGTGACGACCCGCTGGTCCACACCTGCGCGCTGACCTACGCCAGCGACATGACCCTGCTGGACGCGGTGCGCATTCCGATCGAGCCGCTCTGGGGTCAGCGGAACTTCGACATGGCGTCGCTGGACCACGCCATGTGGTTCCACCGTCCCTTCCGCGCCGACGAGTGGTTCCTCTACGACCAGGAGTCCCCGATCGCCATCGGCGGCCGTGGCCTGGCTCGCGGGCGCATCTACGACGTGCACGGGCAACTGCTGGTGTCGGTCGTCCAGGAGGGCCTGTTCAGGTCCCTCTAGCGTGACGTCCGGTCGGCGCGCTCCGAGGGGTTCTGCGGCACAGCCAGGTCAGCAGCCCTCGGGGTGGTCGCGGCGCGTCCGATACGGGCGCGTGTCCGTCGCGGGCGCGCGTCCGGGAGGTCGGTTCATCGGACCGGACGCGCGCCACGGCGATGTCGCTCGCCTCTGCCGCTGCGGGAGTTCGCGGCACCGGCGCTGTGGGCAGTCGCCGCACGCGCGCCCTGCGCGTCGTGTGATCGCGTGGGCCAGGTGCTGGTGACGAGACGGGCTGCGGCACGCGTGTGGCCTCCAGTTGTCGGGCCAGGTCCGCGGTCAGCCAGGCGATCTCGTCCGCGTCCCGCGCCGTCATGATCTCCTCGCCGAGCAGCGCGGAGGGAGACCCGGGGGCACCGTGGTCGGGCAGGGCGGGCCGGAGCCGGTTCAATCGAGCGCGTTCATAGGGACTCTTGACGATCCCCGCGATCTCGGCGTCCGGCAGGAAGGCGGCGATGGCCCCGGCTCGTGTCCACGGGTCCTCGGCCTGGCGCAGCAGGAATCCGAGATGGCGTCCCCGCCAATTGCGCGGTCGCAGATCGAGCCCCGACATCAGCTGGCTCCTGAGTGTCTCGGGCGTCCTGCCCTTGATCAGTTCGGCGTGGTCGTCGTTCGCCGCGAACTGCCTTAGTTCCTCGGCCAGATACAGCCACACCACGGCCCGATACCGGTTGAGGTAGAGGTGCACGGGCACCAGCAGCCCCAGCCGGGCGAGCCGGGCGAACCTGCCTTCGGAGACGCCCATGAGGGAGGCGCCCTCCTTGGTGCCCACGATCCGCACCCGCGCACGGAGCGTCTCGGGAAAACCCGCCTGCGCCTGGAGGCGGGCGATCTCCGCCCAGTCGACTCGGCGGCCACCGCCTCCCTCGTCGGGCACGGTGCGGATGCGGCCGAGTTGGACGGCCAGGTCGAACTCGTAGCGCTTGAGACCCAGTTCTCGAGCCGCGCGGCTCGGCGCGCAGCGCGCGGGGCGTTCTGGGGTCAGGGTGGTCACGGATGCGATGGTGGTTTCCGGCATGGCATGCTCCCCCGTGGAGTCCGGCTCACGCCCTGTGCGTTCGCCGTGCACACACCGTAGCCAAAGCCGCGCACTCCGCGGCAAGCCTGTGGATAACTCTCCGGGCTGCTCTGTTCCCCAGGTCAGAGCTCGGATACCGGGGTGTGTTCGGGCTGCCGGGCATTCACCCCGAGGTGTTCGCCGACCCGGTTCACGAGCAGCGTCATCTCGTAGGCGATCTGGCCGATGTCCGCCTCCGCACCGCTCAGCAGGCACAGGCAGCTGCTGGGCCCGGCTGCGGTGACGAACAGTACGGCGTCGTCGTACTCGATCATGGTCTGGCGGACGCGGCCCGCGCCGAAATGGCGTCCCGAGCCCTTGGCCAGGCTGTGCAGTCCGGAGGACACGGCTGCCAAATGCTCCGCGTCCTCACGCCTTAGTCCGGTGCTCGCCCCGGTGACCAGTCCGTCGTTCGAGAGCACCAGCGCGTGCCGCACGTGGTCCACGCGCTGGGTGAGATCGTCCAGGAGCCATCCCAGTCCCTGGTTCTGCGCCATGTTCCGTCTCCCCGTGTGGCCTCTCCCCCTGGCTGGAGGAGCTTTCCGCAAGCCTTCCCCACCTCCGGCGTCCGGGCAAGCAGGATGGGCGTATGGCACACAAGATGACCGACGAGGAATGGCGGGCGTTCGTCTCGGACGGCACCCGGACCGGCAAGCTGGCGACCGTAAGGGCCGATGGAAGCCCTCATATCGCCCCGATCTGGTTCCTGCTCGACGGTGACGAGCTGGTCTTCAACACCGGTGAGGAGACAGTGAAAGGGCGCAATCTCGCCCGTGACCCACGGGTCGCGCTCTGCGTGGACGACGACCGGCCGCCGTTCTCGTTCGTGGTGCTGAACGGCCAGGCCCGTTTGTCCGAGGATCTGGACGACATCCGCCGGTGGGCGACCCGGATCGCCGCGCGGTACATGGGCGAGGACCGCGCCGAGGAGTTCGGTGCCCGCAACGGCGTTCCGGGTGAACTGCTGGTGAGGGTGCACATCGACCACGTGGTCGCCGTGCAGGACCTCGCGGACTGAGGCGGGCTCAGCTCACCGAGTCGAGGAGCCGGGCGGTGTGCATGCGCCCGGCGTACTCGACGAGGCGGATCAGGACTTCCTTGCCGGAGTCGCGGTCACGGGCGTCGCAGAGCACCACGGGTGTCCCCTGGTCCAGGTCGAGGGCGCGCGAGACGTCATGGGCGCCGTAGGGACGTGCGCCGGGGAAGCAGTTGACGGCGACGACGAACGGAATGCGCCGGTGCTCGAAGTAGTCGACCGCCGGGAAGCAGTCCTCCAGTCGGCGGGTGTCGGCGAGGACCACGGCTCCGAGGGCTCCTTGCGAGAGTTCGTCCCAGATGAACCAGAAGCGGTCCTGTCCCGGCGTCCCGAACAGGTACAGGGCGAGGCCGGAGCGGATGGTGATGCGGCCGAAGTCCATGGCAACGGTCGTGGTGACCTTGTGGTCCACTCCGTCGGTGTCGTCGACCAGCTGGCCCGCCTCGCTGAGAAGTTCCTCGGTGCGCAGCGGCCGGATCTCGCTGACGGAGCCGACCAGGGTGGTCTTGCCGACGCCGAATCCCCCCGCCACCAGTATCTTCAGCGCCAGGGCGGAGATGTCGTCGGCGGCTTCGACGTGCTCAGAGGCCATGATCACTTCTCTCGGGAGGGCCGGCTGCGGTCGATGTGCTCGGGGCGTGAGGTCAGCATCATGACAACTTCGACACCGCCTCGGGGGTTCGGACTGAAAAGCACCAGATGTGACCGACTTCCGGCCGATCGACCACCGGAAGCATGCGGAACGGCGATCGAAGAGGCGCCGGGTCGGTCGTGAACGTTCATCTACAGGGCCCGCAACCCTTCGATGACCTCGCGCAGAATCCGCTCGTCCGGCAGTTGGGCAGGTGGTACCGGGCGGCTGACGGTGACGCGGCCCAGTTCCAGCAGGTCGCCCAGGAGGACTCGGACCACTCCTACGGGCAGGTCCGCGTCCGCCGCGAGTTCCGCGACCGACTGCGTCTCGGTGCGGCACAGCTCGATCAGGGTCCGGTGTTCCGGACCGAGCGCGCTGTCCTCGTCCGCCCCTGGTGTGGCGGGGTCGAGGGTGACGAGGGCAATGAGGTCGAAGGGGACTCCGGTGGGGCCTGGCTGGGTGCGTCCGCCGGTCATGGCGTAGGGGCGCACCAGTGGACCTGCCTCGCCGTCGTACCACTGGCTGCCCTCGTCCCGGAGGTCGCCCGGCGGGTTCTCGGTCATCCGTCGTGGCCTTCCCGGTCAGCCTGCTGCGGGCGGCCGTGAGGCGACGCGCGGTGCGGTGTAGAGGTGTTCGCCCACGCGTCTGACCAGGCGTGCCATCTCGTAGGCGACCAGGCCGATGTCGGCGGTCGCCGCCGTGAGAACGGCAAGACAGGAGCCGTCCCCCGCGGCAACCACGAAGAGGAAGGCGTCGTCCAGTTCCACCATGGTCTGACGGACGCCGCCCGCGCCGAAGTGGCGTCCCGTGCCCTTGGCCAGGCTGTTGAAACCGGAGGCCACGGCGGCGAGGTGTTCGGCGTCGTCGCGGCCGAGGCCGGTGGAGGCTCCGACCGCGAGGCCGTCGTTGGACAGCACGACGGCGTGGCGTACCTCGCCCACCCTCCTGACCAAATCGTCCAGGAGCCAGTCGAGTTCGCCGGATCGCTGGTTCACGGTCGTGTTCGGCTCCTGGATCATGCCGGTTCTCCTTCGGTGCTGTCGCTGCCCGTGACGGGCGCTGCTGCGAGGCGGCCGGGGCGGCGCCCGCCACCGCGTACCCAGCCGTCGCGGTAGGCCGCCATGCGGTCCCGCACGATTTCGGGGGTCCGCCCCTCGTCGCCGGGAGGTTCGGGTTCCGCCGCCGGTTCGGCTGGGCGCTCCTTGCGGAGCTGGGGCGCCAGACTGGCCTGGCGCACACGGCGCGGAAGGTCGTCCGAGGACTCGGAGTCGGTCGGCGGGCAGTGGGGCCTCAAGGTGCTGACTCCGGACGGCGGTGTGTCGGGGGCGGGTTCGGCGGGCGGTGGCACGGTGGCGGCGGCCGGTGGCACTGTGGCGGCCAGGGCGGGTCGCTCCGCCTGCGTGGTCACCACGGCCGGTACCGGCACGGGAGCGTCGGGCACGCGCGCGTAATCGTGTTCAGGCTCTCGGTCGACCGGGATTTCCTCCACGGGCTGCTCCGACGTGCCCTGGTGCACCAGGGCGGTGGGCAGGAGTACGACGGCGGTGGTGCCGCCGTACGGGGAGGTGCGCAGGTGCACCTTGATGCCTTGGCGGGCCGCGAGTCTGCTGACCACGAAGAGGCCCAGGCGGTCACTGTCGAAGAGGTCGAGGGCCTCTGACTGCTCGATGCGCCGGTTGGCCTCCACGAGGGTCTCGGCGCTCATGCCGAGGCCCCGGTCCTCGACCTCGAGCACGTAGCCGTTGCCGACTGGTTCACCGGACACGCGCACGCGCGTGTGGGGCGGCGAGAACTGGGCGGCGTTCTCGACCAGTTCCGCGAGCAGGTGGGTGAGGTCGGCGACGGCCGCTCCGACGACGGCCGCCTCCGGGAGCTGGCGGACCTCGACGCGCGCGTAGTCCTCGATCTCGGAGACCGCCGCGCGGACGACATTGGTCAGGGACACCGGCATGCGCCAGGCCCGGCCGGGCGCTGCCCCGGAAAGGATGATCAGACTTTCGGCGTGGCGCCGCATACGTGTGGTGAGGTGGTCGAGCCGGAACAGGTCACTCAGCTCGTTCGGGTCGTCGGAGCGGCGCTCCATGCTGTCGAGCAGGCTGAGCTGACGATGGACCAGTACCTGGCTGCGCCGGGCGAGGTTGACGAAGACGCCGGAGATGCCGCTGGCGAGTTCGGCGCGTTCCACCGCGGCGCGCAGGGCGGCCCGGTGCACGGTCGTCAGGGCCTCCGCGACCTGCCCGGTCTCATCCTCCGCGGGCGGTCCGGCGGGCGCCTCTGCGCGGATGTCGATGTCCGCGCCCGCGCGGAGTTTCCGCATGGCCGCCGGGAGTTTACGGCGGGCGATGTCCAGAGCGTCGTTGCGCAGACTCACCAGCTCGACCACGAGCGTGCGTCCGATCCGGACCGAGATGACGAGAGAGGCGACGACGGCGGCCAGGCCGAAGAGCACGGCGGCGCCGGCCGGGCTCAGCAGCCCGTGGGTGAACGGGTCGGCGCGGCCCGCGACCGCGCGGCTCGTGTCCGCCGCGATGGTGCTCATGTCCGCCTGCACGCGCGCGTGGGCGGTGGCCCAGGCCGAACCGGGCGCCGAGTCGATCGCCTTGGCGCCGGGGCCCGCGGCGAGGACGCGGTCCTCAGTGGCGGTGAGGGCGAGGTAGGCGCTGCCGTGGGCGACGCGGTTCCAGGCGGCGCGCTGGGCGGCGGGCAGATCGGCCACGGCGACCTGGGTGAGAGCGCGCCGGTTGGCGACGGCACCGTCCAGCAGCCGCAGCCGCGCGCCGCCGAGTTGGTCGCCGGGGCGCGTGCTCGCGAGGACAGTGTTCTCCTGGGCCAGTGCTTCGGCCGCTCGGGAGAATTCGAGCAGCACGCGCGCGTCGGAGCCGATATCGGCCCGCTGGATGCCGGAGAGGGCGCCATCGACGGCAAAGGCCGCGTCGATGGTCCTGGAGTACCGGCCGTACGCCGTCGCCCAGTCCGCCTGGCGGCCGAGCACGGCGGCACGCAGCGTGCGGAGCTGCTCGGCGCCGCCGACGAAGGTCTCCAGACGGCTGCCCACTCCGGCGGGGAGCTGCTGGCCGGCGGCGACGGTGCTGTCGTCGCCGAGGCGCAGCTCGGCCACCGCCCTGTCGGTGGTGGCCGCGCTGCCGCGGAGGTCGTTCCCGTGTGCCGCGTCCGGTTCGGCGGCGTACCGGACGGCGGCGGAACGTTCCACCTGGAGAGCTGCGACGGCCACCGCGACAGGGGTACGCAGTTCGGTGTCGACGCGCTGCGACTCGCGCAGTCCGGAGACGTCCTGGGCGGTGGTCACGGTGGCGTAGGCCCACAGCGCGAGGAGGGAGACCACCGGCACCATGAGGAGGCAGACCACCTTGGCGCGCACGGTCCGGGGGCGCATGTGCCAACGGCCCGCACGCGTGGGCGCGTAGTCCGGCGACATGTCGAGGTACGGGTCCGGTCCCTCGTCGGCCGGTGGCCCGGCATGCGCGCGTCGGCCGCGTAGCGGGGTCGGGGACTGCGCCGGTGGTCCGGCCTGGGGAGTGCTACGGGGTGGGCGCATGGCCTCCTCGCTCGGGCAGTGGGTCAGGGCTCTGGGGGCCGGGATTCCGTCAGCGGGCGGCGCCCTCGACGGGCCGTTGGGCCGTGGCGGACGCCTGGCGCTCGTCCGCCGTGGGCGAGAGGGCGACGAAGGCCGAGGTGATGAAGAGGTAGGAGCCGAGGCCCACGGCGAGCGGGAAGATGAACTGCATGGCCGTGGCTCCCGGCAGGGTCGCGCCCGAGGGGCTGACATGGACGCCCACCGCGAACATGCCGCTGTAGTGCATGCTGCTGACGGCCGCCCCCATGACGAGGGAGGCGAGCGTGACCGCGAGCGGGGACTTGATGTTGAGGGCCGCCCAGAGCGCGGCCGTGGCGGCGACGACCGCGATGACGATCGACAGCGCGACGAGGACGGGATCGTAGGTCACGTCGCCGTGCAGCCGGACCGCGGCCATGCCCAGGTAGTGCATGCTGGCGACGCCGAGGCCGGTGGTGAGGCCGCCGATCAGGAGGGCGCGGTTGCGGTCCTTGCCGTAACCGACGGCGAAGACGCCCGCGCACACGACGACCATGGCGACGACGAGGCTCAGGATGGTCAGCGGCACGTCGTAGCGGATGTCGGTGCCGCTGACGCGGAAACCGAGCATGGCCACGAAGTGCATGGTCCAGATGCCGGTCCCGATCGCCGAAGCGGCGGTGATCAGCCAGTTGCGCCGGGCCCGGCCGGTCGTGGCCAGCGCGCGTACCGTGCAGCGCAGGCCGAGTGCGGCCCCGATGCAGGCCATCGCATACGAGAGCGTCGGGGTCAGCCAGCCGAAGGCCGCGTGGTCAAGGTGTCCCATGGCCTCCGGACGCTAGCCGTGGCAGGGGCGTACAGAGGGGGCGCGTTTCGAAAGCTGGCACAACATGACGCGGAGGGTGTCCGAACATGACGTGGAGTTGCGGTGAAAAGATCGCATCGCGCTCGATCCATGCGCGTGCGGCGTCAGCGGTCGTGGTGAGAGATCATCGGAGTATGAGTGACGACCACACCCACGTCCAGGAGTTCTTCACCGCGCGGGCGGCCGACTGGGACAGCAAGTTTCCCGACGACGGCCCCGCCTATGCGGCCGCCGTGTCCGACATGGGGTTGAGCGTGGGCGGCCGGGTACTCGACGCGGGGTGCGGCACGGGCCGCGCGCTCCCGTCACTGCGCGCGGCTGTGGGACCGTCCGGGACGGTGATCGGGGCCGATCTCACCCTGGCCATGCTCGAGGCCGCCGCTCGGGCCGGGCGGAACGAGGAAGGGGCGCTGCTGCTCGCGGACGTCACCACGCTGCCCCTGCGGTCGGAGACCCTGGACGCCGTCTTCGCGGCGGGTCTCATCGCGCACCTCCCCGAGCCGCGCGAGAACCTGCGCGAACTGGCCCGGGTAGTGCGGCCCGGTGGCACGCTCGCCCTGTTCCACCCCATCGGCCGGGCCGCCCTGGCCGCTCGCCAGGGCAGGCAGCTCACGCCCGGCGACCTGCGGGCGGAAGCCAACCTCGGCCCTCTCCTGGCGCGTTCCGGCTGGCGCATGACCTCGTACGTCGATGAGCCCGACTACTTCCTCGCGCTGGCGGTCCGCGAGTCCTGAGACCGGCTTGCCGGAATCCGGGCCCTAGTCTCACTCCACCGTGTCGGCCGCCTTCGCCTGCTTCACCGGGCAACCGCCCATTCCCGGCACAGGGCGCGTGCCCAGGTCAGCGGGGCGGTAGCCGTTCGGGTAGCTCTTGATCTCCCGGTTCTGCCGCGCGAAATGGGGCGCTCGGCGCGGAGGCAGCAGCCTGACCAGCCGCCCGCGTGTCCGTACGACGCGACGCGCCAGCGAGGTGATCGTCGCGCTCGGTGCTTCGTAGCGGAAGGCACGCAGCAACGGCTCGTCGAGCAGGGCGAGCGTCGCCGAACGCAACAGTGGTGCCAGCGGCCGCGGATACCAGGACGCCATGAGGTCGAGCGTCGCGTCGGACACCTGCCGGGCCCGCTCGTCCCAGGCGAAGTGCTCTTTCTCGTACGAGTCGAGGAGGGCCTCGAATTCCTCGAACGTCTCCGGGATGTCGGGGATGCCCATGTGCCGCCCGAGGGTGCGGTAGTACTCCGTGGTGGCGACGATCTCGTGCCGGGACAGGCGCCGCCAGGCGTAGGTGTCGATCCAGCGTCTGGGCATCACGACGAAGGTCGACAGCACGTAGCGCATGTCGTCGTCGCTGATGTCGTAGCCGCGGTGCATCTGGTTGATGCGCCGGATCGCGCTACGGCCCTCGTGGGCGGCGAAGCCGTGTTCCATGACGGTGTCGAGCAGCAGGGCCGTGTCGTCGTACCGCCGCTGCGAGCGTTCGGTCAGCTCCGCCGTCTCGGCGAGCAGCCGGCCGATGCCGGGGACGGCGTAGGTGCGGTAGAGAGCCAGTTCCAGCGCTCGCGTGTAGTCCCAGGGGAATTCGAACGCGGCGCTGAGACGGTAGATCTCCACGGCGTCGGCGACCGGGTCCAGCCGCCGGATCCGGTCGAGCCGCTCGAAGCGTTTCACCGTGAGGTCCCCCTTATGCCGCCGGAGTTTCAACTCTACTTTGAGCAACGGGACATGTGCGAGGAGTGAGACCCCGGCCGGGGGAAGGTGGTTCGCGTGTTCGACCTACTGCGCAAGTACGCCGTCAGACTGGGCACTTCCCCGCGCGGGCAAGCCGTCGCCGAGCGGAAGAGGCGTGGGCACAATCTCTTCGAGGCCGCGGCGGCCTACGTGGTGGCCCGTGCGCAGGACGACCAGGACGGAGTGGACGAGGCGTCATCGTGGGTGTCGCCGGAGGCGCTCTCCTTCGGTGTCGGTGAACTGGCGAGCCGAGCGGTCCTCACCCTCGCCCGAGAGCGTTCCATGACCCCGAGGGCGGTGGCCCGCGACCTGCTGGGCCTGCCCGCGGACTGAGGAAGGCCCGGCCGGACAGGGGTGTTTCGCCCCTGTCCGGCAGGAAAACCGCAGCTCCCACCGGTGCGCGGACTCGTGACAAGCCTCTCCCCCGCGCACTAGGGTGCGCGCCGACGGACGAACCACTGGGGAGGCTGAGATGGCCGGGTCGGACGATGCACCCGTGGCTGCCGCGGACGAAGCGCTGTACGTGTTGACGGCGGTGCTGCTGACGCCCGCGCAGTTCCCGAGCGTGCTGGGTGACGACTACCCCGCGGCCTGCTCGGCACTGGGTCTCACACCGCTCGACGAGGGGTACGGGCTGGTGCTCGGGCAGGACGGTGCCGGAGCGCGGTGGACGGCGGTCATCGACGACGTCTCCCTGGTCGCGGTGGCGATCGCCTCCTGGGACTGCGGCATGGAGTACGACCTGTCGCCCGACGAGCGCACGCTCGTGGCGGCCCTCCCCGGCTGGCCGCTGGCACTGGCCGTCGCCGCACCCGACGTACCGGCCCCGCACGATCCGGTCACCGATGCCGAGGACCCACCTCCGCTCAGCCCGCCAGACACCAGCATCTGGGGGGCGGCCCAGCGGCGCCTCGGTGCCGACGAGATAGCCCTCCAATGGGCGGAGTGGCGCGGTCGGCTCGATGACGCCGACGTCCTGCCGAAGGAGCGCCCTTCAAGTACCGAAGCACCCGCACCGGAGACCGAGGCCGACACCGGCGCCGAACCCGGAGCTGCGGCCAAGCCCCGGCATCCGGGCGTACGCGAGGCGCTGGCGCAGGCGCGCGCCTACATCGACGCGCCGCCGCCCCTCGGACGTGTCCGTTCGTCGTTCGCCCCTGGTGACGCGCGGACGCTGCGTGCCGACGGTCCCGGCTGGTCGATCGTGGCCCGCACCGACGACATCGCGTTCGTCCTGCTCGACGCGGAGCCCGGCGAGGTCATCCCCGTGGGACGCGGTCCTGAACTCCCCGGCCTGCTGGAAGGGCTGGACAAGATCGCCGTACGTCCGATCTGACCCCGCTCGGCTCAGCGGCCGATCTCCTTGCGCGTGACCCGGCGCAGCCTGCGCCGCTGCGAGGGGTCCAGCGCCAGGTACGCGGCGGCGGGAACCCCCACCACGATCAGGAACGCCACCCACCAGGGCAGCCATATCAACAAGATCAGCCCGACCGCCACGCCACCTACGGCGATCTTCGCGTTTCTCGACATGCGCTCCGCCTCCTTCGTCACGTCCCACTGCCGCTCTCTGCATGGAAAACGGTCCCGGGCACCCCACGGTTCCGGCCGCCGCCCCTGAGACATCCCCGAAACCGGACCCTGAGGAACCCTGAGACGCCGTTCGGAGGCTGCAAACGATCTCCGTGGCCCTGAGGGTGATCACCCGCTCCAGCGACGAGCGACGAGTCCATCCAGCACTCACCGATGCCGATGGGAAGACGCGGGGCGCGCGTGCCCGGCCACAGTGGACCGTCCACGCGCGCGCCCTGTCAGCCGCGTGCGCCGAGCAGGTGATCCATCGCGAGCTGGTCGAGCTGCTCGAAGGCCATGCCACGTGCGGCGGCGGAGTCGACGTCGAAGTCCTCGAAGGCCGAACGGTCGGCGAGCAGGTCGTCGAGGCCGTCCGCGGCCGTGGGCAGCGCCAGCTCGTCCAGCCGCGAAGCGCGCAGTGCTTCCTGCACCTCCGGGTCGGCGCGGAAGGCGGTCGCGCGGTCCTTCAGGATGAGGTAGTTGCGCATGCATCCGGCGGCCGAAGCCCAGACGCCGTCGAGGTCCTCGGTCCGCGGCGGCTTGAAGTCGAAGTGCCGGGGCCCCTCGTACCCGGCGGTCTCCAGGAGGTCGACGAGCCAGAAGGCGGCCCGAAGGTCACCGGCACCGAAGCGCAGGTCCTGGTCGTACTTGATGCCCGACTGGCCGTTGAGGTCGATGTGGAAGAGCTTGCCCGCCCAGAGAGCCTGCGCGATGCCGTGGGGGAAGTTGAGCCCGGCCATCTGCTCGTGCCCGACCTCGGGGTTGACGCCGTACAGCTCGGGGCGCTCCAGGCGCTCGATGAAGGCGAGGGCATGGCCGACGGTGGGGAGCAGGATGTCACCGCGCGGCTCGTTGGGCTTGGGCTCGATGGCGAAGCGGATGTCGTAGCCCTGGGCGGTGACGTACTCACCGAGGAGGTCGAACGCCTCCTTCATACGGTCCAGGGCCGCCCGGACGTCCTTGGCGCCACCTGACTCGGCACCCTCACGGCCGCCCCAGGCGACATAGGTCTCCGCGCCCAGTTCGACGGCGAGGTCGATGTTGCGGATCGTCTTGCGGAGCGCGTAGCGGCGCACGTCGCGGTCGTTGGCGGTGAACGCGCCGTCCTTGAAGACGGGGTGGGTGAAGAGGTTGGTCGTCGCCATCGGTACGGCCATGCCGGTCGCGTCCAGGGCCTGGCGGAAGCGCTTGATGTGCGACTCGCGCTCGGTCTCGGAGGCGCCGAAGGGGATCAGGTCGTCGTCGTGGAAGGTCACCCCGTGCGCGCCGAGCTCGGCCAGCCGCTGCACGGACTCGACCGGGTCGAGGGCACGGCGGGTGGCGTCGCCGAACGGGTCCCTCCCCTGCCAACCGACGGTCCACAGGCCGAAGGTGAACTTGTCCTCGGGGGTGGGCTGGTAGTTCATACCGCGGCTCCTCGGTGCGTACGACTATTTCGTCATGGCCGTTTACAAATTAGTATGCGGAGGCGCCTCTGGGAAGAGACCGGATGTCTCCGACACCGGGGCGCCATCGACGAACGGCGTCGCTGCCGGTCGATGACGCCGCAGAAGAGGGAGAGCCCGAATGTCAGCAGCCGAGGGTCCGCTCGTCGTCGGTGTGGACACGTCCACCCAGTCCACGAAGGCACTGGTCGTCGACGCGTCCACCGGACAGGTGGTGGCGAGCGGCCAGGCCGCGCACAAGGTGACGTCGGGCGCCGGACGGGAGAGCGATCCGCGTCAGTGGTGGGACGCGCTGTGCGAGGCGCTGCGCCAGTGCGGCGAGGCGGCGCAAGAGGCGGCGGCGGTGTCGATCGGCGGCCAGCAGCACGGCCTGGTCACAATGGACGCGCACGGCGAGCCGGTACGCCCCGCGCTGCTGTGGAACGACGTCCGCTCGGCACCGCAGGCCCGGCGTCTTGTGGACGAACTGGGCGGCCCGGACGCCTGGGCGGAGCGCACGGGCAGCGTGCCGGGCGCGTCGTTCACGGTGTCGAAGTGGGCGTGGCTCGCGGAACACGAGCCGGACGCGGTCCGCGCCACCAGGTCCGTGCGTCTCCCCCACGACTACCTCACCGAACGTCTCACCGGCCTGGGCACGACCGACCGTGGCGATGTCTCCGGCACCGGTTGGTGGGCGTCGGCGACGGAGTCGTACCACGAGGAGACCCTCGCGCACGTGGGGCTCGATCCGGCACTGCTGCCCCGGGTGGCGCGGCCCGGCGAGGTGGTCGGCACCGTGCGCGACGGCCATGACCTGCCGTTCTCCAAGGGCACTCTGGTGGCGCCGGGAACCGGGGACAACGCGGCCGCCGCGCTCGGTCTCGGCCTTCGCCCGGGCACCCCGGTGCTCAGCCTCGGCACATCGGGCACGGTGTACGCGGTCTCGGAGCGCCGCCCCACCGATCCGACCGGCACGGTGGCGGGCTTCGCCGACGCGCACGGCGCCTGGCTTCCCCTTGCCTGCACCCTGAACTGCACCCTCGCCGTGGACCGGGTCGCGGCGCTGCTGGGACTGGACCGCGAGGCCGTGGAGCCCGGCACCTCGGTGACCCTGCTGCCCTATCTGGACGGCGAACGCACCCCGAATCTGCCCCACGCCTCCGGGCTGTTGCACGGCCTGCGCCATGACACGACCCCCGGTCAGGTACTCCAGGCCGCCTACGACGGCGCGGTGCACTCGCTGCTCGGCGCACTGGACCTGGTCCTCGACCAGGACGCCGACCGCACCGCTCCCCTCCTGCTGATCGGTGGCGGCGCACGCGGGACGGCCTGGCAGCAGACGGTGCGACGACTGTCGGGGCGGCCGGTACAGATCCCCGAGGCGAAGGAACTGGTCGCGCTCGGCGCGGCCGCTCAAGCGGCGGGGCTCCTGACCGGCGAGGACCCGGCGGCCGTCGCTCGCCGCTGGAACACGACGGAGGGACGCGTCCTGGACGCCGTGGAACGGAACGAGGAAGCCCTGGCCCGGATCGCCGGGGTACTCTCCGACGCGTCCCCGCTGTTGGAGCGGGATACGGACTCCCTCTGAGCCCGACGAGGCCCCGACCGGGCGCGTGCCCGGGTACGGCCGGACGCCGGACTGCCAGGGAGGACCACACGCAAGACCCGGCAGGCGACGGCCGACCGAACCGCCAGCCGCACACCCGCCACGGACATGGGCACGAAGAATCGACGGAGGCATGACCGCACCGCCGCACGACAGCCGACCTACGGGGAGCGGACGCACCCTGCCGGACACCCAGCAGGGCATGCGTCGCCGCAACCTTGCCCGGGTCATGCACACCGTCGGCACGGACGGCCCGCTGTCACGCGCCACGGTCGCCTCACGCATCGGCCTCACGCGGGCGGCCGTTTCCTCCCTCGTGGACGAACTGATCCGCTGGGACCTGCTGGAGGAACTGGGGCCCGAGCGACCGAGCCGGGTGGGACGGCCCGGCTCCGCGCTCGCGGTGAGCGGCCGCGGTCCCGCCGGGATCGGCGCGGAGATCGGCGTGGACCACCTCGCGGTGTGCGCCGTCGACCTTCGCGGCACGGTACGCGCGCGAGCCGAACGGCGCGGCGCGAACCGGGGACGGTCTCCGGAGTCCGTGGCCCAGGAACTGACGCGACTGATCCAGCAGGTGACGGCCGAGGTGGAGAAGGACGGCCTGTGGGTCGCCGGGCTCGCGGTCGCCGTACCCGGACTGGTCGCCCGCGACGGCCGTACCGTCGTACGTGCTCCCAATCTCGGCTGGCATGACACCGACCTCGGCAGCGTGCTGCCCGACAGCGTTCCGCTGACCGTGGACAACGAGGCCAACTTCGGCGCGCTGGCCGAGCTGTGGCTCGGCGTCGGCACACCCGGCGACTTCTTGCACGTCTCGGCGGAGATCGGCATCGGCGCGGCGATCGTCGTGAACGGGCAGCTGCTGCGCGGTACCCGCGGATTCGCCGGCGAACTGGGCCATGTACCGGTCCGGCCGGACGGCCCTCCCTGTCCGTGCGGGGGACGCGGCTGTCTGGAGCAGTACGCCGGAGAGGAGGCCGTGCTGCGGCTGGCCGGGATCGAAGCCCGCGAGGACGTGATGGGGGTGCTGGCGAAGCGGGCCGAGGCAGGCGACGACGAGGTGCGCACGGCACTCGGCGAGGCCGGTACAGCGCTCGGCATCGCCCTGACCGGAGCGGTCAATCTCCTGGACCCGGACACGATCGTCCTGGGTGGTGCGTTGGCGGCCCTCTCCCCATGGCTTCTCCCCTCTCTGCAACGCGAGCTGCGCGGCCGCGCAGCCGGTCCGCCATGTCCTGTCGCGGTGTCCGAGCTGGGTCCGCAGGGGCCGCTGCTCGGTGCCGCGCATTCGGTGGTGCGGGCCGTGCTCGACGATCCGGCGTTGGTGGCGGAACGGCCCTGACATTTCGGTGGATGCCCATGACGAACGCCTGTGACGCTCGCTGATGCCCGATACCCCTCGAACGGGTGGCCGACTTATCCACAATCCGCGAGTTGTCCACGGACCTGGCGCCCACCCTTCTACCCAACTCCCGTGCGCCGTACCGTGATTCGCATGTGTCGCGTCCGCTGCCCTTGAGCGGCGGAAGCGCAGGCCACACACGCGCCGAGCCTCAGCCGACACCGGCATCGAGGGGAGACATGTACATGGAATCGACCGGCTCACGACACCAGAGCCGACACCACCACGACCATTCCCGGTTCCCGCTGACCGGAACTGACACTGTGTCGGTCATACGCGCACGACTCCGCTGAACTGTGCGCGCACCACCCCCACGACCGCGCGCACTCCTCCAGCGACGGCTCTCAAGGACCCGCGCACCTCAACACACTCAACTGCCGCCTCATTCACGGCAGGTGACACTCACACTGCTGAAGGGCAGCCGACGATGGAGATGAACCAGCCCCGTACCCACCTCACCCGACGCGGCATCCTCAAGGGCGCGGCACTCGCCGCCGTCCCCTACGCACTCCTCCCCGGCCCCCAGGCGGCCGCCCAGACGGCGCTCGACTACCCGCCCGGCGAGTGGCAGCCGGCGAGCAACGGCAACTACACGGCGTCCAGCCGCCCCGCCGCCTACAAGATCGACCGAGTGATCATCCACGTCACCCAGGAGACCTACACCCGCACACTCACCATCTTCCAGAACCCCGAGAAGAAGGTGTCCGCGCACTATCTCGTGCGCTCGGCGGACGGCCATGTCGCCCAGTGCGTCCGGGAAGCAGATGTCGCCTGGCACGCGGGCGACTGGGCCTACAACACCCGCAGTATCGGCATCGAGCACGAGGGCTGGGTGGACCAGCCCGCCTACTTCACCAACGCCCTCTACGAGCAGTCCGCGAGACTGACGGCCGCGGTGTGCGACAAGTACGGCATCCCCAAGGACAGGGAGCACATCATCGGCCACTTCCAGGTTCCCGGCACCGACCACACCGACCCAGGGATGAACTGGGACTGGTTCCGGTACATCAGGCTTGTCAATTTCTCCTGACCTCACGTCGGCCCGGTTGTCCGCGGAGGAGTCGCGCGTGACGATGGCCCAGTTGATTCCCTCGCAGGGAGGACGAGTTGACCGATCAGTGGGTGGCTCTGGAGCCGGGAGTCGACCCAGGCGAAAGAGTCCGGGCACTGCGCCGAGCGCATGAGACCTTCACGACCGTCGGTACGGTTCCGCGCCCGGTCCGGCCAGTGGTGGCCGAGTCGTGGCGACGCAGCGCGCGGGCAGGTGTGGGACCGGACGGCACGGCGAGCGTGGAACTGACCGACGACGACCTCGGCGCCTACCGCGCCGAGCATCCCCTGGCCCAGGTCATGCCGCTGGTCCGGGAACTGGTGGGCACGTTCGCCGCCGACGGCTCGCATCTGCTCGCGGTGTGCGACGCGCACGGCAGGCTGATGTGGGTCGAGGGGCATCCGACGACGCTACGGCGGGCGGACCGGATGAACTTCGTGCCGGGGGCTCGGTGGTCGGAGGCGGCTGTCGGCACCAACGCGCCGGGCACAGCGGTGGCCGTGGACCGTCCGGTGCAGGTCTTCGCGGCGGAGCACTTCATACGGCGCGTGCAGCCGTGGACCTGTGCGGCCGCGCCGATCCACGATCCGCACACCGGCCGGGTCCTCGGAGCCGTCGACATCACCGGAGGAGACGGGCTGGCGCATCCGCACAGCCTGGGCTTCGTGCAGGCGGTGGCCCGCGCGGCCGAGTCACAGCTCAGCCTCCTCACCCCTCCGAAACCGCTGGAAGACACCGTCACGCTGGGCGCGCTGGGCCGGGACGAGGCGGAGCTCCGTCCAGACGGCGGCCGCCGGATCAGGCTGAGCCGTCGGCACAGTGAGATTCTCGTGCTCCTGGCCCGCCATCCCGAGGGCATGACCGGCGACGAGCTGTTGTGCGCGCTGTACGCGGACGAATCGGTGACGCCGGTGACCTTGCGCGCCGAGCTGGCCAGACTGCGTCCGCTGCTGCCGCCCGGGCTGCTGGCATCCCGGCCGTACCGGCTGTCCCTGCCGGTCGAGTGCGACGCGGATCTGGTGGAACGGCAGCTGGAGACGGGTGCGCTCACGGCCGCCATACGGGCGTACCGCGGGCCGCTGCTGCCGGGCTCCGAGGCCCCGGCTGTCGTACGGGTGCGGCGTAGGCTCGCCGCGGCCCTCCGGACGGCACTGATCACGCGCGGCGACCCGGATCTGCTGGCGGACTGGGCGCACGCGCCCTGGGGTGAGCACGACCTGCTGGTCTGGCGGGCTCTGGCGGCAGTGCGACCGAGCGCTCCGGCGCGGGCACGGATCGCGGCGCTGGAAGCCGAACTGGGCGTTCCCGGGGTACCGAGCCGTCGTCCTCACGTCCGCCAGACACCCTGGGTGACCAGCGGTGCAACATGTTCGCAACGTCCGCCCGTCTAGCCTCACGACGGGAGCTGCCCAACGGCGGGCAGCGCTGCACCGGGAGGCAGACCAGCATGACCCGTTACGCGACGCCCGGCTCCGAGGGCTCGATCGTCTCCTACCAGCCGCGGTACGACCACTTCATCGGCGGGGAGTACGTGCCGCCGGCGCGCGGGCAGTACTTCGAGAACCCGTCGCCGGTCAACGGGCAGCCGTTCACCGAGATCGCTCGCGGTACCGCGGAGGACGTCGAGCGGGCACTCGACGCGGCGCACGCGGCCGCGCCCGGCTGGGGCAGTACGTCGGTGACGGTGCGTTCGGACATGCTGCTGAAGATCGCCGACCGTATGGAGGCCAACCTAGAGGCCTTGGCGGTGGCCGAGAGCTGGGAGAACGGCAAGCCGGTCCGTGAGACGCTGGCCGCGGACATTCCGCTGGCCATCGACCACTTCCGTTACTTCGCGGGGGCGATCCGCGCGCAGGAGGGGTCGCTCGGTGAGATCGACGACGACACCGTGGCGTACCACTTCCACGAGCCGCTCGGGGTCGTCGCGCAGATCATCCCGTGGAACTTCCCGATCCTGATGGCGGCCTGGAAGCTGGCGCCCGCGCTCGCCGCGGGCAACGCGGTCATCCTCAAGCCCGCCGAACAGACCCCGGCCTCCATCCACTACTGGATGAGCCTGATCGCCGACCTGCTGCCGCCGGGCGTGCTCAACATCGTCAACGGCTTCGGCGTGGAGGCAGGCAAGCCGCTGGCCTCCAGCCCCCGGGTCGCGAAGGTGGCGTTCACCGGGGAGACCACGACCGGGCGGCTGATCATGCAGTACGCCTCCGAGAACATCAAGCCGGTCACGCTGGAGCTGGGCGGCAAGTCGCCCAACATCTTCTTCGACGACGTGTGGGCGCACGACGACGACTTCCGGGACAAGGCGCTCGAGGGCTTCACCATGTTCGCGCTCAACCAGGGCGAGGTGTGCACCTGCCCCTCCCGGGCTCTCGTCCAACGCGGCCACTACACCGACTTCCTGGAGGCGGCCGTGGCCCGCACCCAGCAGATCAAGCCGGGGCACCCGCTCGACACCGACACGATGATCGGCGCCCAGGCGTCCAACGACCAGCTGGAGAAGATCCTCTCCTACCTGGACATCGGCCGTCAGGAGGGCGCCAAGGTGCTCACCGGTGGCGAACGCGTCGAGTACGACGGCGAGCTGAAGGGCGGGTACTACGTCCAGCCGACCATCTTCGAGGGCGACAACCGGATGCGGATCTTCCAGGAGGAGATCTTCGGCCCAGTCGTCTCGGTGACGTCCTTCGACGATTTCGACGACGCGATGATGCTGGCCAACGACACGCTGTACGGCCTCGGCGCCGGCGTCTGGACCCGCGACATCAACACCGCCTACCGCGCCGGCCGCACGATCCAGGCGGGCCGCGTCTGGACCAACTGCTACCACGCCTACCCGGCCCACGCGGCCTTCGGCGGCTACAAGCAGTCCGGAATCGGCCGCGAGACCCACAAGATGATGCTGGAGCACTACCAGCAGACGAAGAATCTCCTCGTCTCCTACTCGCCGAAGAAGCTGGGCTTTTTCTAGACAGAAGACGTAAGGCGCCTGACCTGGGTTTTTACCCTTCAGGCGCCTTCCGCTCCCCCGTCAGGGTGGGTTCATCATTCCGGACCAGCTCAGCACACGGTCAGCAGATGGTTCCTGTTGATGACCTCGAGGGACAGCGTGCGGTATCCCACCGTCTCGAACAGCACCGTCAACCGCTCGTTCTCCTCGCTCATGACCGACCCCTGCCCCCACTGCTCGTGCCGTACGAGAGTGCCGGGCGGGAAGGGGTGCTGGTCCCCGGCGGGCGTCGGAGACGCCGACTCGGGGATCGGGCCACCCGTACCGGCCAGTACGGCGGGTCCGCCCTCCGTACCGCCGTCCTCCGCCAGTTCGGCGGCCTCGCACCGGTCGCACGCGCCGCAGGACTCGTCCTGCTCGCCGACCTGACCGAAGTAGCCGAGCAGGAACCGGCGCCGACAGCCGGTGGCCTCCGCGTAGCCCCGCATCATGTCGACTCGGGACCGTTCCAACTGCTGGTGGGCGTCGCCGAGTTCGATCGCCTGCTGTGCGGCGGCCTCCGGGCCGACCGTGCCGGTGGCCTCCAGTTCGCCGCCCTCGGTGGTGTGCACGGCGTCGACCTGCTCCAGGAGGTTGACGACGGCCGTGAGGCGGCTCGCCGTCAGGTTGGTCTCGTCGCGCAGCTCGGTCGGCGGGACGGGCCCGTCGTGCTCCTCCAGCGTGCTCACGACCTGGGTGACGGTGTCCGGGTCCGGCCGTCCCGCCGCGAAGAAGCGCTGCATGCCGAGGTCCTGCGGCCGGTAGGCGAGTATCGCGCGGGATTCCTCGCCGTCGCGTCCGGCGCGGCCGATCTCCTGGTAATAGGCGTCCAGGGAGCCGGGGACGGAGGCGTGCAGCACGAAGCGGACGTTCGGCTTGTCGATGCCCATCCCGAAGGCGGAGGTCGCCACGACCACGTCCAGCTCGCCCGCCATGAACCGGTCGTGCACGTCGCCCCGCTCCCGTGCGGGCAGCCCCGCGTGGTAGGCGGCCGCGTCCAGCCCGAGCAGGCTCAGTTCGTCGGCGTACTCCTCGGCCTCCCGGCGCGTACCGGCGTACACGAGGCCGGGCTTGGCCTCCGCGGCGGCGCGTTCGACGACGGCACGCTTCTTGGCCGCGGCCTCCCGGAACGGGACGACCTCCAGGTGGATGTTGGGCCGGTCGAAGCCGGTGACCACCTCGTGCACGTCGCGCATGCCGAGCTGGCTGACGATGTCGGCCCGTACCGGTGCGGCGGCGCTCGCGGTCAGGGCCAGTACGGGAGGCCGGCCGAGCCGGTCGATGACCTGGCCGAGCCGCAGGTAGTCGGGGCGGAAGTCGTGCCCCCACGACGACACGCACTGCGCCTCGTCGACGACGAACAGCGCGGGCTCCGCGGCGGCGAGCTGCTCGACCACCTCGTCCTTGGCGAGCTGCTCGGGCGCCAGGAAGAGGAAGTCGACGTCACCCTCGCTGATCCGGTCCCACACCGCCGCGTTCTCGCTGCCGCTCTGGGACGAGTTCACGGCCGCCGCTTCCGCGCCGTCGCGGCTCAGCAGCCCCCGCACCTGGTCCCGCTGGAGGGCGACGAGCGGCGACACCACGACGGTCGGCCCCGGCAGCAGCAGCCCCGGCACCTGGTAGACGGCCGACTTCCCGGCTCCGGTGGGCATCACGACCAGCGTGTCCCGCCGCTCCATCACCGCTTCCATCGCCACCAGCTGCTCGGGCCGCAGCTCGTCCCACCCGAACACGTCCAGCGCGCTCTTCCGCAGCCGCTTCGCCGTCGCGGTACTCATCATGCTCCCCCTGAATTCCGGGCCTTGCTCAGATCACCGGAATCGGCGCCTGCGTGAGCACCCGGTACCCCGGGGAGGCCGGAGTAGCGCCCCGGCGGCTCGGGAACCTCAGGAAGGTGGGGTCACCCGGAGGTCCTGCGAAGGCGAGCCGCCGAAGAAGTCCCCCAGCGACGACGCGAGCGCCTCCGGAGCCTCCTCCGCCACATGGTGCCCCGCGTCGATGCCGTGACCCGGCCCGCCGTGGCGGACGAGGATCGACGCCTCGTCGACCGGAATCCGGCTGGTCTCGAAGTCCTCGAACACGACCTGGCCCTCCCCCGACGTGTCTCCCCCGCCTACCCCACAGGCCCGTCGGGCAACTCCGCCCACCCCTGCTGCAGCGCGCGCACCGTCTCCACGATCGCCGGCCGCCCGCTCGCCCCCGTACGCCACAGGGCGTACAACCGGCGGACCGGTGCCGGATCGAGCGGCACCTCCACCGCGCCGGGCGGCAGCGGCCCACGCCCCAGCCGGGGCACGAGCCCGATGCCGAGGCCAGCCGCGACGAGGGCGACCAACGTCGGGTTCTCATCGGCCTGATGGACGATCTCCGGCGTATGCCCGGCCTCGCGGAGGGTACGGATCAGCCAGTCGTGGCACACCCGCCCCGGCGGCTGGCACACCCACCGCTGACCGCCAAGTTCCGTACGCCGTACGGAGGTACGCCCCGCGAAGGGATGCGTCCGGGGCACCAGCAGCGTGCACGGGTCGTCCCCGAGCACCGCCTGTGCACCCCCGGCGGGAGTGGCAGCGGGGCTACGTCCCAGTCGTGCACCACCGCCAGGTCGACGGCTCCCTTGGCCACCATGTCGACGGACAGATGCGGGTCGACCTCGCTGAGCCGGGCGTCCAACGCGGGGTGTCGTACGGCCAGTTCGGCCAGCACCTCCGGCAGCAGCCCACGGGCCGCCGAGGCGAAGGCGGCGACGATGAGCAGCCCGGCGGGCACCCCACGCCGCTGCTCCAGCTCCGTCTCGGCCCGCTCCATGACGGCAAGCATCTCCTGTGCTGCGGAGGCGAGTTGACGGGCTTCGGCGGTGAGGCGGACGCCCCGGCCGTCCCGTTCCAGCAGGACGGACCTGGTCTCGCGCTCCAGCTTGGTGATCTGCTGGGACACGGCGGACGGGGTGTAGCCCAGCGCGGAGGCGGCGGCGCCCACACTGCCGTGCACGGACACGGCGTGCAGCGCGCGCAGCCGCTGGAGATCGAGCATGCGGGACCACCTCTCGGACCACTCAACTCATCAGCACCGCTTAATCCAACCATGCAGAACTCGTCGCTGGTGCTTCATCGAGCTGGGATGTGATCCTCTCCCCATGCGTCCGTCCCACCTCGCTCTCGCCGTTCTCGTCGCCGCCGTCTGGGGTGTCAACTTCACCGTCATCGAGATCGGCCTCGCGCACTTCCCGCCGCTGCTCTTCTCCGCCCTGCGCTTCCTGGCGGCCGCGCTCCCGGCGGTGTTCCTGGTCGGCCGCCCCAAGGTGGCGTGGAAGTGGATCGTGGCCGTGGGACTGGTGCTGGGGGTGGCCAAGTTCGGGCTGCTGTTCGTCTCGATGGACCGGGGCATGCCGGCCGGGCTGTCCTCGCTGGTGCTGCAGATCCAGGCGGTGTTCACGGCCGTGTTCGCCTTCGCCGTCCTCGGGGAGCGGCCCTCACGGCTGGGGGTGCTCGGCATGGCGGTCGCGCTGGCCGGGATCGGCGTGGCCGCCTTGGACGAGGGTGCGTCGGGGCCGCTCGGGGCGTTCGTGCTGTGCGTGCTGGCCGCCGCCTGCTGGGGCGCGTCCAACGTGCTGACCCGCAAGGCCGCCCCGCCGGACTCGCTGAACTTCATGGTGTGGGTCAGCACGGTCCCGGTCCTGCCGCTGCTCGGCCTCTCCCTGCTCACCGAGGGCCCGTCCCGCGACCTCGACGCGCTCGCCGCCCTCGACTGGCCGGGGGCGGGCACGATCCTCCACGTCGCCTGGATCACGACCGTCTTCGGCTTCGGCGCCTGGGGCTGGCTGCTGCGCCGTCACCCCGCGTCCACAGTGGCGCCGTTCTCCCTGCTCGTCCCGTTCTTCGGCATGTCCTCCGCGGCCCTCTTCCTCGGCGAACCGGTGAGCGCCCTGCGCTGGTGCGCGGCGGCACTGCTGATCGGCGGGGTGGCCCTGGCGTCCTTCGCCCCTCGGCGGCGGGCAACGGAGCCCGGCGCGGCGATCGGGGTCCCCGTACCGGTACGGAAGTGAATTCGAGGTTCCACTTAATCCCTGGTTTCCCGTGGAATGCCGCAACGCCCCCCGGGCACACGGAGCCCAAGCACAAAAAGGCGACTGGGCGTTCATTCGACGTACCGGCATTCCTCTTTTCATGGAATGGGAGTTCTCATGACGAGTTACGGTGGCCAGCCGGCCGCTCGATCCGGTTCGCGGACCAATGGTCTCGCCATCGCGGGCCTGGTGTGCGGTATTGCCGGGTTCTTCTTCTTCAACGTCATTCTCGGCCCCCTGGCGATCATCTTCGGTATCGTCGGCGCGCGGCAGTCGGGCGCCAAGGGCGGGCGCGGAATGGCGAAGGCGGCCGTCGTTCTCGGCATCCTGGACCTCGTGGTCTTCGCCATTCTGATGATCGTGGCCGCGAACAACGGCGGATTCCACTGGTACGTCGGAGGCTGACGCCGGAATCGATATTCCGATATCCGGAAGCATGCGGAATGTGGGCTGCGGGCAGTGGTGAGCCATGACGACACTGCTCGCAGCCTTTGTGCTCGGTACCCCCGACCCGCCCGCACTGGCCGATTTCTATCGCGCCCTGCTGGGCTGGGAAGAGGTCGACCGGGAGTCCGACTGGGTCCGGCTCAAGGCCTTGGAGCGCGAACGCCCGGGTCTGAGCTTCCAGTTGGAGAAGGATTTCCGCCCACCGGTCTGGCCGTCCGGCCCCGGCGAGCAGCAGATGCAGGCCCACCTGGACATCCAGGTCGACGACCTCGCCGCCGAGACCGAGCGGGCGTGTGCCCTGGGTGCGACGGTGGAGAAGTACCAGCCGCAGGACGATGTCCGCGTGCTGCGCGACCCCCACGGCCACGTCTTCTGCCTCTTCCTCCTCGGCGCCTGAGCGGCGCGCGCGGCTCAGCCCTGTGCCGCCAGCTCCAGCAGTTCCTGCAGCCTCAGCCCCCGGCCGGCGTCCAGCTCGGTCGGGGTGTTCGTGCGTACGGCGGTGGCGAGCTCTTGGCGTAGCAAGGGCCAGCACTCCTCGTGGTCGATCCCGGCGGTGTCGTACCGCAACGGCTCGGCGGGACCGAAGAGTTCGACCGTGGTGACCGCTCGGGGCACGGCCACGCTGCCCGACAGAGTGGCCTGGCTGACGGCGCCGTTCGCGTGCTCGCAGGTCAACTCGGTCCAGCGGCGCGGATCTCCGGTGCGGCGGATGGCGGTGATCGGGGCTATCGCCGTGTCGAGAAGGTCCAGCAGATGCGGGCCGAGGTCGAGCAGGGCGCCGTGTTCCAGCCGCCAGCCCGTGGCGAAGTCGCCGCCCAGGAAGGCCCCGTGGAGGTAGCAGGAGCGGGCGCCGACGATGTCCAGGGTGCGCGCGGCCCGCAGGAAGGCCCGGGTGGCGGGGTGGTAGCGCTTGGTCAGGACGAGCTGGGAGACGACACCGGCCTCGGCGACCGCGTCGGCCACCCGTCGGGCCGCCGACAGGTCCGGGCCGAGCGGTTTCTCCAGCAGCAGCGCCTTCCCCCGCTTCGCGGCGAGCGGGGCCAGTTCGGCCTGCACGGCGGGCGGCACGGCGAAGGCGACCGCCTCGCAGTGGTCGAGCAACTCCTCGAATTCGGCGGCGACATGGGCGCCGTAGGGCGCGGCGGCCTGCGCGGCGGCCTCGGGGCGGCGGGCCCAGACGGCGGACAGCCGGGTCTCGGGTCCGGCGGCCAGCACACGGGCGTGCATGGCGTGGGCCCATGGACCGGCACCGACCAGTCCGACCTCGACGGGACGGTGCGGCCAGGGAACGGGTGTGGTCATGACTTCCTGTCCGAACGAGGTTGAGGAGAGGGCGGGTTCAGCGAGCGAGCCGCTCCAGCCGGGCGTCCGCGCGGTCGGCCGAGTAGAGGAACTGCACGACCATGGCGGCGGCGCCGATGAGCCCGGCGTGGTCGCCGAGCCGGGACGTGACGATCTGGAGGTTGCCGGTGGTGCGCGGCATGGCGCGCTGGTAGATCAGTTCCCGCACCCCGGTGAGATACGGGACCCCGGACAGCTCGCCCGCGAGCATCAGCACACCGGGGTTGAGCAGGGTGACGACCGTGACCAGCACCTCGCCCGTACGCCGTCCCGCTTCCCGCGCGAGCCGTACGGCCTCCGGGTGGCCCTCGGCGAGCAGGCGCCGGACATCGCGACCGGAGGCGGTGTCCAGGCCGAGCGCGCCCAGTTCGCGGGCGAGCGCGCCGCCGCTGGCCACGGCGGCGAGGCAGCCGTGCGCACCGCACATGCACTGCGCGTCGGGACGGTCGTGCAGCCGGATGTGCCCGATGTCGCCCGCGCCGCCGTCGATACCCCGGTACACGGAGTCGCCGATGACGACGCCCGCGCCGATCCCGGTGGACGCCTTCACCAGGACGAAGGAGTCGCAGTCGGCGTGGTTGGCCCGCTGCTCGGCCAGGGCCATCAGGTTGGCGTCGTTGTCGACGAACACCGGTACGGGGCCGTCCTCCATGGAGCCGCCGATGCGCCGGGCGTAGGTCTCCTGGAGGCGTTCCCGGATCGGGTACTGGTCCCAGCCGGGCATGATGGGCGGCTCCACGACCCGGCCGGTCGCGAAGTCCACCGGGCCGGGGACGGACACGCCGATCCCGCAGATCCGGGCCGGGGAGACGCCCGCGGCGGCCAGCAGGTCGGGGAACCAGTCGACGAGCCGGTCCAGCACCGGCTCGGGGCCGTCGGCGATCTCCATGGGCCCGGTGTGCTCGGCGAGGATCGTGCCCGCGAGGTCCAGGACGGCGGCCCGCGCGTGCCGGGTCTCCAGGTCGACGGCGAGGACGGCCGCGTGCGCCGGGTCGAACACGATCCGGCCGGAGGGGCGGCCCCCGGTCGAGGCGCCGGTGGTGTGCCGTATCCAGCCCGCCCGGTTGAGCAGGTCCAGCCGCTGGCCCACGGTGGAGCGGGAGAGGCCGGTGACGCGCTGGAGATCGGCGCGGGTGTTGGCGCGTCCGTCGCGGATGAGCTGGAGCAGTCCTCCCGCGCTGACCTGACTGGGCGTCATCATGATGTCCCCCTGGACTCCTGGTTCCGCTGGGCTTCAGCTCTTGTCGGCACCGCTGGTCAGGCCCTCGGTGAGCAGCCGTTCGGCGGCGAAGAACAGAAGTACCACGGGCACCGTCAGCACCACAGAACCGGCCATCAGCACCGTCTTGGGCACCTCGATGCCGTTGGACAGCTGGGCCAGGCCCAGTGAGACGGTCCACTTGCCGGGCGATGCGGCCAGGAAGAGCAGCGCGAACAGGAACTCGTTCCAGGCGATCATGAAGACGTACAGCCCGGTCGCCATGAGCGAGGGCAGCGCCAGCGGCAGGATCACCTTGCGGAGGGTCTGCAGGCGCGAGCAACCGTCCAGCGCGGCGGCCTCCTCGACCGAGTACGGGATGGTGACCAGGTAGTTCTTCAGCATGTAGATGGACACCGGCACGGTCTGCGCGACGTACACCACCGCCAGGCCCACCAGGCTGGAGGAGAGGCCGAGCCGGGCGAAGATCACGAACAGCGGGACGGCGAGCAGCGTCGCGGGGAACAGGTAGACCGCGAGGAAGAGGGCGCTGACCTGGCGGTGCCCGAAGAACTTCAGCCGGCTCACCGCGTAGGCGCCCGGTACGGCGGCCACCAGGGTGAGCGCGACCGTGCCGAGCGACACCAGCGCCGAGTTGGCCAGGAAGCCGAGGAAGCCCTGCCCGCCGTCGTCGGACGACTTCAGCACGTTCCGGTAGGTGTCGAGGGTGAGGTCGCGGGCGGAGACCCACAGCGAGCCGGGGTCGAGGAGCAGCGCGTCGATGGGCTTCACCGACAGCAGCAGCATGTAGTAGAAGGGGAGCACGGTGATCACGGCGAGGAAGGCGATGACGCACCAGCGCGCCACGCCGAAGAACCGCTCCTCGAACCGGGCCCTGCTCAGGGCGGCCTTGCGGGTCACGCTTCCTCCTGGACCTTGTTGCCGAAGAACTTGAAGTAGCAGCCCAGCAGGATCATCAGCGAGACCGCGAGCACCAGCGCCTGGGCGGCCGCGGCGCCCACGTCGTAGCGGGCGGTCAGGAAGTCGTAGACCCGGACGGCCGCGACGTCGGTGCCCGCGCCGCCGCCGGTGAGCAGGTAGACGTCGTCGAACTTGTTGAACGTCATGATGAAGCGCAGCACGCACAGCAGGGCGATGACCGGCATGAGCTGCGGGAGCAGGATGTGCCGGAAGCGCTGCGAGACGGTGGCCCCGTCGACCTCCGCGGCCTCCTCCAGGCCGTCCGGGACCGCCTGGAGACGGGCGAGCAGGAAGAGGAAGGCGAACGGGAAGTAGCGCCAGCACTCGAAGGCGATGACGGTCAGCAGCGCCAGCGGTATGTGGAAGTGCGCGCCGAACAGGCCGACTTCGTAGCTGCGGGTGGAGAGGAAGGCGACGGGGTCGTCCCAGCCGAAGAGGCGGTGCCCCCAGTCGTTCACGATGCCGTACTGCGGGCTGAGCGCCACCTCCCACACGAAGGCGACGGCGACGACGGGCGCCACGTACGGCAGGAGCATCGCCGCGCGCAGCAGGGCGCGGCCGCGGAACGGGCGGCGCAGGGCGAGCGCGGCCACCAGGCCGAGGAGGACGGAGCCGAGGGTGCCGCCCGCGGTGTAGAGCAGGGTGGTCAGCAGGCTGGACCAGAATCCGGCCGATTCGAAGACCGCCGTGAAGTTGTCCAGTGTCCAGCGGCCGAACAGGCCCATGCCCTGGATGTCGACGAGCCGGGCGTGCTGGAAGGCCAGCAGGAGGGTCCACAGGATCGGCAGGACGACCACGACGAGGACGACGATCAGGGTGGGAGAGACGAAGGCGAGACCGGCGCGGTTGGCACGCCGTTCGGCGGTCATCGGCCGGGCGGGCGGCTGCTGTCGTGCGGCGGGGGGCCGGGGTTCGGTGTCCGGGCGCGGCGCTGCGCCGGAGGGGGCTCGGGTCATGGGGATGCCTTTGTGACGTGCGGCTACTTCAGGGACTTCTGCAGCGCGGCGACCTCGTCGTCGGCTTCGCGGGCCGCCTCCTTCGGGGAGAGCTGGCCGCTGGTCATCGCGCCGATCGCCTTGGGTACGGGCAGTTCGCCGTTGGTGGCGCCGACGAGGGCGCCCTCGCCCTGCTCGATGCCCCAGCGGCGCATCTTGCCGACTCCGGCGGCGAGTTCGTTGAGCAGGCTCGGCGGGTACACCTGGTCGAACGGCTTCTTGGTGTCGACCCCGATGTCGCTGTGCCGCCAGGCGTCGAGATAGCGGTGGGGTTCGGCCGAAGTGCCCTTGCGGACGGGGATCTTGCCCTCGGGCGACATCCCGAACCAGGACTCGTAACCGGAGTTCATCATGTACTCGATGAACTGCTGCGAGGCCGCCGTCTCCGCGGTCTTGGTGGTGACCCAGGAGGTGATCTCCCCGAACTGGGCGCCTTCGCGGGCGTCGGGGCCCTTGAGCGCGGTCACGATGCCGCTGTCCCGGGCGAGTCGGCCGGGGTCCTTCTTGCACGCGGGGCAGCTCGGCAGGGCGTCCTTGCGCAGGCCCGCCAGCTCGTCCAGCAGGAACGAGGACCAGATGACCATGGAGGAGCGGCCGGCGAAGTAGGTGGCGCGGGTGGAGTCGACGCTCTGGGTGCCGGGGGCGCCGTGTTCGCGGGCGAGCTGGTCGTAGGTGCGGAACGCGGTCTCGCACTGCGGGCTGTGCAGGTCGACCTTGTGGTCGTCGTCGACGAGTTGGCAGCCGTTGGCGAGGGCCACGCTCTCGAAGCTCTGCGAGGTGAACACGTCGGAGGGGTCGGTGGCCGCCGACATGCCGTCGTGGCCGCCGCCGTCCAGCGCCCGTGCCGCGGTGAGTGCGCGGTCGTAGGTGTCGGGGGCGGCGAGGTGTTTCCGGGCGAAGTCGTCCTTGCGGTACACGAGCAGCTGGAGCCAGGCGTCGGAGGGGACGCCGAGGTGGGTGCGGCCGTCGGAGGTGAGCCCGAGCGCGTTGGCGTTGAACGTGCCGGGCCCGAGTTCCTTGACGATCCGCCCCGGTATCTCCGTGTTGAGCAGGCCGTTTCCGTACATCTGCCAGACCTGGCCCATCGGGGCGGCGCCGATCACGTCGGGGAGGTCGCCGGAGGCGGCCGCAGACATGATCAGCTGTGGGAGCTGGCCCTCGTCCACCCCGACGAGGTGCACTTTCACGCCCGACTTCCGCTCGAAGCCGTCGATGATCTTCCGCGTCGCCCCGACACGGTCGGGGAGGTTCTCCAGCGACCACACGGTGATCTCGTGGTCGGGTCTGCCGGGGCCGGTGCTGCCGGAGCAGCCGGTGACCAGCGCCAGTCCCAGGGCTGAGGTGAGGCCCACCGTGGTCGTCAGCGACCGTCGGCTCTTGGTGCGCATTGCGTCTGTCCTCGTGTCGACTTACGTCTACCGATCACGCATCTCAGCATCACTTTTGCTTGTTGACAAGACATAAGTGCGGGTTATTGTCGACGCAACCCGCAGCCGCAACCTTCCGGAGCCATCCGTGGAACGCGTCGTTCAATTCACCGGCCCGCGTCAGGTGGAGGTGGCCGAGCAGTCTCGCGCCGACCTCCCGCCCGGCCATCTCAGGGTCCGTACCCGCTACTCCGGCATATCCGCCGGTACCGAGCTGACCGCCTACCGGGGCACCAACCCCTACCTCACTCGCACCTGGGACCCCGAGGCCCGCCTCTTCCGGGACGGCGCCGCGGGCATCGAGTACCCGGTGGCAGGCTGGGGGTACTCCGAGGTCGGCGAAGTCATCGAGATATCACCGGAGTTGGCCGGTACGCCGGGCCTGCCGCGCCTCGGCGACACCGTGTGGGGCATCTGGGGGCACCGCAGCGAGGGCATCGTCCCCGTGGAGCGCATGATCGGCCACACCCTGCCCGCCGGACTGGACGACCTCTCGGGCGCGTTCGCCCGGGTCGGGGCCATCGCGTACAACGCGGTCCTGGCCGGGGACATCCACCTCGGTGAGGACGTCGCCGTGTTCGGCCAGGGCGTGATCGGCCTGCTCACCACCCGGCTCGCCCAACTCAACGGCGCCCGCGTCATCGCCGTCGACGCCTTGGACGACCGGCTGGAGGCCGCGAAGCGGTACGGCGCCCGGCACACCCTCAACGCCCGCACCGACGCCGTCGCCGAACGCGTCCGCGAGATCACCGCCGGGCTCGGCGCCGACCTCGCCATCGAGATCAGCGGCGCCCACCCCGCGTTGCAGGAGGCCATGCGCTCGGTCGCGGTCGGCGGCCGCGTGGTCGCCTCCGGTTTCTACCAGGGCGACGGCATCGGGCTCCGGCTCGGCGACGAGTTCCACCACAACCGGGTCCAGCTCGTCTGCTCCCAGATCGGCGGCGTGCCCCCGGCGCTGTCGCACCGCTGGAGCCAGGAACGCCTCCAGCACACCTTCCTGCGCCTGGTCGCCGAGGGCCAGGTCGATGTGAACTCCCTGGTCAGCCATGTCGTCCCGGCCGCCGACGCCGCCGACGCCTACGTACTGCTGGACGAGCGCCCCGCCGACGCGCTCCAGGTCGTCCTGGAATTCTGAGAGGTTCTACTGATGCTCACGATCGCCGCCCAGGAGCAACTGCTGCCCGGTGACACTCTCCAGGCCAAGTGGGAGTTCGCGCAGGACGCCGGATACGGCGCCATCGAGCTGCGCGCCAAGGGCGACCTCCACTTCGCCGGGCGCCTGGACGAACTCAAGCAGGCCGCCAAGGACGGGGTGGTCATGCCCACCGTCTGTGTCGACATGCTGCACTTCCTCGGCGCCTTCGACACGGAACTGCGCCGCGACGCCATAGCCCAGCTCAAGTCCCAGCTCACCGTGATCGCGGAGATCGGCGGCCGGGGCGCCCAGACCCCCGCCTCCTACGGCATGTTCTCCCGCCGTCTGCCGCCCTTCGAGCCCCCGCGCACCGTGGAGGAGGACCGCGAGATCCTCCTCACCGGCCTCACCGAGCTGGGCGAACACGCCCGCAGGGAGGGCGTCACGCTCTATCTGGAGCCGCTCAACCGGTACGAGGACCACATGGTCAACCGGCTGGAGCAGGCCGCCGACCTGATCCGCGCGACCGGCCTGGACTCGGTCCGGATCGGCATCGACAGCTACCACATGAACATCGAGGAGAGCGACCCGTCGGCCGCGATCCTGGCCCACGCCGAGTACATCGGGCATGCCCAGGTCTCCGACTCCAACCGCCTCCAGCCCGGCGCCGGTCACCTCGACTGGCCCGCCTGGCTCGGCGCCCTGCACACCATCGGCTACGACGGTGTCCTCGCGGCCGAGTGCCGGCTCGGTGGGGACCCCGTCGAGGCCGTCCGTTCCGTCCCGGCGTTCCTGCGGAGGTCGGGCGCATGACGGCGGTACTCGAACGCCCCTCCCCCGCCCACACTCTCCGGCGTGGCGCGGCGCGGGTCCTGTTGGACAACTGGACCGGGACCGCCACCGTCCCCTCCCGCACGCTCTACCCGCACCAGTGGAGCTGGGACTCCGCCTTCATCGCCATCGGGCTGCGCCACCTCTCCGCCCGGCGCGCCCAACGCGAACTGGAGTCCCTGCTCGCCGGGCAGTGGGCCGACGGCCGTATCCCGCACATCGTCTTCAACCCCGCCCAGCCGTACGACGCGTACTTCCCGAGCCCCGACTTCTGGCAGTCCTCCACCGCCGGGCGGCCCTCCGGCGCCCCGGCCGCGCCGGAGACCTCGGGCATCGTGCAGCCGCCCGTCCACGCGCTCGCCGCGTGGCTCGTGCACCGGGCGGACCCGGCCGAGTCGGACCGGCGCGGCTTCCTCGCCCGCGTCCACCCCCGGCTGGCCGCCTGGCACGACTACCTGCTCACCCGGCGCGACCTCGGGGGCGGCGGCCTGGCGGCCGTGGTCCACCCGTGGGAGCCCGGCATGGACAACAGCCCCTGCTGGGACGGCCCGTTGAGCTCGGTCGGCCCGGCCGACCCGGACACCTACCTGCGTGCCGACCTCGACCACGGCCAGGCCGCCGACCGCCCCACCGACCTGGACTACGGCCGCTACGTCCGCCTCGCCACCGACTACCGGGCCACCGGTTACGACGACCGCGCGACCGACCACGCCTTCGCCGTCGAGGACCCCTGCTTCAACGCGCTGCTCATCGCCAGCGAACGGGCCCTCGCCGCGATGTCCCGCCATCTCGGGGGAAGCGGCGCCGAGCACGAGAAGCGTGCGCGGGATCTCACCGGGCGGCTGGTGGAGCGGCTGTGGGACGAGGAGGCGGGGCTGTTCCGGGCCCGCGATCTGGTGGCGGGCGGGCTGATCGGCGAACGCGGGGTCACCGGCCTCGTCCCGCTCCTCGTGCCGGGGCTGCCGACCGGGATCGCCCGCCGTCTCGCCGACACCGTTGCCGGGCCACATTTCCGGGCCCCCGGCACCGGGCTGGTCCCCAGCTACGACCTCACCGGGCACGCCTTCGACCCGCAGCGGTACTGGCGTGGACCGGCCTGGTTCAACACCGCCTGGCTCGTCCACCAGGGTCTGCGCACCCATGGTCACCACGCCCGGGCCGACGAGTTGCGCCGGAGCTTCCTGGCCGAGGCGGGGCGGTCCGGCTTCGCGGAGTACGTCGACCCCACCACCGGTACCGGCCGGGGCGCCCGGAACTTCTCCTGGACCGCCGCCCTCACCCTCGACCTGCTCGCTCACGAAGAGGAGCCCCTGCCATGACCCCGGCCGACCCCCACGTCCAACTGGTCCGGGACGCCACCTTCGCCCGCCTCGACACCACGGGCGCCATCACCGGCGTACGCGGCACCGCGCCCGACGGCGTGTTCGCGCGCGACGGCCGCCACCTGAGCCGCTGGCAGCTCACAGTCGACGGCAGCCACCCGGCCGTCCTCGTACCGGCCGCGCGCGAGGACGACCACACGACGTCCTGCGTACTGACCCCGAAGGGCACGCGCGACGCCCCGCCCGCCTACACGGTCTTCCGTCAACAGAGCGTGGCGGCAGGCGAGTTCACCGAGCATCTGCGTCTGGTCAACAACCGTCCGGACGCGGTGACCGCCCGCCTCGAACTCACCGTGGACTGCGACTTCGCCGACCTGTTCGAGCTGCGGGCCGACGACCGGGACTACCCGAAGCCGGACGGCAGGCGGGAGGTAAGGACGGCACCCGGCGGCCTGGTCTACGCGTACCACCGGGCCGACTGGCACGCCGGGACGACGGTCACGTGTCACCCGGCGCCGGACGGCATCGCCGCCCCGGATGCCGGGACAACGGCCCGTACCCTCACCTGGGAGCTGGAGCTCGCCGAGCACGGGGAGGCGGAACTGCGCCTGACGGTCCGCACCGACCCGGCCCCACCCTCCTCGTCCCCGGCCGTCGAGCGGACCGCGCCGGAGGCGAACGACGACCTTGCCCGCGCCTGCGAACGCGGCCTGGCCGACATCGACTTGCTGACCATCGCGGTCGAGGGCGTGGACGGCGAGCAGGTACGCGTCCCGGCCGCCGGCATCCCGTGGTTCCTCACACTCTTCGGCCGCGACTCGCTGCTGACCTCGTACTTCCTGCTCCCCTACCGCCCCGGCACCGCAGCCGCCACCCTCAGCGCCCTCGCGGCGACCCAGGGCACCCGGTACGACGACTTCAGCGGCGAGCAGCCCGGCCGGATCGTGCACGAGACCCGCCAGGGGGAGCTGGCCCACTTCCGCCAGGTCCCCTACGGCCGCTACTACGGCGCCGTCGACGCCACCCCGCTGTTCCTGGTGCTGCTGCACGCCCACCACGAGACGACCGGCGACCCGGCGCTCGCTTCCCGCCTGGAGCAGCACGCCCGCAGCGCCGTCGACTGGATGCTGACCGACGGCGGACTGTCGCAGCACGGCTACCTCGTCTACTCCCCCGACCCGAACGGCCTGGTCAACCAGAACTGGAAGGACTCGGCCGGCGCGATCTGCTTCACCGACGGCACCCAGGCGAAGGGCCCGATCGCGGTCTGCGAGGCGCAGGGTTACGCGTACGACGCGCTGGTCCGTACGGCGGAACTGGCGGAGAAGGTCTGGGGGGACGCGGAGTACGCGGAGCAACTCCGCTCCTTCGCCTCGGCCTTGAGGCAACGCTTCGCTGACGACTTCTGGATGCCGGGCCCCGGCTTCCCGGCTCTGGCGCTGGACGGCGACGGACGCCAGGTCGACGCGCTGGCCTCGGACGCCGGGCATCTCCTCTGGTCCGGCATCCTCGACGAGGACCGCGCCCGGCGGGTGGGCCGACGCCTGCTGGCGCCCGACTTCTTCTCCGGCTGGGCCATACGCACCCTCGCCGCGGGCCAACGCCCCTACCACCCCCTCTCCTACCACCGGGGCAGCGCGTGGCCCCACGACAACGCCGTCATCGCCCTCGGCCTCGCCCGGCACGGCCTCCACGCCGAACTGCGCACCCTGTCGGAGGCGTTGACGGCAGCAGCGGCCCACCACGGCCACCGCCTCCCGGAAGTCCTGGCGGGCTACGCCCGCGGCTCGACCTCCACCCCGGTCCCGTACCCCCACTCCTGCGCCCCGCAGGCGTGGGCAGCGGCAACACCATTGGCCCTGCGGACCGCGCTGCGGCAGTCGGCGGGCGTTGCCTGAGTCCGACGGGCGTGATTGGCTCGGCCGATGGAACTTCTGCTGACGTCGGCCGGGCTGCGCAACGAGACCCTGAAGGATGCCCTACGGGACATGCTGGGCAAGCCGTTCGGGTCGGCGAACATCGTGTACGTCCCGACGGCGTCCATGGCCGAGTCCGGGGACCACGGGTGGCTCCTCGCCGACATGGCGAGCGTGCATGGCCTGGGCTGGCGGGAGTTCGACATCCTGGAGCTGAACGGCTTGCCGCAGCGGCTGGTGCTCGACCGGCTGCTGCGCGCCGACGTCATCTATGTCGGCGGCGGCAACCAGTACCACCTCGCCCGCAGCATCACCGGCAACGGCCTGGCCGACGGCTTCCTGAAGGCCCTGAACGACCGGGTCTATGTGGGCCTGAGCGCGGGCTCGATGATCCTCAGCCGACACCTCACCACCCACTCCGCCGACGTCCTCGGGGACACGGCGGACCTCCACCTGCTCGGCGCGACCACCGTGACCCCGCCCTTCGGCCTCCTCGACTCCTACCTGAAGCCCCACCTTTACTCGCCGAACTTCCCGGAACGCGACGACACCTGGGCCGACCGCATCGCCGCCCGAGCCGACTTCCCGATCTACTTCATCGACGACGACACCGCGCTGCGCGTCCGCGACGACAAGGTGGACGTCGTCTCGGAGGGCCGGTACCGCTTCCACCCATGACCGGCCCTCACCTCGACGGCGCGCGACAGCGGGAAGCCGGGGGCCGGGTCGGCAGTTGGCCTCTCGCAACGAGGACATCCTCCTTGCGCCACTCCTCCCGCACGCCCGCGCCAGGACGATCCAGCCCCCGCCCTGGTTCCGTGTTCAGCGCGACGCGTCGCCGAAGAGGATCGGCGCACCCGAGCCGTTGACCGCGCGGAGGGCGCCCAGCAGCGTCTCGGGGGCCTTGCCGTCCCAGCCTGTGACGGCGAACTCGGCGCTCTCCCCCGGCAGCAGTGTCACCAGACCGCGGTCGGCGCGGGCGTCGGGGTGGAGGCGGTCGGCCTGCAGGAGGAGGTCCCGCAGCAGGGTGTGCGCGGTCACCGTCACCCGGGTGCCCCCGTCCTCCCGGGTGACCTTGATGACGGCCTCGGCGGGCGGGTAGGCGAACTGCCGGTCCGGCACCGTGAAGTGCAGGGCGCGCAGGCCGTCCGCGTCGGCGACGAGGAACTCGCGGCGCGGATCGTCCGGCGTCGTCAGTGTGTCGGGCAGCTCGACGTCGGTCACCGCGCGCGCCGGGACGTCGACGGGCACCCGCTGCTCGGCCGCGACCGCGCCGTGGACGTCGAGGCGGCGCACCGTGGCCTCACAACTCCAGTGCGTGGCGCTCTGGTTCACCGCGGTCAGGACCAGTCGGCCGTCCTTGCGCCTGAGGGTGAGCAGGCGGTCGGCGTAGAGGCGGCCCAGTTCGTGGTAGAGCGGCTTCTCGCGCTCGTCGCCGTCGATGGCGGCCCAACTGGTCACCGGCCAGCAGTCGTTGAGCTGCCAGAGGATCACGCCTGCGCAGTGCGGCCAGTGGGCGCGCCAGTGCTCGACGCCGGTGGCGACGGCGCGTACCTGGTTGACCTGGGTCAGGTAGTGCCAGGTGTCGTAGTCGCCGGGGGCGGCGAAGTGCGGGGCGAGGCCGCGGGCGAGCTTGCCGTTGCCGTCCTCGGCTTTCTGGTGGTGCTGGACGCCGGGCGAGTCGGGCGTCAGCGGGTCGTCGGTGACGGCGCGCCGCAGGGTGGCGTGGGCCGGGGGCGCCTGCCAGCCGAACTCGGCGACGAAGCGGGGTACGTCGTCGCGGTAGGCGGAGTGGTCGAGGCGGTTCCACACCTCCCAGGAGTGGCTGGTGCCGTGTGCAGGGTCGTTGGGGTGCAGGTCGCGCGAGCCGGACCAGGGGCTGCCCGCCCAGTAGGGCCGGGTGGGGTCGGTGGCGGCGACGACGCGCGGGAGGACGTCCAGGTAGTAGCCCTCGCCCCATGAGGCGCCGGCGAGTTGGGGCTCCCAGCCCCAGTCACGGAAGCCCCACAGGTTCTCGTTGTTGCCGTTCCACAGCACCAGGGAGGCGTGCGGCATCAGGCGGACCACGTTCTCGCGGGCCTCGGCCTCGACCTCCGAGCGCAGCGGCTCCTCCTCCGGGTAGGCGGCGCAGGCGAAGAGGAAGTCCTGCCAGACCATCAGGCCCAGCTCGTCGCAGATGTCGTAGAAGGACTCGCTCTCGTAGACGCCGCCGCCCCACACGCGGACGAGGTCCACGCCTGCCGCCGCCGCCTGGGTCAGGCGGCGGCGGTAGCGGGCCGCGTCGACGCGGGTGATCAGGGCGTCGTCGGGAATCCAGTTGACGCCACGCACGAAGGTCCGCACGCCGTTGACGACGAGGGTGAAGCCGCTGCCCGCGGCGTCGGCGGACGTGTCCAGTTCGACGGTGCGGAAGCCGACGCGGCGCTCCCACCCGTCCAGCGGCTCGGCGGACGCGTCGGCGTCGGTGAGGGTCAGCGCACAGGCGTACAGGTGCTGGTCCCCGTAGCCGCGCGGCCACCACAGGTCGGCGTCCGGCACCTGGACGTCCACGGTGGCCGTCGTGGCGCCCGGCGCCAGTTCCACGTCCGCCTCGGCGTCGCCGACGCGGGCGACCGCGCGCAGGACACGGTCGGCGCCGCCCTCGGTTCGCTCGACTTCGATGCGCAGCCGTACCCGCCCGGTGCCGTCGGGGCCGACGGTGACTTCCGGACGGACCTCGGCGAGCCGGGCCACCGACCAGTGCTCCAGCCGGGCCTGCCGCCAGATCCCGGCGGTGACCAGGGTGGGCCCCCAGTCCCAGCCGAAGGAACTGGCCATCTTGCGGACGAAGTTGAAGGGCTCGGGGTAGGCGTTGGGGCGCGGTCCGAGCAGGTCGCGCACGCGTTCCGCCTCGTGGTGGGCGGAGGTGAAGTCGACTTCCAGGAGCGTTACGGTGCCGCCGCCGGTGCGGCCGGTGACGTCGTACCGGTAGGAGCGGTGCATGTTGCGGGTGGCGCCGAGCCGTTCCCCGCCGAGCCGGATCTCCGCGACCGTGTCGAGGCCGTCGAAGACGAGGTCGGTGCGCTCGTGCCCGGCGGCGTCCGCCGCCGCCAGGCGGGTGCGGTAGCTCCAGTCGGCGCGGCCGACCCAGGCCACTTCCGTCTCGTTGCGGTCCAGGAAGGGGTCCGGGATCAGTCCGGCGGCCAGCAGGTCGGTGTGCACGCAGCCCGGCACGGTGGCGGGCAGCGCCGCGTCGAGCAGGGCGTCCGGTGCCTGGCCGGGGCGGTGCCTGGTGGTGTTCAGGCTCACGGTCCAGCCGCTGGTGAGGGGCGTGCTGACCTTCATGCGTACTCCTTCTTCGCTCACTTGGTGGCACCGGCGGCGAAGCCGTTGTAGATGAATCGCTGCAGTACCAGGAAGACCACGAGGCTGGGCACGATGACGAGGGCCGCGCCCGCGGAGATGACTTCCCAGTGGGCGCCGTAGGGGCCCTTGAAGCGGAACAGCGAGGTGGAGACGGTGCCGAGGCCGTCGCTCGGCATGTAGAGGAAGGGGATGTAGAAGTCGTTGTAGACGGCGACGCCCTTGACGATGACCACGGTGGCGACGGCCGGCTTCAGCAGCGGCAGGATGATGCGCCGGTAGATCGTGAAGGAGTTCGCGCCGTCCAGTCGGGCCGCCTCGTCGAGGGAGACCGGGATGGACCGGATGAACTGAAGGAAGATGTAGATCGACACGATGTCGGTGCCCATGTAGAGCAGGACGGGCGCCCACCGGGTGTCCATCACCCCCATGCCGTTGACGATCTGGTACGTGGCGACCTGCGTGGTCACGCTGGGCACCAGCGAGGCGACGAGGAACAGCGCCATGACCAGCTTCTTGAACGGGAAGTGGAAGCGGTCGATGGCGTAGGCGGTCATGGAGCCGATCAGTACGGTGCCGAGCACCGAGAAGAACAGGATGAACGTGGTGTTCCCGAGGGCCCGCAGCATGTGGCCGTCGGTGAAGGCGACCGTGTAGTTGTGCGGGTTCAGCCAGTCGTCGGGCAGGGCCAGGGCGCTGCCGTCGGCCATCTCCCGGCTGCTGCGCAGGGAGGTGAGGAGGACGGCGGCCAGCGGCACCAGGACGACGGCGCTCGCGAGCACCAGGGAGAGGTACTTGAGGAACACCGCGACATGGCCGCGCAGCGGGGCCGTCGCCCTGCGCGGGCCGGTGCCGGGTCCGGTGACCGTCGTCATGACTGCTCCACCCTCTCGTCCGGGAACAGCGCCCGCTGCAACCAGGTGATCAGCAGGACGAACACCAGCAGCACGACCGCCGCGGCCGAGGCGAGCCCCGTCTTGTTGAAGTTGAACGCCAGCTTGATGGTCTGGATGACGAAGGTCTGGCTGTTGTTGGCGCCCCCGGTCATCACGTACGGAATCTCGAACACCGACAGGGCGCCGGAGACCGCGAGGATGACGCTGAGCGAGACGATGGGCCGGATGCTGGGCGCGATGATGTGGCGGAACTGCTGCCAGCGGCTCGCCCCGTCCAGCGCGGCGGCCTCGTACAGCTCCGGGGGGATGGACTGGATGGCGCCGATGAACAGGACCATGTTCAGGCCCATGAAGCGCCACACGGAGACGCCCGCGAGCGAGGTGTTGACCAGGTCGGGGTCGCCGAGCCACAGGTGGGGGCCTGCGCCGAACCAGTGCAGCACCGTGTCGAGGGTGCCGCCCGGCTGGAAGAAGTAGAGGAACACGAAGCCGATCGCGACGCCGTTGATCAGGTAGGGGAAGAACAGGATTCCCTTGAAGAGGTTGCGCAGCCGGGTGTTGAAGCTGAGCACCGTGGCGAAGTAGAGCGCCAGGGCGATCTGTACGGCCGATCCGGCGAGGTAGAAGAGGCTGACCCAGAAGACACGGAAGAGCTGGGGCCGGGTGAAGAGTTCGGTGTAGTTCTCCAGGCCGACATAGGAGCTCGTCGGGCTCAGTCCGTCCCAGTCGGTGAGGCTGTAGGAGAGGAGGCTGACCACCGGCACGCAGGTGAAGGTCACCAGGAAGGCGAGCGGGGCGATCAGGTAGAGCCACGGGGTGAACCAGCGGTGGCCGCGTCCGCCGCGACGCGGGCGCCCGGCGGGTTCGTACCGGGCCGTCCCGCGCGCGGGGGCGGCGGGCGCGTCCGGCGGCGGCAGGGTACGGGCGGGTGGGGTGCGGCCCGCGGTCCGCGGTGCGCTCATCCGGTCCTTCTTCCGATCGCCGCTGCGGTCAACGGCTTCTGGTGGGCGGTGTGCTGGTGGGGCGGGCACGACGGGGGACGGCGTGGCGGTGGTGGCCGCGCCCGGGGAGGTCGTCGGCACTCCCCCGGGCGCGGCCACGGCGGCGGGGCCCGCTCGGCCCCGGTCGCGGGTGGGTCAGCCGAGGGTGCCTTGGGCCTCGGACCACCTCTGATTGAGGTCCTTCAGGACGCTGTCCAGGCTGCCGCCGGCGGTCCCGCGCGCCGTGTCGACGATGCGCTGCGGGTAGTCCTGGGCGTTGAGGCCGACCTCGGACGCCTTGTCGATCTCGTCCACCTGGGCGGTCTTCTTGTTGACGAGGTGGACGAACTTCACGTCGGCGGCCTCGAAGGGCTTCAGCGGGGCCGGGAGCGGGGTGCCCTTGACCGAGGAGATGGACAGGGCGGCCTGGGCGTCACCGGACTTGTTGATGTACCAGTCCAGCCAGGCCCGGGCGGCCTCCTTGTTCTTGGAGTGGGCGCTGACGGCGTACTGGTAGTCGGGACGCACCACCGAGCAGAAGTGGCCGTCCTTCTGCGTGGGGAAGGGCATGAAGCCGATGTCGTCGGGGTTCTTGCCGGCGTCCTTCGCGGCGGCCCGCATCTGCACCACCGCCCAGGAGCCGAGCCACATGGTGCCGACCTGGCCGGTGCCGATCAGCTTCTTGGAGTTCTCCCAGTTGGTGGTGGTCGGGTCGGCCTCGGCCAGCTTGTCGTGCACGATGTCGTACAGCAGCGTGTCGACGGTGTACAGGTCCTGGCCGGGCGCCCAGGGCTCCTTGGTGTCGGCCAGCTTGTCGTTGGCGGCCGGGTCGCAGCTGGGCGAGCCGAGGGCGTTGCCCCAGTTCGTCATGGGCCAGCCGTCGTGGTAGTTCGTGTAGTAGGGCGTGACCTTGGTCTTGGTCTTGATGGCCTTCAGCGCGTCCAGGAACTCCTGCGGCGTGGTGGGCCAGTCGGTGACGCCCGCCTGCTTCCAGACGGCCTTGTTGTAGACGAAGCCGTTGGCGGTGCCGATGTTGGCGATGCCGTAGACCTTGCCGCCGACGGTGGCGCGGTCGGTGAAGTCGTACTTCTTCGACAGGTCGGCGGAGGGGCCGAGCGGGGCGAAGAAGTTCGGATACTGCTTCAGCGGGACCGAGTTGGGGATGGACAGGACGTCGCCGTAGTTCTCGCTGTTGAGGCGGATCTTGACGTCGCCCTCGTAGTCGGTGAGGCCCTGGAACTTCACCGTGACGTTCGGATACTCCTTCTTGAACCGGTCGGCGTAGCCCTTGAGGGTGCCGTCCTGTACCTGGTCGGTGCGGTTGGTGAGGACGGTGATGGTGCCGGACACCTTCTTCGGGTCGCTCGGTGCGTTCGCCGCGTCCGACGAGGACGATCCGCCGCCCGACCCGGCGCATGCCGAGAGGGTGAGGGCGAGGACGACTCCGGTGCCGGCCAGGACTGTTCTGCGCATGCCGGATCCAACTCCTAGTGCTCGAGCTGTGCTTGACGGGACACGCCGCGCTGCATGCCGCGCAGCGACGGACGTCTCGTCGTCGGGCGAAAGCGGCTGACGGCTGTTTAACGTAGGGGGAACATGGAGCCCTGTCCATAGAACGGTCTAGTTCGGTAAGGGCTAGGTGGCCGCGGGCATGCGGCACGAGGCGTGGGCCCTGGGACAGAGCGTTTGAGTGACGGCGAGCCAGGACGGGCTAGGCCAGGGGGTGCCGCTGGAAGAAGTCCCACATCAGCGTGTTGGCGCTGATCTCATGGGTGACCTTGCCGTTGCCGTTGTCGTAGGGCGAGTCGGGCCAGGTGTGACCGCCGTCGGAGACGGTGTACAGCTCGACGTCGGCACCGCCCCGGCAGCCGCTGTAGAGACCGCGCTGCACGTGCGTGGACACCTGGGTGACGGCGGGGCCGGTGGTGCAGCCGTTCAACGTCGCCCAGCGCTGCTGCGCCACGGGCACCGAGTAGCGCCAGGCGGTGCCGTCGCCGCCGCCGTCGTACGGATTGGTGGCGTCCTGCCGACCGTGGAAGGCGATCACCGGAACGGGGCGCGAGGGCGCGCAGCTCGCCGGGTCGGGGCGGCTGCCGTCCGCCGGGTCCGGACGGCCTGCGCGCAGACCCGCGACCGGCGCGATGGCGGCGATCCGGTCGGAGAGCAGACAGCCCAGCGCGGAGGTCATGCGTCCTCCGCCGGAGTAGCCGGTGGCGTAGACCCGCGCCGGGTCCAGGCAGGCGACGTCGGTGAGGGTGTCGATGACCTGCCGGAGGAAGCCGACATCGTCGCGGGTGCCGCTGGGCGTCACGTACGGCACGTTCCAGATGTAGCCGCTGCCGCTGGGCACCGCACCGGTCGGTGCCGCCACGACGAAGCCCTTGGCGTCGGCGGTGGGCGTCAGGTTGCTGTACGTCAGCTGCCCCGGACCGGTGGACTGGCTGCCGTGCAGGTCGAGGACGAGCGGGAGTCGGGTGCCGACGGCGCGCTGCGGGACGTGGACGCGCACCTGGTAGGTCTTGCCGCCGAAGCTGACGGGGGTGTCGTACTCACCGCTGCCGAGCCTCGGCGTGCACGAGCCGGGCGGGGGCGTGGTGCCGCCGTCGGGGAGGCGCCAGGTCTGCCAGGGGTTGGTGTTGCGGTCCCAGATCTGCAGGCGTGTGCCGTTGGCGGTGCTGCCGCCGGGGACGTCGAGATACCTGCCGGACTGGGGGTTCTTCAGGTGTCCGTCGGACTCGGCCGTCCACTGCTGTGCGCCGGAGCCGTTGCAGCCCCACAGTTGGAGCTTGGTGCCGTTGGCGGTGCCCTGGCCGGTGACGTCCAGGCACTTGCCCAGGGCCCGCAGGGTGCCGTCCGTACCCACCGTCCACTTCTGCGCGTCACTGCCATTGCAGTCGTAGAGCTGTACGGCCGTGCCGTTCGCGGTGCCGGACGCCGCCACGTCGACGCATTTGCCGCCGACGCCGGTGATCGGGCCGGTGGTGGGCGTGGCGGCGGAGGCGGTGGAGCCGGTACTGACGGTGAGGAGGGCCGCGGCGGTCGCGAGGGCGGCCGCGGCTGTCAGGGGTGTGCGCATGCGGGGGCCTTTCGTGTGCGGTTCGAGGTGGCGGCCCACTCATGGCATCTGCGGTGCCGGGTGAGGGGTCGCGTCACCGTAGACCCGGGGTGTTCGGGTGTCCATAGACCGTTCAAGTAGAGGGAGCGCTCCCATAGCCGTCTCGCCGGAGCCCAACTGGCCTCTCACCTGCTGAGGTCAATGGAAAGACCCTCCATGAAGTCCGAGCAGCCGAACTAACGCGTTTTATTTGGAGGCTGCTGAATCCATTGACACGTCCTGAACCCCGCTCTAGCTTCCAGGCGTCGATCCCTCCCCCACCCCCCGCGCCTGACATCGATGTCAGGCGCCGCCACGAGAGGGTCTCCCCTTGAGATCGAAGCTCTTCACGCGCAAGCACCTGGCCGCACTCGCGGCGCTTTCCCTGGCCGCCACCGGCTGGCTGGCCGCCGCCCCCTCCCAGGCCGCCGTCGCCCCCGCGCCGAGGGCCGCCGCGCTCGGTCCGTCCACGCCCCAGGCAGTGGTCGACTACCTGCGGCAGATCAGCGGCAACCACGTGGTCAGCGGCGTCCACAACAAGGAGCCGCTCAGCAACCCGTCGCAGTACACCGCGCAGGCGCACTCCCTCACCGGCAAGTGGCCGGGGCTGTGGGGCGGTGAACTGGGCTTCCGCGCGGACGACGTGGCCAACCGCCAGAGCCTGGTCAACCAGGCGAAGACCGAGTGGAACAACGGCTCGCTGGTGAGCCTCACCTGGCACATGTGCCGACCCGACGTGCCGACCTGCGAGTTCAACGGAGGCATCGACGGCAGCCGCCTCTCGGACGCCGAGTGGCAGCAGCTGATCACCAACGGCACTTCGCTGAACACCGCCTACAAGAACAAGCTGGAGGGAGCGGTGTCCTACCTCCAGCAGCTCAAGGACGCCGGGATACCGGTGCTCTTCCGGCCGCTGCACGAGATGAACGAGGGCTGGGCCTGGTGGGGCGGCCGGTCCGGCGCCAACGGCAGCGCGCGGCTGTTCCAGATCACCCGCGACTACCTGACGTCGCGGGGCCTGAACAACATCGTCTGGGTCTGGAACGTCAAGGACACCGACGCCAACAACGGCTCGGCCGGTGTGTCCGGCTTCTACCCAGGTGACAACTACGTCGACGTCGCGAGCCTCGACCCGTGGAACAAGGGCTACCCGACGAACGACTGGTACCAGGCCCTGGTCAACGTCTCCCACGGCAAGCCCATCTCACTGGCCGAGGTCGGCACCGTCCCCTCGCCGTCCCAGCTCGCCGCGCAGCCGCGCTGGGCGTGGTTCATGATCTGGGCCGAGTACCTCACCTCGTCCAACTCCGCCTCCGGACTCCAGACCACCTTCAACAACGCGCGGGTCCTGAACCAGGGGCAGGTCACCGTCGGCGGCGGGGGTCCGACGACGCCCCCGACCGGGCGGACGGGGCCGGTCACCGGCGCGGGCGGCAAGTGCGTCGACGTCGCGGGATCGGCCACGGCCAACGGGACCACCGTCCAGTTGTACGACTGCAACGGCAGTGACGCGCAGAAGTGGACCGTCGGTACGGACGGCACGCTGCGGGCGCTGGGCAAGTGTCTGGACGTGACCGGCCAGGGCACCGCCAACGGCACCAAGCTCCAACTCTGGGACTGCAACGGCTCCGGCGCCCAGCAGTGGACGGCCGAGTCCGACGGACACCTGAAGAACCCCCAGTCCGGCCGCTACCTCGACGTCCCCGGTGGCGGCACCGCCAACGGCACACGCCTGCAGATCTGGGACCGCAACACCAACCCCTGGCAGACCTGGCACCTCCCCGCTTGAACCCACCGGGCCCCCACGAAAGGCACAGCCATGTCCCTACGCGCCAGAACACGCGCCTTACTGTCCGGCACCGCCACGGCCACGGCCATCGCCCTCACCCTGACGATCGGTGGCACCGGCGCCTCCGCGGCACCCCCCGCCCCCTCGGGCGTCAACAAGGCCGATGTGCTCGCGTACCTGAAGGGTCTCACCGGCAACCACGTCCTGTCCGGGCAGCAGGGCGGGGCCAACAGCGATCCCGCCTACTGGACCCAGCGGGTCCACGACATCACCGGCAAGTACCCGGCCGTCTGGAACGGCGACTTCGGGTTCAGCCAGAACGACATCGACAACCGGCAGAAGGTGATCGACCAGGCCAAGACCGAGTGGAACAACGGCAGTCTGCCCGGCCTGATGATGCACGCCTGCCGTCCCGACGTGCCGACCTGCAATTTCGAGGGCGGCTCCAACCCGGTGAAGGGCAGCAAGCTGTCCGACGCCGAGTGGCAGCAGGTGATCACCGACGGCACCAAGCTGAACACCGACTACAAGCGCAAGCTCGACCAGTTCGGCAGCTACTTCCAGCAGCTCAAGGACGCCGGGATACCGGTGCTGTTCCGCCCGCTGCACGAACTGAACGAGGGCTGGGCCTGGTGGGGCGGCCGGTCCGGCGCCAACGGCAGCGCCCGGCTCTTCCAGATCACCCATGACTACCTGACGGCCAAGGGCCTGGACAACATCATCTGGGTGTGGGCGCCCAAGGACGTGCAGGGCGGCGCCTCGCAGGCGGCGAGCTACTACCCCGGTGACGCCTACGTCGATGTGGTCGGCCTGGACGTCTGGTGGGCCAAGTTCCCCGCCACCGACTGGTACAACGCGCTGTCGAACATCGCCGGCACCAAGAAGCCGATGGCGCTCGCCGAGGTCGGCAGCGTCCCCCAGCCCGCCCAGCTCTCCGCGCAGCCCAAGTGGGTCTACTGGAACGTGTGGCTGGACTACCTGACCAACGGGTCGTACAACACCAACGATTCGGTCAAGGCGGGCTACTACGACTCCCGGGTGCTCAGCCAGGGCCAGGTCAGCATTCCGGCGGGTGGCGGAGGTCCGACGACGCCCCCGACCGGGCGGACGGGGGCGGTCACCGGCGTGGGCGGCAAGTGCGTGGACGTCGCGGGATCGGCCACGGCCAACGGGACCGCCGTCCAGCTGTACGACTGCAACGGCAGTGACGCGCAGAAGTGGACCGTCGGCACCGACGGGACGCTGCGGGCGCTGGGCAAGTGTCTGGACGTGACCGGCCAGGGCACCGCCAACGGCACCAAGCTCCAACTCTGGGACTGCAACGGCTCCGGCGCCCAGCAGTGGACGGCCGAGTCCGACGGACACCTGAAGAACCCCCAGTCCGGCAGGTACCTCGACGTCCCCGGCGGAAACACCGCCAACGGCACACGCCTGCAGATCTGGGACCGCAACACCAACGCCTGGCAGGTCTGGCGCCTCCCCGCCTGACCATCGGGGCGGTCGCTTACGCCTGGGGCCGCCGCCGAGCCCGTAGGAAGTCGCTTAACCAGCGGGCGCTCTCCTTCGGGGTGCGGGTCATGGTCTCCCGGTCCACCGAGACGAGGCCGAAGGTGGGGCCGTAGCCGTGCGCCCACTCGAAGTTGTCCAGCAGGGTCCACACGAAGTAGCCGCGCACGTCGGCGCCCCGGTCGTACGCCTCGGCGACCGCGTCGATGTGCGCGGCGAGGAAGGCTATGCGGTCGGCGTCGCGGACCTGGCCGTCCACCAGGGCGGCGTCGGGGAAGGCGCCGCCGTTCTCGGTGATCACCAGCGGGACGGCCGGGTACTCCCGGGTCAGGCGCACGAGCAGGTCGGTGAGGCCGTCGGGGGTGATCGGCCAGCCGAGTCCGGTGGCCGGCCCGCCCTCCTCGCGGACGGGCGGGCCCTCGGCGCTGATCCGCTCGCTGAAGTAGTAGTTCACACCGAGGACGTCGAGGGGGGTGGCGATGACGTCCAGGTCGCCGTCGCGGACCGGGAGCGTGATGCCCTCCTCGGCGAGGCCGGCGGTGACGTCCTCGGGGTAGGCGTTACGCAGCAAGGGGTCGAGGTAGAGGCGGATACCGAGGCCGTCGGCGTGGTGGGCGGCGGCGACGTCCGGGGCGCTGTCGGTGGCGGGCAGGGCCGGTGTGAGGTTGAGGGTGAGGCCGAAGTCGTGTTCGGGACCGGCCTGTTCGCGCATCCGGCGCACCGCCTCGCCGTGGCCGAGCAGCAGGTGGTGGACGGCGTGCAGGGCGGCCTCGCGGTCGCGGCGGCCGGGGGCGTGCATGCCGTCGGCGTAGCCGTACATCGCCACGCACCAGGGCTCGTTGAGGGTGGTCCAGGAGCGGACGCGGTCGCCGAGCCGGTCGAAGACGAGGGTGGCATAGTCGGCGAAGCGGTGGGCGGTGTCGCGGTGCGGCCAGCCACCGGCGTCCTCCAGCTCCTGGGGCAGGTCCCAGTGGTAGAGGGTCAGCCAGGGGTCGACGCCGCGCGCGAGCAGCCGGTCCACGAGACGGTCGTAGAAGTCGAGGCCGGCCGGATTGGCGGGGCCCCGGCCGCCGGGCTGGACGCGGGGCCAGGAGACGGAGAAGCGGTACGTGTCCACGCCGAGGCCGGCCAGCAGGTCGACGTCCTCCGGCATGCGGCGGTAGTGGTCGCAGGCCGCCTCGCCGGTGTCGCCCCCGGTGACCGCGCCGGGCACGCGGCAGAAGGTGTCCCAGATGGAGTCGGTGCGGCCGTCGGCCGTGGGCGCGCCCTCGATCTGGAAGGCGGAGGTGGCCACGCCGAAGCGGAAGTCCGTCGGCAGGAGATGGGCACGGGCAGGCCGGGGCAGGGGGCGGTGGGACATGGAGGTCCTCGGCTCTCGTCACGGAGCGCGGGCGGCGGCAGGGTCACGCCGCCGACGGGGTGTGCTCAGCGTAGGAGGCGGGGCCGGTCCTGTCCATAAAACGTTTGAGTAGCCGCTCGACTCGGGCATGATCACAGGCACCTGAGTCTTCAGCGCCGGTAGGGGCTAGGCTAGGGCGGGCGTGGTGCTCGCGCGATCTATCGGCACCGGCCCGCCCGGCTCGGGCAGCGGCGGCGCCCCGCCCTGGGGCACGATCACGACACGAAGGCGGAACTCCGGTGAGTCAGACGGCAGCGTCCCCGAGCGACCGGCGCAAGGCGACGATCAAGGACGTCGCCAAGCTGGCGGGCGTCTCGCCCTCCGCGGTGACCATCGCGGTGCACAACAAGCCGGGGGTCTCCGCGAAGACGAAGGAGCGCATCCTCAAGGCCGCCCGCGAGCTGGGGTGGAGTCCGAACCAGGCCGCGCAGTCGCTGTCCGGTCAGGCTCTGCACACGGTGGGCCTGGCCATCGCCCGGCCTGCCCGGATGCTGGGTCTGGAGCCCTTCTACATGGAGTTCATCTCCGGCATCGAGAGCGTGCTGACCCGGCACTCCTGCTCGCTGCTGCTGCGGCTGGTGGAGCCGGAGGAGGAGATCGAGGTGCACCGGGAGTGGTGGCAGGGCAACCGGGTCAGCGGCAGCATCCTGGTCGACCTGCGGGTGGACGATCCGCGCATCCCGGCGCTCTCGGCGATCGGGCTGCCCGCCGTGGTGGTCGGGCATCCGTCGCTGGCCGGGCCGTTCACGTCGGTGTGGACCGACGACGCGGCGGCGACCGTGGAGGCCGTGCGCTACCTCGCCGCGCTCGGCCACCGCCGGATCGCCCGGGTCAGCGGGCCGGCCGAGTTGGGCCACAGCGCCATCCGCACCAAGGCGTTCACCGAGACCGCCGCGGAACTCGGCCTCCAGGCGCGGACGGTGGTCGCCGACTTCTCCGCCGACCAGGGGAGCCGAGCCTGCCGGACGCTGCTGCTGGCGGCGGAGCGTCCGACGGCGATCATCTTCGACAACGACCTGATGGCCGTCACAGCGCTCGGTGTCGCCTCGGAGTTCGGCCTCTCGGTGCCGCGGGACCTGTCCCTCCTCGCCTGGGACGACTCCCAGTTGTGCCAGCTCACCCGGCCCATGCTGTCGGCGATGCAGCACGACGTGTTCTCCTTCGGCGCCGACGTCACGGAGACGCTGTTCGACGTCATGGTGCGCCGCGAGGCCGCCTCGCACACCGCCCAGGTACCCAGCCTGGTACCGCGCGGCTCGACGGCACCGCCACCGCGCGACTAGGGGGTGTCTTGTCTCACCAGTCGTGCACGGTGCCGTCCGCGAGGCGGTTCACCGGCAGGTAGGCGGCCCGGTAGGGGAAGCGGGCGGCTGCCGCGTCGTCCAGTTCGACACCGAGGCCGGGTGCGTCGCCGGGGTGCAGCAGGCCGTCGGTGAAGCGGTAGGACGTGCGGAAGACCTCCAGGGTCTCGGGGGCGTGCCGCATGTACTCCTGGATGCCGAAGTTGTGCACGGCCAGGTCGAGGTGCAGGGCGGCGGCCATGCCCACCGGCGAGATGTCGGTGGGGCCGTGCATACCGGATTTGATGCCGAACACCGCTGCCAGGTCGAGCAGTTTGCGCATCGCCGTGATGCCCCCGGCGTGGGTCACCGCCGAGCGAACGTAGTCGATCAGCCGCTCCTGGAGCAGCGTGGTGTAGTCGTGGACGGAGTTGAACACCTCCCCGATGGCCAGAGGGGTGGTGGTGTGCTCCCGGATCAGCCGCAGGGCGCCCTGATCTTCGGCCGGGGTGGCGTCCTCCAGCCAGAACAGGTCATAGGGTTCGAGATCCTTGCCGAGCCGGGCCGCCTGAATGGGCGTCATGCGGTGGTGGCCGTCGTGCAGCAGCGGCAGTTCGGGGCCGAAGGTGTGGCGTACGGCCTCGAAGACCCCTGGCATGTGGCGCAGGTAGGCGCGGGTGTCCCAGGTCTCCTCGGTGGGGCGGACCCGGTCCGGGCGGGCGCGGCGGGCCGGTTCGTAGTCGTAGCGCTCCCCTCCCCCGGCGGCGGAGGCGGCGACGCCGTAGACGGAGTCGAGGCCGGGGATGCCGCTCTGGACGCGCACGGCGCGGAATCCGGCGGCCAGGTGCTCGCGGACCGAGTCGAGCAGCTCGGGGACGTCGCGCCCCGAGGCGTGCCCGTAGGCCAGGGCGCCGGTGCGGCAGGCGCCGCCGAGGAGCTGGTAGACGGGCAGCCCGGCGGCCTTGCCCTTGATGTCCCACAGGGCGATGTCGACGGCCGCGATCGCCGCCATGGTGACCGGGCCGCGGCGCCAGTAGGCGCCCCGGTAGAGGTACTGCCAGGTGTCCTCGACGGCGTGTGCGTCCCGGCCGATCAGCAGCGGGGCGACGTGCTCACGCAGATATGCCTCGACGGCGAGTTCCCGGCCGTTGAGGGTGGCGTCGCCGAGGCCGGTGAGGCCGTCCTCGGTGGTGATGCGCAGGGTGACGAAGTTGCGGCCGGGGCTGGTCACGACGACATCGGCGGCGGTGATCTTCACGGTGTCCTCCCGTCGGGCAGGGGTACGCGGCTCACGGGCGCCGCCGGGCCACGAGCACGCCGTACGGCGGCAGTTCCGCGCTGGTGATCTCCTTGCCGTCGATGTCCTCCGGCACGCCTGCGTCCACGCGGGGGCTGAGGAACCACACGCCGCGGTGCCCGTCGGCGTGCGCCGGTGTCGGCGGCGAGTGCCGCGTACACGGGGCGCCCGGCGGAGGGGGGCGGCCGCCATGTGCTCCAGGGGGTCACGAGGTGGCCCGTGCCGACACGGTGGCTCAGCAGCGCGGAGCTCTGGACCAGCCCTGCTCGCAGTGGGTGCGTCTAGCGCCTCCTTCTCGAACGATTCATGACCAGCACCCCTACGACGCCGCCAACCGCTCCGACAACGAGACCTATGACTGCCGTGGTTACGATCGTGACTCCCCTTCCTGGTGCAATGGGGCCTCCAGCCTTCGGGCCCGGTATGAGGTTTGCACGTGATCGACACCGGCGATCGACGTTTTTCCTCGGCTTGAACGTCGGCAAGGGCGAACACCACGCAACGCCGCCGGACCGGCGGGCGCCAGCCGGTCCCCCCTGCTACGGCCGAAGGCGCCGAGGATGGCCGAACGTGCGGTCCAGGACATCTACGCCACCCTGGGCGAACAGACCGTGACGGTCCTGGAGGGACGGGATGCTGGGACGCCCGGCTTCGTCCGTAGGATCACTCCGTGCCTGCCGACGAACGCGTAACCCGGTCCACGCTCTCCGGTCTTATCCAGCCGATAGCGGCTCCTCAACCGATGCCGGAGCTGCCCCAGCGGATCTGGTCGGATGACGACTGGAAGCGAATCCAGCTGGGCTACGCGTCACGGGACATGGACGAGAAGTGGGACGTCTTCACGGAGGGCGAGGTCGTCTTCCTGCACCGAAGCTGGACAGGTAACGGAACCTTCGCAGCGACCTTCGCGCCCGTCGACGGCGGTGGATGGCGGATCGTCAGTGCCGTGGTCGAACGTGACGCCGAACGCTATCGAGGAACGGACGATGCCTACGACCGCGTCATGCTTGAGCTGGTGATCAGCGCCATCGTGCTCGGCGAGCCAGCGACAGACCTTCGGACGCAGTTGGTCGAGTTGACACGCCGGAAGTCGAGTTCCGATGCCCCGGCCGGGCTGATCCAGCACAGCGCCGTGGGGCTGCGCTCCGGCTCCTAGCCGATGACTCCGGAACCGTTGGACGGACGTCGGATGCAGATCAGGCTGCAGGCGGCTTCGAGCAGACCCGGGTGGAGATCCGCCGTTCAGGGGTGGGCGGCCACAGCACCCGATCTGTGGCGTTTCGTGCGATTGACTCCGACAGGTCCGATATAGCGTCAAGCTCACGAAGGGCGGGAGACGGTTCTCTCCGCCACGACATGTGGGTGCGGCCGGATCGATCGGAGGTGTGGTCGTGTCGGTCGACATGAGCACCGTGGACGAAGCGAAGTTGAACGAGCTGCTCGGGAAGGTCGTGACCGATCTGGGTGCGGTCGCGGCGGCGCCCCTGGCCCTGCTCGGGGAGAGGCTGGGGCTCTTCCGGGCCCTCGCGGACGGCGAAGCCGTCACCCCCGGCGGGCTCGCGGAGCGCACCGGGACCACCGAGCGCAACGTCCGCGAATGGCTGGCCGCGATGGCCGCCAGCGGGTACCTGAACCACGAGGGCGACGACCACTTCCGTATGACACCGGAACAGAGCGCGGTCTTCGCCGACGAGAACAGCCCGGCCTTCGCGCTGGGCGGCTACCAGGCGTTCCTGTCCTGCGGCTCGGCCGAGGAGCGGGACCGGCTGGAGCGCGCCTTCCGGGACGGCCACGGCGTCGGCTGGCACGAGCACCATCCGGACCTGTTCGCGGGCACGGGCCGCTTCTTCCGTCCGGGCTACGCCGCGCATCTGGTGGACGAGTGGCTGCCGGCGCTGACCGGCGTGGTGGAGAAGCTGCGCGACGGCGGCAGGGCGGCCGACGTGGGCTGCGGACTGGGCCACTCCACCGTGATGATCGGCCAGGCATTCCCGGACGCCCTGGTGACCGGCTTCGACAGTCACGTGCCGTCCGTCGAGGCGGCTCGGGAGCTGGCGGCGGAGCGTGGCGTCGGGGGCCGGGTCTCGTTCGAGGTGGCCGGTGCGAAGGACTTCGGGGGTGGGCCGTACGACCTGATCGCGTTCTTCGACTGCCTGCACGACATGGGTGACCCGGTCGGCGCTCTGGCACACAGCAGGGAGCAGCTGGCCGAGGGCGGCAGCATCATGCTCGTGGAGCCGTTCGCGGGCGACCGGCTGGAGGAGAACCTCACGCCGCTCGGCCGCACGTTCTACAGCGCCTCGTCCCTGATCTGCACCCCGGCCTCGCAGTCCCAGGAGGTCGGCCGCGCTCTGGGCGCGCAGGCGGGCGAGGAGCGCACCCGCCAGGTCGCGTCGGAGGCCGGGCTGACCCAGTTCCGGCAAGCGGCACAAACCCCGTTCAACATCGTCTACGAGGCCCGCGTCTGACCGCGGAGCCCCAAGGAGGGAGCGGGGCGGCAGCGATCTGCTGCTCACCGCCGTCCTCCGCCCCGACGTCACGCTGCGGCACCGGTCGCCGCACATCCCCACCGCCGAGGACCTGATCGAGTATCCGCACCGGCACAAGCGCTCGGCGGTCAGCCGGCGTGAGGTCGGCACCGACACCGACTCGTTCGCCGCCGCACTGCGGTCGGGCCCTGCGCGAGGACCCCGACATCCCGCCCCTCGGCGATGGCATGCAGACCCTCGAAACCAGCCTCACCACCCTCGTCACGACAGGCGTCTCGGTCGACCCCACCTGGCCACCGACTCACCATGTTACGGTACTGAGTACCACATGGAACTCGGTACCGAAGGAGCCTGCCATGGGCAGCCGGACGATCGTGTTGACCGGAGTGACCCGCGGTTTCGGCCGCGAGGCCGTCGAGTCGCTGATGCGGGAACGGCCGCAGGACCACTACGTCGTGCTGGCACGCCGGGGCGGCGAACGCCTCGCCGTGGAACTCGCCCAGGCCACCGGCGCTACCGGGGTCACCGGCGTGGACTGTGACCTCGCTTCGCTCGCCGAGATCAGGCGAGCGGTGGCAGAGATCCTGCGCGGGCTCGACACCGGACGCCTCCCGCCCCTGGGTGGCTACCTCGGCAACGCCGGCCTGACGCTCACGACGACCCAGAACCGCACCACGGACGGGTACGAGATGACCTTCGGGGTCAATGTGCTGTCCCACTACCTGCTCGTCCGGGAGCTGCTGCCCCGGTTCACCGGTCCGGGCTGGATCGTGCTCACCTCGAGCGACTGCCACTTCGGGCAGTTCCGCCACACCCTCGGCGCCACACCGCCGCCGCGCTGGGAGACGCCGGACCGACTGGCCACGCCCCGTGCCGGTGGATCGCGGGAGGCCGGACGGGCGTACGCGACCAGCAAACTCGGCGTCATCTACCTGACCCACGCGCTGGCCCGCCGCCTGCCCGACACCGTCGGCGTCTACTCCTACAACCCGGCGCTCGTCGCGGGCACCGATTTCTTCCGCCACGCCCCGGGGCCCGTGCGGGGCGTGCTCAACGGGTTCTTCCAGCTTCAGCGGTTCCTCGGCCGGGGCATGACGCCGCGGCAGGCGGGCGCCCGGCTCGCCGAGACGATCCTGACCGGGCTGACCGCCCGGACCGGCTCCTACCTCGATCGCGGCCGCGACGTCCCGTCGTCGCCGGAGTCGTACGACGAGGCCCGCGAGGAGGAGCTGTGGCGCGAGGCCGCCCGCCTCGTCGACGCCGACCGGCGGGTGGAAGGGGCGGATATCCTGGCCGGATGAGCGTGAACGAGTTTCCGGTGGAGTCCTTGCGGGACCGTAAACGCCGCCGGACCCGGGAACGGATCATCGAGACGGCCTTCGCGCTCTTCATGGAGCGGGGGTTCGACGTCGTCACCGTGGACGAGATCGCCCAGCGGGCCGAGATCGGCCGCACCACCTTCTTCCGCTACTTCGGCGACAAGCAGGAAGTCGTCTTCTCCACCGAGGACGACTTCCTGGGCGCGCTCACCGCGGCCATGCGCGAGGCGCCCGCCGAGCCGCTCAAGGATCTCGCGCAGGCACTCGCCACATCTCGGCGGCTGCTGCTCGCCCTCTGCACCGAGGCCGCCCGCGACCCCGGCCACCACGCGGTGTACCACCGTCTGGTCACGCAGCACCCCGAGCTCGAAGACCGGCACACCCGCAAGACCCGGCACTACGCCGACCTCCTCGAGAAACACCTGCTCGACCATGGCGCCCCGCCCGCCACCGCCGTCCTCGCCGCCCAGTTGACCCTCGCCTGCTACCAGGCGGCGTGGCGCCTCGGCGGCCACGACGCGACGGCGCTGCTCCGCGAGGCGAACGACGCCTTCGACCTCCTGCTGGGCGCCACCGCCAGATGACCGGCGGACCGACCGTTTCCGCCAGGGAGCCGCATCGACCGGCATCGTCCTCGGACTCAGCGCGCACGCGCGGTGGCCACCTCGGCGAGGGAGTCCAGAGTCGCCTCCATGCCTGCGGTGTTGTGCGCTTTCAGGTCGAGGAGTTCCTCCCGGCTCTCACCCATGACCGGGAAGAGGCGTTCGACCTGCCAGGTCTCGGTCACGAGGGTGCCTCCGTCCTGGGGTCGGAGGCGGTAGTGCCACAGGGTGGCGTCCGCGCCCTGGACGACGACGTACCAGGCGAATTCACGTCCGGCCTCAGCCGCGTGGACGCGTGACCGGGTCACCCACTCGTGGTCGTGCCGCACATCCGCGTTGACGGCCGTGAACCATGAGCCCACCCGCGGCGCACCCTCGGTCTCGTATGTCGCGGAGACCAGGTCGGGTGTCCACGCGGGGGATGCCGTCACGTCGCTGATCAGGTCGTACACGGTCTGCGGGGGCGCGTCGATCCACCGCTCGCGCCGTACCCGCAACTCGGACAGTTCCACCAGGTCTGACATGGCGAGCCCTTCGGAAAGGGTGTCGAGCGTAACCCTCCAGCGCCTCCAACGCCCCTTGTTGCATCGAAAGTTGTAGGCGCCGAGGTTCGGCGGAACGGCGCTCGAAGCCGGAGCGGTGCGGTCCCTACCTTCGGATGGTCGCTCACCACCGTCCGGGAGGAACGCACAGATGTCCTCGCTCATCCGATCGCATCCACTGGCCGCCTTCTTCGCGCTCGCCTGCACGCTCAGCTGGCTCGGCTGGGTGAACTACATCCTCTCCAACCAGGGTCTGGGCATCATCGACGTCGATTACCCGGCCGTCCTCGGGACCACTCAGCTCGTCGGTGTGCTGCCCGGCGCGTACCTCGGTCCGATCGGCTCGGCCCTCATCGTCACCGCTGTCGTCGACGGTTGCGCCGGGCTGCGCGCCTGGGCGGGGCGGCTGTTCCGGTGGCGGGTCGGCGCGCGCTGGTACGCCGTCGCGCTGCTGGCCGTTCCCGCGGGACTGATGGTCGTCGGAACGGTCTTCTCCGGCGGCCGGATCTCGGCGCCGTCCCTGCTCGGCGCGTATCTCCCGGTCCTCGTGCTCCAGTTGGTCACGACGGGGCTCGCCGAGGAGCCCGGCTGGCGGGACTTCGCCTTGAGCAGGCTGCAGCGGCGGTACTCGCCACTCGTGTCCGCCGCGATCCTCGGACCGGTGTGGACGGTCTGGCACTACCCCCTCTTCCTCACGGACTGGGCGGAGGGCAATCGGGGTTGGGCGGGGCTGCTCGCCTTCACCGTGTTCTGCGTGTCGTTCAACGTCGTCATGTCGTGGATGTTCAACCGCACGAACGAGTCGCTGCCCCTGTCGATGCTCATGCACGTCAGCGTCAACACCTTCGTCTCCGTGCTCTGGGCGGACATCTTCCCCGGCCTCGCCACCGTCGCCATCCCGGTCATGTCCGTGGGGTCCGTGGTGGCGGCGCTCGCGATCATCACGCTCACCCGGGGGCGGCTCGGTCACCCGGCGCCGGTGGAACAGTCGGTCGAGGTCGAGCGTCACGGCGCTCCCCTACACTCCCGATGATGACCACTTCGCGGAGCGTGGCCGGGCGGGAAGCGCGGGGCGGCGCCGTGGTCGCGGGGGTCTGCTGCCTCGTCCTCGGCGTCGCGATCCTGCTGGCCGTGCCGCCCGTCGCCGAGCTGCCGGGCAGTTCCAGCACCGTTTCCGCCGTCGGTTCCGCCGCGTGGTGCGCGATCCTCGTCGCCGTGGCGGTGCAGTCGGGCGCCGTCGCGCTGAGCACGCGGAAGCCTCGTACCGCCACGGCGGTGGTCGTCCTCACCGCGCTTCTGCTCGCCGGTGTCGCGCCCGGCGACCTCGTCAGCGTGACCGCGGTGCCCGAGATCGCCGCTGCCTATCTGATCGCCGTGACGACCGGTCACCGACTGCGAAACGGGACGGCGGCGGCACTGTTCGCCGGAGTCACGGCAGCCACCGCCGTGAACGCCGTACGTTCCGGCACGGCGGGTCCGCTCGCCGCGCTGGGCCTGGGCGTCGGTCAGGGCCTCATCGTGGTGGGGGTTCCGCTGCTCATCGCCCTTGTCGTCGTCGGCAGACGTGAGGTGCGCGCGGCCCACCAGCGGGAGATCGCCGCGCTGTCGGGTGAGAGGGAGGCCCTGGTCGCCTCGGCGATCGCCGCCGAGCGGATCGCCCTCGCCCGCGATCTGCACGACATCGCCGCCCACCACCTCTCCGGCATCGCCATGCTCGCGGCCGCCCTGGGGCGGCAGGTCGACGACCGGCCCGCCGCGCGGGAGTCGGCGGACGACATCCGTGCCCAGAGCATGGCCGTCCTCGCCGACCTCCGCAGAATGGTCGGGCTGCTGCGCGACGACCACATGGCACCGCTCGCCGAGCGGTCGCTCCGGGCGATCCCCGACCTGCTCGAACCACGGCGCGCGGACGGTCACGGCATCGCTCTCACCGTCCGGCCGGACGGTGCCGACCTGGGCGCCGGGGTCTCCGCCCTCGCCCAGGTGGTCGGCTACCACATGGTCCAGGAAGCTCTGGCGAACGCGTCCCTGCACGCGCCCGGCGCACGATGCTCCGTCGTGCTCGACGGCACCGGTAACGACCGCGTCGCCATCACCGTCCGCAACGACCGCGCCCCGGGTCCTGTCCCCGCCTCCGAGCGCGGGGGCTTCGGCCTGATCGGTATGCGCGAGCGGGCCGCCCTCGTGGGGGCGGGCGTCGACTACGGGCCGACGCCCGGCGGCGGATGGCAGGTCACGCTGGAGCTGCCGCGCGAACGGCGCCTGACGGAAGGGGTGAGCCCGTGACCACGGGAATCCGCGTGGTGATCGCCGATGACCAGCCGCTCGTGCGGAAGGGACTCGCCGCGCTTCTCGCCACCGAGGACGGCATCGAAGTCGTCGGCGTCGCCGAGGACGGGGCGGAGGCGCTGCGGCTGATCCGGCAACAGCGCCCGGACGTGGCGTGCCTCGACATCCGCATGCCGCGGATGAACGGCGTGGACGTCGCGCGCGCCGTGCAGCACGACCAGGTCGAGGTGCTCATGCTCACCACCTTCGACCTGGACGAGTACGTCTTCGGTGCGCTGGAGGCGGGCGCCGCGGGGTTCCTGCTCAAGGACTCCGACCCGGACGTCATCGCCCACGCCATCCGCCAGGTCGCCCTGGGCCGCGGCATGATCGATCAGGGACTGACCCGGCGTGTCCTGCGCGCGTTCGTCGCGCACCGCCCGGCGCGGCCCGTCACCGTACGGGAGGACGCGGTGGCCGACGGCATCCTGACCCTGCGCGAACTCGACATCCTGCGGCTGCTCGCGCAGGGCATGAGCAACAGCGACATCGCGTCCGAGCTGTGTATCGAACCGTCCACGGTGAAGTCCCACCTCGCCCGGATGCTGCCCAAGCTCGGCGCGGCCTCACGTCTCCAAGCGGTCGTCTGGGCCTACCAGAACCGGGTGGTAGCCCTCCCCGAGTAGGAACGTATCCATGTACCGGCGATACCAGGTTCGTTGGGTCCTGGTTGCCGGACCGACACCGGCGGATTCTTGACTCATGCTGATCACACGCACCGACCGGACAGTGTCCATCACCGTGTTCGCGAGAACATCGGTCTCCCCCGAGACCGCGTTCTCCGTCATCGCGCCGATCGATCTTTCCCTGGTGTTCAAGGCGGACCGCTTCTTCCCCGGCGTCAGCCACATCGAGGGCCAGCACGACACCTGGGATCACGCCGGGGTGGCCCGGGAGCCGCACTTCACCGACGGGTCCCACGTCACCGAGCGACTGACCGAGTACACGGCCCCGCACGGCTTCGCCTACGAACTCACCGGGTTCACCAACGTGCTCAACAGCCTGGCACAGGGCGTCCGCGGAGAGTTCTCGTTCCTGCCCGACGGCACGGGGACCAACATCCGGTGGACCTACGAGTTCAAGCCCCGCCACGGGCGTGGATGGGTCCTGGGCGGCCCGTTCAAACCCTTGTGGCAGCGCTACATGCAGCGGGCCGTCGACCGCATGGTCGACATTTCCGAGGGCCGGGACCCTCGCTAGTCGCGGCGGGTCGGGACAGGTACGCGACGGCCCGCCCCCGGAGTGACGCCCTCGGCGGAGGCGCCGGACCTCGCCACCAGCCAGTACAGCGTGGCCGGTACGGCGAGGCCGATGATCCAGGAGATGTCCGCGCCGCCGAGGGATGCGACGAGGGGGCCGGTGTAGAAGGACGTTGCCAGGAAGGGGAGTTGGGCCAGGACGCCGACCGCGTAGACGATCAGGGCGTCGGCGCGCCAGGCGCCGTAGCGGCCGTGGGGGGCGAAGAGGGCGGGGATGTCGTAGCGCTCGCGGGAGATCAGGTAGTAGTCGACGAGGTTGATGGCCGACCAGGGCGTGAAGAAGGTCAGCAGGAACAGCAGGAAGTCCTTGAACGAGACCAGGAAGCTGTCCTTGCCCAGCAGGGCCAGCGCGGTGCCGGTCACCATGATCACGGCGATGTACGCGGCCCGGCCGCGCGGCGACAGCGTCCGTCGGCCACGGAAGCCGCTGATCCCCGTGACCATGGAGATGAAACCGCCGTAGGTGTTGAGGACGTTGATGGTGAGCTTGCCCAGGGCGATGACGAAGTACAGGAGCGACGCGGCCGCCCCGGCGCCGCCGAGCGAGACGACGTAACCAACCTGGTCGTCGAGGAACCGCTCCCCCGCGCTCGCCGCCACCAGCACGCCGAACGTCATGGACCACTGGGAGCCGAGCGCCGAGCCGGACAGCGTCCACCAGAATGTCGCCTTGGCGCTGGTCGTGCGCGGCAGGTAGCGCGAGTAGTCGGCGACGTACGGGCCGAAGGCGAGCTGCCAGGACGCGGAGAGCGACATGGCCAGCAGGAACATCGGCAGGGAGAAGTGGGCGTCGCCGAGCAGCGCGCCCACGTCGACGCGGTCGAGCAGCCGGACGCCCAGGAAGACGAAGGCGACGGCGCAGACAGCGCTCGCGACGCGGCCCAGGCCGTGGATGACGCGGTAGCCGATCGTGGCCACGACGGCGGTCAGCACGGCGAAGGCGACGATGCCCGTGGTGTCGTCGGTGTGGGTGAGGCGGGCGGTGGCCTGTCCGGCGAGCACGCTGCCGCTCGCGAAGAACCCGACGTACATCAGGATGACCAGGAGCAGCGGCACGGCGGCGCCCCGGACGCCGAACTGGGCCCGCGACTGGATCATCTGCGGGAGTCCGAGCCTCGGACCCTGCGCGGAGTGCAGTGCCATGACGGCGCCGCCCAGCAGGTTGCCCGCGACGAGCCCCACGAGCGACCAGACGACGTCGCCGCCGAAGACGACGGCCAGGGCGCCGGTGACGATGGCGGTGATCTGCAGGTTCGCACCGAGCCAGAGCGTGAACTGGCTGAACGCCCGGCCGTGTCGCTCACTGTCCGGCACCACGTCGATGGAGTGCCGCTCGATGATGCCGTCTGACCCGCCGGGGCTGCCCGTGGTGCGCGCGTCCATGTGGTCGGTACGACCTGCCCTGGTCATCGTCTGCCCTCCGCGCGCCGGTCCACCCGCTCTGCATATGGGTATGCAGACTCTGATCCACTGAATGATTTGTCAATAGTCCGGCGGCCCGGCACTGGTCGGCGCATGCCGGGTGAGCCGACCGGTCCCCGGGGTCCGGTCGGCTCACGCGTGACCGGGGCTCAGCTCGTCCGGCAGGTCAGGGCCGGTGCGGCGGCACCCCCCGGGGCCGCGCCGAAGCCGAACGACGCGGTCGCGCCGGGAGCGAGCGCTCCGTTGTGACCGGCGTCGGTGACCGTCACCGCCTTCCCGGTCTGGGTGTAGGAGGCGTTCCACATCCCGCTGATGGTCTGCGGGCCCTCCCAGGTCCAGGTGACGCGCCAGCCCTTCGTCGCCGTGCTGCCGGTGTTCTTCACGGTGACATCGGCGTTGAAGCCGCTGCCCCAGTCGCTGCTCACCTTGTACGTCGCCGTGCAGCCCGCGTCTCCCCCGCCGGAGCCGGAGGTCTTCGCGGTCACCGGTGCCGAGGCGGCGGAGGTGTTGCCCGCCGCGTCCCGCGCCCGCACGGTGTAGCCGTACCTCGTGCCCGCGCTGAGCCCGGTGTCGGTGAACGAGGTGCCGGTGACCGAACCGGCCTTGGCGGTGCCCCGGTACACGTCGTACCCGGTCACGCCGGTGTCGTCGGTGGACGCCGACCAGCTCAGCGAGAGCGAGGACGCCGTCGCGCCGGTCACGGTCAGCCCGGTCGGCACGGAGGGTGCCGTGGTGTCGCCCCCGCCGCCCGAGCCGCCCGCACCGAAACCGGGGGCCTTGATGCTCGCGAGGTAGCCGTCCTTGACGGTGTCCACGCTCTGCCAGTCGTCCTTCAAGATGCCGCCGGTGTCACCGGAGTTGGGGTTCCACGACCAGAACGTCCACTGGAAGCTGTCGGCGCCCGCCGTGCTGGTGGGGCGCAGGTAGTCGACGAGGGCGGCAAGCCACTTCTGGTCCACCGCTGCCTGCAGGGTGGTGCCGAACTCGCCGAGCAGCACCGGCGCGGTGTTCTGCTTGACGAGGTAGCCCCAGTGCTCGTCCCAGATGGCGGGCATGTTCGCCGGGAACGACGGGTCGCTGAACCAGGGCTGCTGGGCGACGCTGGTGGCGTAGTCGTGCGCGGAGTACACCAGGCGGTTCGGGACGTTCAGCCGTACCGGTGCGGTGGCGGCACCGGCCAGGTTGCCGCCCCACCAGTAGCTCTTTCCGCCGACCGTCTGTACGCCCTCCACGAAGATCAGCAGGTCGGGGTTGGCCGCCAGCACCGCGTTCCCGGCCCGTTCGGCGGCGAGGCGCCAGTCGGTGGCCTGGTCGCCGCAACCCCAACAGGCCGGGTCGTGGGGTTCGTTGTGGAGGTCGATGCCGACCACGGCCGAGTTGCCCCGGTAGCGGGTGGCCAGCGCCTTGAGGTGACTGATCCAGGTGCTCTCCGGGACGGCGGAGGTGTACCAGAGCGCCGACTGCGCCGACGAGTCGGGCCGGTGCCGGTCGAGGACCACCTTCAGGCCGATCGAGCCCGCGTAGTCGACGATCTTGTCCATGACCTGGAGGGAGTTCAGGCCCTCGAGGTCGGCGTTGAGACCGTTCGCGTACGAGATGCCGTTCGGGGTGGTGCCCTTGAAGATGTCGTCGCTGTAGGGCAGTCGGATGGTGTTGTACCCGAGCGACTTCATCTGGTCCGTCATGGACTTGTAGTCGCGCGACCAGAGGCCGTGGGCCACGTAGTTGGCCGTCTCGAATCCGAACCAGTTGATCCCGGCCATGCGCACCGGCTGGTTCTGCGCGTCGAGCAGGCGCCGTCCACTGGTGTGCCAGGGGCCGGTGCCGGGTGCGGCGGCCTCCCTCGCGGGGGTGGCCTGTGCGGAGACGGCGGTGAGCGGGATCAGTGCGGAGACCGCCAGCAGCAGGGCGACCAGGGCGTGCCGGAGGCGGCGTAAGAGCGGGTGCGGGTGTCGCATCGGAGACCTCTCCAGAGCTGTGGGAGCGCTCCCACCTTCAGGCGGAAGGGAGTTCGGGCGCCGGTGGAGCGGAGGGGTGTCCGGCGCGACGGCTCTCGTCGGTCCGAGCGGAGCGCCCCGTGTCGGGCGGGCCTCGTGCGTCGGGACCGGACTCAGCCCATGGAAGCCACTAAGCGTGCACACGTCAACACCTTGCGCACCGGCCGTTCATGGGCGGCGGCACTCCCCCGCCCGCCGCCGCCCACGCGTCCGCGCTCCCCCCGCCCGCCGCCACCCGCACGTCCGCGACACCCCGGCCGCACCGGACGAACCCGCCGTCACCGAGCAGTTCGCCCGGCCGCCCCGCCAGAGCGGCCGGGCCTCAGGACGCGACCAGCGGACGCCAGCGTCCCCGGCCCAGCAGCGTGGCCAGGGCGTCGGCGTACCGGGAGAGGGCCAGGGCGAGCAGTGCCGCGACGAGTGCTCCGACGGCGAGGCCCGCGACGATGTCGTGCGGATAGTGGGCGCCGACCCATACGCGGGAGGCCGCCATCGCCAGCGCGCCGATCGTGGCGATCGCGCCGAGGCGGGCGCTGACGAACCACAGGGCCACCGCCGCCGCGGCCGCCAGAGTGGCGTGGTTGCTGGGGAAGGACCAGTCGCCGGGAGCGGGACACGCCTCCAGCGTGATGACGTGCAGGGACTGGCAGGGCCGGTTCTCCCGGATCGCCTGCTTCAGCACGGTGCTGACGACGAACGCCAGCACGGTGAGCGCGGGCGCGGCGAGCGCCTTCACGGCCCGCGCCGCGTCCCGGTGGCGGGCCTGCCACCAGCCGATCAGCATCAGGACGGCGAACAGGGCGAGCCCGTAGGTGGAGTAGCCGGAGACGAGCTGGTCCAGCCAGGGCGGCGCGTGGTGCGCGGTGTCGACCACGTCGACGTAGATCGCGCCGTCGATGCCCGAGCCGTCGTACGCCTGCGTGGTGGTCGCGGTGTGCATCACGCGCCCCCGTTCGCACCACGGGAGCGGCGGGAGCGCAGGAGCTCCAGGCCGACCGGGATGAGCGACACGATGACGACGACGGCGATGATCGGCAGCAGATAGCGGTCGACGTCGGGGACCGACGCGCCGAGGCCGTAGCCCGCCAGCACCAGGCCGACGGTCCACACCAGACCACCGACGACCTGCCAGAGGGCGAAGGTGCGCGCCGGGACGGCCAGAACACCCGCCAGCGGATTCAGCACGGTCCGCACGACCGGGAGGAAGCGGGCGAGCACGATGGCCTTGGCGTGTCCGTACCGTTCGAGGATGTCCGCCGCCCGGTCCGCGCCCTCGCCGATCCTGCGGGACTTCGTACGCTTGAGCAGGGCCGGACCGGCCCGACGGCCGAGCAGATAGGCGAACTGGGCTCCGGCGAGCGCGCCGGTCGCGGCCGCGACGAGGACCCAGCCCAGGGAGAGGTGGACCGAGCCGCCGGCCGAGCCCGAGGCGCACAGCAGTCCGGCCGTGAACAGCAGTGAGTCGCCCGGCAGGAAGAATCCGATGAGCAGGCCGGTCTCGGCGAACAGGATCACGGCGATACCGAGCGTGCCGAAGGTGGCGAGCAGCGACTGGGCGTCGAGCACGTTCACGGCGAGTTGGAGCGGGGGTGCTGCGTGGTGCGCGAGCGTCATCGGCGCTGGCCCCTTCGAGGGTGACGGTCGGGTATACCGGACACGGACGGACCGGGACCTCTGCGGGAACGAGGCAGCGATCCACTTGCGTCTACAGGACTGTAGTCGGTCTACTTCACTGTAGACGACTCGAAGAAGGGCACGGTTCCATGACCGAGGCAGTGGGTGAGCGCAGACCCGCCGGCGAGCTGGAGGCGAGTGTGCTGGCGGCCCTGTGCGCGGCGGGTGGGCCGCAGTCGGCCGCCGATGTGCGAGCCGCGATACCGCAAGAGCTGGCCCGCACCACGGTGGCGACCCTCCTCGCGCGGCTCTTCGAGAAGGGGGCGGTGGGACGGAGTCCGGGTCGGCGCGGCTTCCTGTACTTCGCGCGGGAGGACTCCCACGGCTTGACCGCGCAGCGCATGCACCGGGAACTGGACCAGGACGACGACCGCAGTACGGTACTGGCCAGGTTCGTCGAAGGACTCAGCGCCGCCGACGAGGCGGAGCTCAAGCGCCTGCTGGACGGAGGCGGCCGTTGATCACTCTGCTGCTGATCCCCCTCGTCCTCCCGTGGGTCCTGCCGCCGCTGGCGCGGCGCGCCGTCGAGAGGGTCCGGCCCGAGACCGCGCTGTGGACGGTCACCTGCGCCACGGTCGCACTCGCCGTGGGAGTCCTGGCGAGCCTCGTCGTCCTGCTGCTGCCGCCGGCCCTCGCCTTCCCTCCGGCGGCCGCGCTCGCGGAGCTGATCCGACCGCTCACCACGGGCCCGCGCCCCCTGGTCCTCGGGGTCTCCGCGCTCTCCTCCGGCGCGCTCGCCCTGGCCGCCGTCCGCGTCGTACGCGGGGCCGCGTCGGAGGTGGCGCACCTGCGCACCGTGCGTCGGCTCGTCCACGGTCTGCCGGACGCGGGAGGGCTGTGCGTCCTGGACGATCCCCGTCCCGACGCGTTCGCGCTGCCGGGCGGACCGGCCCGGTCGGACCGGATCGTCGTGACCACCGGCATGCTGCGCGCCCTGGGGCCCGTGGAGCGTGAGGCCCTGCTCGCGCACGAGCGGGCTCACCTGGCCGCCCGACATCACCTCTTCCTGGGTGCCGCCCAGCTCGCCGCCTGGTGCCATCCGGCTCTGGCCGCTGCCACCGGCCACATCTCGTTCGCCGCCGAGCGGGCGGCCGACGAAGCCGCGGCCCGGCGCTGCGGCGACCGCGGCACCGCGGCGCAGGCCGTCGGGCGTGCCGCCCTGGCGGCGAGCAGCGCCCGCAGGTCCACCGCCGCTCCCGCGCTGGCCCCCGGCGCCGCCACCGGTCCGGTCCCGGCCCGAGTGAGGGCGCTGCTCTCCCCCGCGCCCGTGCGGCGGATGGCTCCGGCGCTGCTGGCCATGCTCCTCGTCTGCACGGCGGCCGGGGCATCCGCGCTGGCCGGTGCCGTCCGGCTGCACCAGGACGTGGAGGTCGCCCAGGGCGAGTCACCCGGCGACTGACGGCCCCTCACCGCGTGGAGTAAGGGCAGCCTTTCCTCACCGTCTACATCTATGTAGACTCCGCTGCGGCCGGACGGGTGCGTCCGTGCCACCGGCCCACGCGTGTGAATCGAGGCATCCATGCCCGCCAGACCCCGTCCCCTGCTCCTCGGCGCGGGCACCGCGACAGCTGTCGTGGCCACCCTGTCGGGCTGCACCCAGAAGGCGGCGAGCGACGAGGGCGCGATCACGGTGACCGCCTCGGACTCCACCTGCGCGGTGTCCAGGACCGAGATCGCGGCCGGGCACGTCACCCTGGCCCTGGAGAACAAGGGCTCCAAGGTCACCGAGGTGTACGTCCTCTTCCCGGACGACCGGATCGCGGCGGAGCGCGAGAACATCGGCCCCGACACCAGGGCGACGCTGGTCAGCGAACTCAAGGCGGGCGCCTACGAGATCGCGTGCAAGCCCGGCATGAAGGGCGACGGCATCCGCCGGAAGGTCACGCTCACCGGCGACGCGACGGCCGCCCGGCGCAGTCCCCGGGCGGACGCCGCGGTCGCCGCCTACCGTTCCTACGTGCTGGCGCAGGCCGAGCAGACCCTGCCGAGGGCGAAGGCGTTCGCCGACGCGGTGCGGGCCGGTGACCTCGACCAGGCGAAGAAGCTGTACGCCCCCTCCCGGATCGGGTGGGAGCGCACCGAGCCGGTCGGCTGCTGACGGACCTGGACGCCTGGGTGAAGAAGGTCGGCACCGCCGAGATCACGCCGACCTCCATGGCCAACGGCGCCAAGAGCCTCCTCGACGAGGTCGCCCGCAACAAGGTCACCGGCGAGGAGGAGCGCTACTCGCACACCGACCTGGTCGACTTCAAGGCCAACCTCGAGGGCGCGCGGAAGTCGTACGACCAGGTCTCCGAGGCGAAGCGCAAGGAGCTGTCGGACGGGGTCAACGCGCTGGCCGAGCCGCTGTCGAAGCTCGCCGCAGCCGTGGCCAAGTGAGCCGCGAGAGAAAGGAACCGGCGTGTTCGGCGCCCGCCACCTCAAGAGCGAACTGCAGGGCAGGCTCGACGCAGCGCTCGCCCTCGGCACCGGCGCCCTGGTGATCACCTCCTTCTTCGCCGTCGGCCGCGAGGGACTGGAGACGTCCCTGTTCATCTGGACCGCCGTCCAGGCCGGCGGCGACGGTGTGCGCCCCCTCGTCGGCGCCCTGCTCGGCCTCGCCACCTCGGTGGTGCTGGGCTGGCTGTTCTACCAGGGGACGCTGCGCATCGACCTGGCCAAGTTCTTCCGCTGGACGGGCGCGATGCTCGTCCTAGTGGCCGCGGGCGTCCTCGCGTACGGCATCCACGACCTCCAGGAAGGCGACCTCCTGCCCGGACTGCGCAGCCTCGCCTTCGACATCAGCGGCACCATCGCGCCCGACTCCTGGTACGGCACCCTGCTGAAGGGCGTCTTCAACTTCCAGCCCGACCCGACCGTTCTCCAGGTCGTCGTGTGGCTGCTGTATCTGGTGCCGGTGATGACCCTCTTCCTCGTCCCCGAGCGTTCCCGCCCACTGACCCGGCCCCGGCAGCCCGCCGCCGAGCAGGAAGCGGGCCGGTAGCCACCGCACGGCGTCCGTCCGTGCGCCCCCGCCGTCATCCAGGGAGTGGGCCGATGCCCGAAAGCCGAAGGCCCGTCGCCGAGTCGGTGCGCGCCGCCGTGCCGCAGGCCGAGCGGGTGCTGGCCTGGCTGGCGGCTGGTGAGGACATCGAACGCACCCTGCGCGTCCCGCTCGGCGGGCTGCCGAGTGCGCGGGACGAACGTCTCGCGCACATGGCCGAGGTCCTCCGGGCCACAGCCCAGGGACTGGGGCCGAGCGCGGCCGCCGTATGGGCGGGCGTACCCGAGCACCTGTTGCGGCAGTGGCTGGAGAAGGACCGGGAGTTCGCCGCTGCGGTGCGGGCGGCCTCATCTCTGGCCTCGGCACACGGAGTTGAGCCGGGAGCGAGGACACCGGCGGCGATCCGTACCGTCGTACTCGCCCTGCGGAACGGCGCGTCCTGGGAGGCGGCCGCCACCATGGCGGGGCTCAGCGATCACAAGCTCCGCCAGCTGTGGAGAGCGTCCCCCATGCTGGTCGCGCTGATGGAGGCGGCGCGTCGCGCCCGCCCCCGCAGGACACGGACCAACGGCACTGTGGAGCACCGGCCCCGGACGTCGGGCAACGGTTCCGGTTACCGGCTCGTGCGGCGCGACGACGCATGAGGGGTCATCTCGGGCGCGGGTAAGCGGGATCGCGCCGTCGGGAACGTCTCACCCTTCCGGATCGTCTACTGTGTTGTAGACCGTCTACAGCTCTGTAGTCACCGCATGCTCGCTCCGCGGTGCGCGAGGGAAGGGGCCCCGTCCCATGTCCATCTGTATCGACGCCGTGGCGTGGCGGCCGGGACGGCAACGCTCCGGCGCAGCGCCGATCGTCGGATGAGGCGCCGGGAGGCCGCGGATCTGGCCGGGAGTGTCACGCTCGGGATCTGGGCCGCGTTCGGCGTGCTGGCCGCGGTGGCCGTCGGGGGCGGAGGCGCGCCACTGGAGCTCGACCGCGACCTGCTCGCCTGGTCGCTCGGACACCGACCGGGCGCGGCACTGGCCCTGGCCCGCGCGGTGACCGGCACCGGGACCGGCGTGCTCCCGTACGCGCTGCTCGTGGTGGCCGCCCTCGTGACCGGGCGCACCTCCCGGCAGCGACTCGGCGCCGCCGCGTTCGGCGTGCTCTGCCTGGGCACCGGCCAGGCCCTCCGGTACGCGGTGATGGGGCTAACCCGACGGCCGCGCCCGCCGTTCGCGGACTGGGCGACGCACGCCTCCGGCTGGGCGTTCCCTTCGGGGCACAGCACGACGGGCGCGCTCACGGCCAGGCTGCTGCTCGTCGCCATTGTGCTGCGCGCTCCGCGAGGCGGGGCGGTGCTGCGGCTGCTCATCGGCTGCTGGGGTGCGGCGGTGGGGCTCAGCCGGGTCTACCTGGGGGTGCACTGGTTCACCGATGTCGCCGGGGGCTGGTTGTTCGCGGCGGGCTGGCTGGGCGTGTGTCTGTGGGGCGCCGCCCGGTGGCTGCCCGACCTGTTCGTCGCGGGTCGCGAGCCCCGGCCGAGCACCGAGGAAGGCTCATGCGGCCCAAGATCCTGATCGTCGAGGACGACCACGCGCTACGGGACTCGCTGCGCCGCGGACTGTCCGGCGACTTCGACCCCGTGACGGCCGCCGACGGCGCGACGGCGTTGCGGCTCGCGGACACCGGTATCGAGGCCGCGGTGCTGGACATCGGCCTGCCCGACTCGGACGGGCGCGACGTGTGCCAGGCGATGCGGGCCAACGGGTTCCGCGCTCCGGTGATCTTCCTGACCGCCCGGCACCGGATCACCGACCGGCTGTCCGGCTTCTCCGCCGGAGGAGACGACTACCTGTCCAAGCCGTTCCATCTCGCCGAGCTGACGGCACGGCTGCGAGCGATGCTGAAACGGTCCGCCGACCGGCCCGCGGTGTCGCACGCCGACCTCGTCCTGGACGCCGTCAACCACAGCATGGCGAGCGGTGGCGGGGCACCCGTCGCCCTGTCACCGACGGAGTTCCGGCTGCTGGCCGCGCTGGTCGCCGCCGGGGGAAGCATCGTGCGCCGCCTCGACCTCGTACGGACCGGCTGGCCCGAGGGCGCGTACGTCAGTGACAACACGCTGGACCAGTACCTCTCACGGATGCGGCGCAAGCTGCGCGAGGCGGGCAGTGGTCTGTCGATCGGCACCGCCCGCGGGGTCGGGCACCGCCTGTCATGACACCGCTGGCGCATCGACTCGCCCCACGCACGCTGCGAGGCCGTCTGTCCCTGGTGGCGCTGACCACGGCGGCGCTGATCATGACGCTGCTCACCATCGTGTTCAACCTGGCCGGCACCCGGCATCTACGGGCCCAGGCGGACGCGGAGCTGCGCAACCGGGCCGAGGCCGTCGCCACCACCGTCGACACCAGCGGCTCCCGGGCGCGCGTACGGGAGAGCGTGAACGACCAGCTGCTCGACACCAACGTGTGGATCTACGCGGACGGCCGACTGCTGGAGGGGCCGTCCGTCACGGCAGCGCCGGGCGGCCGACTCTCCGCGGTCGCCGCCGACATGGCCGGTGCGGGGCGACAGAGGTGCGCGACCGCCGACGGCGGCCTGCCGGTCCGCCTGTGTTCGCTGCGGGTGCCGGGTACGCATGCCGCCGTGATCGTCACCGCGCTGAGCCTGGGCCCGTACCGCGGTTCCGCCGATGCCCTGCTCAGGGCGTCACTCGTGCTCGACGCCGTGATGCTCGCGTGTACGTACGTCCTCACCCGGCTGTCGGTCGGCCGGGCGCTGCGCCCTGTGCAGTCCATGACCGCGCAGGCCGCCCAGTGGGGTGCGGTGGGGTCCGAGGAGCGGTTCGGCGCGGCGCACCATCCGGTCGAACTGGCCAGGCTCGGAGGCTCGCTGGACGTGCTGCTGGACCGGATACGGTCCGTGCTCCGGCACGAGCGGCAGCTGACCGGGGAGCTGTCCCACGAACTGCGCACCCCGCTCACCCGGATGGTCGTGGAACTCGACTGGTGGCGGGCCCGGCCGCGCTCGGAGGCCGAGACCCGGGCCACCCACCAGCGGCTCACCGAAGCGGCGCACTCGATGCGCGGTATCTGCGACGCGCTCCTCGACGACGCCCGTGAGCGGGCACTGGACACACCGGGCGCCACCGATGTCCTGCCGGTATTGGAGCGCATGCTCCGGCAGCTCCACTCGACAGAGGGTGTGAGAAGCACGCTCGATGCCGAGGAGCCGACCATCGGGGCGGCTCTCCCGCCCGCCCTGCTCGAACGCGTCGTCAGTCCTCTGCTGGCCAACGCCGTCCGCTACGCCCGTTCGAGCGTGACGGTGTCGGCCCGCCGGACCGCCGACGGCGTCCGCGTCGAGGTCACCGACGACGGCCCCGGCGTGCCCGAGGACTTCGTGGGAGACCTGTTCACTCCCGGTCGGCGCGCCGACGGCGACGACGGGCACGACGGTGCGGGCCTGGGGCTGCCTCTCGCGCGACGGCTGGCCCGCTCCGTGGGCGGTGAGGTCTCCTTCGACTCCGGTCACACGCGCGGAGCCCGGTTCACGGTCACTCTGCCCGCCCGCTGACGGGATCACGAGGAGGGCGTGGGCCTCGCCGAAGTGACGTCCTTACGGGTCACGGTCAGATGGATCACGAGTCCCAGGATCACCGCGAGGAACAGCGCACTCGTCACCACGGTGCCCAGGCCCAGGCCGCCGTCGGCGGACGGCTGGGAGAGGTAGTCGCCGATGGACGCGCCGAGGGGGCGGGTCAGCACGTAGGCGATCCAGAAACTCAGGACCGCGTTCATACCGAGGGTGAAACGCGCGACGGCTGTCGCCGCGATGGCGATCGCGAACAACAACGCGCCCAGCCAGTAACCCAGGTTCATCCGTTCGGAGACCAGATCCCCGGCCGCCGTGCCGAGGGCGAAGGTGAACAGGACGGTGAGCCAGTAGAACGTCTCCCTGGCGGCGGTGTCGATGTGGTGGATGGACAGCGTCCGCTCACGCCGGTACCAGACCGCGAAGACGACCGCGAGGAGTACGGCGAACACCGCGGTGCTGGTCTCCAGCGGCACCCCCAGGTTGTCCGTGAGGTTGTCGCTGATCAGCGTGCCGACGACGCTGATGAGGGCGACGGCGAGCCAGTACACCCCCGCGCGGTAGGACCGGGTGCGGAACTGGGCGACGAGCGCCGCCGCCAGCAGGGCACTCATCAGCACGGACACCCCGGTCAGGCCCAGTCCCGCCTTCCCGGCCAGCAGATCGGCCGCCGTCTCGCCGACCGTCGTGCACAGCACCTTGATGATCCAGAAGTAGGCGGTGACCTCGGGGACCTTGTTCCAGCGCGGTTGGAGCCGGGGCCAGGAGGCAGCGCCGGGCTCGACGGAGGGAGCGGGGTCTGATGTCTCGTATGTCATGAGGCCGCACCGTGCCACTCGCCGCCTGAACAGATCCTGACCACCGCGCGTCACCGTGCATTCCTCCGGACGCGTCCAAAAGGCGGAAAAGCGAGCCTCCGGACATGACAGCGACCTGAATATCTCGGCCAAATTCCGTGGGTCGCGCGTTAGGTCGCCGACCGGCGTGGCATTTCTTGGGCGATCTCCAAGACGGCGAGGAATACGTCGTCGCACGCGACCAGAGAGGCGGCGGACCGATGATCGAAGCTCGGCAACTCAGCAAGAGATACGGCGAGAAAACCGCCGTGGACGGCCTGGACTTCGTGGTGAAGCCGGGTTCCGTGACCGGATTCCTGGGCCCCAACGGGGCGGGAAAGTCCACGACCATGCGCATGATCGTGGGCCTGGACGCCCCGACGAGCGGCACCGTCACGGTGAACGGGCACCGGTACGACCGGCACCGGGCGCCGCTCCAGGAGGTCGGCACCCTCCTGGAGGCCCGGTCGATCCATCCGGGCCGCTCCGCGTACCAGCACCTCAGGGCGTTGGCGCTGACCCACGGCATCCCCCGCCGCCGCGTCGACGAGGTGATCGGCCTCACCGGCCTCGGCAGCGTGGCCGGGAAGCGGGCCGGTGCCTTCTCGCTGGGCATGGGACAGCGGCTCGGCATCGCTGCGGCGCTGCTGGGCGACCCGCGGACGGTGATGCTGGACGAGCCCGTCAACGGGCTGGACCCCGAGGGCGTGCTCTGGGTTCGCAACCTGCTGACGTCGCTCGCGGCGGAGGGGCGCACGGTGTTCGTGTCCTCGCACCTGATGAGCGAAGTGGCGCTGGTGGCGGACCACTTGATCGTCGTCGGACGTGGCCGACTGCTGGCCGACACGACCGTGCGGGAGCTCGTGCGCGAAGCGGGCGGCAACACCGTGCGGGTGGCCGCCCAGGACCCCGCCCGGCTGCGGGACGTGCTGGCGGGGCCCGGCGTGGAGATCACCGGACAGGCCGGTACGGAGGAGCTTCAGGTGACCGGGCTGTCGGCCCGCGACATCGGTCTGCGCGCGGCCGAGCACGGGATCGCCCTCTTCGAACTGCACACGCGTCAGGTCTCGTTGGAGGAGGCATTCATGGAACTGACCAGGGACGCCGTGGAGTATCAGGGCATCCGGGCCGAGGCCGTCGCGTCCGCCGGGGGGCTCGCGTGAGCACCCTCACCGCGGCCACCGAGGCACCGCCCGCCGCGAGCGGCCGTCCCGCCTACCGGGTGACCGGACGGCGCGTGCTCGCCTCGGAGTGGGCCAAGCTCTTCTCGCTGCGCTCCTCCTGGATCGTCCTCGGGCTGAGCCTGCTGTTCGTCGTCGGCTTCGGGCTGATCGCCGCGTTCCGCTTCCGGTCCGAGATCGGGTCCGGGCACATGGACCAGGACTTCGCCCGGCAGAACGCGGTGGGCCTGTCGCTCTTCGGCACGAACTTCGCCCAGTTGGCCGTGGGCGTCCTCGGGGTGCTGGTCACGGCCGGGGAGTACTCCACGGGCATGATCCGCTCGACGCTGGCGGCCGTACCGCGTCGGCTCCCGGTGCTGTGGTCCAAGGCGGCCGTGACCGGGCTGGTCTCGCTGGTCGTCGCGACGGCCGGGGTGTTCGTGGCCTTCCTCTTCGGCAGCCGGATCGTCGCCGGTACGCCCGGCGCCATGGGCTTCTCGCACCCCGGCGTCGTACGGAGTCTGCTGGGCGCCGGGCTGTACCTGTGCCTGGTCGGTGTGATCGGGGCCGCGCTGGGTGCGCTGCTGCGCTCCGTGGCGGGCGCCATCTCGGTCCTGGTCGCCGCGCTGATGCTGATCCCGGGCCTGGTCACCCTGCTCCCGAGCTCCTGGCACGACGGCATCAGCCCCTACCTGCCCGGCAACGCGGGTGCGGCGATGTTCGCCGTGACCCACGACGCCACCACGCTGACGCCCGGCGCCGGTCTGCTGGTCCTCCTCGGCTGGACCGCGCTCACGCTGGCCGCTGCCGCATATCGCCTGACGCACACCGACGCGTAGGGACGAGAAGTGCGGCGGAGAACGCGGAGCGGGTCGAACTGCCTACCTGGGCTCGATCGCCCTGTTCGCGGTGGCGGTCTCGGTCCCGGCCGTCGCGGACCGCACGGGTGTCCTCGGCGCGGTGACCGCGTTCTGGTCGGCCTACGTACTGACCCGTCCCCTCGGCTCGTCGATCGCCGACTGGATGGCCGCGCCCCACGCCCACGGCGGGCTCGGCTGGGGTGTCGGCCCGGTCACGCTGTCCTGGACGCCGGCGATCCTCGGTTTCGTGGGCTGTCTGATGGTGTCCCGCCGGGACTCCGTCGCCCCGGGCGCGGGCCGACCGTGAACCGCCCTGGCCTGCGCGGCCACGGTCATGACCGCCGTCGGCCTCGTCTATCTCACCCTGCCGCGCCTCGTCCTGGCCCCGATCCTGACGAACGGCTCCGCCCGGGCCATGACCATCGCCGGCCAACTGCTGATCGTCACGGCCTTCCTGCAGTTCTTCGACTGCGCCCAGAACATCGGCGTCGGTCTGCTGCGGGGTCTGGACGACACCAGGAGCGGTTTCCGGATCACCGTGATCGGCTACTGGGCCGTCGGCCTGCCCGCCGCATGGCTTCTCGCCTTCGCCCTGCACCTGGAGACGGTGGGAATCTGGCTCGGCCTCCTCACCGGCCTGGCCGCGACCGCCCTGCCCTGCTGCGCCGCTACGACACCGCGCTCACGGCGACACACCCCCAGCCCGTTCCCAGCACATGAGACGGCCGCACGCGCCCCTACTCCGCGCCGATCAGCCGCCGAGCCGCGTACTCCACGTACTCGTGCAGTCCGTAGGCCAGTCCGAGAGCCGCCACCGCCGTGACCACCACGGTTCCCGCCAGGGCGACGGCGGCTCGCCGGGCGCCCCCGCGCGGGGCCGTCGGCTCGGGGCGGAGCAGTGCCTCGACACGCCGTGGCACGGGGCCGTTCACCGCCGACAGCAGTGGATAGGCGCCGCCACGGCGGTGGGACGAACCGGCCAGGGCCGCCCGTGCGATGGCCGCGGCGGCGATCCGGCGGTCGCCCATGACTCGGGCCGCGCTCTCGTCCGCCCACCGCTCCAGGTGAAAGGCGAGCGATGCGCGCAGCCCCCGCAGGGCCGGGTGGACGACGGTGGCGAGGTCGACCACCGCCGACAGCAGGTGATGGCGCCCGGCCAGATGAGCCCGTTCATGCGCGAGCAGCACTTCGCGCTCGCCCGCCTTCAGCGTCCGCACCGTGCCGGAGGTCAGCACGACCCGGCCGGGCCGCCCCTGGTACGCGGGGAGCGCGAAGGCGTCCACGTCGGCGGCGGGAATCACCAGCACATCCCCGTCACCCGTCCCTTCACCGGCCAGCTGCCAGGCCCGCCGCAGCAGCGCACGCTGCCGCGCCCACCGGCGGACCAGCAGCACGGCCTGGACGAGCAGAACCGCACCCGCCGTACCGGCGAACGGCACCGCGGCCGGCCACTCCGCCAGCACCTGGGCGAGGGACATCCGCTCCAGGGCGGCGAGGAACGGTACGTGGAACAGACCGACCAGCGCCGCGGTCGTGCCGCCTGCCAGGAGGACCGCCGCGCCCGCCAACGCCCAGGACGCCTCACGAGGCGGCAGCACCAGGGCCAGGCGCCGGGCGACCAGGGCGGCGCCCCAGGGAAACCCCAGGGCCAGCACGACCAGGGCCAGTACCCAGGTCACTCGGGTTCTGCCTCGGCCTCGGTCTCGGCCTGGAGCAGCAGGCGTCGCAGCGTCTCCTCGTCGCTCTCGGACAGGGAGGACACGAACCGCTTCAGGACCAGGTCGCGGGCGGGCTCGCTCTCCAGTTCGCGGCGCATGCGGTCGGCGACCAGCCCCGCCGCGTCCTCCACCGGCTCGTACGCGAAGCCGCGTCCCGCGGGGGTACGGCGCAGGACGCCCTTCTCGAAGAGGCGGGTCAGGGTGGTGGCCATGGTCGTCCTGGCCAGCCCCTTGTCGAGGGCCGTGTTGACCTCCTGCGCGGTCAGCGGCCTGCCGGCCTCCCACAGCACCGCCAGCACGTCCGCGGCCAGCTCGCCGTGGGCCCGCCTCTCCTCCCGACGCTTGTCCGGCATTCTCTCCCCGTCCTTGGGCCCGCAGTTTTTCGGACAGCCAACGTACCGCCCCGTCGACAACGGTCCGTCGCCGACCTCAGGAGTGGGGATGGCCGTTCACACCGGCCAGGTCGCGCGGGGTGAGCGGGTTCATGGCGGTCACGTCACGCGGGGCGAGGGAGAAGCCCTGCCAGTGCACCGGCATCGGCTGCTGGTCCTCGTCCCGGGCGATGTGGTGGAAGCCGATGTTCACCCAGGTGATCGGGTGGGTCAGCGTCTCCCCGTTCACGAACCTGTCCACGCCGGCGGGGCTGCCGTTCGGGCACCCCGGATTGTTGCTCGCGTACTGCTCGCACGCCTTGTACTGGGTGAAGAACACGTCGTGCCGGGTGTACGGGCGCCCGGGGTGCTTCTGGCTGGCGCCGGGCACGATCTCGTAGGAACGGGGGTGGCCGTCCTTGTTCTTGCCCGCGGTGCTCACCACGCGCCACCAACGCATGTCGGTGCGGTCGCCGCTGAGTTCCTTGGTGATCGGCGTGCGACGGGTGGTGGTGGTCGGGCTGCCGCGTCCGCTCGGCGGGGTGACCTTGGAGTCGTACTGCTCGGCCTTGGTCCTGGTGGAGCCGTCGAGGTTGAAGTCCAGCCGCCAGAACACGTTGTGGGCGTGGCTCTCGGCCTTGGCCTGGGCGCCCTTGCCGATGGGCCAGCCCCGGGTGTCGCCGCCGTCGAAGTCGTAGGGCGAAAGGCTGCCGGTGGCGCCGACGTTGGAGCTGATGGTGCCGTCGGAGGCGAAGCGCCACTCGGTGATGTACTCGTACCACGACGCCTTGTTGACGGTGTAGACGAGCAGGTCCTTGCCCTGGGCCGTGTAGAGGTGGCCGTTGCCGTCGGTGCTGGCGTCGTTGTTGAGGCGGTAGGCGTGCCCGCGGGCGCGGGTGGTGACGCACAGGCCCGCGACGGTGCCCCGGTCGGGAACCTTGACGGACTTGATGGTGCCGCCGGGGCATTCGTCGGGGCGGAGCTTCTGCAGTTGCTGGCCGAAGTCGGTGCCGGTGACGTCGTCGTACTCCGCGTCGCCGTCGTCGTAGGGCACGTGGACCTGGGCGAGACGGGCGCTGGCGAGGACGCGGATGGGCTTGGCCTCGCCCTTGGGCTGGTAGCCGACCTTGTCCAGGATCAGGCCGGAGAGGGTGTTGTAGTGCCAGCACATGCGCCAGGTGGTGCCGCCGTCGAGGGTCTGCTCGATCTTGTAGGCGGTGCTGCAGTCGGCCGGGGCGGGCGCGGCGGGTGCCGCGGCCGCGGGGCTCACCAGGGCGAGCGGTGAGCCGAGGAGGGCGACGGCCGTGAGGATCGTCGCGGCCCGGTTTCGGGCATGCCGGAACAGGGTGCCGTACGGGACATGCATGACTGGTCGGCTCCTTCGCCGAAGAGGGAAGAGCGGGAAGTCAGCCGAGACGGCCGACGGAGCGGGCGCTGAGGTCGACGACGAAGGCCCGGGTGTCGATCCAGGGGCCGTTCCTGACCTTGGCCACGACCTGCAGACAGCGGTGCTCACCGCACGCCTCGAGGGCGGCGGGCAGTCGCTCGACGGTCTCCTTGCGGAAGACGAATCCGCTGAGGTCGAGGTCCGCGGGTCCGGTGAGGTTCTTCCCGGTGGCCTTCCGGTAGTCCTGCTTGAGGCCCTTGCCGTGGGCGTCGGCGATCAACACGCGGGCCGCTTCGGTGAGTTCCGCACCGCTGGGCGGTGGCTGCACGTGCCGGGCCGTGGTCGTGGAGGTGACCTTGCCGGTTCCCAGGTCCACCGTCCTGGTGGTGGTGACGTTCGCCTGGTAGTCGTAGTAGATGATCTCCGCGCGGCGAGCCCCCCGGCCCGTCGCGTCCTCGGCGAGGTTGGTGGCGATGCGCTGCGGGCCGCGGTCTCCCTCGACGTCCCGCGCGGCGGCGCTCATGCCGCTGCCGCGCAGTGCGATCTGCTCGGCACGCGCGGTCTCGGCGTCGGTGAGCGGGTCGCTCCCGACGCCGTGTTCCGGCTCCCGGGGCGCGGCCTCGACCTTGCCCGCGGGTGCCACGGCGTCCTGGCTCGCGGTACCGGCCGACTCGGCGCGCACCCCGGTCTCCGTCTGCTCCGGGAGCGTGACGGCTAACAGCAGGGCACCCGTGGCCACGGCGAGCGATCCGCCCGCCACGACCTTGCCGAGGTGACGTTCGATGACATGCCGCACATGATCCTCCTGTCCGACTCGGCACCCCATGTCGCGGATGTGCCGACGGTGCGTTCAGGCGGATAGACGGTCACCACTCCCTGAGCGTTGCCTGTGAGACCGAATCAATGACGACAATTCAGATGACGTGTGTGTCAAGGCTGTTGAGAGCAGAGGAGCCGATCGGCGGTCACAGGCTCGCGAGCAGGCCATCGAGCGGCGCGGGCACCTGGTCCGGTTCGAGGGCCTCGGCGAGTACGCGCCCGTAGTGGATCTTGCGCCCCTTCTTCGTGCCGAGGAAGCGCCGCAATTGCTGCTGCGGGGTGCGGTCCCGCTGGGCGGGCTGGCCGAGGAAGATCTCCAGGGACCGCAGGTCCCCCTCCGCGCGTACGAGGTCCTTCACCCGGGTCACCCCCAGCGCACGGATCAGCTCCTCCTCCAGGTCCGCCACGCACACCTGGAACCCGTGCCGCGGGGCACCCGCCCTCTCCAGGCCGCGGACGTAGTAGCGGTACTCCGCCTCGTCGCACATGCCGGTGAGGCGCAGGTCGAGGCCGGGCGGCCCCAGGAGACGGGCGAAGTGCCCGACGTTCATCGCGCCGCCCATCGGCAGGACACAGATCCCCTCGGCCGCCAGGTCCCTGCTCCGGCGCGCGGCCAGCGCCGTGACCGCCGCCGCGTCGCTCGGCCCTTCGAGCAGCACGACCACCCGGACCGGCAGCCGGTCGGCCAGCTCGCGCGCGAGCTCGCCGGACCCCCCGGGCCATCCACCCCGTGACCGCGTCCCGGAACGCCCCCATGTCAGCCATGCCACGAGTCTGGTCGTTCCCGGCCCGCGACGACAGGGAATATCCGCCGGTGCGGCCCGCGCCCTACGCTGGTCCTGTGCGCACGGTGGAGCTGCTGCCCGATGAAGCGACCGAGGCACGGGTACGGCGGGTCTGGGCGTGGCTCGCGGCGGCGGGGATGCCCAGCCTGGCCGGTCACCGGCACCCCACGAACCGGCCCCACCTCACCCTGACGACCGCGTCCGAGCTGCCCCGGGACGCACGGCCCGCGCTGACGGCCGCGCTCTCCGTACTCCCGCTCCCCCTACGGCTGGAGCACACGCTCCGCTTCGAGGGACGTACCTCGGTGCTGGCCTGGCGCGTCGTACCCGATGCCGCGCTGGCCGCCCTCCAACGGCGGGTGTGGGAGCTGCTGCCCGGGGCCGGTAACCCGCTGTTCGAGCCGGACGACTGGGTACCCCACCTCACCCTCGGCCGGACCCGCTCCAGGACCGGCCCATGGCCCGCGGACCTCCTGCCCACCGAGCTGTCCGAGCCCTGGGAGGGAACCTTCACCGCGGCACGGAGCTACGACAGCGAGACGCGGACCGTGCAGTGCCTCACCTAGACGTGGTCCACGCCTGCTCCGGGGCGGCCCGTGCGCTCGGTAACGTGACCCCCTGTCCCCATGTCCGGCTGGTCCGGGCGCCGGCTTCAGATGGAGAGTGACGAAACCGCGATGAGTGAACCGACGAAGCCCGAGGTCGACGTTCCCGGGGGTGACGCTCCCACCGAGCTGACCGTCCGGGACCTGGTCGTCGGGGACGGGGCCGAGGTGAAGCCGGGGATGGTGGTCCGGGTCCACTACGTCGGGGTGAACTTCGCGTCCGGGAGGGAGTTCGACTCCTCCTGGGACCGGGGCGAGCCGTACAAGTTCGCCCTGGGCGGCGGCAAGGTCATCAAGGGCTGGGACCGGGGGGTGCGGGGCATGAGGGTCGGCGGTCGGCGCGAGATCGTCGTCCCGCCGCGTCTCGGCTACGGGAATCAGTCGCCGTCGCCGCTGATCCCGCCGGGCTCGACCCTGGTCTTCGTGGTGGACCTGGTGGACGTGTACTCGGGCCCGGCCGGGTGGAGCAAGGGCCGGTAGCCGGGACCGGTGCGGGCCGCCCGCCCCGCACACCGCTGGCCATGGGCTTCTCCACGGGCACGGTTCTCACACAGGCACCCTCCGGGCAACCCCCCTGCCCCGCCACTGCCTCGGGCGTCCTGGTGGGCGCGGTGCGGGGCGGTCACCATGGAGGTACGTGAGGGAAGGTGCGAGATGGCGACACACCAGCGGCGGGGTCGGCAGGGCGGCCAGGGTGACGAGACGGCCGAGGGCCGGGGTGCGGCTTCGGCCCCCCGGACGGATGCCGTCGTAGCGGCCGGGCCGGAGCGGGCGGTGAGTCCGGGCAGTGTCGCGGCACTCCAGCGCTCGGCCGGGAACGCCGCCGCGGCGGCCGCCGTGCAGCGGTCGTCGGTGCATCGGGTGCTGCGTAAGGCCGGGCGGCCGCTGGACACCTCGGTGCGCGGGGAGATGGAGGCCCGGTTCGGCACCGGGTTCGGGGACGTGCGGGTGCACAGCGGGCCGGACGCGGAGCGGTCCGCGACCGAGATCGGCGCCCGTGCCTACACCGCGGGCAGTCATGTCGTACTGGGGCGCGGCGGCGGTGACAAGCACACCCTGGCGCACGAGTTGACGCATGTCGTGCAGCAGCGGCAGGGGCCGGTGTCCGGTACCGACTCGGGGCACGGCTTCGCCCTGTCCGATCCGGGGGACCGTTTCGAGCGGGCCGCGGAGTCCAACGCGCACCGGGTGATGTCCGGCCCGGTGCCGGACCGGTCCGGCACGGACTCGGGGCCGTCCCGGGACGGCGCGGCCGGGTCGGTGCAGCGGGCGCCCGCCACGGACTCCGGTCCGGTGCGGCGGGCCGCCGCCGCGGACCCCGCGATGGTGCAGCGGGCGCTGACCATGACGCTGGAGAACGCGACAGTCGCGCACTACCTGCCGTCGAAGGAGGGTGCGGAGGCGGCGCGGGACCTGCCGATCCAGCGCCCGCACGAGGTGAGCGGGCCGGTCCGGAAGACCGGCACGAAGGGCAGGGCCGCCGCTCCCAACCCGATCGCGGTGGGCAAGCTCCAGCAGGCTTACAAGGTGCGGGCGCGCGCCAACAAGTGGAAGGTGCCCAGCGAGGGGGAGGTGTGGAAGGACCTGTTCGGCGGGGCCGGGTACGACCGCGGGCACGTCATGGGTCTGGAGGTCGGCGGTGTGGACGACTCCAAGAACATCGTCCCGCAGTGGTCGCTCAACCAGGGCACCGGCATGTGGCGGCGCATGGAGCGGGCGCTCGCGGATCTCGACGCGGGCACCGTGCGGTTCGTGGTGCACTACGCGTCGGCGAACGGCACCCAGCGTGCGGTGATGGTGCCGACACGGATCGACGTCTACCACGACGGCGCGCACTACAAGCAGTGGGAGAACGAGCCGGACACCAACGACCTGATCAGGGCCGGGGCCGACCCGAGCGACATCTTCACCTTCTACGAGAAGGCCATGAACACCCTCGGTCTCAGCTCCGGCGACACCCTTACGAGCGGGGAGATGGACGACTTCGTCTACAAGGCGATGAGCACGGACCGGGCCGACATTCTCGCGCACGACGACTACCACAAGGCGGTCACCGCGGACAGCACGCCGGCTGCCGACGCCGCCGACCAGCACGAGGCGGGCATCTCCAAGTCCGACATCCCCCTGGACCGCCGCAAGAAGCAGCTCGAACGGTACGTGGCCGCGGATCTGGTGACCCGGAACGGCACGGGGGACACGGCCACCTACACGCTGCGCGACGTTCCGGACCTCGCGCCGGACAGTGACTCCAGCTCTTCGAGCGGTTCGGACGTGGAGATGTCCGAGGGGTCCCAGTCTCCGGGGCAGCCGTTCCTGACGATGAACTTCGACTCGCAGAGCAGCGGGGAGGAGTACCAGGACTCCGACGACCAGATGTCGACCTCTCCCTGACCGGGGCGTCGCCCGGCGCCGTCATCAGGCGCCGGGCGAACCCGAACGGGGCGATTCCCGCGCGGAGTTGGCCCGTGTGTTGTGCGGGGTGGTGGACTCCCGGAAGCGCAGGTCGCGCCCCTCGCGGCGGAACAGGTCGTCCACGAAGGCGTCGAGGGCGTCGAGCTCCTCCTCGCGCGAGTAGATGTCGACGAGGGCCTGGCGTTGGTCCCGGTCGATGATCCGCTGCCGGTCGAACCACGACTGGTCGGCGGGCGCCTGGGGCAGTCCGTCGAACTCCTTCTGCGTACGAACGTGGAAGCTCTCGACCGGTTCGAGGACGGCCGGGCCGCCGCCCGGGGCGTCGTGGGCGTGGTAGACGACGAAGACCAGCCCGTCCACGGCGCCGTCCCCGATCCGCTTGCGCAGCTCGGGCCACTCCAGGGTGCTGAGCACGCTGGAGCCGACGGTGCCGTCCAGGGCGTGGGCGGTGACGGTGCCGGTGAGGGCCTGGACGTAGGTCGTCGACAGGCGCTTCCAGAGCGCGGCCAGGGCGTCGGAGGCACTCCAGTTGGACAGGCCGAACAGGAGGCCGTCGAAGATGCGGCCCTGGACGGACGCCTCCAGGACCACGCCCCGGCCCACGCCCGCGTCCTCGGTGGGGATGGCCGAGTTCATCTTGGCCCAGAGCTGTCCGTGGTCCGCCGAGGCGCCGGCGACCCGGTCGAGCGACTCCTGGAAGCCCTCCTTGCCCTGGTGCCGGGCGTACCAGGAGTACTGGACGCGGTGGCCCTGCACCCGGGGGTCCTGGAATCCGGCGATGATCCGGCCGATGGCACCCCCGTCCACCCCGGTGGGCCGCCCGGCCCGCAGGTCGGCCTCGATGTTGTCGAGGAAGCCCTCGATGCCGGAGGTGAAGCCGTCCATGTTCTTCAGCGCCTCGATCCTGCCGATGCGCTGGAGGAGTTCGGCCTTGTCCTGGGCGAACTTGATCTGCTGCCGGTCGGCGAGGGGCACCGACGGGGCGGACGCCTGGGAGCTCTCGGTCTGCTGCGATTCCTGTGACTTCTGCGAGGTGCGCGAGGGTGGCCGCGAGGACTCGGGCGAACGCTGGACGACGTCCTCGGACTCGGACCGGGCGTCCGCGACCAGCCGGGACACCGCCGCGTTGCCCGCCGACCGCTGGAGGGCCAGGAGGGGAGGAGCCGGTGGGCCGCCCGGCCGTGCCCGATCGGTGTCGGGACCGTGCGTTCCGTCCCGGTCCGTCCCGTGTCTGTGTGTGCGCACCGCGCTCCCTCACCCCGGTCGAGCGGAACCGGATCATGACGGTGATCCCGCTCCGATGCTTAGAGGAGATCAAGCCAAGTTTGATTCATAGTCAATGACGCCTACACGCGGTTACCGAGAGAAATTCAGGCAAGACACCCGAACATAGTTGAGCAAATTCGGTCATTTGCGCGACAGGACCGGGGTCCGTTTTCCGGACTCCCGGCCCTGTCGCGGCTTTGCATCACGGCGCGTCTCGCAGAGCATGGGCGTGACGCCCAAGTCACCTGATGTCGCTGAGCACTCCGCTGACGTTGAGCACCTCATGGCACTCCTGGGCCCGCCTGCCGGTGGCGGGGGTGCCGGGCTTGGCACAGGTGACCTGGGCGGTGACCGTGTCGTTCGCGGCGATCCTGATGGGGGTGACCCAGTGATAGTCCTGGTTGCGGAAGGTCTCCAGCGCGATCGTCGTGATCTTCCGGTCACCGAAGTTGATGGTCAGCACCCCCTCGTCGCCCTGGAAGTTGGCCACGACGATGTCGGTGACCTGGAAGACCTTGTCGGCGGGGACCGTGTACGTGCCGGTCTTCTCCGCGCCGCCGCCCGTCTGTACGTCGATGGTGGCCGAGCTCTGGCCGCCGCCCGCGGCTCCACCGCCGCCGCCACCGCCGGTTCCCGTCCCGGTGCCCGTACCGTCGCCGCCACCCGTGCCCGGCTGACTGCCCGCGCCACCACTGCCGGTGCCGGGCCGCCCGCCGTCGGCTCCGGTGCCCGGACCGGCCTGCTCGCTGCCGCCGGGGGTGGGCCGCTGCTGGACGACCTCGTCGGCCGCCTCCTTGGCCGCGCTGCGCACGGCGGGCCGCACCAGGGTGAACCAGGCGAGGAGCAGCGCGATCAGGGCGGCGAGCACGGCGAGCAGCCACTTGGGGAAGACCGGGATCTGTACGAACTCCGCGTCCAGCGGTGTACGGATGGCGTCGGTCGGTTCCGGCTGCGTGGCCTCCGGTTGCGCCGTCTCGGCGACGGTGACCGTGAACGGCCAGATCACCGGGGCGCCGAACCACACCGGCTTGCCGATGCGCGCCCGCAGGCCGACCTCCGCCGACTCGCCGGGCTCCAGCGTCTGTTCGGCGGGCTTGACGGTGAAGCGCAGTTCCTCGCCGGGCTGGGCGGGGGTGAAGCCCAGGGTCACCGGGGAGTTGCCCTCGTTGCGCAGCGCCAGCCGGTAGCGGCCGCGCAGCCAGCCCCGGCGACGGCGCGGGGCGATCTCGGCGCGCAGCTCCCGGAACTCCTCGACGCGCACCGTCGATTCGGGCACCCGTACCGCCTCGGGGTGCTCGGTGGGCAGCACGCGCACGGCGAGCGGCAGTTCACCGGCCCGGACCTCGGGGGACCTCGGGGGTTCGAGGCGGATGGTCACCGTCTCGGAGGTTCCCGGGTACAGGGACACGCGCGCGGGCTCCACCGTGGCCCAGGCCGCGCAGTCGCCGACCACCTCGAGGCCGTATGCCTCGACGATGTCGCTGTCGTTGCGGACGGTCAGGGTGGTGGTGGCGAGGCCGCCGGGCGTCACCGACACCGCGGGGATGTCGGAACCGGGCGCGCCGGGGCTTGGGGTGGGTGCTGGAGACGTCACACGGTGACCGTATGACGGGGCCCCCGCACTTCGGAGAGACGCGAGGGCAAGCCCGCGGGCAGCGCGTGTGCCCCGGACAGCGCTCCCCTACTCCCTTCGGGATAGCACCAGTTGACTTTCGAAGACCCTGCGCGGGCCGACTTCCGCCGCTCGGTCCCGCACGTTGCTCCACGGCGCGTCGCACCACCCCCCACACGTTCGATGGAAACAGGACTCATGACCACGAGCTGCCCTCAGGCCAACCATCCCGCTCCCGCCGCCCACACCGCGCCCTGGACCACCTCGGCCCGGCGGCCCGAGCGGGTGTCCGTCACCGTCTACGCCCCCGATCCCGTCCTCTACGTCGGCATCGTGCACCAGTTGCGCCAGCGTCCCGAGATCGAGTTCGTGGAGGCCGGGTCGGCCGACAGCGCCCAGGTCTCCCTGATCACCGTCGACACGGTGGACGACGAGACATCGGCGCTGCTCAACCGGCTGCGCCACAACTCCGCGACCCGGACCGGCCTGGTGGTCGGTACCTTCGAGTCGGGTGACGCTCTCCAGCGCGCCATAGACAACGGTGTCGCCGCGGTGCTCCGCCGTGCCGAGGCCGACCAGGACCGGCTGCTGCGTCTGGTCCTCGCCATAGCCAACGGCGAGGGCATGCTGCCCGGCGATCTGCTCGCCAAACTCCTCACCCACGTCGGCAGCATGCAGCGCTCCTCCCCGCTCGACCCGCGGGCGGCGTCGCTGTCCACGCTGGCGCCCCGGGAGACGGAGATGCTGCGGCTGGTGGCGGAGGGCCTGGACACCGGGGAGATCGCCCGGAAGACCTCGTACTCCGAGCGCACCGTGAAGAACGTGCTGCACGAGGTGATCACCCGGTTGCAGCTCCGCAACCGGGCCCACGCGGTCGGCTACGCCCTGCGCAACGGCCTGATCTGACAGGTGCGTTGACCACCGGCTGTCGGCACACTGCCCGAAAGCCCCTCCACCCCTTCCCCCGAGAGCGTCCCGTCGGCCCTGCCGCACCGGGGACGGCGGCGCCCAGGATGGCGGGCGGTTGTGGATGAGCGGAGTGCGGACGGTGAGGTGGGCCCGTGACGGGCACGGACAAGGCCGGCGGGTGGCGGTACCCGCTGGAGCGGATCGGCCTGGCATTGCTGATGCTGGTCCCCTTGCTGGCGGTCACCGCGGCCGCCGGTCCCGGTACGGCGAAGGCCCGCCCGCGAGCCGGTGACGCGGCGGCGACCCGGATCGCCTTCGCGGGTACCCGGCACCGCAGCCTGGGCCGGGTGGTGACGACGAAGTCCAGCACCCCGCTGTTCGGCGCCGGTGCCACCCACTACGACGTGGAACCCTCGGCGCTGGGCGCTCAGTTGGTGTTCGCCAGCCGCCGGGACGAGCGGAACCCGCAGGTCTACCTGCGGGCCGCCGACGGCTCCGTGGCCAAGCTGACCAGCGGCCGGGACGCGGCGCACCCGCGGCTGACGCCGGACGGCCGGTCGGTGGTCTTCGACTCCGCCGAGCCAGGCGGCCCCGGTGGGGCGACCCAGCGCGACCTGTGGCTGGTGCGCACCGACGGCACGGGCCTGACCAGGCTGACGAACACCCCGGCCGACGAGGAGTGCCCGACGGTGTCGCCGGACGGGCAGCGTCTGGCCTATTCCAGCACCACCGACCCGCTGGCCGGGCAGCAGATCTACGTCCGCCCGCTCCAGGGCGGCAACGCGAACCGGGTCACCGGTCCGGAGAACGGCACGGCGAGCGATCCGGCGTGGAACCCGCTGGACACCGCCGAGAAGCGCGACATCATCGCGTACACGGCGACCACCGCCGACGGCCCCAAGCTGCGCTATGTCTATGCCAGTTCGGGTGACGGCGGCCCACTGCTGGGCGCTACGGAGGCAGGCTGGCGTACCCATGGGGCAGCGTGGTTGCCCGATGGGAACCAGCTGCTGTTCCTCAGCCCGGACCGCGACTGCACTTGCGAGGGCGACTTCGACCACGTCTTCAAGACGGTCGTGCACTCCGACAACGACGCCAACCGGTCGCTGGTCCTGACCGAGGACCGCGAGGTCGGCACGGTCACCTGGCTCGGACCGGTGGACGGCGGCGGGGCCGTGGTGGACCGCGTCACCGCGGCCGGACCGCATGTGGTGACCCTCCAGGACGCTCGCGCGGACGGCTCCGACCCCCGCGACCTGGGTCTGACGATCCTGAACGAGGACCCGGCCGCCGACACCAACACCGACCCGACGAAGGACCCGCTGTTCCAGCCCGCCGCCGGGTCCGACCCGTGGACGGAGCGGCAGAACTACACCCCGGACGGGCGGCGGATCGTGCTGACCCGGTTCGAGGACTCCGACGCCGGACGCGTCGAGCGGATCTGGCTGGCCGACGCCGACGGCTCCAACGCGCGGCCCCTGCCGCTGGCCGGTCGCGGCGCGAAGGACTGGGACACCGATCCGACCCTTTCCCCCGACGGCAAGTCCCTCGCCTTCCGGCGTACTTCACCCGGTGGCACCGGCGACGCGGCGGGGCCGAGCCGGGTGCTCGTCGCCGACGTGGCGACCGGCGCGCTCCGGGGCACGATCACCCCGCCGGCCGGGCAGGCGCAGGGCACCGACGCCCAGCCCACCTGGTCCTCGGACGGCACCCGGCTCGCCTTCACCCGTACGCAGGTCATCAACGGCGGCAACGGCAACAAGCACATCTGGACGGTCCCGGTCGACCGCCTCGACCAGCAGCGCGACCTCAGCGCCGCCGACTGTCCCGGCGCCTGCGACGTCATCGACGACAGCCCGGCCTTCTCCCCCGACGGGCTGACCATCGCCTTCAACCGCAAGGCGGGCGGCGGTCGCGTCGACCAGCAGGGCGGGCTCCTGCTCACCTCGGTGTCGGGTGACGACTGCCGGGTGCTGCTGCCCGCCGCCGCCCGTGGTCTGCCGGGCGCCTGCGGCCGGGAGCTGCCGGACGCCTCGGCCACGGGTCCGTTCCAGCCGCGGGACGCCGCCTGGACGGCCGACGGTACGAGCCTGGTGTTCAGCTCCCGTGCCGAACTCGCGGCGAACAGCCCGGAGAAGCTGAGCCGGGTGGACGTGGAGTCGGGCGCCCTGACCCCGCTCACCACCGGGCTGGGGGGCCGCCAGAAGGAGCCCTCGGTGCAGCAGTCCGTGGACCTCGCGGTACAGGCCCCCGACACGTCGGGGCGGGTGATCGTCGGCCGTACCGGCACCGTCCGCGTCGACGTCGTCAACCAGGGCCCGGCGGCCTCGCCGGGCACCCGGTTCACCGTGGCGCCGCCCCTCGGGGCGACCGTCACCGGGCTGACCGCGCCCGGCCGGAACTGCGACGTGCGCGGCCTCACCTGCGACCTCGGCGTGGTGCCGCCCGGCGCGACCGTCCCGGTGACCGTCACCGTCACCGGGGTCACGCCCGGCGACCAGCCGCTGGACTGGTCGGTGACCGGCGCCGTGCTCGACCCCGACCCGAGCGACAACACCGACCGCACGGTGGTCCCGGTGCGCGAGGCGCCCGCGCCGCCCGACCCGACGCCGAGCCCGACCCCGCCCACCCCGACGCCGACGCCGCCCACGACGCCTCCGGTGCCGCCCGCGCCCCCGGCGCCGCCGGTTCCGGAACCCCCGGCGCCGAAGGCCGGGCCGGGCGTGACGGTCACCGCCAATCCGAACCCCGGCTATGTCGGCGGCCGCGTGGTCGTCACGTACACCGTCCGCAACGGCCGCAACGCGCTGGCCACCGGGCTCCGGCTGCGCATCGGCCTGCCCGCGAACATCCCGAACAACGGGCGCCCGCCGGGCTGTGACGCGGGCTGGCTGTGCGCGCTGCCCGATCTGGCGCCCGGTGCCCGCAGCACCCTCCAGGTCGTGCTCAGCCCGAAGAAGGCGCTGACCGCCACGGTCACCGGCAAGCTGACCACCACCGGCACGGACGCCGACCGGGGCGACAACTCCGCCCGGCAGCGGCTGCGTGTCCTCCAGCCCCGGATCATCGCGGTGCCGCCGATCGGCAAGCCCGGCTTCGTGACCTCGGTGCGCGGCAAGGACTTCCCGCCGGGCGTGCCGGTCCGGTTCCGCTGGAAGCCCGGCATCACGGCCGCCGCCGCGCCGACGGTGCCGCTGCCGGACGGCACGTTCATCGGGCAGCTGCTGATCCTGGCCAAGGACCAGACGGGCCCGCGCACCATCACCGCGAGCGGCCCCGGCTTCTCCCCGGTGAAGACGGACTTCCTGGTCGTCAACGGCAGCGTGCAGCCCCCGGACGAGGTGACCCGCCGATGATCCACGAGGTCGACGAGGCCCTGCGGGGCCTGCTGGAGGAGTCCGGGCTCGCGGCGTCGGGCGTCGAGGTGGTCTTCGACGCGCCGACCAGCGACTGGGCGGCCCGGCGCAGCGCGCCCACGGTGTGCGCGTTCCTGTACGACGTCCGGGAGGACAACTCCCGGCGCAACAGCAGCGCGGGCGAGATCTACGACGAGGACGGCTTCGTCGTCGCCCGGCGCTCGCCCGCCCGGTGGTTCGAGCTGACGTATCTGGTCACCGCGTGGGCGAGCCGCCCGCAGGACGAGCACCGGCTGCTGTCCCAGGTGCTGACCACCCTGGTGTCCACGGACACCCTGGCCCCGCATCTGCTCACCGGCACGCTGGCCGAACTCGGCCTGATCGTGGGCATCGACGGGGGCGGCACCGGTCTGGACGCCCCGGCCGCGTCCGACGTGTGGTCCGCGCTCGGCGGCGAGCTGAAGCCCTCGCTCGGGGTCCGGGTACGGGCGCCGCTGGCCGGCATCGTGCGGGTCGCCGCGCCGCCGGTCACCGAGGGCGTGGTCGTACGGTCGGTGCCCCGGTCGCAGCCGGACGAGCCGGAGTCGGCGCGCCGACTCCGCTACGCGGAGATCGACGACCCCGGCGGGGAGGGCTTCGGCGGCTCCCGGGAGCGGCGGCCCGCGCCCGCCCGGCGCCGCAGGAGGGGTGACCGCCAGCCATGACGCACACCGTGGAACCGGAGCTGTGGCGGCGGCTGGGCATCGTGGAGGAGCGGGTACGGAAGGCGGTCGCCGCGCGACGGGCCGTCGACCCCGACCCGGACGACCCCTACCGCGGCCAGTACCTCACCCCCGAGGCGGCACAGCGCGTCCTCGACACCCGCGCCGAACCGTCCGCGACCGAGCCCGAGCAGCCTTCGGAGGGCTCCGAACTCGGCCGCCTGGCTACGGACTTCGACCTCACCCCCCTCGACCTCGACCTGCTGCTGGTCGCCCTGGCCCCCGACCTGGACGCCCGCCTGGAGCAGCTCTACGGCTACCTGAACGACGACCTCACCCGGCGCCGCCCCACGATCGGGCTGGCCCTCGAACTGTGCGGGCACACCGGGCGGTCCCCGGCCCGGTTCCGCCTCTCCCCCGGCGCGCCACTGCTCACCGGGGGCCTGCTGGAGGTCCATGACCCGGAACGGCCGCCGCTGTCACGGGTGTTGGTCGTGCCGGACCGGGTGACCGCGCATCTGCTGGGCGACACGGCGCCGGACGCCCTGCTGGGTTCCGTGCTCGGGGAGCGCACCGCCGACCCGGCGGCCGACCCCGCGCTGGTCCGGCGGGCCGCCGACGCGGCCCGGAGCGGCACCGGGCATGTGCACCTACGGGCAGTCGGCGGTGCCCCCGAGGGCCTGGCGGACGCCGCCCTGCGCGAAACGGGCCGCACACCGCTGGTCCTGGACGCGACGGCGCTGTCCCGGCACGCCCGCGACCTGCCCCGACTGGCCGCGGCCGCCGCCCGCGAGGCCCGGCTGACCGGCGCCGGGGTGGTGCTCGGCCCGCTGGACGACCTCCCCGACAAGCCGTCCGAGCGGACCCATGTGCTGCGCACGGTGTGCGCGGCGCTGTCCGGCATTCCGCTGTTCACCTACGGCTCGCAGGTCTGGGACCCGGGGTGGGCCGTCCGTACCCCGGTGTCCTTCACGGTGGGCACCTCCTCGCCCGAGCAGCAGGCCGTGCGGTGGCGGTTCGCGCTGGAGGCGGCCGGGGCCCCGGACGGCTCGGGCAGCGAGGACCTGGCGCGTGCCGTGTCCGCGCACCGGCTCGACTCGGGGCAGCTCCGGCGCGCGGCCGACGCGGCGGTGCGCACGGCCGCGCTCTCCGGGCGCCCGGTGGACGCCGAGGACGTACGGACCGCCGTACGGGCGCAGAACGGCGCGGGCCTCGCCCGGCTGGCGCGCCGGGTGGAGCCCGCGGTCGGCTGGGACGACCTGGTGCTGCCGCCGCGGACCCTGAAGGGGCTGCGCGAACTCGCGGTGCGCGCCCGCCACCGCGACCAGGTGCTCGGCCAGTGGGGCATGCGGCCCGGCGGCGGCCGGGGGCGTGGCGTGATCGCGCTGTTCGCCGGGGAGTCCGGCACCGGTAAGACGATGTCCGCCGAGGTGGTCGCCACCGACCTGGGCATGGATCTGTACGTGGTCGACCTGTCGACCGTGGTGGACAAGTACATCGGGGAGACCGAGAAGAACCTGGAACGGATCTTCACCGAGGCGTCGGCGGTCAACGCGGTCCTGCTCTTCGACGAGGCGGACGCGATCTTCGGCAAGCGCTCCGAGGTGAAGGACGCCCGCGACCGGCACGCCAACATCGAGTCGGCGTACCTGCTCCAGCGCATGGAGTCCTTCGACGGCATCGCCGTTCTGACCACCAACCTCCGGGCCAACCTGGACGAGGCGTTCACCCGGCGGCTCGACGTGGTGGCCGACTTCCCGATACCGGACGCGGCGCAGCGGCTCGCCCTGTGGGACCGCTGTCTCGGTGACCGGCTGCCGCGCGCCGAGGACGTCGACCTGACGTTCTGCGCGGATCGCTTCGAGCTGGCGGGCGGCTCGATCCGGTCATGTGCGGTGACGGCCGCGTATCTCGCGGCGGAATCGGGGAACGAGCTGACCATGCGGCAGGTCGTGGAGTCGGTCGCGCAGGAGTACCGCAAGCTCGGCCGGCTGGTGCTGGCCGCCGAGTTCGGTTCCTGGCTCGCGCAGGTCACGGGCGCCTGACCCTGCACGCGCGGTGCGGCCCGTCCGCCCGCGCGGGCAGCCGGGCTGCCCCCGGGCAGGGCCCGATGTCCCCTGCCTCCGGGCACGGCCTGAGGAAAGGGTGGAGGAGACCCGGACCGCAGGACCCGTGAAGGAGCGAGCATGCCGACGTACCTCACCCCAGGTGTTTACGTGGAGGAGGTGCAGTCCGGTGCTCGCCCGATCGAGGGTGTGGGCACCGCCGTCGCCGCGTTCGTCGGCTTCGCCGAGGAAGGGCCGTTCCACGAGCCCACGCTGGTGACGAGCTGGGACCAGTACAGCCGCCTGTTCGGCGGTTTCGTGCAGAGCGCGTACCTGCCGCACTCCGTCTACGGCTACTTCGCCAACGGTGGTGGCTCCGCCTACATCGTCCGCATCGGCGGCTCCGCCGACGACTCCTCCGCCCCGGCCGGTGACGGCGCGCGGCGCGAGCAGGCGGCACTCGCCGTCGAGGTGGGCGGCTTCCAGATAGCGGCCAAGCCCGGCGTGACCGGCGTGTCCATCGAGATCGCCGACCCGGAGGGCGAGAACCCGCCGGAGGACCGCTTCCGCGTCCTGGTCCGCCAGGGCGAGCAGGTCGCCGAGACCTACGACGCCTCGACCCGCCGCAACGTCAAGGGCTACCTGCCCACCCAGGCGCGCGGCTCGAAGCTGATCGAGGTGACCGAGCAGCGCGGCGGGAACCAGACCCGCCCGGCCGCCCAGACGATCGCCGTGCCGGACGCCCCGGCCGCCCCCGCGCCCGCCACCTCCGGCCAGGTGGCCCGGCTGAACCCGGCGGAGTACGTCGGCGACGCCGACGCGCGCACCGGCTTCGCCGGGCTGGAGAGCGTGGACGAGATCACCATGGTCGCCGTCCCCGACCTGATGAGCGCCTACCAGCGCGGTGACATCGACGCCGAGGGCGTGCGCACGGTGCAGCTCGCCGTCATCTCGCACTGCGAGCAGATGGGCGACCGGGTCGCCGTCCTCGACGCCCCGCCCGGCCTCTCCGCGCAGGCGGTCCGCAACTGGCGCAACGACGAGGCGGGTTACGACTCCCGCTACGCCACCCTGTACTACCCCTGGGTGCGGGTGCTGGACCCAGCAGCCGGGCGCAACATCACCGTCCCGCCGAGCGGGCACGTCGCCGGTCTGTGGGCCCGCAGCGACGCCGAGCGCGGGGTGCACAAGGCGCCCGCGAACGAGGTCATCCGCGGCGCGGTCGACCTGGAGCTGCGGCTGAGCAAGGGCGAGCAGGACCTGCTCAACCCGATCGGCGTGAACTGCATCCGCACCTTCCCCGGCCGGGGTGTGCGGGTCTGGGGTGCGCGCACCCTCTCCTCCGACCCGGCGTGGCGCTACCTGAACGTGCGCCGACTGTTCAACTACCTGGAGGAGTCGATCCTGCTCGGCACCCAGTGGGTGGTGTTCGAGCCGAACGACGACCGGCTGTGGTCGAGCATCCGGCGCAACGTCAGCGCCTTCCTCACCGAGGAGTGGCGCCGGGGTGCCCTGTTCGGGCGGACGGCCGCCGAGGCGTTCTACGTCAAGTGCGACCGGGACAACAATCCGCAGGAGTCCATCGACCAGGGACGCGTGGTCTGCGAGATCGGTGTCTCGCCGGTCAAGCCCGCCGAGTTCGTGGTGTTCCGCCTGGCGCAGTTCTCCGACAGCACCAGCCTCGTCGACGAGTGACCTCCGTCGCTTCCGGCACTTACCCACCCAGAAAGGTGACAGACAGTCATGGCTGAGGGCGATGCTCTTTCCACCCACATCTTCGGCGTCCAGCTCGGCGGCTACCTGGTCGAATCCATCCAGGAGATCAGCGGCCTGAGCGTCGAGGAGGAGGTGGTCGAGGTCCGGCAGGTCAGCTCCGAGGGCAAGCAGATCATCCGCAAGCAGCCGGGCGCCCGCCAGGCAGGCGAGATCACGATCACCCGCGGGCTCGACCAGAGCAGCGAGTTCACCTCCTGGATCAAGGAGACGCTGAACAACGGCGCGGTGGACACGGCGCGGCAGAACCTCACCATCGAGATCAAGGACTCCACCGGTGAGACCGTGCGGCGCATCCAGCTGATGCAGGGCTGGGCGTCCAAGTGGGAGGGCCCGTCCCTCAAGGCGGGCGAGTCGGCGGCCGCCACCGAGTCCGTGACCATCGTGTTCGAGGAGATCATCGTCGAATGAGGCGCCGTACGGTGACCGCGGGCAACCTGGACGAGATCCTCCAGGCGACGGCTCCCGCGAAGGACGAGGCCGAGGCGGTGTCCAAGCCGTTCACGCCCGCGGCGCCGCCGCGCCAGGAGCCCGCGCTGCGCACGGAGTTCGAGTTCGAGCTGCCGCGCGGGTACGTCGACGAGGCGGGCACCGTGCACCGGCACGGCTCGATGCGCCTGGCCACGGCCCGCGACGAGCTGCGCCCGCAGATCGACCTGCGGGTCAAGGAGAACCCCGCGTACCTCAGTGTCGTGCTGCTCAGCCAGGTGATCACCCGGATCGGCACGGTCACCGATGTGCACGCGGGGATCGTGGAGCGGATGTACGCGACCGACGTCGCGTTCCTCCAGGACTTCTACCGGCGCGTCAACAGCGAAGGGCACACGCGTGCGGCGGTCACCTGCCCGCACTGCGAGGGCGGCTTCGAGGTCGACCTCTCGGGTGGGCGCCTGGGGGAATCGTGACGTACGCGCCTTCCCGGCTGCGGGAGGAGATCGCGTACGTCGCCTACCACTTCCACTGGAGCCGCGAGGAGATCCTCGACCTGACCCATGGCGAGCGCCGGGAGTGGGTCTCCGAGATCGCCCGCATCAACACCCGCGTGAACGAAGGCGGTTGACCGCATGGGATGGCGAGACAGGGTGCGTCGGCCCCGGCCGTCCGCCGCCGAGAACGTCGGCAGCACCGGCTCCACCTCCGTGGAGCGGGCGTCTGCCGGCGTCGGCGCGCCCGAGGGCTGGGACGGCGGCTGGCGTGCCGCAGCCACGCCCGAACTGACGGTGTCCCGCGCCCCGTTGGCGGTCAGTGACGGCCTCGGTTTCCGTGCGGGGCTGGCGGCTTGGCGCGACCCGTCCTTCGACACGGGCCTCGCGCACGGGGTGCTGTCCTCGGCTCCGGCCGGACTGGTGCGGGGAGTCGCCCGACCCGCCTCGGCGTCCGGGGAGACGTTCAGCGGCGGCGGGCCGCTGCTGCTGCGTGCGGTGCGGCGGGAGGAAGCGGAGGAGGTCGCGCCCGCGGTCGGGGAGCGGCTGGAGAGGGTCGTCGCCGGTCGGTCCCGCGAGGGGGAGCGGTCGGCGGGGTCCGGGTCGGCGTCGGCGTCCAGGAAGGGCGCGAAAGGCGCGGAGGGCGGGCGGTCCGGTGGGCCCGCGGTGCAGCGGCGTGCGGCTGACTCCGTCGAGGAGCAGCGTGGGCTCACGTCCTCGGTGTCTCCGGCTGTGCTCGGCGCGGGCGAGGCTCCGCAGGTGCAGCGGGCGGCCGTGACGCCGACCGCGGCGCCGAGGGCGTCGCTTCCTGTGGTGCGGCGCGTTGCGGTGGTGGAGCCCCGTACGGGTGGGGCCGCTTCGCCGGGTCCCGTGCCGACACGTTCCACCGCTCGTCCCGAGAGTGCTTCGGCGCCGTCCGGCAGTGACAGCGGGCGCGCCGCTGCCGCCTCCCCCGCTTCCGTACGTCCGCTTCCCGTGGGCCGCTCGCTGATCGTCGCCCGGCGGCCGGTCGGTCCTGTGCGCCGGGTGGCTCCTGTGGCGAGCGCCGCTCCGAAGGCGGCCGCGCCCGCCGCGCAGGCCGAGCCGGAGCCGCAGGCCGCTCGGGCGGAGCAGGCGGACCGGACGACGGTTCAGCGGCGTGAGGGGAGCCGTCCGCCGCTGGGTGAGCCGTTGACCCAACTCCCGCCTACCGCAGTGCCGATGAAGCAGGGACCCGTGGCGGGGAACGCTCCGGGGCCCGCGCTTCCCGTGGTGCAGAGCCGGGCGGAGCCGACGGCGACCGGGGAGCGGCCCGTGCCGTCCACCGAGCCTGTCCAGCGCCGGGTCGAGCCTCAGGCTCCCCGCATCCGGACGGGTCTGGGGGCACCCTTGTCCGAGCTGCCTCCGACGGCCGACGTGCCCGGAAGCCGACAGCGGTCGGGGCGGGCGCCGGTGCAGCGTTCCACCGCACCTACACCGCAACAGCTGTCGCAGAAGCCTCTGTTGAGCGGACCGGATCGCGGCGCCGAGTCCACGCCCGACGCCGTCGTCCAGCGCCGCGCGACCACGGACCCCGCACCGACCGGCGCCCCCGCCGACTCGACGCCCCTGACCGTGGCCCGTCCGAACACCCCCGCGCAGGAGACGCCCGGCACCGCTGGCAAGGACGCCCCGGCGTCCAAGGACACGCGTCCCACGGCACAGCGCGCCCCGGCGAATCCGGCTGCCACGCCCCGCACCTCCGAGCGCCCGACCCTGGGCGCCCCGGAGCGGCAGAGTCCCGTAACCCCGGCCACGCCCCCCGGCGGCCGGAACCCCGCACGCCCGGCCACGACCCCCGATCGCCCCGCCCCCGGCGTCGGCCAAGGCGCGGTGCCCCTGACCCCGGCGCGGCCGGGCACGTCGGCCCCCCAGGCGTCCGGCACCAACACAGCGTCCGGCGCCAACCAGGCTTCCGTGCCGCCGACTTCGACCCGCCCGAGCACGCCCGGCAAAGCTCCCGCCAACGCGCCCGGCACCGGTCAGAACTCGGTCCCCCTGACCCCCGCCCGCCCGGTCAAGCCCAGCGTCCAGACCTCCCGCACCGACCAGCACCCGGCACGCCCGGCCACCCCGGCCCACCACGCACCCGGTACCGCCCAGTCCCCCACGGCCTCGGCTCCGGGGCACCCCGGCATGCCCACCCGCAGAACGCCCGGCGCATCCGGCACGCAGGAGACCGCAGCACCCCGTACACCTGGCACCCCGAAGAAAGCGGCACCCGGCGCCACCCCCCTGGTCGTAGCCCGGTCGGTCACCCTCACCGGTCAGCCCACCCCCACGGCCGCCCTCAAGCCGTCCCCCACCCTGAACCTCCTCCCCGCCCGTCCCCTCACCCTCAGCACCGAGGCGACACCCCCCGTGGCCGCGCCCGCGCAGCGCAGGACCGCCGAACGACCGGTGGTGGCCGCCCGCTGGGCACGCGAGTCGGCCGGGACGCAACCGTCGGCGCCGGTCCAGCGTGCGCCCCAAACCCCGGCCGCCCGCACCCCCCGCCCCACCCCGCTGGCCGCGACCCCCAACGCCCCCGCGCCACGCCCGCTCCCGACGACGGCACCCCAACCGCCCGCCGTACAGCCCTTCCTGGTGAACGCCCCCGCCCGCGAGACCATCGCACCGGCCCCCGCGCCCGTGGTCCGTCCCACGCACGTCCAGCGGGACACCGGCGGAGCGCACGCGACCGCGTCGAACGCCGCGCCCCCGCTGGTCCGCCCCGCGCAGATCCAGCGGGACACCGGCACGGCGCCCGCCGTACCGCACCCCGCTCCCCCGGTGTTCCACACCCAGATCCAGCGGGACACGGGCGGCACCACCACCCCGCCCGCCCAGGGCGTGCCCGCCGACGTGCCCACGTCCACGAAGCAGCAGGTCAACGGCGCAGGCCACGGCAAGCTGCCCGCCCCCGAGTCCTCCACCGACCTCGACGACCTGGCGCGCCGCCTGCTGGACCCCGTCGCCCGTCTGCTGCGCAACGAGCTGCGCAGGGGCCGGGACCGCACGGGCCGCCCCTTCGACGGCCGTCGCTGAACCTCACGCCCCACACCCACCCCGAACGCCCCACGGACGGAAACCCGAGCAGCATGACCGACAACATCTTCGCCACGAGCGTGTTCTTCCGGCTCGCCATCGGCGGGAACGACCTCGGCGCCTTCCACACGTGTTCCGGCATGGGTGCCCAGGTCGAGATGGAGACGTACGCGGAGGGCGGGAACAACGGGTTCACCTGGCAGCTGCCGGGCCGGGTGACCTGGTCGAACATCACGCTGACCCGGCCGGTCACGGCGGACACGGCGAAGATCGGCCGCTGGCTGGACGAGACGCTGCGCCGGGTGGAGCCGAAGGACGGCGAGATCGTGGCGCTGCGCCCCGACCTGAGCCGCATCATCGGCTGGCAGGTGTACGGGATCGTGCCGGTGCGCTGGCAGGGCCCGTCGTTCGACCCGGCCAGTTCGCAGGCGGCGGTGGAGACGCTGGAGATCGCGCACGAGGGGCTGGTTCCTTCCTGACCGCCCGCTCGCCCCACGCAGTCCCCACCTCCAAGGCTCCCAGGAAGGAACCACCCCCCATGTCCCCATCGGTCCGCGCCAGCCGGGCCAGGGCGCAGCTCACGCTCAAGGAGCCGCCTGCCTCCGTCGGCGCCAAGCCCGGCGGCACGCTCGCGCGGCTCGACCTGCAGTTCAACCCGTCGACGCTGGAGCTGAGCAAGTCCGTCGAGTGGCGGCGCTCCCCCGCGCGCATGGCGGGCGAGTCGGCGCTGCCGGAGTTCGTCGGCAGTGGGCCCCGGACGCTGAGCCTGGAGGTGTTCCTGGACGCGACGGCCACCCACGACAACTCCGTGGAGCAGGCCGTGGAGAAGCTGATGAAGGCATGCGTGCCCACGCAGGCGAGCCTCGGCCGGAAGAAGCCGGCGAGCCCCTGGGTGCGGTTCGAGTGGGGCACGGCGCGTACGACGTCGTTCGACGGGGTGCTGACCAGCCTGTCGGTGTCGTACACGCTGTTCGACGTGGACGGGAAGCCGCTCCGGGCCACCTGCTCGCTGTCCATCGAGGAGGCGAGCGTCGATGCGCGGGGGCAGAACCCGACGTCCGGCTCGAAGACGGCGCGCAGCACGCACACGGTGGTGGCGGGCGACAGCCTGGCGATGCTGGCGTGGCGGGAGTACGGGGACGCGGCGGCCTGGCGGGCCATCGCCGAGGCCAACGGCATCGACGATCCGATGGCGCTGGAGCCCGGCAGTGAACTGGTGGTGCCCGGACTGCGGGACGCCGGGGACGAGGAGGAGCGGTGAAGCCTTCGGAGTCGGGGGACGTCAGGTCGTTCGCGGCCGACCCCGTGGTCGAGGCGCCGGGCGAGCTGCCGCAGACCTGGGCGACCCAGCTGGTGAGCTGTGTGGTCGAGGAGAGCGTGGGGCTGCCGGACATGGCGGTGCTCACCTACCGCGACCAGCAGCACGAGTTCCTGGCCGCGACCGGCGTCACGATCGGCACCCCGCTGAAGGTGTCGGTGGTGACGGTGAAGGGGCAGGCGCGGGAGCCGCTGTTCAACGGCGAGGTGACGGCGCTGGAGCTGGACCGGGACGGCACCGGCACGTTCACCGTGGTCCGGGCGTACTCCAAGGCGCACCGGCTGCAGCGGGGCCGGAAGGTGGTCGCGTACCGGAACATGACGACCTCGGCGATCATCCGCAAGGTCGTCACCTCGGCGGGGCTGGCCTGCGGCAAGGTGGAGGCCCCGGCGGTGACGCACAAGCAGCTCTCGCAGGCGAACGTCTCCGACTGGGACTTCCTGCAGTATCTGGCGGCCGAGTGCGGGGCGCAGGTGCGGGTGGACGACAAGGGGGTCGTCCAGTTCACCCGGCCGGTGAAGGCGTCCGGCGCGCCGTCGCCGTCGATGCCCGCGACGCGCAGCCCGCTGGTGCTGGAGTACGGGCGGAACCTGCTGGCGCTCCGGGCGTCGCTGTCGATGGCGGACGCGGCGCAGAAGGTGCAGGTGCGCGGCTGGGACGCGACGACCAAGCGGGCCGTGGTGGCCGAGCAGGCGTCCATCACCAGCGACACGGTCGTGCCCGGTCTGAGCCCGGCGTCGGTGAACCGGTTCGGGAAGAAGACGCAGGTGACGGTGGCCGACACCCCGTACCGCACGCAGGCGGAGGCCACCGCGGTGGCGCGGGCGACCGCGGACCAGGTCAGCGCGTCCTACGGTGACCTGGAGGCGCTGACCACCGGCAATCCGGCGCTGCACGCGGGCAAGGCGGTGGCGCTGGGCAACGTGGGCCCGGCGTTCTCGGGGCGGTACACGACGACGGCGGTGCAGCACGTGCTGGAGCCACACGGCGGTTTCCGGACCACCCTGTGGGTCAGCAGCCGCCCCGATCCCTCGCTGACCGGTCTGTCCGGTGCCGGGTCCGGTGCGCGGGGTCCCCGCATCCCGGGGCTGGCGATCGGCGTGGTCACCGACGTGCGCGAGCCGAACGGCGCCGAACAGGGCGCGGTGCGGCTGAAGTTCCCCTGGCTGGACGACACGTACGTCTCGGACTGGACGCGTACCGTGCAGTGGGGCGGCAAGGGCGGCGGCGGGGTGGTCAGCCCCGAGGTCAACGACGAGGTGCTGGTCGGGTTCGAGCAGGGGCTGCTGGACAGTCCGTACGTCCTCGGCGGGCTCTACAACGGGGTGGACAAGCCGTCGAAGCACGATGTGCCGCTGATCGACAAGACCAGCGGGAAGGTCAACCGGCGTTCCTTCGTGTCGCGTTCGGGGCACCGGCTGGAGCTGCTGGACGCGCCCCGGCCGGGTCCGTCGGGGCTGCGGCTGGTGACGGCGGACAAGCGGCTGGAGGTCCGGATGGACGATCGCCAGGACCGGATCGAGGTGACCGTGTACCGGGCGCCGGGGCAGGCGGGCACGTCCATGGTGCTGGACAAGCAGGACATCACCCTGAGCGCGCCGATGGGCCAGGTGGTCCTGAAGGGGCGCCAGGTGGTGCTGGAGGGGCAGACGCAGGTCTCCGTGTCCGGTGGCGCGGTGGCGGTGTCCGGGCGCTCGTCGGTCGAGGTGGACGGCGGTCTGCTGGGTGTCCTGAAGGCCAAGCTCATCCGGATCAACTGAGCCGTTCCGCATGTGTGTTGTTGTCGATTACCGAGGAGTCCATGATGCCGGCCGCAGCCCGTACCGGTGATCCCACGAGCCACGGCGGCCGGATCACCACCCCGCCGCCCGCGGCCGCGACGCGGGTGGCGACCGTACTCATCGGGGGTCGCCCGGCGGCCGTCGTGGGCAGCCTGCACGTGTGCGTGGTCCCGCCGCACGCGGCCACCGGACCGGCGAACGTGATCATCCCCGATCCGAAGGCGCTGGTTGGCAAGGGCGTCCTGATCGGCGGGCTGCCCGCCGCGCGGATGGGGGACAGGACGACGTGCCAGGCGCAGATCGTGATGGGTGAGTTGAGCGTGGAGATAGGTGGCGTGCTGTGAGTGAGCGGTTCATCGGCCGCGGCTGGGCGTTCCCGCTGCGAGTCGGCCCCACCGGCGGCATCGCCATGGTGGAGCGGGCGCGGGAGATCGAGGAGGCGATCCGGCTGATCCTCGGCACCGCGCCCGGCGAGCGGCCGATGCGTCCCGAGTTCGGCTGCGGCATCCACGACTACGTGTTCGCGCCGGGCGACGGCGCCACGGCGGGCCGGGTCGCGCAGCAGGTGCGGGAGGCGCTGGAGCGGTGGGAGCCGCGGATCACCGTGGACGACGTCGTGGTGGCCTTCGACGCGGTGGACGCCGGGACGCTCTACATAGACGTGCACTACACGGTGCGTTCCACCAATGACCGGCGCAATCTTGTGTTTCCGTTCTACACGATCCCCTCCGAGGAGGGTGTCGAGGAAGTGGTCGGCGACTGATGGTCCTGCCCTCCCCCAATCTGGACGACCGGCGCTTCCAGCAGCTCGTCGACGAGGCGAAACGGTATGTGCAGCAGCGCGCCCCCGAGTGGACCGACCACAATGTGTCGGACCCCGGTGTCACGCTGATCGAGACGTTCGCCTATCTGGTGGACCAGTTGCTGTACCGGCTGAACCGGGTCCCGGAGAAGAACTACCTGGCTTTCCTGGACCTGTTGGGCATCCGGCTGTTCCCGCCGTCGGCGGCGGCCGCCGAGGTCGACTTCTGGCTCTCCGCACCGCAGCCGGAGACGGTGACGCTGACCGCGGGCACCGAGGTGACGACCGGCGCGGGCGAGGACGAGGAAGCCGTCGTCTTCGCCACGACCGGCGAACTGCGCATCGTACCCAGCGAGTTGATCCGACTGGTGACGGCGCCGCGCGGCGGTGAGCAGACCGACCGGACGAACGCGCTCGCCGAGGGCCGGGACGTGCCCTGCTTCCAGACGACGCCGGAGCCCGGTGACGCGCTGCTGTTCGGGCTGCCGACGGCGGTGCCGCGCTGTGTGGTCGCCGTCCGCCTGGACAGCCGGGTCGAGGGCGTCGGCGTCGACCCGCGCCAGCCCCCGCTGGCCTGGGAGGCGTGGGACGGCACGCGCTGGCTGCGGTGCGAGACCGGCGAGGACACCACGGGCGGTCTGAACCGGCCCGGCGAGGTCATCGTCTACGTGCCCGCGTCGCACACCGCGTCCGTGATCGGCGGGACGCACGCGGGCTGGCTGCGCTGCCGGGTGATTCCGGCCGAGCCCGGCCAGCCGTTCTACTCCGAGTCGCCGACCGTGCGGGAGGCCGCCGTGTTCACGGTGGGCGGCACGATGACGGTCGAGCACGCGGAGACGGTGACGGATGTGCCGCTCGGCGTCTCCGAGGGGGTCGCGGGGCAGACGTTCCGCCTCGACCGGCCGCCGGTGCTGCTCGATGGCGAGCCGCCCGTGGTGGAGGTGTCCTCCGCCGACGGCTGGCAGCGCTGGCAGGTCGTCGAGCACTTCGGCCGCTCCGGCCCCGAGGACCGGCACGTACGGGTCGACGCCACCTCGGGCGAGTTCGGCTTCGCGCCCGCGCTGCGCGAACCCGACGGCACGCTGCGCGCGTGCGGCGCGGTGCCCGGCAAGGGCACCCAGATCCGGGTGGCCCGCTACCGCACCGGTGGCGGCCCGGCGGGCAACGTGGCGCGCGGCGCGATCAATGTGCTGCGCAGTTCGGTGCCGTACGTCGCCCGCGTCGGCAACCGGGAGGCGGCGCGCGGCGGGGTCGCGGGCGAGACGGTGGCCAACGCCCGGCTGCGCGCCCCGCAGGCGCTGCGCATGCAGGAGCGCGCGGTGACCGCCGAGGACCACGAGATCATCGCCCGGCAGGCGGCGCCCTCGGTACGCCGGGTGCGCTGTCTGCCCGCCGCCGACGAGCCGGGCGCGGTACGGGTCCTGGTGGTGCCGGACGCGGTCCCGGACGTCGACGGCCGGGTCCGCTTCGAGCAGCTCATCCCGTCCGACCAGGTGCTCGCGACGATCACCGGGGCGCTGGACGAGCGGCGCCTGATCGGCACCCGGCTCGTCGTGGAACCGCCGGTCTACCAGGGCGTCACCGTGGTGGCCCGGCTCACCGCCCCGGCCGCCGTCGCCGACCGGGTACGGGCCACCGCCCTGGCCGCGCTCTACGACCACCTGGACCCGCTACACGGCGGCCCCGACGGCACGGGCTGGCCGTTCGGGCGGCCGGTGCAGTACGGCGAGGTGTTCGGCGTGCTCCAGCGTGCCGTGGGTGACGTGCTGGTGGAGGACATCCGGCTGTTCCCGGCCGACCCGGTGACCGGGCGGCGCGGTACGCCGGTCGATCGGGTCGACATCGGCGCGGGCGCGCTGGTCTTCCCGTACCAGCACCAGGTGGTCGTCACGGCGGCGGAGCCGGAGGCCCGGGTATGAGCCGCGCCGCGATCCCCGGTCTGCCGAGCCGCCATCCGATCGGCGGGCAGCTGCCCGCGTTGTACGCGGAGGACGACTTCGCCCAGCGTTTCACCGCGGGTCTCGACACGGTCCTGGCCCCGGTGTTCAGCACCCTGGACAATCTGCCCGCCTACCTCGACCCGAGGGTGGCCCCCGACGACTTCGTGGCCTGGCTCGCCTCCTGGGTGGGCGGCGTGGACGATCCGCGCTGGCCCGCCGAGCTGCGCCGCGAGGCCACGGTCCGGGCGATGGAGCTGCACCGGGGGCGCGGGACGAAGCGCGGGATGCTGGAGGCGCTGCGGCTGATCCTCGGGGTCGGCGCCGAGATCACCGGCGACGGTGCCGCCGTCTGGTCCCGCACCCCCGGAGCCGAGCTGCCGCCCGCGCCGGACGCCGAGGTCGTCGTACGGGTGTGGCCCGAGCGGGACGCGACGGTCGACGCGTCCCGCGTCCACGAACTGGTCCGGGCGCTGTGCCCGGTGCACACACGATGCCGGGTGGAGGTCCTCACCGCTCCGCCCGCCGACTCCGGCGAAGGGGAGTGACGTCATGCGTGAGTGTCCCGCCTGCGGGGCTTCGAACGAGGCGACGGACGACTTCTGCTGGAACTGCGGGAGTTACCTCGGCTGGTCGGAGGGGTCGGCACGGGGCCGGGGCGGGTCGGCCGACACCCCCGCGGAACCGGCGCCGGAGCCGGCCGCCGAGCCCACGCCACGGCCTGCGGCCGCCGAGGAGCCCACGCCGGAACCCGCACCGGCTCCGGCTCCTACGGCTCCAGCTCCCGAGCGCGCCCCGGAGGCGTCCAGCCCGGCTCCCCCGGTCCCCGAGCCACCGACTCCTCCGACTCCCCCTGCGACCCCTGTGGTCCCGACGGCCCCGGTGGTCCCGGCGACCCCGGTGGCCCCGGCGGCCCCGCAGCCGGTCAAACCGGCCAAGGCGGTCGCCCCCCGGCCGGTGGTCCGGCCGCTCCCGGCGACGGACGAGGACACCTCCGGGGTGCCGTGCCCCGTCTGCGGTACGCCCAACCCGGCGTACCGCCGTTTCTGCCGGAAGTGCGCCGCGCCGCTGACGCCCGCGACGACTCGGGAGCGGCTGCCGTGGTGGCGGACCGTGTGGCCGTTCCGGCGCCGCACCCGTGGCGGCTCCGGGCGGCTGGCGCGGCTGCTGGTCATCCTCGCGGTGGTGCTGGCGCTGTGCGCGGCGGGTTTCCTGCTGCTCCCGGCCGGACGGAAGCTGATCGAGGACACGCGGGACAAGCTGGGCACACCCAAGGCGGTGAGTCCGTCCCGCGTCTCCGCGACGGCCGAGCTGCCGGGACACTCGGCCCGGCTGACCACGGACGGCCTCACCAACCGCTACTGGGCGATCCCCGGCAAGGGCGCGGCGGTGACGTACACGTTCGCGAAGCCGTTCCGGTTCGTGGACGTGATCGTCACCAACGGCGCGTCCAAGAACGCCGAGGATTACGGCACCCAGGCCCGCGCCCTCCATCTGGACATGGATGTCTTCGCGGAGGACGGCAAGGTCCAGCGCAAGGAGATCGACCTGAGCGACAAGCCCGGCCCGCAGCCGATCGTGGTCGGCATGAGCCGGGTCACCCAGGTCCGGCTGACCCTCAGCGACCCGGTCGGCCTGTCCGGCGGACGGCACGTCGCGCTGGCGGAGGTGGAGTTCTTCCAGCGGACGTGACGCTCAGTCCAGCTCTCGCAGGGCGTTCTCCACGACCTCCGTCAGGGCCGGGTGGATCCAGAGCGGCTGCTCCGCGAGGTCGCGTGCGGTGATGCCGAAGGTCTGGGCCACCACCAGCGGCTGGATGAGGGTGGCCGCCTGCGGGCCGAGCAGGTGTGCGCCGAGCAGGCGGCCGGTGCGCCGGTCGACGAGCACCTTGCAGAAGCCCTGGGTCTCCTCCAGGGCCCAGCCGTAGGCCACGTCCTCGTACCGGTGGGTGGCAGCGGCGTAGTCGAGGCCCTGCTCGCGGGCCTCCTGCTCGGTGAGGCCGACCTGGGCGATCTGCGGGCGGGTGAACACGGCGGCGGGCACCGCGTCGTAGCTCATGGTGCGCGGGTCGCCGGGGTGGACCAGGTTGTGCGCGACCACCTCGGCCTCGCGGTTGGCGACGTGCTTGAGCGGTACGGGCGTGGACACGTCCCCGAGCGCCCACACGCCCTCGGCGCTGGTGCGCAGCTGCTCGTCCACGGTGATCCGGCCGTCCTCGGCGTCGATCCCGGCCGCGTCCAGGCCGAGCCGGTCCCCGTTGGGGCGGCGGCCAACGGCCACCAGCAACTTGTCGGCGCGCAGCTCGGTGCCGTCGTCCAGGGTGAGGCGCAGGTCGCCCGGCTCCCCCGAGACCTCGGTCAGCTCGCGGCTCAGGCGCAGGTCCCACCGGTCGCGCACGATGTCGGTGAACGCCTCCGAGATCGCTTCGTCCTGCTGGCCCAGCAGCCGGTCCTGCTGCTCGACCACGGTGACGTGGCTGCCCGCCGAGTGGAAGACGTGCGCGAGTTCGGCGGCGATGTACCCGCCGCCGAGCACGACGAGGCGCTCCGGCGGACTGTCCAGCCGCATCACCGTGTCGGAGGTCTCGTACGGCAGCCCGGAGTCGGCGACCACCGGGGGTACGACGGGGCGGCCGCCGACCGCGACGACGATCCGGTCGGCGCGCAGCTCGACCGGGCCGCTCCCGGTCTCCACGGCGAGGGTCCGGTCGCCGGTGAAGCGGGCGCGGCCCCGGTAGACGGTGATGTTGTCCGCGGCCCGGCGCCCCTGCTCACCCTCCTTGGCGGCGGCGTCGAGGCGGCCGAACACCCGCTCGCGGGCGTCGGCCCAGCGCACCTGGCGCAGCTCGGCGTCGACGTCGTGGCGGTGGGCGTCGCGGACGGTGTCGGCCACGTCGGCGGTGGCGGCGAGCATCTTGCTGGGGATGCAGCCCGCGTTGAGGCAGGTGCCGCCGAAGGGGCCCTCGGAGACGATCGCGACGTCCAGGTGGGCGAAGCGGTCGTCGACGAGGGCGTTGCCCGTCCCGGCTCCGAGGACGATCAGGTCATGAGTGCGCATGCCGGGAACGTGTCCCTTCGGTCGGCATTCATGTCCCTTCGCCCCTCAGCGGGTGACGCGGACCAGCTTGTGGTTGGCGAACTCCTCCATGCCGTAGCGGCCCAGTTCGCGGCCGAAGCCGGACCGCTTGACCCCGCCGAAGGGCAGCTCGGCGGCGGTGCCCGCCGGTCCGCCGAGGAACACCATGCCGGTGGCGAGGCGCTGGGCCACCCGGTCGGCCTGTTCGTCGTCGTCGGTCTGCACCGAGGCGCTCAGGCCGTACGGCGAGTTGTTGGCGAACTCGACCGCCTCGTCCTCGGAGCCGACCTTGAAGAGCAGCGCGACCGGGCCGAACAGCTCCTCCTTGTAGGCCCGCATCTCGGGCGTGATGTCCGCGAGCACCGTCGGCTCGTACCAGGAGCCCGGCCGGTCCACGCGGCGGCCGCCCGCCAGCACGGTCGCGCCCTTGGAGATGGCGTCCTGGACCTGCTCGTCCAGGGTCTCGACGGCCTTCTCGGAGGAGAGCGGGCCCATGAAGGTGCCGGGGTCGGTGGGGTCGCCGGGGACGATACGGCGGACCGCCTCGGTGTACTGCTCGGCGAAGTCGTCGTAGTGCTCGTCCAGCGCGATGATCCGCTTGGCGGAGTTGCACGCCTGGCCCGCGTTGAACATGCGGCCCTGGAGGGTGTTCTTCACGACCCGGGACATGTCCGAGACGCCGAGGATCAGATACGGGTCGGAGCCGCCCAGCTCCAGCACGACCTTCTTCAGGTTCCGGCCCGCGATCTCGGCGACGGCCGCGCCCGCCCGCTCGGAGCCGGTCAGGGAGACGCCCTGGATACGGTCGTCGGCGATCACGTCCTCGATCTGCGCGTTGCTGGCGAAGATGTTGACGTAGGCGCCCTTCGGCAGCCCGGCGTCCTGGAAGATCCGCTCCATCTCCAGCGCGGACTCCGGACACTGCGGGGCGTGCTTGAGCAGGATCGCGTTGCCCAGCATCAGGTTGGGCGCGGCGAAGCGGGCGACCTGGTAGTACGGGAAGTTCCACGGCATGATCCCGAGCAGGGTGCCGACGGCCTCCTTGCGGATGACGGCACGGCCGCCGGAGGCCACGTCCAGCTCCTCCTCCTTCATGAACTCCTCGCCGTGGTCGGCGTAGTACCGGTAGATCGAGACGACGATGTCGATCTCGCCGAGGGCCTGCTTGACCGGCTTGCCCATCTCGCGGGTGATGATCCCGGCGAGCTGGTCCCGGCGCTCCTCGTACAGGTCGGCCACCCGGTGCAGCACGGCCGCGCGCTCCTCGGGCGGCCGGGCGGCCCACTCGGCCTGCGCGGTGTCGGCCAGTTCGAGCGCCTCGCGCAGTTCCGCGTCGGTGGCGGTCGGGTACTCCCGCTCGGTCTCGCCGGTGGCGGGGTTGACGATTCGGTAGTGCTCCATGACGTCCTCTCGTTCTCCGGCTCTCGTTCTCCGGATCTCGTTCACCGGTCCGGAGAGCCGCGGGCGGGTGGCGGCGGCCGGTCGCTACCGGACGGTACGGCCAACCGGCTACCCGTCGGACAGGCCCGGAACACCCGCACCGGACGTCCCCGCCTCCCCCAGGCTGACCGAGGTCCGCGGGATGCGCTCGCCGAACAGCGGGGGACGCGGCGCCATCCGTGGCGCCCAGGGCGTGTCTCTCCAAGGCGTGGCGCGGCCGGGGCGCACGGCCCAGTGGCTCCCGCCGGTGGCGGCCGACCCGCGATCCGTGCTGTGGGCGGCTTCGGGCTCCCCTCGGCTCAGGCGATCCCGGACATCGGCGAGAGGGACACGTGGCCGCGAGCGCGGTCTCTTCCGCGAATGCCTCGCCGTCCTCCGACCCGTTTTGATATGACTGTCCATCACCGGAACTCCCGTGCTCACCAGCGGGACCGGGGGAAGCGCGCGCGAAGTTGGGGGGCCAGTGACTTCGGTTTCTTCGTTCAGGCAGTGGCTGCGAGAAACGCCCGAGCTTGTGCTCATGCTGTTCCGGCATGTCGAGAACGCGCACGGCCTCACCGCACTGCACTACGAGGGTGGCCCCGCCGCCTCGAAGCTGCACAGGACCGCCGGGGCCCGCATGTGGGTGACCCGGGCGCCCGAGCGACTTGTCCTCAGCCTCGGCGCTTGCGGAGTCAGGCTGGCCGATTCCCGGCTTCGCGAGATGGGGCACCCGGTAGCGCTGCCCGACGCCGACGGCGATGAACTCTTCCGGATGATGGCCGAGTTGCCGCCAGACCTGGCGCGCCTCGTACTACAAGGGCTCTCCCTCTTCGAGGAGGCGCCCGCCTGTCGGCCGCTGCGCGAGCATCCGGAGCAGCTCCGGCAGGCGGCCGACAGCCCGGCGCCCCCGCTGACACAGACCGATTACGAGCGCCTCTCCTGTGAGGACCGGGTGCCGCGGGAATCCGGCGACGCGGCGCGACCGGGAACCGACGAAGAGCGGCCGAACCGACGGAAAGCGAGGGGAGGCGGGGTCGTGATGCGACAGGACGCCAAGGAGATCGAGCGGGAGACGGCGCGGTTGAAAGAGGCCGCCGGGCGGCTGGCGAACAGGATCGATGACTTCGTCGAGGCCATGCGTGCCGGTCGACTGGCCGGCGATCCCCGGTTGTTGCGCGCGACCGCGGAGTGGGTCAGGGAACGCCGGACTCTGGCTCGAACCCTCCAGGAGGCCGGCGCCGACGAGAGGTGGGGCGACGACGAAGGCTGGGCCACCGCCGAGTCGCTCCTCGGGCAGGTCCGGGAGGGCGAGCGTCGCAGGGAAGCGGCCCGCCGGGAGTTCTCGGAGGTCAAGCAAGCACTCGACGAGGCACGCTCGGTCTACGAGTCCTCGGCGAGCGAGATGCTTCGGGGCCACCTCCGCGACAAGATCACGGAGTACGAGCAGCGGCTCCACGAGCTGGGTGAAGACGCGCCGGGCGAACCGCACGACCCGCCACACCTCGGTGAGGTGGCCGGCCCCGCCGCGGTCGTGGAGTCTGGCGACGCCGCCGCGCCCTCGGCGGAGGAAGCGGACAGCGAAGCGGTCGACACCCCGAGCAGCACCACGGCCGAACCCGCGATCATCGCGGTCGGCGCCGCCACCGGGCTGGACAGCGACGCCGAACCGGCCCGAGCGCTGATGCGCACCGAAGACTCCCTGACCGGCTCCGCCGCGGGCTCGGCCCCGTCTGTGGAGGACGGCCCCCCGGAGAGCGGCGAATCCCCGGAGCACGGCGAATCCGCGGAGGGTCCCGCATCGGTCGGCGGGCTGGGCGGGTCGACGACGCCTGAGAAGCCCGCGGACCAGGTGAAGCCCGAGCAGGGCGACGGATCGACGGACGCGGTGGTGCACGAGGTTCCAACCCTCGCCCTGGACGGCGCTCCCGACCAGGGCCGGTCGGAGCGGGCGCCTGGGCCGACCGCTGACCCGTGGTCGGGTGACTCCGCCCCGGTAGCCACACTGATCGAGCAGGGAAGGCTCGCCGAGTCCTACTGGCTGAGCCGAGCCGCTGGCGCGGACGCGCACCGCCTGGTCGCGCTGGCGTACGCGGACGCAGCCTTCCACGCGGCGTCCACATGGTCCTCCGACCTGCAGGTGGACGCCGAGAAACGGATCGAGGCGGTAGTCAAGGAGTATTCCTGGGACGACGATCGCGATGCCCACCTGGTTCTGCTGACCGCGGCCATCCGCAGCGGTATGTCGGCGCGGTGGGCAGGCGGAATCCTGACCGACTTCACCTCGCTGCCCGGTCTGTCCGGACCTTGGGCGACGCTGTTGGAGGAACTGGTGCACGCGGTGCGGCATTCCGTCGACATCAAGCCCGGTGACCTGGACGCACCCACTGCCGCGTCCGCCGCCGACCGTCGCGAGGAGATCGGTGAGCGGGCCCGTCAGCTCGCCCTCGATCTGCCGCAGCGCACCATCAAGTACCAGCGAGCCACGATCGTGCTGCAGGCCCTCGCGGCACCCGACGGTGTGCTGGGACGCACTCTGGAGATGCTCCAGGCGTGGGCCGAGGGCCACGTCGAGTCCGAAGAACTCGTCAAGGAAATGGAGGAGCGTTACAAGCGCTCCGACGCCGCCGACCGGATCATCGACTCCACCGACCGTGCGAAGCGGACGCCCAAGCAGGCGAAGCACCCGATCCACTCGGCCGCGCGTGAACAGCTCCGGGGTCACGTCAAGAACGTGCAGGACCTGCTCACGGCAGCCCTGCGGATCGCCGCTTCACCTCGGCCGTCCGGCAGCCGTGACGTCGGCCGGGATCTGATGAGGGCGATCACGGCCGCCCGGCAGGCGGAGCCGGTGCCCGGAGTGGGCGGGGCGCTCCTCGCGCTGCTGCTGCGCTGGCTCGACGGCTCCTTCTCCCCGGAGTCGCGCGACACTCGGTTCAGTCCTCCCGTCGACGGCCTCCTCCACCTGCCCGGCCTGTCCTGGCGCGTCGAGGAGGGCCGGGACGAGCCCGACCTGGGAAGGCCGGACGCACTGGCGGCCATGCTCGGACTGCTGGGCCCCACCGACATCGCCGTGGCGCTGCAGAGCCACCAGGGCCAGGGCAACATCCACCTGGCGGCCCGTCTGCTGGACAGGCTGGAGCAGGGGCGGATCGCCGGCACGAAGCCGCAGCCGGCTCAGTTGTCGGACTGGCGGGAGGGACTGTCGGACGCGGCCGCCGGCTGGCGGCGCAAGTGCACCGAGGAGCACCGTCGCGCCCAGCTCGCCCTGGCACAGATGCGGGTCCAGAACCTGCTGAAGCCCGAGCACGAGCACGACTTCACCGTGCGGCTCCTCGATCTGGAGGCGGACCACGGGGACCGTCACGGAGAGAGGTTCCGCGCCACCGCCGAGATCGGCCGTCGTCTGCGAGCGCTGGAGGAGGAGCAGACGGCTCAGCTCTACCGCGAACTGGATGCCGCGCGCCTGACCGATTCGGAGGAGCAGCGCATCCGCGAGCTGCTGGAGCGGAGCGAGACGGTCGCGGCGGAGGAACTGCTCTCCTTCGCCCGTGGGGGCGAAGCGCTGCCCGCCCCCACGGAACCGGTGGGCCAGGAACTGTCGCGCTTCCTGGCGGGTGTGTCGCACCGCGACGCACCGCCACCCACGCGGCACGGAGTCAGCGCACGCTGGTGGGCACAGCACTACGCGGGCGACGACTCGCTGGTGCAGAACGCGGTCGCGGGGCTGGACTCCTGGGAGAACCTGATCCGGGAGCGTGACTCACGCAAGATCCGGGGTCTGGCCAGAAGCGTGCTGCGCCTGCTCGGCCTGAGCGTGACCGAGTCCAACGTCGAGGAGGCCCGGCACGGTGTGACCCGGCTGAGCGTGCGTGCGGACATCACCGAGAGCACGCCGGGCTACGTCGCCGCCCTGGGCTCCCAGTCCCGCCGCATGTACAAGGTCGTCGTGATCGCCGACGAGCTTCGGGGCGAGGGACCGCTGCGACACCTCCCGGATTCGGCGATCGGCGCCAACGTGATCCTCTATCTGCAGCCCCTGGGCATCGAGGGGCGCCGTAAGCTCGCACGCGCCTCCCGCAGCCGGAACGAGCAGGCCCTGGTGGTCGACCCGGCCGTCGTGGGCTGGGTCGCAGCCCGCGCCCCACGCTCGTTCCGTGCCGCGCAGCGAGTGACGCTCCCGTGGACCGCGTACACGCCGTACACCCCGCATGTCGCCGGTCTCGTTCCGCCGGAGGTCTTCAAGGGCCGGGCGGAGGAGATGCGCGAGGTGCTGAAGCCCGACGGCTCCATCTTCCTCTTCGGCGGGCGGCAGCTCGGCAAGTCGTCGCTGCTGCGGCAGGCGGTCGAGGTCTTCCAGAAGGCCGACCCGGACCACAACATCGCCGTCTACATCGACCTGCTCAAGGCGGACATCGGACATGCCGAGCCGCCGGACGGTATCTGGCGGGTGCTTCTGTCCGAGTTGAAGCGTCGCGACGTCATCCCCGCGAACACCCCCGACAGCAGTCCCGTCGACGCCATCGCCGAGGAGATCAGGCGGTGGGTCGAGGCCGAGCCCGGCCGGCGCATCCTCCTGCTCGCCGACGAGGCCGACGCCTTCCTCACCGCCGATGCCCAGGCCGTCTACACGGGCGGCGGTCAGTCCACGTTCCGCACCGTCAAGCGGCTGCAGCGTCTGATGGAGACCACCGGACGATCCTTCAAAGCGGTCTTCGCCGGTCTGCACCAGGTACAGCGCTTCAACCACCTGACCAACGTAGTCACCGCACACGGCGGTCCCGGTGTCCTCGTCGGTCCGCTGAAGCCGCGGGCCGCCGTCGCACTCGTCGAGGAGCCCCTGGCCGCGGTCGGTCTTGTCTTCGAAAGGCCCGACCTGGTCTGGCACATCCTGGGTGTCACCAACTACCAGGCCAACCTGCTGCAGATCTTCTGCGATCACCTCGTCGCCTACATGCAGCAGCGAGCCATGCCCGCGAACGGTCGGCGCGCACCGATCACCTGGAACGACGTCCAGGCCGTCGCGAACCTGGAGCGAGTCCGCGAACTCATCGCGGAGCGACTGCGTTACACCATCAACCTGGAAGACCGCTACCGCGTCCTCACCCTGCTGATCGCCCTGCGCGCCTTCGAACACGGCTACGCGCACGCCAGCCGCCCGGCCGAACTGCTGGAGGAGGCACATCAGATCTGGCCGGAGGGGTTCCCGCTCAACAGCGAACGGCAACTGACCATCTTCCTGGACGAGATGGTCGGCCTCGGCCTGCTCATCAAGCTGCCCGCCGAGGAACGTGCCTACGCGATGCGCAGTCCCAACGTGGTCAACATGCTGGGCAACCGCAACGAGCTCAAGAGCGAGCTGCACGACACCGAGTTCGATCTGCCCTACGACTACAACCCGCGCTCCGCCCGTCGTTCCGTCGGCATCATGCGGGGTGTCCAGCGGATGAGTCCGCTGACCGAGGGGCAGTTCGACGAGATGCTCGCCCACTCCACCCGCACGAGCATCGTTCCCTGCACCCGGGCACTCGGCGATCACCTTGTCGAGAGCGGCCTGCGCCTCTACGGCGAAGGCTACGGTTTCGATGTCGTCTCCGTGGGCCCCGCGGACGAGCTGGTCGACGCGATCGCCGCGAACTCACGTCGCAGGCGCGGTTCCAGGCTCCTCTTCGTCGATCTGCGCGGCCGCCCGGGTCCCGAGGTGAAGGACGCCGCCGAGCGCTTGGTCGAGCACACGGGGGCTCCCGCACTGGAAGCCGAGACGGCGTCCGGAGCGCCCCGGCGGTACGCGGTCGTCCTCTGTTCACCGGACGCCGCGGCTCACGCGGAAACAACGAAGGCGGGTCTCGTCGTACCGCAGCGATGGACCGTCGACAGCGTCCGCGCCTGGCCGGAGTCACCCTTCGGGTTGCCCCAGGAACGCCGCAGTCTCATCGCCGCCACCGGTGGCTGGCCCGCTCTGGTCGAGCTGGCCATGCACAACGTGCGCTCCGGAATGCGGCAGAAGGAGGTGCTGCAGAGCCTGTGCGACCGGTTCGACACAGCCGACGCGGCCCGGGCCCATCTGCGGGCGGCCGGACTGACGGAGGAGGACACCTCCCCCATCGCGGCCTGGGCGCAGTTCTACAGCGTCGAGGAGTACCTCGGCGGCAACGCGGTCATCTCGCCCGGAGACCTGGCCGCCGCCTTCTTCGAGGAGAGCGGCGATGCCGACGCCCTGCGCTCGGCCGAACGCATGCTGGAGCGCCTCGACCGGCTGGCCGTCCTCGACCAGGTCGAGAAGGGTGCCCGGTTCGATGCCGTCACCTTCCGGTCGCTGAAGACGGTCGGACCCGACCGGTGACCGCGGCCGACCCGTGGCCGCGGGACACCGTTCCCGAAGGTGCCGGGTCCTCGGAAGACGGTGGTCCGCCTCCGCGGGTCCCGAAGGCTCGTGCCCCGGTGGCGGAGGCCCTGGGCGCCGTCCGGCGCGTGGAGGACGAGGGCTTCGCACGGCTTCCCGGACCACGTCGGCATCTCGATCTGCTGAAGACGGATCTCCTGTCCGGTCGCAGCTGCGTCTGGTACTTCCCCGATCCCGTGGTGGCGTCCGGACGCGCCGACTTCTTCATCGACGAGCTGGCTCATCGCATCGAGGGGGTGATCTCCGTGCCCGGGGCCGTGTCGTTGGCCGACCGCGATTCAGGGCCGTCGTCGGCGCGGCGAGCTCCCTTTCCTGATGCGCGCGTGTCCGTTCCGGTCACGGAGGGCATGGGGCAGGTGGTTCTGCCGGACGATCCGTACGGCGATCTGCTGAGCGATCTCGTCGTCACCGCGACGGCGGGACCGCCGGCGGCGTCACCCGCCGAACCCACGCCGCACTCGACGTTGCAGGACCGCCTGGCCAAGGAACTCGGTGTTGTCGACGACCCTCTCGGGGCGCTGGCCCGACAGGCCGCCGACGGTCAGGCACCGCACACCGTCTTCGTCCGCTGCTGGAACGAGGTCTCTCCCGAGGAGGCGGCCAGGATTCTCCGGGTCGCCGCGGCCACCTTCCACGAGGCCGGGCTGTCCGGTGCCGCCCAGCCTCGGTTTCTCTTCGCGGCCCGGGCGGCCGACCTGCCTCGCCGTGTGCTCGGCGACCGCAGCCGATCGTCGGTCCACTGGTGGTGGAAGGTCTGGACCCGTCTGGACACCGAGGTCCTCATGGCCTGGCAGTCGACCGGTGGCATCGACGACCCGGCCGACGCACTGCTCCGGCGCGTCACGGACGCTGTCGTCGCAGAGGTCTGCGGTCCCGACATCGACCGTGCTCTCCTCCTGCGGGACGTCTGGAAGGGCGGAGACCTGGACAGTCTGCGCGCGGCGCTCGTCGGGCTGCTGCCGGACGAGCACGACGACGAGGCGGAGCACACCTCGATCCTGCGGATGTCGGCCGCGCACGCATGGGCTCCCGCCGCCGAGATCCACGACGCGTGGGCGGGCGGCTCCGTCGACAGCTGGGACGGGCGCATCCGTTCCGTGTACGGCCGTCATCTGGCGGACGCCAGGTCGGACGACTTGCGCGTCTGCGTCTGTCACGCGCAGAACCGGGTCCTCCTCCCCCTCATCGAGGAGGCGCGCACAGCCCTGATCCACCTGGTGCCCGATCTGCTCCGCAAGAAGAGCCACAGCCTTGAGGATTTCTGTACCAAAGCGCGTTCGCAGTACAAGAACAAAGTGACGACGGCGGCGCCGGACCTCCGCGAACTGGAGATCGGCGGCCTCTCGGCTGCCGCGTACATGTTGAACCTGACCACTGTCCAGCGCGACCGCCTGCGCGCGCTGCACACAGCCCGTAACACGCTCTCGCACCGCACTCCCCTCATTCACAGGGACCTTGTGACCCTGACGAAGGTGTTGACCACGGACTGGACGGCCGGGTAGCCGACCCCGCCCCGGTTTCCGTACGCCTCTGACCAGGGGGCTGCGCCGCATGGCACGAGTTTGCGATCCGGGGGTCGTGCAAGGCGGGATCGGGGGTACACGGGCCCGCATGGCAGCGATGAGCGATCACTCCCGAATCCGGCGGGCCGTACGGCAGTTGCGCCGGGTGCGTGTCTTCTACGCGACCGGCGTGGCCCTGTGGCTGGCCGCCGCGATCTGGACGGGATGGATGAGTCCCGGCAGTCGCCAGATGTGGGTCTCCGTCCTCCTCCTCACGCTCTTCGCCGGGCTGCTGGGCACGGCGACGCTGTGGCTCCAGCGGCTGCGCACCCGGAGCGCGGACGCTCCGGCCCACCATGCCGCGCCGGGACGGAAGATCGCCGCCCGGCACGCCTGATCCGGCGGGCCGGAGCCCCGGTTCACGCCGCGAGGTCGTGGCCGGGGTGCAGGACCACCTTGGTGTAGCCCTCGATCCGCTTGTCGAACTTCTCGTACGCCTCCGGGGCCTCCTCCAGCGACAGTTCGTGGGAGACCACGAAGCTGGGCCGGGCGCGGCCGGAGGCGATCATGTCGCGCAACTGGCGGTTGTACTTCTTGACGTTGCACTGGCCGGTGCCCATCTTCTGGCCCTTCTCGAACATCTTGCCGATCGAGACCAGGAGTTGGCCGTGCTTGGCGTTCTCGTCGGGGCCGCCGGGGTCGGAGGGCACGTACAGGCCGGGTATGCCGAGCCTGCCGGTCGGCCGGACCGTCTCGACCAGCTGGTTGAGGACGATCGCGGGCTCCTCGTGACCGCTGTCGTCCCCGGTCTGGGCCTGGTAGCCGACGGCGTCGATGCCCTTGTCGGTGCCCTCGCCGTTCGTCTGGGCCTTGATCTGCTCGGCGGGGTCGCCCTGGGTGAAGTCGATCGGGATGGCCCCGATCTCCTCGGCCTTGGCGAGCCGCTCGGGCACCCGGTCGACCACGAACACCTTGGACGCGCCGCGCAGCAGCGCCGAGTAGGCGGCCATCAGGCCGACCGGCCCGGCCCCGTACACCGCGACCGTCTCGCCGGGTGAGACCTGGGCGAGTTCGCAGCCGTGGTAGCCGGTGGGGAAGATGTCGGCCAGCAGGATGTAGTCGGTCTCGTTCTCGTCGCCCTCGGGCAGCTTCAGGCAGTTGAAGTCGGCGAAGGGCACCCGCAGCCGCTCCGCCTGGCCGCCCGTGTACGGGCCCATGGCCACGTAGCCGTACGCGCCGCCCGCGAAGCCGGGGTTCACGGTCAGGCAGAACCCGGTCTCACCGGCGAGGCAGTTCTTGCAGAACCCGCAGGCCACGTTGAACGGCATCACGACGCGGTCGCCCACGGACAGCGAGGTCACGCCGTCGCCGACCTCCTCGATGATGCCGAGGTTCTCGTGGCCGAACACGATGCCCGGCTCGGCCGCCGTGCGCCCCTCGTACATGTGCAGGTCGGAGCCGCAGATCGCGGACGAGGTGATCCGGACGATCACGTCGTTGGGGTGCTGGATCTGCGGATCGTCGACTTCCTCCACCGTGACGCTGAAGGGCCTTTCGTAGACAACGGCTTTCACCTCGGTCACCTCCGCGTCTCGTACTGGATGACGGTGCCGGGGCGGGCCGGGCCGCCGCCGGAGCGCGCGGGTGGGCGCGGCCGTGCCGGGGCCCGCTGCCCTCGTTCCACCGCCGTTGCTTCCAGGTAACGCCCCCGGAGCGGGCGCTGCAACCCACCCGTGGATTGGCGAAGTTTTTGCCCGTGGCCGGTTCGCGGTGCCGCCGCGCTGCTCACCGGGCACGCGGCGGCTTTCGCTTCGGCAAAGTGCGGCCCGAAACCGGCGGTGGCGCGTGTCGTGGAGGTTACGGGGCCGTTGACCGGCGCCGGTGCCGGGCGGAGGCTCGTCATATAGGTGCTCGATACAACTGGTTCGGCGGCCGGGCTCTGCGCTGGCGGGAAATCGCAGGTCAGCGGCGCGCCGTAGGCAGGAGGCAGCGCATGTGCGGCATCACCGGCTGGGTGTCCTTCGACCGTGATCTCGGCGCCGAGGACGCCGTATTGGATGCGATGACCGAGACGATGGCCTGCCGGGGTCCGGACGACCGGGGCACCTGGGCGGAGGGGCCCGCCGCTCTGGGGCACCGGCGGCTCGCCATCATCGACCTGCCCGGCGGACGACAGCCGATGTTCGTCCGCACTCCCCGGGGGAACGTCGCCCTCGTCTACTCGGGAGAGGCGTACAACTTCACCGAGCTGCGCCGCGAACTCACCGACCGGGGGCACCGGTTCACCACCGACTCCGACACCGAGGTGGTGCTGCGCGGCTACCTGGAGTGGGGCGACACGGTGGCCGAGCGGCTGAACGGCATGTACGCGTTCGCCGTCTGGGACGGCCGCCACGACAAGCTGGTGATGATCCGCGACCGCATGGGCATCAAGCCGTTCTACTACCGGCCCACCGCCGACGGCGTCCTGTTCGGCTCCGAGCCGAAGGCGATCCTCGCCCATCCGCTGGTCCGCCCCCGGGTCACGCTGGACGGGCTGCGGGAGCTGTTCACCATGGTCAAGACGCCGGGGCACGCCGTGTGGGACGGCATGCGCGAGGTCGAGCCGGGCACTGTCGTCACCGTCGACCGCTCCGGCCCGCGCACCCGCGTGTACTGGCGGCTGGAGACCCGCCCGCACCCCGACGACCAGGACACGACGATCGCCACCGTCCGCACCCTGCTCGACGACATCGTGCGCCGCCAGCTCGTCGCCGACGTGCCGCGCTGCACCCTGCTCTCCGGGGGCCTGGACTCCTCCGCCATGACCGCACTGGCCGCCGAGCAGCTCGCGGAGCGCGGTGAGAAGGTGCGCAGCTTCGCGGTGGACTTCGCCGGGCAGGCCGACAACTTCGTCGCGGACGAGCTGCGCGGGACGCCGGACACCCCCTTCGTCCACGACGTGGCCCGGCTCGCCGGGACGGACCACCAGGACATCGTCCTCGACGTGCAGTCCCTGGCCGACCCCGCCGCCCGCGAGCAGGTGATCCGCGCCCGTGATCTGCCCGCCGGGTTCGGCGACATGGACGCCTCCCTCCTGCTGCTCTTCCGCGCCATCCGGGACCAGTCCACGGTGGCGCTGTCGGGCGAGTCGGCGGACGAGGTGTTCGGCGGGTACCTCCAGTTCTTCGACGAGGAGGCCCGGCACGCGGACACGTTCCCCTGGCTGGTGAGCTTCGGCCGCCACTTCGGCGACGACAAGGGCGTGCTGCGGCCCGAACTGGTCGACGCGCTGGACCTGCCGGGGTACGTCGCGGACGGCTTCCGTACCGCGGCCGCCGGGGTCGAACGGCTGGACGGCGAGAGCGACTTCGAGTTCCGCATGCGCCGGATGTCCCACCTCCACCTCACCCGGTTCGTGCGCATCCTGCTCGACCGGAAGGACCGGATGAGCATGGCGGTCGGGCTGGAGGTGCGGGTGCCGTTCTGCGACCACCGGCTCGTGGAGTACGTGTACAACACGCCTTGGGCGCTGAAGTCGTTCGACGGCCGCGAGAAGAGCCTCCTCCGGGAGGCCACGGCGGACGTCCTGCCCCGCTCGGTGTACGACCGCGTCAAGAGCCCGTACCCCTCCACCCAGGACCCCGGCTACGGCCGCGCCCTCCAGACCCAGGTCAAGGACCTGCTGTCCCGGCCGTCCCACCGCGTCTTCGACCTCCTCGACCGGGAGAACGTCCGGAGGATCGCGGAACACGACTCCCTGGCCGGTACGCAGGCGGCCCGGCGCGGCCTGGAGCGGACGCTCGATCTCGCGGTGTGGCTGGACCTCTACTCGCCCGAGGTGAGCATCGACTGAGCCGACCCCGAAGGGTGCGGAGGGCATCGAGAAATGCCCTCCGCACCCTTTTGTCTGCCACCGTACGATCGCTCGACTCCCTTTCCAGGCAAGCAAGTTGACCGAACTTCGCCCCTTCCTCGCGCAGCCTCTTGACTGGTACAGACCAATGCGTTTGAGTGTGGCCTCACACCCCCCATCACGGCCGCCCCCCACGCCTTCGCCGGTGTCTCGGCGTGCACGAAAGTGAGCGCGCCCGCGTTCCGCCTCGCGCTGGAACGGCCGTGGCACCTCTAGGAGTTGATTCAGTGTCGAGACGGCACATCTCCGCCGCGCTGGCCGCACTCGCCCTCGCCGTGGCCCCCGCCCTGCTCCCGGCTCCGGCCGCGTCGGCCGCTCCGGCGGCCTCCTGTTCGAGCTACCCGAACTGGGTGGCCGGCAAGTCGTACCGGGCCGGTGACGTCGTCCGCTACACGGACGGCAAGGCGTACATCGCCGAGCACGACAACCCGGGTTACGACCCGATCATCAGCACCTGGTACTGGGACCCGTACAACTGCGACGGCGGCGGCGGGAACACGCCCGTCGGCAACTTCGTGGTCACCGAGGCCCAGTTCAACCAGATGTTCCCGAACCGGAACTCGTTCTACTCCTACAGCGGGCTGGTGAACGCGCTCGGCGCTTACCCCGGCTTCGCCAACACCGGCAGCGACTCGGTGAAGAAGCAGGAGGCCGCGGCCTTCCTCGCCAACGTGAACCACGAGACCGGCGGTCTGGTCTACGTGGTCGAGCAGAACACCGCGAACTACCCGACGTACTGCGACTGGAGCCAGCCGTACGGCTGCCCGGCCGGTCAGGCGGCGTACTACGGGCGCGGCCCGATCCAGCTCAGCTGGAACTTCAACTACAAGGCGGCCGGTGACGCGCTCGGCATCGACCTGCTGCACAACCCCAACCTGGTGCAGAACGACAGCGCCGTCGCCTGGAAGACCGGCCTCTGGTACTGGAACACCCAGTCCGGACCGGGCTCCATGACCCCGCACAACGCCATGGTGAACCAGGCGGGCTTCGGGCAGACGATCCGCAGCATCAACGGCTCTCTGGAGTGCGACGGCCGCAACCCGGCGCAGGTGCAGAGCCGCGTCGACGCCTACCAGCGCTTCTCGCAGATCCTCGGCGTCTCCCCCGGCGGCAACCTCTACTGCTGACGAGGGCCCCGCTCCCGGCGCGCCACGGCCACCCCGGCCGTGGCGCGCTCGTGCGTCACCGGCCGCCGCATCGAGGTGTGGGTCCGGCGACGAAGGGCACTCAGACACCGGCACGAGAACGCCCGGCGTCCAGGAGGCGGACATGGGAACACCGGTCGCACTGCCGACACCGCCGGGCGTGTACACCCCGCAGCACGACACCGGCCTCATCGCCCGCGCCCTGGAGCACGAACGCCTGGACAGCGGTTCCGCCGTCCTCGACCTGTGCACCGGCAGCGGCGCGCTGGCGGTGCGGGCCGCGCTGCGCGGGGCACGGGTCACGGCGGTCGACATCTCCTGGCGCGCCCTGGCCACCGCGTGGTGCAACGCGCTGCTCGCCGGGCAGTGCATCACCGTCCGCCACGGCGACCTGGTCTCGGCCGTTCCGGGCCGCCGGTACGACCTGGTGGTGAGCAACCCGCCCTATGTGCCCGCGCCCGCCCCGAACCCGCCGAGCCGGGGCTCGGCCCGTGCCTGGGACGCCGGGCCGGACGGCCGGGTCTTCGTGGACCGGATCTGCGACAGCACCTCCGGCGTGCTGCACCGCGGCGGGGTCCTCCTGCTCGTGCACTCCGCCCTGTGCGGCACCGCCCCGACCCTGGACCGGCTCGCCGCCACCGGACTGGACGCGGCCGTGGTGGACCGGGCCACCGTGCCCTTCGGTCCCGTGCTGCGCGAGCGCCGGTCCTGGCTACACAGCCGGGGCATGCTGCGCGACCGGCACGAGGACCAGGAGGAGCTGGTGGTGGTCCGCGCCGTCCGCCGCCACTGACCCGAACGGGCCGTTTCGGCGGCTTCCAGCGGGTACTCGTGAGGGACGGTGAGGACCCGAGCCGGGAGGACGGTGCCGTGCGCCGAGAAGCCGAGACCAATACCGCGACCGCGACCGGTGTGACGATCACCCCCGACGGCCCGCTGCTCCTGCCCGGCCCGGTCGAGGTGACCCTCCCCGACGGCACCGTCGTCACCTCACGGCGCTTCACGGTGGCCCTCTGCACCTGCCGCCGCAGCCGTATCTACCCCTGGTGCGACACCAGCCACCGCCGACGCGCGAAGAACACGAGGGAGACCAGGTGACCGCGCCCCCGCTCCCCCAGCCGCGCGGCGACCTTTCCGCCGCGGTCGTCTCCGCGCTGACCGGCAGGGACACCGCGCAGGCCAACCGGCCCCCGGCCACCGTGGACCCGTACGGCGAAGACCTCCAGCTGGCCCTGTACACCCTCTACGAGCTGCACTACCGCGGCTTCGAGGGCGTGCCCGAGGAGCTGGAGTGGGACCCCGGCCTGCTGGCGCTGCGCCGCTCGCTGGAGCGGCCGTTCCTCGCCGCGCTGCGCCGGGACGCACCGCCGGGCGCGAGCGCCGAGGAGGCGCTGGACGCGCTGCTGGTCGAGCCGGTGGGGCACGACGACAGCAGCGTCAGCCACCATCTCCAGCGCGACGGCGAACTGTGGCAGCTTCAGGAGTACGCGGCCCTGCGCTCGCTGTACCACCTGAAGGAGGCAGACCCACACGCCTGGGTCATCCCGAGGCTGCGCGGCCGGGCCAAGGCGGCCATGGTGGCCGTGGAGTTCGACGAGTTCGGTGCCGGACGCCCGGACGAGATCCACGCCCGGCTCTACGCCGACCTGATGACCGACCTCGACCTGGACACCACGTACGGCCACTATCTCGACCGGGCGCCCGCCCCCGCCCTGGCCACCGTCAACCTGATGTCCCTGTTCGGGCTGCACCGCGCCCTGCGGGGCGCCCTGGTCGGCCACTTCGCCACGGTTGAGGTGACGTCGTCCCCGGGCTCCCGGCGGATGGCCGCGGCCCTGCGCCGTACCGGTGCGGGCGCGGCCGCGCAGCGGTTCTACGACGAGCACGTGGAGGCGGACGCCGTGCACGAACAGGTCGTCCGCCGTGACGTGGTCGGCGGCCTCCTGGCCGACGAACCGCACCTCGACGCCGACATCGCCTTCGGCGTACACGCCACCGGCCTCCTGGAGGACCAGTTCGGCAGCCATGTGCTGAAGGCGTGGCGCCAACAGCACAGCGCCCTGCGCACACCGCCGCCCTGAGTGCCGTACGACACGACGGCGGCCCGGACCTCCTCGGTCCGGGCCGCTACCGCGTTCTGGCGTGAGCGGGGCTCAGGCGTCCAGGAGCTGGTTGAAGAAGGTGCGGTACTGCTGGAGCGCCACGCGCAGACCCTCGGTCTCGACCTGCTCGCCGCGGCTCCACTGGCCCTCGAGTTCCTTCTTGTGGTCGGCGAAGGTCGCGGCCAGCGACTGGATGACGTCGGCGACCAGCGCGTCCGCGGAACGGACCGCGTCCTTGGGGTCATCGACGAAGGTGCCCTGGATCTTCGCCCAGCGCTCGCGGAAGCTGTCCGCCTCCTGGTGGGCGATCAGCGGGTCGGCACCCTCGTCCACCGAGCGCGGCTGCCCGCCGCCCGGACGCTGGTCCCCGCCCTGTCGCTGGTCGTGGTCGTCCCGTTCGGTCAGGGGGGTGCGTTCCGGGGCTCCGGTCGGCTCGCCCATGGCGGTCCGCTCGGGCGCGTCGGCCCGCTCGCCCGTGGAGGTCCGCTCGCCGGGTACGTCCCGCGTCCCGTCGGAGACGGCCGACGCGTCGCCGGGGTAGGACGGCGGGGGCGTGTCGGACGAGCGGTCGGGGCGCGCCCCGGACAGCGGGCCGGAACGGGCGTCCGGCGGGGTGTCCTGGCCGGTGTCGGACGGCGCGTCGGAACGCGTCCCCGACAGGGGGCCGGAGCGGGCGTCGGGACGGCTGTCCCGGCCGGAGCGGGCCAGGTCCTCCGTGCTCAACTCGCCCTCGCCGTGGCCGCTGTTGGTGTGCCGATCTGACATGACAACCTCGTTTTCGCTCGTGCCGTGATGGAATGCGCGCCGGGTCAGGCCGCGTCGTGTCCGGTGCTCTCGTGGTGCGGGGGACGGCCGCTGCCCAGCAGGTCGTCGAAGAGGGTGCGGTAGCGCACCATGGCGCCGCGCAGTTCCTCGGTGGTCGCCTCGCCGTTCTCGTTGCGCAGGCTCACGTCGTGGGCGTCGCGGTAGTGCTCCAGGGTCTGCGCGTGCTCCACGGACAGGTCCCGAAGCTGCTGCTCGAAGCCCTCGGTGGGGTAGCCGCGGTCGCGCATGAGCTGGGTGACCAGGCGGTCGGCGTCGTCGACGCTCTGCGCCGGGTGGTCGACGAACCGCTCCTGGGTGCCCCGCCACTCGGTGGCGTAGTGGTCCCGCTCCTCGGGGGACAGTTCCTTGAGGTCGAGGTCGCGGTGGCGCTTCTCGCGGGCCTGGAGTTCGCGCTCGGCCTCCCGCCTGCTCTCGCCGGACTGCACGGCCCGGTCGTACTCGGGTCCGAACTTCTCCTGGAGGTGGCGCCTGCGGCGGCTCCTCACGAGCGCCACGCCCGCGGCGATCAGGATCAGGATGACCACGATGGGAATCAGAATGGCGAGCAGCGTTGCGGTGGACATCGCCTCTCCCGCTGGGTGAGTTGAGTGGACGGGCGGGCCGGTCGACGGCCCGCCGGGGTACTCCGCCCGAGTACCCCGGCCCCGTTCCCGCACACCGCCTCACCGGCAGGCGCGCGGGGGTGGTTGCCCGGCTCTGCGCGCGGGTACGCGGAGGCGGCACCGGGCAGCCCGGCCGTCCGTCGTGCGGCGGGCCGCCACCTTCCTGCGACATGGGACGGGGATGAGGGCATGAGCCGACGACACGCACAGGACGACACGGCACACCTGCCGCGCTCGCGTCCGGGGACGACCGGCCACCACCACCGGGAGCGCACGGGGACCGAACCGGTCACCGCCCACAGCGCGCTGAGGCTGCGGCTCGTGCTCGGCGTGCTCGGTCTGCTCGTCTTCCTGCTCGGTACGGCGCTCTTCGCCCTGTGGGCGGGCACGGTGACGCAGCGGGACGTACCGGACCCCACCCAGCTCACGGTGCTGGCCGTCATCTGCGGAGTGCTCGCGCTGTTCGCGGCGGTGGACCTCATGGTCGTCGCCCTGCGGCTCCTGCGCGAGCGGTGACCGGGAAGCGCCTCAACCCGGCCGGACGGCGGCCGGGTTGAGGCGCTGTCGGACACGGCTCACCACGGGACGGAACTCACCACGGTTCGAGAACCGTCTTGATCATTCCGTCGCTCTTCGTCTGGAACGTCTCGTACGCCTGGGCGCCCTGCTCCAGCGGCAGGACGTGGGTGGCGAAGGTGTCCACGCCCAGCGGGTCGTCGTCGGTGAGCAGCGGGAGGATGTCGTCGACCCAGCGGTGCACGTTGGCCTGGCCCATGCGCAGCTGGATCTGCTTGTCGAACAGGGTCAGCATCGGCATCGGGTCGGCCATGCCGCCGTACACGCCGGACAGCGAGATGGTGCCGCCCCGGCGGACGATGTCGATGGCCAGGTGCAGCGCGCCGAGCCGGTCGACGCCCGCCTTCTCCATGATGCGCTGGGCGAGGGCGTCGGGGAGCAGTCCGGTGGCCCACTGGGCGGCCCTGGTGACGGGCGCGCCGTGCGCCTCCATGCCGACGGCGTCGATCACGGCGTCCGCGCCCCGGCCGTCGGTGGCGTCGCGGATCGCGTCGGCCAGGCGGTCGCCGTACTGTTCGAGGTCGTAGACGGTGATGCCGTGTTCCCTGGCCCGCTGGAGGCGTTCGGGGACGAGGTCGACGCCGATGACGTTCTCGACGCCCCGGTGCCGGGCGATGCGGCAGGCCATCTCGCCGATCGGGCCGAGGCCGAGGACGACGAGGGTGCCGCCGGGCGCGACGTCCGCGTACTCGACGGCCTGCCAGGCGGTGGGCAGGACGTCGGAAAGGTACAGGAAGCGCTGGTCGGGCGGCCCGTCGGGGATTCTGATGGGAAGCCGGTCACCGAAGGGCACGCGGAGGAACTGGGCCTGCCCGCCGGGGACCTGGCCGTACAGCTTGGTGTAGCCGAAAAGGGAGGCGCCCTTGCCCTGGTCGCGCACCTGGGTGGTCTCGCACTGGGAGTACAGGCCCTGACCGCACATGTGGCACTCGCCGCAGGACACGTTGAAGGGCACCACCACGCGGTCGCCCGGGGCGAGGGCGGACACCTCGGGGCCGGTCTCCTCCACGATGCCCATGGGCTCGTGCCCGAGGATGTCCCCGGCGTCGAGGAAGGGGCCGAGGATCTCGTACAGATGCAGGTCCGATCCGCAGATGCCGCTCGACGTCACGCGGACGATCACGTCATCGGGGTCCTGGAGCCGCGGGTCGGGCACGGACTCGACCCGGACGTCCCTCCTGCCCTGCCAGGTGAGAGCACGCATGTCTCCTCCTAGGTATGTGGGTACGCGGCTCGCTCGCCGCCGGGCGCCTCGGCCGGAGAGCCCGCCTCAGCCGGAGGGCTCGTCGGGTACGGGCTGGTCCGGGCGTACCCCGGCGGATTCCGGTGCCCCGCTCGGGCCCGCGCCCGCCTCGTCCATCTCGGGCACCTCGCGGGCGTCGTCCCGCGTACGGGCGTCCCAGCGGTCGTCGCCGTGACCGGCCTGCTGGTCGGGCAGGTCCCTGGGGACGCGCCGGGTGTGCGGGTCGTGATGCTGCTCCGTCATGGCTCCTCCTTCGTCGGCCGGGATCACCGCCCGCGCGTGACTCGCGGCGAGCGGTCCGTCGCGGGTACCCCTGAGCCCGGCGGACATGCGGGGTCGGCCCGAGGCGGCGTACGCGGCCCGAAAGCCGAGCGGACCAAGCGATGGAACGTTTCGTGTTTCAGGGCAAACCAGACGGATACCCGCACGCAGTCGTACCAACAGTTCAGAGGAAGTGTTCACGGTGGGTGCACCGAGCCTTACCCCGCAGGAATCGCGCCGTCTGGCCGAGATCGAGGAGAGCCTGAGCGCGGACGAGGTGCTGGCCCGGCGGCTGCGCACCATGCGCGTCTCGTCCCGGTCGGCGACGTGGGGCCGCCGGGCGCTCGCGCCATGGGTGGCCTTCGGCGTACTGGTGACCCTGACGCTGCTCGGCCTCGAGATCGCGTTCCGGCAGACGTATCTGATCTGGGCGATCGCGGCCGTGTGGCTGCTCACCGTGGCCGGTCTGGTGGGTCTGGTCGTACGGGCGTGCCGTCGCTGGGAGGCGGCGGAGCGGGCGGGGCAGAAGACTCCGTGGCCGATCGATCCGTCGCAGGTGTGAGGGGGGACCGGGAGATGCCGGACGACCTGGAGAGCGAGGACCCCGGGGAGGCGAAGCTGCCGCGCGCTCGGCGCCGGCTCACGGAGGAGGAGTTCCGTGAGCTGATGCGCGAGGCCCGGCAGGAGGCGCGCCGGCTGCGGTTCGGCAGACCGCCCGAGGAGGATTCGGCGGTCGCGCTGCGCACCCAGCACGCCGAGTTCGGCGCGGCCGCCCACTGAGCGGGCCCTGCCGCGTCGCCGGTGGCGGCCGATACGCTCCACCGGACGGATCACGTCAGGGGCACATCAACGGATGTGGCGGGGAGAGCGGGGGCGCGGTGGCGGAGCTGGACATGGCCGAGTACCTGGGCGGGTACGCGCGGATGCTGGCCGAGGTCTCCCACACCGGGCGGCGTCCCACGCGTACGGAGCTGGGCGAGCGGCGCGCCCTCGGGGAGCGGGCCGCCGAGGCGGGGCACAGTCTGCGCGCCCTGGTGCGCGGGCATCTGTCGGCCACCCGGACGGCGTGGCCGAACGGCACCCCGGCGGGCTCGGTGGGCGGTGTGCTGGCCGCCGTCGAGCAGGCGGTGGACGCCTTCGCCGAGGGGTACGAGCGGGCGCAGCGGCTCGCGGTGCGGCAGGAGGAGGCGGCGCGGCGGGAGTTCATCGACGACCTGCTGTACGGCCGCAGCGATCTGGGGCGGCTGGCCGAGCGGGCCGAGCGCTTCGGTCTGGTCCTCTCCCACGCGCACGCGGTCGCGGTGGCGGAGGGTCCGGAGGCGTACGTCGACACCGCCCCGGTGACCCGGCGGGTGGAGTCCGCGTTGCTCACCCGGTTCAGTGAGCGGCGCATCCTGCTGACCACCAAGAACGGCAAGCTGATCTGTATCGCCCCCGGCGACCAGGAGGAGGTGCTCGCCTGCTTCGCCGAGCAGGTGCGGGTCACCCCGGACTGCGGCCGGGTGGCCATCGGCCGCCCCCGGCAGGGCCCGGGCGGCGTGGTGCAGTCGTACGAGGAGGCGCTGAGCACGCTGGAGCTGGCGGAGCGGCTGGACCTCGCGGAACCGGTGGTGCGGGCGGCCGACCTGCTGGTCTACCCGGTGCTGCTGCGGGACCGGCAGGCGATGGCGGACCTGGTGCTCAGCGCGCTGGGGCCGCTGCGGGAGGCGCGCGGGGGCCCGGAGCCGCTGCTGCGGACGCTGGAGGCGTACTTCGAGTCGGGGTGCCGGGCGGCCGACGCGGCGCGGCGGCTGGCGCTGAGCGTGCGCGCGCTGACGTACCGGCTGGAGCGTATCCACCAGCTGACCGGGAACAACCCGGCCGATCCGGTGCACCGGTACACGTTGCAGACGGCCGTGATCGGGGCCCGGCTGCTGAGGTGGCCCGCGCGGGAGCTGTGAGGGGGCCCGCCACCTGGGCGGGCCCCCTCCTGTGCGCCCGGCTCAGCCGGTGATCTCGACCTTGCCGTTGTCCTGGGCGGGACGCTCGGCGCTCGCCGGGGCGCGCCCGGTGACGTCCTTGAGGAGCCGGGTCAGGTCGACGCCCGTGGTGGAGCCGAGCAGTTCCAGGCCCTGGGCCACGTTGTCGGCGACCGCGCGGGGAATCCGGCCGGCGCCGTCGGTGGAGATGACCGTCATCTTCTCGACGGCGCTGAGCGGCTCGGACGCCTTGGCGACGACCTCCGGCAGCACCGAGACGAGCATCTGGAGGACGGCGGCGTCGCCGTACTGCTCGTACGCGTCTGCCTTCTTGCGCATGGCCTCGGCCTCGGCCGCGCCCTTGGCGGTGATCGCCGCGGCCTCCGCGTCGCCCTCCAGCCGGACCGCCTCGGCGGCCGCCGCACGGCGGGACCGCTCGGCCTCGCCCTGCTTGAGTCCCTCGATGGCGTCCGCCTCGGCCAGCGCGCCACGGCGCTGCTTCTCGCCCTCACCGGTGAGCCGCGCCCGCTCCGCCTCGGCCTCGGCCGCCGCGATGGCCGCCAGCCGCTCCGCCTCGGCCTGCTTGACGCGGGCGACCCGGCGGGCCTCCGCCTCCTGCTCGGCGGCGTAGCGCTTGGCGTCGGCGGGCTTGCGGACCTGGGTGTCGAGCTGACGGTCCGTCAGTGCGGCCTGACGCTCGGCGACCCGCTCCTGCTCGACGAGGATCTCCTGCTGGCGCGCGGCCTCGGCGAGCGGGCCCGCGGCGGCCGCGCGGGCGGCGGCCTCGTCGGTCTCCGCCTTGATCTCCGCCTGCTTCAGCGCGAACGTCCGCTGCGCGACGGCGATCTCCTCCGCGGCCTTGAGCCGGGCCTGTTCGGCGGCCCGCTGGGCCACCGCCTCGGCGATGTCGGCCTCCTGCCGGGCGCGGGCGGCCTCGGGACGGCCGAGGTCCTCCAGGTAGGAGCCCTCGGTGGTGATGTCCTGGATCTGGAAGGCGTCCAGCACCAGGCCCTGCCCGGACAGGCTGGACTCGGCCTCCTCGGCGACCTGCCCGGCGAAGGCGGCACGGTCGCGGATGACGTCCTCCACGGACATCCGGCCGACGATGGCGCGCAGCGCGCCGGAGAGCACTTCCTGGGTGAAGCCGACGATGCCGTCCTGCTGCATCAGGAACCGCTGGGCGGCGGCGCGGATGGAGTCCTCGGTGCCGCCGACCTTGACGATGGCGACGCCGTCCAGGTTGGCCTTCACCCCGCGCAGGGTGACCGCGCCGCGCACCGCGACCGGGATGTGCCGCGAGGACAGGTCGAGGGTGAACCGCTGCTGCACGAACGGCACGACGAACACACCGCCGCCGACGACGACCTTCTGGCCACTGTTGTCGGTGAAGACGCGCCCAGTCTCCGGGTCGGTGGACTTCTTGCCCCGGCGGCCGGTGACGATGAACGCCTGGCTCGGTCCGGCCACCTTGTAACGACTGACGACGGTGAGCGCCAGCAGCACGAGGAGTACGACGACTCCGGCCACGGCGATGACGACAGGACTCATATCAAGGCCCCCATACGTTGATACACAGAAACATGACACCCCGTCAGGGGTGGAGAACGGTGCGGCGGCGAGCCGGGTTCAGCGCTCCACCGGGCGCACCACGACGGAGGTCGGCGACGGCACCGCTTCCACCCACACCTCGGCTCCGCGCGCCACCGGCACCGCGCTGCGGGCGGCGAACTTGACGGTCTGGCCGCCCAGCCGGACGAGGACCTCGCCGAAGCCAGCGGCCGGGATGGCCGTGACCACGTCGGCCGAGGTGCCGATCAGGTCGTCCCCGGTCGGGGTGGCGTCCGTCTGGTCGCGCAGCAGCATCCGGCTGAGGCGGTAGGTCAGCCACGCGGTACCCACGCCCGCCGCCGCGCCGATCGCGGTGGCCGCGACCGGTGCGATGCCCAGCCCCTCGTGGGCGATGACCCCGCCGAAACCGGTCATCGACAGGAACCCCGCGATGACCGGCAACGACAGCCAGCCGTCCAGCGCGCCCCCCAGCGCGCCGTCGAACAGGCCGTCCAGCAATCCGTCGAAGATCAGCGACAGGACGAGCAGCACGACCCCCGTGATGCCGATTCCAAGAAACCAGGCCATCCGCGCCGTCCCCCTCCCGTCCGCCGCTGATCTCCGGCTCGACGGAATGCTCACACAGGCCTTCGCTCCATTTCATTGCCTGAACCCGGCAATCTTTACGCTTTTTTTATGCCTTCTTTGCGTCGGCCGGACCCGGAGCCCGACGGCCGCCCTCGTCATCCGTTCGGCGCACGGACGCGTGATCCGTGGTCACCGGGTTACTCGTGCGGCAGTGCGCGGTCGCCCCCGGTCCGCGGCGGGTGTTTGCGTGAAGGAGGAGATCGTGGCCATCCGGTACCAGCTCATCCGGCGTCCGCCGGCCGCCGTGTGGAAGGTTCTCGAGGAGCCTGCCCATTACGCGGACTGGGTCGTGGGAACGCACGAGACCGCTCCCCGCGAGGGCCGCTGGCCCGAGCAGGGGTCGTCGCTGACCTACACCCTCAAGATCGGCCCGCGCCGGGTCGAGGGCTACACCGTGGTCCGGCGCCACGAGCCGCCGCGGCGCCTGGAACTGGAGGCCAAGTCCCCCTTCGGCAACGCGCGCATCGCCATCGACGTGCGCGACTGGGGCGGCGAGAGCCTCGTCGTCGTGGACGAGCATCCGCTGCGCGGGCTGGGCGACAAGCTGCACAACGTCGCGCTGGACACCGTGATCCAGCTCCGGCACCGGGGCATGCTGAGCAGGCTGGCCCGGCTGGTCGAGCGGGAGACCCCCCGGAACACCGGCGTCGGAGGCCCGGCGGGGTCCCGCTTCGGTGCCGTCCCGGGCGAAGGAGGCGGGTCATGAGCGACGCGGTGGTCATCGGGGCGGGGCCGAACGGGCTCGTCGCCGCCAACCTCCTCGCCGACCAAGGCTGGAGCGTGGAGGTGCTGGAGGCCCAGGAGCGGCCCGGCGGCGCCGTGTTCAGCGACCGCGCGGTCCACCCCGACTTCGTCAACGACCTCTTCAGCTCCTTCTACCCCCTGGCCGCCGCCTCGCCGGTCATCGCCGGGCTCCGGCTGGAGGACGAGGGGCTGCGCTGGTCGCACGCCCCGCGGGTGCTGGCCCACCCGCTGGCCGACGGCCGCTGCGCGGTGATCGACCGCGACCTGGACGTCACCGCCGAGGGCCTGGACGAGCTGTGCGCCGGGGACGGCCACTCCTGGCGTGCCCAGTGCGCGACCTGGGACCGGGCCGGGCACGACCTCCTCCAGGCGCTGTTCACCACGATGCCGCCCATCCGGGCGCTCGCCGGGCTCGGGATGAAGCTGCGCGGCGGCGGTGCCCTGCGGCTCGCCCGCGCCATGCTGCTGCCGGTACGCCGCCTCGGCGAGGAGGAGTTCGACGGTGAGGGCGCCAGGCTGCTGCTCGCGGGCAACGCCCTGCACGCGGACCTGGGCCCGGAGTCGGCGATCGGCGGCGGCTTCGGCTGGCTGATGTCGATGCTCGGCCAGCAGTTCGGCTTCCCGGTGCCGGTCGGCGGCGCGGTCTCCCTCACGGACGCCCTGGTCAGCCGCCTGCAGCGCCGGGGCGGGGTGATCCGCTGCGGGGAGCCGGTGACGGAGATCGTGGTGGAGCGGGGCAGAGCCGTCGCGGTCCGCACGGCGGGCGGCGACACGGTCCCCGCCCGGCGCGCCGTCCTCGCGGACGTGTCCGCGCCCGCCCTCTACGGCCACCTGGTCGCGCCCGAGCAGCTGCCCTCGCAGGTGCTCGACGACATGCGGCGCTTCCAGTGGGACTTCGCCACCTTCAAGGTCGACTGGGCACTGGACTCCACCATCCCGTGGAAGGCCGGGGCGGCGAGCGGCGCGGGCACCGTGCATCTCGCCGACAGCGTGGACGACCTCACCCGGTTCGCCGCGCAGATCGCCATGGGTCAGATCCCCGACAACCCGTTCCTGCTGGTGGGGCAGATGACCACCGCCGACCCGACGCGGTCGCCCGCGGGCACCGAGTCCGCCTGGGCCTACACCCATCTGCCCCGCGTGGTGCGCGGCGACGCCGGGGACGCCGGGCTCGACGGCTCCTGGGACGCCGCCCAGCGCGAGATCATGGCGGACCGGATGGAGCAGCGGGTCGAGCAGTTCGCGCCCGGCTTCCGCGCCCGGATACTGAGCAGGCGCGTGCTGTCGCCGCCCACGCTCCAGTCCGAGGACTCCAATCTCAGCGAGGGCGCCCTCAACGGCGGCACGACCGCCCTGCACCAGCAGGCGGTGTTCCGGCCCATCCCCGGCACGGGCCGCCCCGAGACCCCGGTCCGCGGGCTGTATCTCGCCTCCGCCTCCGCCCACCCCGGCGGCGGGGTGCACGGCGCCCCCGGCGCCAACGCGGCGCGGGCCGCGCTGGGCATCCGCCGGACCGTCGGGGACGTCATGTCCCTGGTGCAGCGGACCCTGACCGGCGGAAGCGGGGCGGCCGCGGTCGGAAACCGCTGACCGCCCCGCTTCCGGGCGGAGACTGCCGGTCAGTCCTCCAGGCTGCGGATGATCGCGGCCGAGAAGGCGTCGAGGTCACCGGGGTTGCGCGAGGTGATCAGGGGGTGGCCGCCCTCGGTGTCGACCACGACCTCCTGGTCGGTCCAGGTGGCGCCCGCGTTCACCAGGTCGTCCAGCAGCGACGGGTAGGAGGTCATGTCGCGGCCCTCGGTGAGTTCGCTGTTCACCAGCAGCCAGGGGCCGTGGCAGATCGCCGCCACCGGCTTGCCCTCCCGCGCGAACGCCGTGACCAGCCGCTGCGCGTCCTGGTCGACGCGGAGCTGGTCGGCGTTGAGGGTACCGCCGGGGATGATCACCGCGTCGTAGCCGTCGGAGGTCGACTCCGCGAGCGTGGTGTCCGGCTCGACCTTGTCGCCGGGGTCCTTGTCGGAGACCAGGGTGGCGATGGCCTCCGGTTTCTGTGCCGCGACCACCACGCGGGCGCCCGCCTCGCGCAGGGCCGCCACCGGCTTCTCCAGTTCGTCTTGTTCCGTCCCGTAGTTCGTCGTGAGGACGAGGACGCTCTTGCCGTCGAGAGCCATGGGTCGGTACTCCTCCCGTCTCCCCCTGGTTCCCGGTACGCGGACCCGCTCCTGGCGGCGTCCGGGCAGCCGGTCTTACCTGCACCGGCTGCCCCTTTGGCCCCGGTTCATTCGACGGCGGCCGGAATCCGTTCCAGCACCCCGCCCGCGAACACGTCGTACAGCGGCAGCGTCTCCAGATGGACGTAGCCGATGTGGCAGTCGCAGCTGGTCAGCGGGCAGGCGCGAGGGCGCAGCGCGGCGCGGTAGGAGCCGTCGTAGAGGTTGCCGAGTTCCGCCGGGACGAAGTGGCAGCGGCGGACCGTGCCGTCGCCGTCCACCGAGATCACCGACTCACCGGTACGGCACGGCAGCCCGGCGCTGGCGTGCGGGTGCCTGCTGTACGGGAACAGCGGGTCCAGCGCGGTCCACGCCTCGGCCTCCTCGTCGGTGTAGGTGTGCCCCTCGGCCGCGTTCACCCACAGGTACACCCGCCCCGGCAGCTCGGCCCGCAGCCGCCGCGCCGCGTCGAGGTGCTCGGGCAGCCCGACGATGCCGACGCTGTACCGCACGCCGAGCCGGTCCAGCTCCCGGCACTTGCCGAGGAACCGGTCGTGCGGCGTCTGTCCCGGGTGGAACGTGCACCACAGCGCCAGGGTGTCGCGGTCGGCGTCGGCGAGCCAGTCGGTACGGCAGCTCAGGTTGGTCTGGATGGCGACCCGGCGGATGTGCGGCAGCCGGGAGAGGTCGGTCAGGGCGCGCCGGTACCAGGAGCGCACCAGCCCCTCGCCCCAGGGCGTGAACAGCACCGAGAGCCGGTCCTCGGTGCGGGCCCCGGCCCAGTCGGCGAACCGCTCCAGGCTCGCCCGGTCGGCCCGCAACTGCCCCCGGCTGTCCCGACGCTTGGCGAAGGGGCAGTAGGGACAGTCGTAGTCGCAGGAGGCCAGCGGGCCCCGGTACAGCAGGGTCAGGTCCATGACGGGCGGCTCACTTGCGTTCGTAGGCGGCCATCGCGGCCCGCACGGCCGGGGAGAACAGTTCGGGGCCGAGCGCGTCGGAGTGGGCCAGCCCCTCCGGGGTCAGCCGCAGCACCGGGCCGGGCTCCAGCCAGCCCAGGTCCCCGAACCGCGCCAGCTCGGCCGGGAAGTCCTCCGCCGGGGTACGGCCGCCGAACCGGGCGCGGTAGTCGGCGACCGGCAGCCCGTCCGCCTGGAGCAGCGACTGCAGCAGATGGCGGCGGCGCGGCTCGTCCCCGGTCATCCGGCGCCCGTACTCGGCGTGCGCGAAGTCGGTCGCGTGGCGGGTGACGTAGCCGTCGATGATCTTGCGGATCTCCTGCATCCCGACGGCGTAGTCGAACGAGTAGTGCAGCCCGGCGGTGTACGAGCGGGCGCCGCAGCCCAGGCCGATCATGCCGTCGGTCTGGCACGCGTAGTCGTCGGCGCCCTCGGCCGGGGCGTCGGCGCGGCGGAACATCCGCATGGACCGCTGCTCGTAGCCCTGGGCGAGGAGGTGGTCGCGTCCGGCGCGGTACAGGCGCAGCCGCTGCTGGTCCCACTCCGGGTCGGCGGCGTCGGCGCGGCGGCCGAGGCCGGTGAGCGGGCGTATGTAGAGCGGATAGAGGTACAGCTCCTCGGGCCGCCAGGCCAGCGCGGCGTCCAGCGAGCGCAGCCAGCTGTGCTCGGTCTGGCCGTCGATGCCGTAGATCAGGTCGATGTTGAGCACCGGTATCCCCGCGTCCCGGACCCGGCCGAGCGCCGCCTCCACATCGGCGCGACGCTGCGGGCGTACGGCGGCCCGCGCCTCGGTGTCGTCGAAGCTCTGCACGCCGAGGCTGAGGCGGGTGGCGCCCCGCTCGGCGAGGACTTCGAGCCGGTCGGCGGTGGCCGTGGCCGGGGACGCCTCCACGGAGAGCGGGACCGCGCGCAGATCGGCGCCCATGCGGTGCTCGGCGATGTCGCAGAGCCGGGTCAGCTCGGCGGCGGTGAGGAAGGTGGGGGTGCCGCCCCCGAAGGCGGCGGTGGCGAACCGGACAGGGGCCCGCTCCCCCAGCGCCTCCCGCACGGCGCCCGCCTGCCGCTCCAGCGCGTCGAGGTAGGCGCCGGTGAGTCCGTCCGGGGCGCCGATGCGGGTGAACAGGTTGCAGAACCCGCAGCGGATTTCACAGAACGGGATGTGCAGATAGAGGGAGAGCGCGTCCTTGGGCTCGTCCGCCCAGAGATCCTTGAGCAGCGGCCGGTCCTTCAGCTCCTCGTACGCGGTCTTGTGCGGATAGGCGTAGACATAGCTCTGGTAGGGGGCCGGGGCGGTCGCGGTGGTCATCGGGCCGCCTCCTGGTCCAGGAGGAAGTGGGCGTACGGCACGGTCCACACCGACTCGTGGCCGATGCGGTGGCCGGTCCAGCCGTCGTCGCCGTAGGCCGTGCCGTGGTCGGAGCAGACGATGGCGAGGCAGGGGCGTCGGCTGCTCATGGCGGTGAAGAGGCGGCCGATGTGCCGGTCCACGTACTCCAGCGCGGCGGCGTGGGTGGCGCGGGAGTCACCGTCCTCCTTGGACGCGCCGGGCAGATGGAACCAGTTGGGCTGGTGCAGCGCGGAGACGTTGACGAAGAGGAACAGCGGCTGTTCCGGGGGCGTCCGGGCGGCGATCTCCTCGGCGCGGGTCACCTGGGACTCGAAGGAGGTCGGGGAGGTCACTCCGAACTCCGGTTCCCAGTGCGACTCCTCGAAGAGTCCGGGCAGCACCGAGCCGAGCGCGCCCTGCTTGTTGAAGAAACCCACTCCCCCGACGCACGCCGTGCGGTAGCCCGCCTTGGCGAGGCCGGAGACCAGGTCGGGGGTGTCGTGGACGAAGGTGCCGTCGGCCGTGGTCTCGCTGCCCGCGAAGGCGGCGGCGAACAAGCGGGGGTGGCGGCCGGGTTCGGCCGGGGTGGGCAGGAAGCCCGCGAAGATGGCCTGGTGGGAGGCGTAGGTGAAGCTGCCGGGCGCGTGCCGCTTCTCCCAGCGGCCGCCGGGGAGATGGCGGGCGAGGTTCGGGATGCGGCCTGCTTCGGCGAGTTCGGCGGCCACGTCGTAGCGGAGCGTGTCGAGGGTGAGCAGCAGGATGTCGTGGCTGCCGACGATCCGGTTCATGTCCGGTACGCCCGGGGCCACTTCGGGCAGGTGGGCGGTGGCCGGGTCAGGCGCTGGCATGGGTGGTTCCTGTTCTGTGCGGGTGGTGCGGGCCGGGCCGCCCGGCGAGCGGGGCCCGGCGCAGGACGGCGGCGACCTGCGCCGCGTACGTGTCGAGGCCCTCGGCGCCGCTGCCTGGCAGACCGGTGAGCCGGGGCAGCAGATCCCCGAAGGCGTTGACCTCGCCGACGAAGGCGCGGCGCCAGCCGACGGCGGGCAGCAGGTCGACGCCGACGCAGAGGGTGTCCGGGAAGCAGGCCGCGGCCCGCTCGCAGATCCCGAGTACCTCCGGCCAGCGCAGCCCCGCGCTCTCGGCCGTCTGCCGGGCCCCGGTGAGGTCGCCCCGGCGGCCGCCGAGGTGGAGGTTGGTGAGCGGTCCGGCGCTGGTGCGGACCACGGCGTGGGTGGCGCGGCCGTCCACCACGACCACCCTGAGATCGGCGGCGCGGCCGCCCTGGGACGCCTTGGGCACCCAGCGCTCCAGGTGCAGGCCGTCCGGCGCGAGCGCGTCCACGATGGCGGCGATGTCCCGCTCCCGCTGGTAGCGGCGCACCTTGAGGGAGTTGAACAGCCGTCCTTCAGGGTCGAGTTCGACGGATGTGGTGGCCCTGATCCGGCCGTCTCCGGCCGAGTCGACGGCGAGCACCCCGGAGGCGGACGAGCCGTGCGCGGGCTTGACGAACAGCCGGGGCATCCGGTGCTCCCGCATCAGCGCCCGCACGTCGTCCCAGCCGCGCACCGGGGCGCCCGCCGCGCCGGAGGTGGGTGACTCCGGCACCGGTACGCCCGCCGCGGTGAGGGCCGCGTGGCAGCGCCGTTTGTCGAACATGACCGCCACGTCGTCGGCGCCGTCCAGTCGGATGCCCCCGCGCAATGTGCCCAGGGCCGCCGTGAAGCGTGCGTACCAGCGGGCGGTGCCCTCCACGCGGGTCGGGTCGGGCATGCCGCGCAGGAGGAGGTCGACCTCGGGGTCCTCGCCGGGCGAGTCCACCCGGACGATGTCCTCGGCGCCGAACTCGGCCCCGCCCGCGCGCAGGACGTCCAGCCAGGGCACCACGCGGGGCGCGGGCAGCCCGGCGGCCCGGACGGCCTCCGCGAAAAGGGTCACCCTGCGGCCGCCGGGGTTGCCGACCACCGCGAAACACCGGTTCATGGCCTGCCGCTCACTCGCCGATGGCGACGAAGCGCTGCACGGTGCCGTCCTCGTTCTCGTACGAGTCCGCGTCATCCTCGTCCAGGTCGAGCCGGACGCCCGCCGGTTCGAGCGTCTCGCGCAGGCGCTGCTGAAGGGGCTTGGTGATGTAGTGGTGGTGCAGGTCGAGGAAGCCGAGGTGGGTCAGTGGCCGACCGGCGAGCAGCGCGGCGGCGCCCTCGTCGCCCAGGGTGCCCATGGAGAGGTCCAGCGTCTCCAACTGGGCCACGACGGGCGCGGAGGCGACGGCGGCCGCGATCTCGTCCTGTATCTCGCTGTTGCGCAGCCCCAGATGACGCAGGGCGGGCAGCCGGGTTCCGGAGAGGATCGGCTCCAGGTCGGACACCGCGGTGTCGGCGCCGTACATCGAGTCGCCGAGCCAGAGTTCGAGGTGCTCCAGCGCGGGCAGGGCGCTGCCGCCGACGCCCCGCACGACCTCCACGGGCAGGCCGCCGGTCTCCACGACCAGCTTGCGCAGCGCCGCATGCTCCAGCGCGCGGAACTCCAGCCCGGTACCCCCGCGCACGCCGAACTCGGTCAACTCGGGGAATCCGGTGAGCAGTCCGGCGACATCGGTCTGCTGGATCCAGGAGAGTTCGGCCTCCTCCATGACGAGGTCGCCGAGGAACAGCGCGCGCAGGGCGGGCAGCCGGTCACGGGCGGCGAGCAGCGCCGCGATGACGGCGGAGGAGTCCGTCTCGTACGCGTCCGTCCAGGCGCCGACGATCAGCGCCCGCACACGTGTGGTGTCCACGGTGGCGAGGAAGCGGGCGAAGGCGTCCACCCACTCCTCCTCCGCGTCGTACACGTCCCCCGCGATCCGCCAGGCGACGGCGTCGGGCTCGGGCAGCTCGGCCTTCGCGTCGGGTCCGGGGAAGGCGAACGCGGGGAGGCCGTACAGCTCCTCCAGGTGGTGACCGATGGTCATGCGGGCTGCTCCTGACGTGCGATGGGCGCGAACGTGTGCGGTCCACGGCGTACGCAGGAAGTTCTACCAACCCGCACTGACAGCCGGTCACGGGCCTGTGGACAACTCTTCGGCGGACAACTACTCGGTGGACATCGCCTCACGCAGCGCCTTCGCGGTGGTGGCCGGGTCGTAGCCCTCGGGGACCCCGTCGACCAGGATGATGTCGCCGGCGATGTGCCGGGAGCGCAGCGGGGCGATCTCCCGGTAGGCGGGCGAGTCCCACCAGGCCCGCGCCTCGGTGATGCCGGGGAAGCCGATGAGCACGACATGGCCCGGCCAGCCGCCCTCCTTCACCTCGTGCTGCGCGCCGTGGACGAGGAAACGGCCGCCGTACGGTTCGAAGGTGGTGGTGATCCGCTCGATGTACTCCGCGATTTCCGGGTGCGGAGCGGCTTCGCGGAGATGGGCTATGGCGTAGGCGGTCATGACATCCTCCACATCACAGGCGATCGTCAGTTTGTCGCACCGGTGATGCTTCCACCCCCGGCGACCGGCGTCGATGGTCTGTCAGGTGATCGACATCGACACGCCGGGAAGATCACACCGCCCCCCACACCGAGGCGGATCTGTGCTAGTCTTTCTCTTGTTGCAGTTGTGGTACCCATGAACTTTATGTGCGCCTGACGGGAAATGTTTTCTCTTTAGGCGCATTTTGTTTTCCGGCATCTCCGGATGGGGCCTCTGCCATCAGAAGGAGAAGGTCATGGCACAGGGAACCGTCAAGTGGTTCAACTCGGAAAAGGGCTTCGGCTTCATCGAGCAGGACGGCGGCGGCCCGGACGTCTTCGCCCACTACTCGAACATCGCCACCCAGGGCTTCCGTGAGCTCCAGGAGGGCCAGCGGGTCAGCTTCGACGTCACGCAGGGCCAGAAGGGCCCCCAGGCCGAGAACATCGTTCCCGCCTAATAGCTGGACGCGTATTCCGCTCACCGGGGTCCGCACCGTCATGGTGCGGACCCCGGTTTGTGCTGTGTTGAGGAAGGCAGTAACCGCATGCCCCGCAGGTATCAGAAGCCGAACCGCGGCTCGTCGCCGTCCCGGCCCTCGTCGGCTCCCCAGGCTCCCCAGGAATTCCGCCTGCCGGAGAGCACGACGCCCGCACTGCCCGCCGTCGCTGAGTTCGCCGACCTCGACATGCCCGCGGCACTGCTGAAGACGCTCACCGCGCAAGGGGTGACCACTCCCTTCCCGATCCAGGGCGCCACGCTGCCGAACTCGCTGGCGGGCCGTGATCTGCTGGGCCGTGGTCGCACCGGCTCCGGCAAGACCCTCGCCTTCGGCCTCGCCCTCCTGGCCCGTACGGCCGGACTGCGCGCCGAGTCCAAGGCTCCCCTCGCCCTGATCCTGGTGCCCACCCGCGAGCTGGCCCAGCAGGTGACCGACGCGCTGACCCCGTACGCGACGGCGGTCAACCTCCGGATGGCCACCGTGGTCGGCGGACTGTCGATCACCAAGCAGGCCGCCACGCTTCGGCGCGGCGCCGAGGTGCTGGTGGCGAGCCCCGGCCGCCTCAACGACCTGGTGGAGCGCGGCGACTGCGTGCTGCACGACGTCCGCATCACGGTGCTGGACGAGGCCGATCAGATGACCGACATGGGCTTCCTGCCGCAGATCACCAAGCTGATCCAGCAGGTGAACCCCGACGGCCAGCGGATGCTGTTCTCGGCCACCCTGGACCGGAACATCGACAAGCTGGTGCAGCGGTTCCTGACCGACCCCGTGGTGCACTCGGTGGACCCGTCCGCCGGTGCCGTCACCACGATGGAGCACCATGTGCTCCACCTTCAGGACGAGACCGACAAGAAGGCCGTCACCACCCGCATCGCGGCCCGTGATGGCCGGGTCATCCTGTTCCTGGACACCAAGCGCTCCGCCGACCGGCTCGCCAAGCGGCTGCTGTCGGTCGGGGTCCGCGCCGCCGCCCTGCACGGCGGCCGCTCCCAGCCGCAGCGCAACCGCGCCCTGGAGCAGTTCAAGACCGGCGAGATCACGGCGCTCGTGGCGACGAACGTCGCGGCGCGCGGTATACACATCGACGACCTCGACCTCGTGGTGAACGTCGATCCGCCGACCGACCACAAGGACTACCTCCACCGCGGCGGCCGTACCGCCCGCGCGGGTGGTTCCGGCAGTGTGGTCACGCTGGTGCTGCCCGAGCAGAAGCGGGAGATGAACCAGCTCATGTCGGCCGCGGGCATCAGCCCGAAGACGGCCCGTGTCACGTCCAGCGCCCCGGAGCTGGCCGCCATCACCGGCGCCCGCGAGCCCTCCGGCGTGGCCGTCGTCATCGCCACCCCGGAGCCGACGCCCCCGAAGACGTCCCGTCCGGCCCGCAGGTCCGGTTCCGGGTCCGAGGGCGCCGGCCGCTCCGGCCGCCGTCGTCGCCCGGCCGGTGCCGGTACCGGTGAGGGTACGGCCGGTCAGGGCCGCAAGCCCGAGGGCCGCTCCAAGCCGGGCACCGCGAGCGGCGGCACCGGTGCGTCCGGCGGGCGCGGCACGGGCCGCCGCACGAGCGCCGAGGGCGCCAAGGGCGGGGGCGCCGCCGGCCGCCGTACCGCCGGGGGCGCTGCTACCGGCAAGGCGCCCGCGCGCGGCACCGCCCGCAGGGCGCCGGGCGAGCGCACGCCGGGCACCGGCGGCTCCGACCGCCGCGGCGGCCGCCGCCCGGCCGCAAGCTGAGCACGGCACCAGCGCAGCACCACGAAGAACACCCCCCGACCGGTCCGGTCGGGGGGTGTTTCGCGTCCGAGGTGTCTAGGGGGTGCCTTGTCGACAAGGCACCCCCTAGCCGCGCCCGGGCAGGCGGACCACCTGGACGAAGAAGTCGTCGATCTGGCGGACGGCGGCGATGAACTGGTCCAGGTCGACCGGCTTGGTGACGTACGCGTTGGCGTGCAGCTTGTAGCTGCGGAGGATGTCCTCCTCGGCCGCCGAGGTGGTGAGGACGACCACCGGGATGTCCGCGAGGTCCTGGTCCGACTTGATGCGCTCCAGGACCTGACGCCCGTCGTACTTGGGCAGGTTCAGATCCAGCAGGATCAGGTCGGGCCGGGGCGCGCCGGTGTGGTCGCCGCGCCGGTAGAGGAAGTCCAGCGCCTCCTCGCCGTCCCGGACCACGTGCAGCGTGTTGCCGATCTTGTTGTCCTCGAACGCCTCCCGGGTCATCAGCTCGTCGCCGGGGTCGTCCTCCACCAGGAGGACGTCGATCGGGGTGGCGTCGGGAGTCGTCATGTGAGGGCCTTCTCCTCGGAGGTGGTGCCGGTCTCGTCCGGGGCGGTGGCCACGGGCAGGGTGAAACGGAAGCGGGTGCCGCCTGAGTACTCGGTGTCCAGCCAGATCCTGCCGCCGTGATGTTCCACGATCTTCTTGCAGAGCGCCAGGCCGATGCCGGTTCCACCATAGGCGTCCCGGCTGTGCAACCTCTGGAAGATGACGAAGACCTTCTCGGCGAACTCGCCGGGGATGCCGATGCCGTTGTCCGTGACGCTCAGCCGCAGACTGCCCGGCTCGTCCGGGTCGGTCTCACAGGTGATGGTGACCTGCGGGGCGCGGTCGGGGTGGCGGAACTTCAGGGCGTTGCCGATCAGATTCTGCCAGAGCATGGTGAACAGGGTCGGGTCGCCCACCACCTCGGGCATCTCCGCCGGCCGTTCGACGCGGGCACCGGACTCCTCGACGGCGGTGCCCAGGTTCATCATGGCCTTCTCCAGCGCCTTGTCCAGGCCGACGGGCACGCGGTCGTCGGTGAGACGGCCGACCCGGGAGAAGGTGAGCAGGTCGTTGATGAGCACCTGCATGCGCTTGGCGCCGTCCACCGCGAAGTCGATGTACTGCCTGCCGCGGTCGTCCAGCTTGTCGTAGTACCGCTTCTCCAGGAGCTGGCAGAAGGAGGCGACCTTGCGCAGCGGCTCCTGGAGGTCGTGGGAGGCGACGTAGGCGAACTGTTCCAGCTCCACGTTGGAACGGCGCAGCTCGATCGCCTGGGCGTCCAGGTCGGCGGCCTGGGTGGTGAGGACGCGCTGCTGGGCGTGGGAGGCGTCCAGCTCGGCCACGATCCGTCGGCGCATGCCCTCGACGTCGACGGCCAGGGCGGTGAGGTCGGTCGGGCCGTCGCCCGAGATGACGTACTCGAAGTCACCGCCCGAGACCCGGCGGGACGCGGTGCGCAGCCGCTCCAGGGGCCGGGTGACGAGCAGCCGCACGAAGACGGCGAGGGCCACACCGGTCAGCAGGAACGCGGCGACCATGGCGACGAGCACCGAGTTGCGCAGCGTGCGCTCCTGGGCGATGTGGGCGCGGCCCTCCTCGACGACGCGGGTCATGTGGGTGTTCTGGTCGGCCCAGCCGGCGCGCAGCTTGTCGAAGTCCTCCTTGCCGCGTTCCACCGTCCGCAGGTCGACGGCCTTCGGCTTTCCGGGGGTCACGGAGGCGACGAGCGGCTCGGCGTAGTTAAGGCGCCACGCGGCGGCCTGGCGCTCCACGGCGGCCAGGTCGTCACGCAGCTCGGGCCGGTCCGCGACCAGGCGGCGCAGCCGGGCCGCGGACTCCGCCTCGTTCTTCTTGCCCTGGATGTAGGGGGTGAGGAAGCGCTTGTCGGCGGTGATGGCGTAGCCCCGGATGCCGGTCTCCTGGTTGACCATGGCGGACTGGAGCCGGTACGCCTCGGTCTGGGCGGGCTGTACGCCCTCCAGCAGGGTGTCGGTGGCCTGGGCCGTGCGGTTGAGCAGGGCGGCGCCGATCACGGTGCCGAGGAGCACCAGGAGTGTCATGAGCGACAGCACCAGGTAGAACCAGCCCTGCACGGTCAGCCGACGTGCGGTCCACGGCTTGCCCGTGACGTTGTTCACCCTGTGCTCCGAACCCACTGGTCACTCACGCGTCCCACTCGTTTCTCTCGTCTCGACGGTCTCGACGTTCTCAGTTCCAGCTCACGTGGACGACGGCGACGTCGTCCGCGAGGCCGCCGCGTTCCTCGGCCAGCCCCTCGGCGTCGCCGATGAGCCGGTCCACGAACTCGTCGGGCGCCAGTCCGGCCGCGTCGCGGGCGAGCTGGAGCAGGCCCTCCTCGCCGAGCCGCTGCGGGCCGCGGCTGACGTGCCCCTCGAAGAGGCCGTCGGTGAAGAGGACGACGGAGGCGCCCGGTGGCACCGGAAGTTCCGCGGTCGGCCAGTGCGCGCCGCCGGGGACCAGGCCCAGCGCGGGCCCGCCCGGCACCTCGACCCAGTCCACGTCGCCGTCGCCGCCGCGCCGGAGCAGCCCGTGATGACCGGCCCGCACCACACTGGCCCGTTGCTCGCCGGGTACGGCGGCCAGGCTGATCAGGGTGGCGAACACCTCGTCCCGGGCGCGCTCGGCGACCAGGATCTCCTCCAGCCGGGCCACCTGCTCGACGCCGGTGATTCCGCTGAGAACCAGTGTGCGCCAGGCTATCCGCAGGGCGACACCGAGGGCGGCCTCGTCCGGTCCGTGGCCGGAGACGTCCCCGACCAGGGCGTGTACGGTGCCGTCCGCGCTCTGCACGATGTCGTAGAAGTCGCCGCCGAGCAGTGCCTGGGCGCGGCCTGGGCGGTAGCGGGCGACGACCTGGACGCCGTCGGCGCGCAGCAGCGGGCGGGGCAGCAGTCCGCGTTCCAGGCGGGCGTTCTCCTGGGCCTGCATCAGGCTGGCCTGGAGCGCCACGGCGGACTGTTCGGCCTGCTTGCGCTGGATCGCGTAGCGGACGGCGCGCCCGAAGAGTTCGGGTTCCACTCGGCCCTTGACCAGGTAGTCCTGGGCTCCGGCGGTGACGGCGGCGAGCCCGGTCTGCTCCTCGGCCAGGCCGGTGAGGACGACGATCGCCACCTGGTCGGCGCGCGCCTTGACCAGGGAGACCGCTTCGAGGCCGCTCGCGTCGGGCAGGTGCAGGTCGAGCAGGACGCAGTCGGGGCGCTCGGTGGAGAGCACCTCGGCGGCCTCGGCCATCGAGCGCACCCAGCGCAGGCGCATCTTCAGGGCGCTGTCGGCGACCAGTTCCTCCACCAGCAGCGCGTCGCCCGGATCGTCCTCGATCAGGAGCACGGACGGCTGTCGCTCGTCCCACGCCGTGTCGACTCCGCCCACGGTCACCGGCATCAGCTCATGAGCATCAGCCCGCGACGTCACCATGGTCCCGCCCTTTCCGCCCCACTCGTGCCGCCCGCCGTCAGAAGTTGTCGACCGACAACATTGGATGAGCATACTCAGTACGAAGATCCGGGCGTGACCAGTCCGGGTGACATCATTCACCCATCCGCACTCGGGCGCGACGACGCGGTCCTCTTCGGCCCTTGTTCACCCTTCGAAGCGGTAGCCCATACCGGGTTCGGTGATGAGATGGCGCGGGTGGGAGGGGTCGGCCTCCAACTTACGGCGCAGCTGGGCCATGTAGACGCGCAGGTAGTTGGTCCGGTCGCTGAGGGAGACGCCCCAGACCTCGCGCAGCAGGTGTTTCTGGCTGACCAGGCGGCCGGGGCGGGTGACAAGAATCTCCAGCAGATGCCACTCGGTGGGGGTCAGGCGGACGTCCCGGCCGTCGCGCACGGCCTTCTTCGCGGCGAGGTCGAGGGTGAAGCCGGCCGTCCGCACCGTCGTGACCTCCGGGGCGGACCGGGTGGCCTCGGTGCGGCGGACGGCGGCGCGCAGCCGGGCGAGCAGTTCGTCCATGCTGAACGGCTTGGTGACGTAGTCGTCGGCCCCGGCGTCCAGGGCGGCGACCTTCTCCTCGGACGCCTGCCGGGCGGAGAGGACGAGGATCGGGACCCGGCTGCGGCCGTCGCGCAGGGACCGTATGACGTCGGCGCCGTCCATGTCGGGCAGCCCGAGGTCGAGCACGACCACGTCCGGCCCGCGGTCGGCCGCGAGCCGGAGCGCGGTGGCGCCGTCCGGGGCGGCGTCCACGGTGTACCGGCGGGCCTGGAGGTTGATGACGAGGGCCCGTACCAGCTGCGGGTCGTCCTCCACCACGAGCACCCGTGTCATGGACGCGCGCCCTCCTGTCGTACGCCGGATCAACGGCAGCAACCTACGTCATCCGGGCGGGGGTCGGCGGTTCCGGTGCGGCTTCCGGACACCGCCGACCCGCCGCGCGCCGTCAGCGCCGGGCGGCGAGGTCCCTGAGCGCGATGTTCAGCTCCAGCACGTCGACGCGGGGTTCGCCCAGGAAGCCGAGGGTGCGGCCGTCGGTGTGGGCCTGGACGAGCCGGGCCACCTCGGTCACGGGGAGGTGGTTCCGGGCGGCGACGCGGTAGGTCTGGAGCCGGGCGTACTGGGGGGAGATGTCCGGGTCGAGGCCGGAGCCGGAGGAGGTGACCGCGTCGGCGGGGACGTCGGCGGGGCTCACCGGGTGGCCGGGTACGGAGTTGTCCCGGACGACCGCGGCCTTGGCGGCCCGCACCCGTTGGGCCAGGACCTGGCTGTCGGCCGCGAGGTTGGTGGCACCGGACAGGAGCAGCGAGTAGCGGGTGTTCTCGCTGTTGGTGCCGAGCCCGGCCGCGGGGCGCCCCTGGAACCATCTGAGGTCCGGCTCCGGCGTCTCCTGGCCCTTCTTCGGCGGGAGTGTGTACGACTGCCCGATGAGGGAGGAGCCGACGACCCGCCCGTCCGCCCGGACCTCGGAGCCGTTCGCCCGGCCGGGGAAGAGGAGTTGGGCGAAGCCGGTGACGGCGAGGGGGTAGAGGACGCCGGTGACGAGGGTGAGGACGAGCAGCGCGCGCAGGCCCGCGCCCAGTGAACGGGCCCTGCCGGTGAGGAAGTTGTTCATGGTCAGCCGATCCCTGGGATCAAGGAGAGGAGCAGGTCGATGAGCTTGATGCCGATGAATGGCGCGACGAGGCCGCCGAGGCCGTAGAAGGCGAGGTTGCGCCGCAGCAGCCGGTCGGCGCTGACCGGCCGGTACCGCACGCCGCGCAGGGAGAGCGGGACCAGCGCGATGATGATCAGCGCGTTGAAGACGACGGCCGAGAGGATCGCGGAGTCGGGCGAGGCCAGCCGCATGATGTTCAGCCGGTCGAGCCCCGGATACACGGCGGCGAACAGCGCCGGGATGATCGCGAAGTACTTGGCGACGTCGTTGGCGATGGAGAACGTGGTCAGCGCGCCCCGGGTGATGAGGAGCTGCTTGCCGATCCCGACGATCTCGATGAGCTTGGTCGGGTCGGAGTCCAGGTCCACCATGTTGCCGGCCTCCTTGGCGGCCGACGTGCCGGTGTTCATGGCCACGCCGACGTCCGCCTGGGCCAGCGCGGGGGCGTCGTTGGTGCCGTCCCCGGTCATGGCGACGAGTTTGCCGCCCGCCTGCTCCCGCTTGATCAGGGCCATCTTGTCCTCGGGGGTGGCCTCCGCGAGGAAGTCGTCGACTCCCGCCTCCTCCGCGATGGCCTTGGCGGTCAGCGGGTTGTCCCCGGTGATCATGACGGTCCTGATGCCCATGCGGCGCAGCTCGGCGAATCGTTCCCGCATGCCCTCCTTGACGACGTCCTTGAGGTGGACGACGCCCAGCACGCGGGCGCCGCGGCCGTCCCGTACGGCGACCAGCAGCGGGGTGCCGCCCGCGCGGGAGATCCGGTCGGCGGTCCGCTCGGTGTCCTCGGCGACCGTGCCGCCCTGCTCCCGCACCCAGCGCAGCACCGAGCCCGCCGCGCCCTTGCGGACGGCGCGCCCGTCCACGTCCACGCCGGACATCCGGGTCTGCGCGGTGAACGCGACCCACTCGGCACCGGCCAGCTCGCCCTGGTGCCGTTCGCGCAGGCCGTAGGCCTCCTTGGCCAGGACGACCACGGAACGGCCCTCGGGGGTCTCGTCGGCCAGCGAGGACAGCTGGGCGGCGTCCGCCAGCTCGGCCTCGCTCGCGTCGCCCACCGGCACGAACTCGGCGGCCCTGCGATTGCCCAGGGTGATGGTGCCGGTCTTGTCCAGCAGCAGCGTCGACACGTCACCGGCCGCCTCGACGGCCCGGCCCGACATGGCCAGCACATTGCGCTGGACCAGGCGGTCCATGCCCGCGATGCCGATGGCGGAGAGGAGGGCGCCGATGGTGGTGGGGATCAGGCACACCAGCAGGGCGACCAGCACGACCATCGTGAGGTGGGTGCCCGCGTGGGCGGCGAACGGCGGCAGCGTGGCACAGGCCAGCAGGAAGACGATGGTGAGCGAGGCCAGCAGGATGTTCAGCGCGATCTCGTTGGGGGTGCGCTGCCGGGCCGCGCCCTCCACCAGTCCGATCATCCGGTCGATGAAGGTCTCCCCCGGCTTGGTCGTGATCCGGACGACGATCCGGTCGGAGAGCACCTTGGTACCGCCCGTGACGGCGCTGCGGTCCCCTCCGGACTCCCGGATGACCGGCGCCGACTCGCCCGTGATCGCGGACTCGTCCACCGAGGCGACGCCCTCCACGACATCGCCGTCGCCGGGGATCACCTCGCCCGCCTCGCAGACGACCAGGTCGCCGACGCGCAGCTCGGTGCCGGACACCTGTTCCTCGGTGGTCCCGGTCAGCCTGCGGGCGACGGTGTCCGCCCTGGCCCTGCGCAGGGTGTCGGCCTGCGCCTTGCCCCGGCCCTCGGCGACCGCCTCGGCGAGGTTGGCGAAGAGCACGGTCAGCCACAGCCAGGCGCTGATCGTCCAGCCGAACCAGTCGGTGGGGTCGGTGCAGGAGAACACCGTGGTGAGCACGGAGCCGATCCACACCACGAACATCACGGGCGACTTGGCCTGGGTGCGCGGGTCGAGCTTGCGGAAGGCGTCCGGCAGCGATCTGACGAGCTGCCGGGGGTCGAACAGGCCCGCGCCGACCCGGCCCCCGCCGGACGGGCCCCCGGCCGCCGCCTCGTCGTGCGGCACGCGGGTGGGAGTGGCTGTGGACATGGCGGCCTCTGGAGGGTCGGTACGGGTTATCGGCTCATCGGTACGGGGAGGTGTCATGCCAGCCCCTCGGCGAGCGGTCCCAGCGCCAGGGCCGGGAAGTACGTCAGGCCGGTGATGATCAGGATCGCCCCGACCAGCAGGCCCGCGAACAGGGGTTTCTCGGTGCGCAGGGTGCCCGCGCTCTCCGGGACGGGCCGCTGCGCGGCGAGCGATCCGGCCAGCGCCAGGACGAACACCATGGGCAGGAAGCGGCCCAGCAGCATGGCGAGCCCGGTCGTGGTGTTGAACCAGTCGGTGTTGGCATTCAGCCCGGCGAACGCCGAGCCGTTGTTGTTGGCGGCCGAGGTGAAGGCGTAGAGCACCTCGGAGAACCCGTGCGCGCCGGAATTGAGCATGGAGTGCGGCGGGGTCGGCAGGGCGAGCGAGGCGGCCGTGAAGACCAGGACCAGCGCGGGGGTGACCAGGATGTAGCAGGCGGCGAGCTTCATCTCGCGGGCGCCGATCTTCTTGCCCAGGTACTCGGGGGTGCGGCCGACCATCAGACCGGCGAGGAACACCGCGATCACGGCCATGATCAGCATGCCGTACAGCCCGGAGCCGGTGCCGCCGGGCGCGATCTCGCCCAGCATCATCCCGAGCATGGTGATGCCGCCGCCGAGCCCGGTGAAGGAGGAGTGGAAGGAGTCCACGGCGCCGGTGGAGGTGAGCGTGGTGGACACCGCGAAGAGCGCGGAGCCGCCGACGCCGAAGCGGACCTCCTTGCCCTCCATCGCGCCGCCCGCGGCCTGGAGCGCCGGTCCGTGGTGGCTGAACTCGGCCCACATCATCAGGGCGGTGAAGCCCAGCCAGATGGTGGCCATGGTGGCGAGGATCGCGTAGCCCTGCCGGACGCTGCCGACCATCAGGCCGAAGGTGCGGGTCAGCGAGAACGGGATGACGAGGATCAGGAAGATCTCGAACAGGTTGGTGAAGGGCGTCGGGTTCTCGAAGGGGTGGGCGCTGTTGGCGTTGAAGTAGCCGCCGCCGTTGGTGCCCAGCTCCTTGATGGCCTCCTGGGAGGCGACCGCGCCGCCGTTCCACTGCTGGCCATTGCCCATGAACTGCCCGACCTCATGGATGCCGGAGAAGTTCTGGATGGTGCCGCACGCGACGAGGACCAGCGCGCCGAGCACGGCCGCCGGGACCAGGACACGGAGCGTGCCGCGCACCAGGTCGGCCCAGAAGTTGCCCAGTTCGCCGGAGCGCGACCGGGCGAACCCGCGCACCAGGGCGACGGCGACCGCCATGCCCACGGCGGCGGACACGAAGTTCTGCACCGCGAGCCCCGCCGTCTGCACGACATGGCCCATGGTCTGTTCGCCGTAGTACGACTGCCAGTTGGTGTTGGTGACGAAGGAGACGGCGGTGTTGAAGGACTGCGCCGGGTTCACGGAGGAGAACCCGAGCGAGCCGGGCAGCACCCCCTGGAGCCGCTGGAGCAGGTAGAGGAAGAGGACACCGGCGACGGAGAAGGCGAGCACCCCGCGCAGATACGCGGGCCAGCGCATCTCGGTGTCGGGGTCGGCGCCGATGGCCCGGTAGATCCACCGCTCGACGCGCAGGTGACGGCGCGAGGAGTACACCTGGGCCAGGTAGTTTCCGGCGGGCACGTAAATGAGGGCCAGCGCGGCGATGAGGGCGAGCAGTTGGAGCACGCCCGCGAGTACGGAACCCATGTCGGCTCTCAGAACCTCTCCGGGAAGATCAGGGCGAGGACGAGATAGCCCAGCAGGGCGACGGCCACGACCAGGCCGACGACGTTCTCGGCGGTCACAGCTTCGTCACCCCCTTGGCGACGAGTGCCACCAGCGCGAAGGCCGCGAGCACGGTGACGACGAAGGCCAGGTCGGCCATCTTGGGACTCCTGAACGGACTCGGGGTCGAAAGGGGAACCCTTCGAGGAAACCCCTGCTCCGAGCGGTGGGAGCCCCGCGTTGACGCTCCTCATACGTCCAGGGCCACGGCTTTGACGGGACTCTGACGGGGGCGCGGGCGCGCCGGGCCGCGGGGGGGCGAGGGCGGGGGGGCAGCAAGTGTGCGCTTCCCTCGATCGAACGAGTTTGGGAACGGCGACCCTTGGCGCACCGGGCCGAGAGGGCGATGGGAACACACGTTCCGGAATTTGCCTCCGCCGAGCCGTGACAAGGCCGGTGTCCGAGGCGTTTTTAGAGCACCAGTTCACTTCCCACTCGGATGGAGGAGGTCGACGACATGAGTACGTTCGCCCCTGGTTCCGCCCACCTCACCTGCCGCGCGCTCGTCATCGACCGCGAGCGGCGCGTCCTGCGGGTACTGGGCCCGGCCGGTGGCCCGCCCGTGCTCCCCGGCGCGCGGGCCGGGGCGGACGACCGCACACTCCTGGAGGTGGCGCTGCGCGCGGTCACCGAGCGGACCCGGCTCACACCGGCCGACCTCTGCCTGACCCCCGAGCTGCTGACCACCCCGGCCCACGTCGAGGCCCTGACCCCGACCCACTACGAGTTCACCTTCGCCCTGTACCTGGCCCACGAACTCCCCGAACCCCTGCCCGACGCCGAGTGGACACCCGTCGACCAGCTCGACTCGGCCGATCCGGGGGCCACATCGAGTGCGGCGGCGCTCGACGGGAGACCGATTCCCGTGAACGCCTCGGCGCTGATCCACGACGGCGAGGGCCGCTATCTGCTCCACCTGCGCGACAACATTCCGGGCATCTGGGAGCCAGGAGCGTTCGCCCTGCTCGGCGGCGGCCGCGAGCCCGGGGACCGCACACTGGAGGACACCCTCCGGCGTGAACTGGCCGAGGAGGTGCCGGGACTCGAACCGGCCGACCTCGAGCCGTACGCCGTCGAGGAGGCCGTCGGCACCGATGGCCTGTGCGTGCCGGTGCAGGTCTTCTCCGGCCGCTGGACCGGCGATCCGGACAAGGTGGGGCTGGCGGAGGGCGTGCTGCTGCGCTGGTTCCGCCCGGAGACGCTGCACCGGCTGCGGCTGGACCCCGGGACCCGTGAACTCCTCCTGCGCCACGCCTCCCGTCCCGCCGCGCCCACTCCGGTGATCCCCCGCCCGGCGAAGGCCCCCGACGCGGGCGGCACGGAGCTGAACATCGTCGGGGTGCATCTCTACGCGGAGGACGACGAGGGCCGTGTGCTGCTGGGCCTCCGCCATCCCGACGCGGTCTTCGCGGGGTCCACCTGGCATTTCCTGGCCGGGCACTGCGAGCGGGAGTCCGCCGTCGCGTGCCTGGTGCGGGAGGCGCTGGAGGAGGCCGGGCTGCTCATCGACCCGGGCGACGTGGAGCTGGCCCATGTGGTGCATGTGCTGCACGGCCCGAGCGCGCGGCCACGCCTGCAACTGGTCTTCCGCGCCCGCCGCTGGCAGGGGACACCCTGGCTGAGGGAGCCGGACAAGTGTCTCGACTGGCGCTGGTGGGACCCGGACCGGCTGCCGGAGCCGCTCGTGCCGTACGCCCGCGCGGCCATCGACGGCATCCGCACGGGCCGCGCCTACTCGGAGATGGGCTGGTGCCCGGCATGAGCGCCACGACCGACGCAATCCGTGGCCGTCTCCGCGGAGTTCGGCACCGGACCGGCTCGCCGCACCCCTTGGAGACGCATCGTGAACAGTGAGACCCTGCGCACCCGCCCCCGCCCCTCCGGCACCGCGCACGCCGCCCGGCCCGCCACGCCCGCCGACGCGGAGGGCATCGTCCGGCTGCGGTCCGCCTTCGTCCTCGCCGAGCCGTTGGCAGAGGAGTGGATCGTCCGCTCCGGCGCCGAGCTGGCCGCCCGGCTCGCTCCCGGTGGCGACGCACGCGCCTGTGTCGTCGACGCCCCGGACGGCACCCTCGCGTCCTGTGCGCTCGCGCTGATCCACCCCGTCCTGCCGGAACCCGCGTCGCCCTCGGGCCGGGCGGCGCGGGTGCACGCGGTCGCCACGCATCCCTCGTGGCGGCGCCGGGGGTACGCCGGGTCGGCGCTGACCGCACTGGTCGACCGGCTCCGGGCGGAGCGGGTGTCGCCTGTGGAAGCGGACGTGTCCGGCGCCTCGGTGGCGCTCTTCCGTGCCTCGGGATTCTGCGGCAGCCTGGCGCCCATGCGGATGACATGGCCCGAGCCGCCGGTCCGGGGCCGGGTGGACGAGAAGACCGGCCATGTCTGGCTGCCGCTGGAGCAGTACGCCGAGACGGTGATGAAGGCCACCGGCTTCGCCTGCCTCCTCTTCACCGACACCCGCGACCGGCCCGTCCAGCTCCACGGGGTCTACAGCGAGACTCATCCCTGGCAACTGGTCGGCGGCACGATGGACCCCGGCGAGCGGCCCTGGGAGACGGCCGTCCGGGAGTGCCGGGAGGAGACGGGAATCGAGCTGAGCGGGCCGCCGAGGCTGCTGGCGACGGTGTACGGCCTGCCCGGCACCGAGTGGCCGTACAGCACGATGGGGCTCGTCTTCGACGGCGGACGGCTGGACGAGGGACAGATCCGGGACATCGTGCTGGACCCGCGTGAGCACGACGAGGTCCGGGTGCTGTCGCTTCCGGAGTGGCAACCGCTGATGCCACCAAGGGACTTCGCGCGGCTCGGCGCGGTGATGGAGGCCCGCCGCACCGGCGTGGCCGCCTACTTCGACGCCTGGGACTGGGGGACGGAGTGAGCGTCGTACTGATGTCGGACCGGCGGGTGGCGGCGATCCCGGTGCGGGAGTGCGGCGAACCGCTGGTCGACGTCCGGGCGCACGGCGCCCTCCGGGCGACCGGCGCAAGCATGATGCCGAGGGCGCCTTCGCGCACCTGCGCCAAGGTGTCCTCCACCGCCTGCTGCACGCCCAGTCGCTCCTGCCGGACGGCCTGCGGCTGCTGTTCGTCGAGGGGTACCGGCCGCCCGCCCTGCAGCGCCGCTACTTCGAGGAGTACACCGGCGTGCTCGGCCGGGACAACCCCGGCTGGACCCCCGCCCGTGTCCGGGAGGCGGCCAGCCGCTTCGTATCCCCGCCCGAGATAGCCCCGCACAGCGCGGGCGCCGCCGTGGACCTGACCCTGATGGACGCCGACGGCCGTGAACTGGACCTGGGCACCCGGATGAACGCCGACCCGGAGGAGAGCGAGGGAGCCTGCTACACCTCGGCGACGAACATCACCCCCGAGGCCGGGGCCAACCGGAACACCCTGGCCACGGCCCTGACCGAGGCGGGCCTCGTCAACTACGCCACGGAGTGGTGGCACTGGAGCTGGGGCGACCGTTACTGGGCGTTCCGGACGGACAACCCGACCGCCCTCTACGGCCCGACCGAACCGGTCCGGGAGTCAGGCCCGACCACCGGCGGACCCTGACCCCGCGCTCAGTCGGCCTACGTGACGGAGCACCCGATTTCATCAGTCGAGCCCTGCCACGCGGGCATATAAGCCGCATACCGCCCGCCCGCTGGCATAGTGCCGCCATGACCCTCACGCCCCGTAAGAACGGCTCGCGGCGGGGCGGTGGCCGCCGGCGCGCGGTCCTCGCGCTGGCCTGTGCCCTTGGGATCACGGGCGGCGTCGTCCTCGCGCTCGACCTGTCCTCGGACGAACCCCGCACGCCTGCCCTGCCCGGCCGTCCCGCCCCCGGCCCGTCGGACGTGCCCTCCCCCGGCGCCCCCGGCATCGGCGACCCGCTCATGCCGCTGGACGGGAACGGCGGCTACACGGTCCGCCGCTACACCCTGGACTTCGACTGGCAGGCGCCCCGGACGCGGTTCGCCGCCGCCACCACGATCAGCGCCACCGCGACCCAGGCCCTCTCCCGCTTCGACCTCGACTTCGCGGGCAACACCCTGCGCGGTGTCACGGTCGACGGCGTGGCGGCGAGGACCGCGCGCGAGGGGGACGAGCTGGTCGTGACCCCGGCGCGGCCGATCGCGCGGGGCCGCGCCTTCACCGTGCGGGTCGCCTACACCGCCGACCCCACGCTGCACCGTCACCGCACCGACGCGATCCAGGACTACGGCTGGGTGCCCACGGCCGACGGCACGGTGCTGTCGCCGCAGCCGAACGGCGCCCGCATGATCTTCCCGGCGGACGACCACCCCAGCCTGCGCGCGCCGTTCACCTTCCACATCACCACCCCGCCCGGCCTGACGGCGGTGGCCAACGGACGGCTCGTCACTCGCGTGCCCCAGCGCGACGGCCGGGTCCGGTGGACGTACGACTCCGAGCACCCGGTGGCCCCGCAGCTGGTCCAGTTGGCCATCGGCCGGTTCGACGTGGTGGACGGCACCGGCCCGCACGGGCTGCCCCTGCGGGACGTGGTGCCCCAGGGGCTGGTGGCGGAGACCAGGGCGTACCGGGCGCTGACGCCGGACCACCTCGCCTGGCTGGAGCAGCGGCTCGGCCCCTACCCGTTCCGGCGGTACGGGGTGCTGGTGGGCGACACCGAGCTGCCGGTGGCGCTGGAGACACAGTCGCTGTCGGTGGTGCCGAGCGCGGATCTGCTGGGGGATCAGGTATCAGCCGAACGCAATCTCGTGCACGAGCTGACCCACCACTGGACCGGGGACAGCGTGGCGATCCGCCGCTGGTCGGACCTGTGGCTGAGCGAGGGTCACGCCCGTTTCTACGAGTTGCTGTACGCCGACACGCGGGGCGGTCCGGACCTGGAGGACATGATGCGTTCGGCCTACGAGCAGCACGACCAGTGGCGGCACGACGACGGCGCGCCCGCCGAGCCGCACGAGGAGGGCCTGTTCCGGCAGATGCGCTACGACGGCTCGGCTCTGGTGCTGTACGCGCTGCGGGAGAAGGTAGGCGCGGACACCTTCGAGCGGGTGGAAAAGGCGTGGGTGACGACGTATCGGGGGCGGGTGGCCGGTACCCGAGACTTCGTCAGACTCGCCTCGAAGGTGGCGGGCGAGGACCTGACGGGGTTTCTGACCCCCTGGCTGTACGGGTCGCACACCCCATCGATGCCCGGCCACCCCGACTGGCGGGTGGACCCGGTCGAGCCGGGCGGGGAGGGCGGGGAGGGGTGAACACCCGCCCGCCACCCGGCGGGTCCGCTGCCGCCGACCGGGTGGCCTGAGCGCGGGGGCTGGTCCACGCCAGTGACGCTCGGCGCGACGCGGCGCGCGAGGCAAGGAAACGTGAGCGGGGTGACATGCGGGGCGCGCCCTCGTTCGCGCCCTGGCCGCATGTCCAGGCCGCGCCGAACCTCGTTGGAGCCAGCCGTATGAGAAAACGCGTCGCCCCCCGCCTGTCCAGTGCCATGCGCGGGCATCGGCGGATCGTCTGCGTGACCGCCGCGTCGGCGGCGCTTCTGGTGCCCCTGCTGATCGACCACTCGGACGACTCGGGCGGTCCCCCCGACCAACGCCTCCAGGACGACTACACCGCGGCGGCGGACGAGTTCCATGTCCCCCGCAGCGTGCTGATGGGGGTGTCCTATCTCCAGTCGCGGTGGGACTCCCACCAGGGCGCGCCGAGTGTCATCGGCGGCTACGGGCCGATGCACCTGGTGGACTCCGCCGGCCCGCCCGCAGCGACTCCCCCGCACCATGTGACACCCCATCCGAAGGTGCAGAAGGCCAGCCCGTCCCCGGCGCAGAAGGCGGCCGAGGACGCGCGGCGCTCCGCCGACCTGCGGCGGGCGGCCGCTCTGGTCGGCCTCCCGGTGGAGCGGCTGCGCACGGACGACGCCGCGAACGTGCGCGGCGGCGCGGCCCTCCTCGCGGCGGCGCAGAAGACGCTCGGCAAGCCGCTCAGCACCGACCCGGCCGACTGGTGGGACGCGGTGTCGCGTTTCCCGGGGTCGACCGACGCCGACTCGGCGGCGACGTATGCCAACGATGTCTTCGACATCATCCGCACGGGCGCGAACCGGGTCACCGACGCCGGTCAGCACGTCGTCCTGGCCGCGAGCCCGCGGGTACGTCCGCACGCCGGGGCGGCGGGTTCGTCCCGGTCGAAGGACGTGGAGTGCCCGGCGGAGCTGTCGTGTTCCTGGCTGAGCGCGCCGTACGTCCGGATCGACGACGAGGCGTACGGCAACCACGACCTGGCCGACCGGCCCAAGGACCAGAAGATCGAGTACATCGTCATCCATGACACCGAGGCGCCGCTGGCCTCGATGCTGCTGACCGTCCAGGACCCGACGGAGGCGTCCTGGCACTACTCGATCCGGTCCAGCGACGGCAGTGTCACCCAGCACGTGAAGACCAAGGACGCGGCCTGGCACTCGGGCAGCCAGTTCGTGAACGGCCGCTCGATCGGCATCGAGCACGAGGGCTTCCTGCGGCAGCCGGACGCCTGGTACACGGAGCAGATGTATCGTTCCTCCGCCCGGCTGGTGAAGTACCTGACCAAGAAGTACGACATCCCGCTGGACCGGCAGCACATCTTCGGCCACGACAACGTGCCCGCGCCGACCGAGGACACCATCCCGGACATGCACGACGACCCCGGGCCGTTCTGGGACTGGCGGCACTACTTCGACCTGCTCGGCGCCCCGCTGAAGGCGACGGCGGGCCCGGACAGCGACACGGTGATGATCCTTCCGGAGTACGCCAAGCACAAGCCGGTGTTCACCGGGTGCGTGGAGAGCGGCGAGAAGTGCGCGCCGCACGGCTCCAGCGCGGTCCGGCTGCACACCGAGCCGAGCGAGGACTCCGCGCTGATCCAGGACCCGGGCCGCAAGCCGGACGGCGACGACACCACGGTGGACGTCAACGACCTGGGTTCGCGGGTGTCGGCGGGTCAGACGTTCGCGGTGGCCGGGCGGCAGGGTGACTGGACGGCGATCTGGTTCCAGGGCCACAAGGCGTGGTTCAAGAACCCGAAGGACCAGCCGACCGCGGTGGGCGAGCGGGCCCGGACGATCACGCCGAAGGAGGGCCGCCAGGAGATCCCGGTGTTCGGGCGGGCGCTCCCGGAGGAGTCGGCGTACCCGGAGGGGGTGGACGAGCAGCAGGAGGCGCCGCTGCCGTACACGATCCAGGAGGGGCAGCGGTATGTGACGCAGTCCGTCGTCCACGGCACCTACGTGGACCGGTCCTCGTTCGGTGACACCCCGGCGCCGGTGGTGAAGGGTCAGGAGGAGTACTACGAGATCCAGCTCGACCACCGGCTGGCCTATGTGCGGGCGAGCGACGTGGACGTGAAGGAGCCTCCGGCGGCCGCCGGTGCGCCGAAACCGGCCAAGCCGAAGTCCAAGAGCTGACACACTGCGGCCGGGCCCGGTTCCCAGGGACCGGGCCCGGCCGCTTGCGTGCCCGACCGGCGAAGGAGTCGTGTGATGTCCGTACGGCGTGTGGTGCCCACCGTCCCGGCGGCGGCGCGGGCGGAGAGCGTGGCGTTCTACGGGGTGCTGGGGCTGGAGCAGGTCATGGACCACGGCTGGGTCACCACGCTGGGCTCCCCCGCGAACCCCACCGCGCAACTGAGCCTGATGGACGAGGACCGCACCGCGCCGGTGGTGCCCGACCTGAGCATCGAGGTGGACGACGTGGACGCGGTGTACGCGGCGCTGCGGGAGCGGGGCGCGGAGATCGTGCATCCGCTGACGGACGAGGAGTGGGGCGTGCGGCGTTTCTTCGTCCGGGACCCCGCCGGTCGCGTGGTGAACGTGCTCGGCCATCGCTGACCGCTGGACTGCCTTCCGGTCAGCGCCCAGACTGGGGGTGTCGGACGCCCCGCTCTTCCTGGACGGTGACCGTGGAAACGCAAGAGAGTCAGCGCGTCGAGTTCACGCCCGAGGCCGCCGCGCTGGTGCGCAAGCTGCGCGAGGAGCATGGTCCGCTGATGTTCCACCAGTCCGGCGGCTGCTGCGACGGCAGCGCCCCGATGTGCTACCCCGAGGGCGAGTTCCGCACCGGCGGCTCCGACGTCCTGCTGGCCGAACTGACCGTGGACGGCGTCCCGGAACCGGTCGGCTTCTGGATGTCGAAGTCCCAGTTCGAGGTGTGGAGCCACACCCGTCTGATCGTGGACGTGGTCCCCGGCCGGGGCAGCGGCTTCTCCCTGGAGGCCCCGGAGGGCGTCCGCTTCCTGATCCGCTCCCGCGTGATCGGCTCCTAGGCCGCGCGCGTCATGGGCGCAGGCCGCTCACCAGGTCCGCCGTGGCCGTGAGGCCGTTGCTGATGGTGGGGGCCATGCTGGTGCTGGCCAGGTAGAAGCCGAGCATCATGCAGACCAGGGCGTGCGAGATCTTCAGCGCGCCGTTGCGCATGAAGACCACGGCCAGGATCAGGAGCAGCAGCACCACTGAGATGGAAACAGCCATCGGAACCTCCTCCGCCACGCCAGGTGTGCGGCGTTCGGCCGCAAGTGTGGCGTAGCGGAGGCTTGTTCCGGGGCGCTGACGTGTCCCCCGTAAGGGTGGTGTCAGGGAGCCTGGAGGTCGGCCAGGCGTGCGAGGGCCTCGCGGTGGGCGCCCGCACTGCCGTAGGCGAGGGAGTCGGCCTTGGCCCGCTTCAGGTACAGGTGGATGGGGTGTTCCCAGGTCATGCCGAGTCCGCCATGGAGTTGCAGGGCCTCCTCGGCGGCGCGGACGGCGACGGGCGAGGCGTAGGACTGCGCCACGGCGACGGAGAGGTCGGTGTCGTGGCCCGTGGTGAGCGCGTCGGCGGCGGCGCGGGCGGCCGCGCGGAGGTTCACCACCTCCAGCCAGAGCTGGGCGAGCCGGTGCTTGAGCGCCTGGAAGCCGCCGACGGGCCGGTTGAACTGCTTGCGCTCCTTCAGGTAGCGCACGGTCTCGGTCAACGACCAGTCCGCGAGCCCCAGTTGCTCGGAGGCGAGCAGTCCCGCACCGCCGCGCAGGGCACGCCGTACGGCGGGTTCGGCGGGGCCTAGGGAGCGGCCGGGGGCGCCGTCGAGGGTGACGGTGGCGAGCGGGCGGGTGAGGTCGAGCGGGGTCCGCAGGGTGCGGGTGACCGCGTCGGCGTCGACCGCGTAGAGGTTGCCGTCGTCGGCCGGGACGAGCAGCACGTCGGCCGCGACCGCGTCCGCGATGGAGGTCAACTCGCCGTGCAGAGAACCGTTCTCGGCCCGCACCCGCGCGAAGGCCGCGCCGGGTGCCGTGGTGAGGGAGACGGCGAGCGCGCCCACCGTGCGGCCGGAGGCGAGTCGCTCCAGCAGCTCGGCGTCGTCACAGGCCAGCAGCGCCTCGGTGGCGACCACGGCACTGGTGAGGTAGGGCACCGGCGCCACGGCCCGCCCCAACTCCTCCAGCACGACGGCGACTTCGCGGTGCGTCGCACCCTGGCCGCCCTGAGCCTCGGGGATCAGCAGCCCCGCCAGGCCCATGCCCTCGGCGAGTTGCTTCCACAGGGCCGGGTCGTGCGGGGTGTCCGACTCGGTGCGGGCGATCACCGCGGCGGGCCCGCAGTGGTCGGTGAGCAGGTCGCGGACGGCGGCGCGCAGCGCCTCCTCCTCCTCGGAGTGGAGGAGGTCGGGCTCGGCGTTCGGCGTGCTCATCGGGCCAGGTCCTTCCAGGGGACGTCCTTGTCGGTGCGCGGTTCGGCGGGCAGGCCGAGGACACGCTCGGCGACGATGTTCAGCAGGACCTCACTGGTCCCGCCCTCGATGCTGTTGCCCTTGGAGCGCAGATACCGGTACCCGGCGTCGCGCCCGGTGAAGTCGACCAGCTCGGGGCGGCGCATGGTCCAGTCGTCGTAGAGCAGCCCCTCCTCGCCCAGGAGTTCGACCTCCAGGCCGCTGATCTCCTGGTTGAGGCGGGCGAAGGCGAGCTTCATGCCGGAGCCCTCGTAGCCGGGCTGGCCGGCGTTGAGCTGCTGGCGCAGGCGTTCGGCGGTGAGCCGGGACACCTCGGCCTCGACCCAGAGCTTCAGCAGCCGCTGGTGCAGGTCGTGGGTGCGCAGTTCGGGGCGTTCCCGCCAGGTCTTCGCGACCGGACCGATCATGCCGCCCTCGCGGGGCAGCCGCATGCCGCCGATGGAGACGCGTTCGTTCATCAGCGTGGTCTGGGCGACCCGCCAGCCGTCGCCGACCTCGCCGAGGCGGTGGCTGTCGGGAATGCGGACGCCGGTGAGGAAGACCTCGTTGAACTCGGCCTCGCCGGTGATCTGGCGCAGCGGCCGGACCTCCACGCCGGGGTCGGTCATGTCGCAGATGAAGTAGGTGATGCCCGCGTGCTTGGGCGCGTCCGGGTCGGTGCGCGCGATGAGGATGGCCCAGCGGGCCAGGTGGGCGCTGGAGGTCCACACCTTCTGCCCGTCGACCACCCAGGAGTCGCCGTCGCGTACGGCACGGGTGCCGAGGGCGGCCAGGTCGGACCCGGCGCCGGGCTCGCTGAAGAGCTGGCACCACACCTCCTCGCCGGTCCACAGCGGGCGCAGGAAGCGGGCCTTCTGCTCGTCGGTGCCGTAGCGCAGCACGGTCGGGGCGGCCATGCCGAGGCCGATACCGATGCGGCGCGGGTCGTTGTCGGGGGCACCGGCAACGGCCAGCTCCTCGTCCACGACGGCCTGGAGGGAGCGCGGGGCGCCGAGCCCGCCGAGGCCCTCCGGGTAGTGCACCCAGGCGAGCCCGGCGTCGAAGCGGGCCCGGAGGAAGTCGAGGCGGTCGGTGGAGGAGGGCGGGTACGCGGCCAGCAACTCCTGCGTGCGGCGGCGCAGTTCCACGGCGTCGGTCATGCGGTGGCTCCGTTCTGCGGCAGGACGGCGATCCGGCCGGTGGTCACGCCGTCGGCGACCCGCTGTACGGCGTCGGCCGCCCCGGCGAGCGGTACGCGCTCGCTGACCAGCGGCTTGATCGCGCCGCGCGCGGCCAGCTCGGTCAGCTCCTCGTGGCAGCGCAGCACCAGCTTGGGGTTCTTGGTGTTGTACAGGCCCCAGTGGAGGCCCACGATCGAGTAGTTCTTCACCAGGGCATGGTTGAGCGCGGGGCTCGGGATGGAACCGCTGGCGAACCCGACGACCACGATCCGTCCCTCGAAGGCGACGAGCTTGGCGGACTGCGCGTACGCCTCTCCGCCTACGGGGTCGTAGATCACGTCGGCGCCCTTGCCGCCGGTGGCCTCCTTGACGGCGGCGATCACGTCCTCGGCACGCCGGTCCACGACCACGTCGCAGCCCAGTTCACGGGCGACGGCGGCCTTGTCGGCGCCGCCGACGACACCGATGACCCGTGCCCCGGCGGCCTTGCCGAGCTGCACGGCCGCGCTGCCGACACCGCCCGCGGCGGCGTGCACGAGCAGGGTCTCCCCCGCCTCCAGGTGGGCGCGCCGGTGCAGGCCGAACCAGCCGGTCTGGTAGCCGATGTGCAGGGCGGCCGCCTCGGCGTCGTCCAGCGCGTCGGGCGCGGGCAGCAGCGCGCGGGCGTCGGCGAGCGCGTACTCGGCGAAACCGCCGTACGGCAGCGCCGGGTTGGCGATGACGCGGCGGCCGTCCTCGGTCTCGCCGCAGATCTCCACGCCGGGGGTGAAGGGCAGCGGGGGCCGGATCTGGTACTGGCCCCGGCAGAGCAGGGCGTCCGGGAAGTTGACGTTGGCGGCGCGCACACGCAGCAGCACCTGGCCCTCGCCGGGCGTGGGGGTCTCCACCTCCGCCAGGCGCATCACCTCGCGCGGCTCGCCGTTCTCGTGCACTTGCCATGCCTGCATGCCGGGCCTCCACGGGACTGCGTCGTCTGAACCGGGGTCCTGGGCATACTAAGCGGTCGCTTGCCGATGAGGGAACAGTCGGCCGAAGAACGGGACGAGGGAACAGTCGACCGAAGAACGGGATGACGGACCCCGTCAGTCCTCCTCCCCGGCCCGCCGCCCCGCCCGCGCCCGCAGATGCATCCGCTCCCCCTGCGGCCCGAACAGGCTCAGGAACTCCACCGGCCCGTCCCACGCCGACCCGAACCAGTGCGGTACGCGGGTGTCGAACTCGGCGGCCTCCCCCGGGCCCAGCACCACGTCGTGGTCGCCGAGGACCAGCCGCAGGCGTCCGGAGAGGACGTACAGCCACTCGTAGCCCTCGTGGGTGCGCGGGTCGGGCTGCCGGTCGCGACGCGGTTCGACCACCTTGTACGCCTGGGGGCCGCCGGGGCGCCGGGTGAGGGGGTAGAAGGTGCGGCCGTCACGGATGATCGGCTCGCTCCGCACCCGCGGGTCACCGACCGGCGGGGCGCCGACCAGCTCGTCCAACGGGACCCGGTGGGCCTGCGCGATGGGCAGCAGCAGCTCCAGGCTGGGGCGGCGCAGGCCCGACTCCAGCCGGGAGAGGGTGCTCACCGAGATACCGGTCGTCTCCGACAGCGCGGCCAGTGTCACGTCCCGCTCCTTGCGGAGGCGGCGCAGTCTCGGGCCGACGGCGGCCAGCACCTCGTCGGTGCTCTCCGCGCCCGCGTCGCTCGTCTCGCTCATGCCCCTCATTGCAGATTCGGCAAGCGGGTTTGTCAATCCAGCAGGTGTGAGCGGGGCCTTCGCGGAGCACCCATGCTGCATGCTGCTCACTCGGCTCGCGGAGGTGTCGGGTCAGGTCGCCGCCACGGCGTCCCGGACCCGCAAGACGGATCTGCTCGCGGAACTCTTCCGGGACGCGGAACCCGACGACGTGCCCGTGGTCATCCCGTATCTCGCGGGAAAGCTGCCGCAGGGCCGGATCGGCGTCGGCTGGAAGGTGCTCGGCCGCGAGGTGCCGCCCGCCGCCGAACCGACGCTCACCGTGCGCGGGGTGGACACCCTGCTGACCGGGCTGGCCTCGGTGTCCGGGGCCGGTTCGCAGGCCGAGCGGGCGCGGATCGTCGACGAGCTGATGGGCGCGGCCACCAAGGACGAACAGCGCTTCCTGCGGGGCCTGCTGACCGGCGAGGTCCGCCAGGGCGCCCTGGACGCGCTCGCCGTGGAGGGGCTGGCCCGCGCCACGGAGGCCGATCCCGCCACGGTACGGCGGGCGGTGATGCTGGCCGGCTCGCTCCAGACGGTCGCCCAGGCGCTGCTGGCCGAGGGCCCCGGCGCGCTGGACGAGTTCCGGCTCACCGTGGGCTGCCCGGTGCTGCCGATGCTGGCCCGCAGCGCCTCCTCGGTCGCGGAGGCGGTGGAGAAGCTCGGGGCGTGCGCGGTGGAGGAGAAGCTCGACGGCATCCGCGTACAGGTGCACCGGGACGGTGCCGAGGTGCGGGTGTACACCCGGACGCTGGACGACATCACCGACCGGCTGCCCGAGGTGACGTCGGCGGCGCTGGAGCTGCCGGGCGAGCGGTTCGTGCTGGACGGCGAGGTGATCTCCTTCGGCCCGGACGGGCGGCCCCGGTCCTTCCAGGAGACGGCGGGCCGGGTCGGCTCGCGGGTGGACGTGGCCAGGGCGGCCGAGGAGGTCCCGGTCTCCCCGGTGTTCTTCGACGCGCTGTCGGTGGACGGCCGGGACCTGCTGGACCTGCCCTTCGCCGAGCGGCACGCGGAGCTGGCCCGGCTGGTGCCGGAGCCGATGCGGGTGCGCCGGGCGCTGGTGGCCGGGCCGGAGGACACCGCGGCGGCGGAGGAGTTCTCGGCCGGGACCCTCGCGCGCGGGCACGAGGGCATCGTGGCCAAGGGGCTCGACGCGCCGTACAGCGCGGGCAGGCGCGGCGCGTCCTGGCTGAAGGTCAAGCCCGTACACACCCTCGACCTGGTGGTGCTGGCCGCCGAGTGGGGGCACGGCCGCCGCACCGGCAAGCTCTCCAACCTGCATCTGGCCGCCCGCACCGCCGACGGCGGTTACGCGATGCTCGGCAAGACCTTCAAGGGCATGACGGACGTGATGCTCGCCTGGCAGACCGAACGGCTGGGCGAACTCGCGGTGGAGGAGAAGAGCTGGGGCGTGACCGTACGCCCCGAACTCGTCGTGGAGATCGCCTACGACGGACTCCAGCGCTCCACCCGCTACCCGGCCGGGGTCACCCTGCGGTTCGCGCGGGTGATCCGCTATCGCGAGGACAAAAGGCCCGAGGACGCCGATACGGTGGAGGCCCTGCTCGCGGCCCACCCGGAGGTCAAGGCGTGACAGTGCGTGCGACGAAGCGCAGTGCGGGACTGCTGTTGTTCCGCCACACCAGCCGAGGGCTGGAGGTATTGCTCGGCCATATGGGCGGCCCGCTCTGGGCCACGAAGGACGAGGGGGCGTGGTCGGTGCCCAAGGGCGAGTACCAGGCGGACGAGCCCGCCTGGGAGGCGGCCCGCCGGGAGTTCCAGGAGGAGCTGGGCCTCGCCCCGCCGGACGGCCCGGCGCTGCCGCTGGGCGAGATCACCCAGCGCAACGGCAAGATCGTCACGGCCTGGGCGGTGGAGGCCGACCTCGACCCCCAGGCCATCGAGCCCGGCACCTTCTCCATGGAGTGGCCGCCCCACTCGGGCCGGGTCCAGGAGTTCCCGGAACTGGACCGGGTGGCCTGGTTCACCGCCGAGGAGGCCCGGCCGTTGATGATCTCCGGACAGAGCACGTTTCTCGACCGTCTGGCGGAGCACTCGGGCTGAACAGGGGACCGATGCGTTGCGGTACCGCATGCCGCGCGCGATGGTCGACGCACACCCCGGTACCAGGAGGTCAGCCATGCCCATCGCCACGGTGAACCCGGCGAACGGCGAGACGGTCAAGACGTACGAGCCGATGGACGACGCCGAGGTGGAGCGCCGCCTCCAGCTCGCCGAGGCCACCTTCCGGACCTACCGGACGACGTCGTTCGCCGAGCGCGCCGAGCATCTGAACCGGGCCGCCGACCTCCTGGAGGCGGACAACGACGAGGTCGCCCGGATCATGACGACCGAGATGGGCAAGCCGCTCGCGCAGGCCCGCGCGGAGGCCGCCAAGTGCGTCAAGGCGATGCGCTGGTACGCCGAGCGGGCCGAGAAGCTGCTCGCCGACGAGGTGCCGGACGAGGCGGACGTGAAGGACTCCGGCGCCTCGCGGGTCCGGGTCGTCTACCGCCCGCTGGGCCCGGTGCTCGCGGTGATGCCGTGGAACTTCCCGCTCTGGCAGGTGATCCGGTTCGCCGCGCCCGCGCTGATGGCGGGCAACGTCGGCCTGCTCAAGCACGCCTCCAACGTGCCGCAGACCGCCCTGTATCTGGAGGACCTGTTCCAGCGGGCCGGGTTCCCGGTCGGCTGCTTCCAGACGCTGCTGGTCGGCTCGTCGGCCGTCGACGAGATCCTCCGGGACGACCGGGTCAAGGCCGCCACCCTCACCGGCAGCGAGCCCGCCGGACGCGCGGTCGCCTCCACCGCGGGCGAGATGATCAAGAAGACGGTGCTGGAGCTGGGCGGCAGCGACCCCTACCTGGTGATGCCCTCCGCCGACATCGACCGGGCGGCGAAGGTCGCGGTGACCGCGCGGGTGCAGAACAACGGTCAGTCCTGCATCGCCGCGAAGCGGTTCATCGTGCACACGGACGTGTACGACGCCTTCCTGGAGAAGTTCGTCGCCGGGATGAAGGACCTGACCGTCGGCGACCCCATGGACGACCACACCGACGTCGGCCCGCTCGCCACCGAGCAGGGCCGGACGGACGTGGAGGAACTCGTCGACGACGCGCGCCGCAGCGGGGCCGACATCCTGTGCGGCGGCCAGCGGCCGGACGGCGTCGGCTGGTACTACCCGCCGACCGTGATCGCGGACGTCGAGCGCGAGATGCGCATCCACCGCGAGGAGGCGTTCGGGCCGGTGGCCACCGTGTACCGGGCGGACGACCTGGAGGACGCGATCCTCATCGCCAACGACTCGCCCTTCGGGCTGAGTTCGAGCGTGTGGACCGAGGACGCGGACGAGATGGCGCACTGCGCGCGGGACCTGGAGGCCGGGGGCGTGTTCATCAACGGCATGACCGCCTCGAACGCCGCGTTCCCCTTCGGCGGGATCAAGCGGTCCGGGTACGGACGTGAACTGTCCGCGCAGGGAATCCGGGAGTTCTGCAACATCACCACCGTTTGGCAGGGAGCGTGAGGATCGCACGGATACGATCCGGTCTGTGAACGGCGAAGTGACCCTCCCTCTGATCGTGGACGAACGTGGTGCGCTGCGGGTGTCGGCGGGCGACGTCAGCAAGTTGCTGCGCAGCGTGGGCGCGAGGTGGGTGCATCTGGTGGAGGCCGGTGAGCGGGGGTTGGACGAGGACACCGTCGCCGAGCTGACGATCGAGTTGGCCAAGCTGGCCGATCGGATCGATGTGGCGTGCATCGCGCATAGCAGTGGGGCGCCGTAGGGGGCTTGGGTACGTGGTGGGGTGCTGCGGCGTCGTGGCTTGTCGCGCAGTTCCCCGCGCCCCTTTTACAGTGGGCCTGAGCTGCGAAAATGAGGCATCGTCACTCTCTGTCGTCCCCGGTTCGGCGTAATTCGGCGCGAGATCGTCGGCCTTCCGGGTGAGTGTGGGTGGACCACCTTCTGACCGGCGGACGAAGGCCCGCCGGACGGCGAAAGCAGGGACCGCTCATGGCGACTTTGTGCAGACCCTCGGTGTCCGTGCCGGAACACGTGATCACCATGGAGGAGACCCTGGAGCTGGCCCGCACGCACCACGCGGACAACCCGCAGCTCCCGCTGGCCCTCCGACTGATCGAGAACACCGGAGTGCGCACCCGGCACATCGTGCAGCCCATCGAGGAGACCCTGAAGCATCCGGGCTTCGAGCAGCGCAACAAGCTGTACGAGTACGAGGCCAAGGCCCGGGTGCCCGCGGTGATCCAGCAGGCCCTGGACTCGGCCGAACTCCTCACCTCTGACATCGATGTCATCGTCTACGTGTCGTGCACCGGCTTCATGATGCCGTCGCTCACCGCGTGGCTGATCAACGAGATGGACTTCTCCAGCACCACCCGGCAACTACCCATCGCGCAGCTCGGGTGCGCGGCCGGAGGCGCTGCCATCAACCGGGCGCACGACTTCTGCTCGGCCTACCCGGAGGCCAACGCCCTCATCGTGGCCTGCGAGTTCTGCTCGCTGTGCTACCAGCCGACCGACCTCGGCGTCGGCTCCCTGCTCTCCAACGGCCTGTTCGGCGACGGCATCGCGGCCGCCGTCGTGCGCGGCCGGGGCGGCACGGGTGTGCAGCTGGAGCGCAACGGCTCGTACCTGATCCCCAAGACCGAGGACTGGATCTCGTACGACGTCCGGGACACCGGGTTCCACTTCCTGCTGGACAAGCGGGTGCCGACCACGATGGAGCCGCTGGCCCCGGCGCTCCAGGAACTCGCGGGCAACCACGGCTGGAACGCCTCCGACCTGGACTTCTACATCATCCACGCGGGCGGCCCCCGAATACTCGACGACCTCAGCAAGTTCCTGAAGGTCGAGCCGCACGCGTTCCGGTTCAGCCGGGCCACGCTCACCGAGTACGGCAACATCGCCAGCGCCGTCGTCCTGGACGCGCTGCGTCGGCTGTTCGACGACGGGGGTGCCGAGCACCGGGCACGCGGACTGCTCGCCGGGTTCGGGCCCGGCATCACCGCCGAGATGACCGTCGGCCGCTGGGTCGGCCGGGACCAGGAGGGGCGATGAGTGACGAGACGCTCACCGGGACCCCGCCTCCCATCCGGGACTGGCCGGTGACCGACCTGGCGGGCACCGACTTCGACCCGGTGCTGACCGAGCTGATGAACGAGGGCCCGGTCACCCGCATCCAGCTGCCCAACGGCGAGGGCTGGGCCTGGCTGGTCACCCGGTACGACGACGTACGGACGGTGACCAACGACCCGCGCTTCGGCCGGGAAGCCGTGATGGAGAAGCAGGTCACGCGGCTCGCCCCGCACTTCATCCCGGACCGGGGCGCGGTCGGTTTCCTCGACCCGCCGGACCACACCCGGCTGCGCCGCGCGGTGGCCGCCGCGTTCACCGCGAAGGGCGTGGAACGGGTCCGGGAGCGGTCGCGGGCCGTGCTGGAGGAGCTGGTGGACGGGCTCCTCCGGGCGGGACCGCCCGCCGACCTCACCGGCGCGGTGCTCAGCCCGTTCCCCATCGCGGTGATCTGTGAGCTGATGGGCGTACCCGCCGCCGACCAGCACGCCATGCACGAGTGGACCCAGCGCATCCTGTCCTCCGCGCACGGCAAGGAGGTCAGCGAGCAGGCCAAGCGGGAGATGAGCGCCTACTTCACGGACCTCATCGGCCACCACGCGCACGGCCGCGGCGAGGACGTCTGCTCGCTGCTGAGCGCGGCCGTGGACCGGGACGAGGTCACGCTGGTTGAGGCGGTCGGTCTCGCCGTACTGCTCCAGATGGGCGGCGAGGCGGTCACCAACAACAGCGGGCAGATGTTCTATCTGCTGCTGACCCGGCCGGAGTTGGCCGAGCGGCTGCGCTCGGACCCGGAGATCCGACCGAGGGCGATCGACGAGCTGCTGCGGTACATCCCGCACCGCAACGCGGTGGGCCTGTCCCGGATCGCCCTGGAGGACGTGGAGATCGGGGGCGTCCGCATCCGCGCGGGCGACGCGGTCTACAACTCCTACCTGGCCGCCAACCGCGACCCGGAGGTGTTCGCCGACCCGGACACCATCGACGTCGAGCGCAGCCCCAACCCGCATGTGGCGTTCGGCTTCGGCCCGCACTACTGCCCGGGCGGGATGCTGGCCCGGCTGGAGTCCGAGCTGCTGGTGGACGTCCTGCTGGACCGGGTGCCGGGGCTGAAGCTCGCCGTGCCGCCGGAGGAAGTCCCCTTCCGTAAGGGCGCGTTGATCCGGGGGCCCGAGGCCCTGCCGGTGACCTGGTGAGCCGGTCATGACGACGACCGAGGGGCTGCTCGTCCCGCCGGGGCACGGCCGGGTGATGGAGACGGCCGCCCAGCGGGTCACGTTCAAGGTCACCGGCACCCACTCGCGGACGGCCTCCACCTTCGAGGTGGAGGTCCCGCCGGGCTTCGACGTGGGCGCCCATGTGCACACCCGCAGCGAGGAGCTGTTCTACGTCCTCGACGGCGAACTCGACGTCCTCGCCTTCGAGCCCCGCATCCGCACCCCCGACAACTGGCAGCGCTGGGAGTCGGGTTCGGGCACCCGGGTGGTCCGCGCGACGCCGGGCACGCTCATCGTCGTCCCGCCCGGCTGCCCCCACGCCTTCGCCAACCCCACCGACACCCCGGCCCGCATGTTCTTCCAGGCCTCTCCCCCACCGGACCACGAGCGCTACTTCGAGGAACTCCTGGAGATCCTGGACGCGGGAGGCCCCCCGGACCAGGAGGCCATCGAGGAGCTGAGAAAGCGCTACGACATAGACCAACTCACCCCGCTGAAACACCGATGAGTGAGCTGGCCAAAGGGGCGCGGGGAACTGCGCGACAAGCCACGACGAACCGTGAGCCCGCAACGCACCCCGCGCCCCACGGCGCTACCGAATCGGAACCCCGGCCAAGGTACGAGCGATCACCAGCCGCTGAATCTCACTGGTCCCCTCGAAGATCGTGTAGATCGCCGCATCCCGGTGCATCCGCTCCACGGGATACTCCCGCGTATATCCGTTCCCCCCGAGGATCTGAATCGCCTGCCCAGTGACCTTCTTAGCCGTCTCGGAAGCGAACAGCTTCGACATGGACCCCTCAGCCGCGGTGAACGGCCGCCCGTTGACGGCCATCCACGACGCCCGCCACACCAGCAGCCGGGCCGCGTCGATGGACGTCCGCATGTCGGCCAGCTGGAAGGCGACCCCCTGGTTGTCAACAATGGGCCGCCCGAACTGCTCACGCGTAGTGGCGTATTCGAGGGCGACCTCGTAGGCGGCGCGCGCCGTGCCGACCGCCATCGCCCCGACGGCGGGCCGGGACGCCTCGAAGGTGGCCATCGCCGCGTTCTTCACCCGCTCACCGCCGGTGCGGGCCCGCTCCCGTGCCCGGGCCAGCCGCTCGTCCAGCTTTTCCTTGCCGCCGAGCAGGCAGGAGCCGGGCACCCGCACGTTCTCGAGGACGACCTCGGCGGTGTGCGAGGCGCGGATGCCGTGCTTCTTGAACTTCTGGCCCTGACTGAGACCGGGCGTGCCCGGCGGGACGATGAAGGAGGCGTGGCCCTTGGAGCCCAGCTCCGGGTCGACCACGGCGACGACGACATGGACGTTGGCGATGCCGCCGTTGGTCGCCCAGGTCTTGGTGCCGTTCAGCACCCACTCGTCCTTGGCCTGGTCGTACACCGCACGGGTGCGCATGGAGGACACGTCGGAGCCGGCGTCGGGCTCGGAGGAGCAGAAGGCGGCGACCTTGACGTCGTTCACGTCGCCGTACATCTGGGGAATCCAGGTGCCGATCTGCTCCTCGGTGCCGTTGGCGAGGACGCCCACGGCGGCGAGGCCGGTGCCGACGATGGAGAGGGCGATGCCCGCGTCCCCCCAGAACAGTTCCTCCATGACCATCGGTATGCCGAGGCCGGTGGGGTCGAAGTGCTGCTGGGCGTAGAAGTCGAGGGAGTAGACGCCGATCTTGGCGGCCTCCTGGATGACCGGCCAGGGAGTCTCCTCACGCTCGTCCCATTCGGCGGCCGCGGGCCGGATCACATCGGCGGCGAAGCCGTGCAGCCAGTCCCGGACCTCCTTCTGTTCGTCGTTGAGCTCCATGGTGAACTCGGCCATGTCCCCTCCAGCGGCGCACGTACGGTGTTACCGGCAAGACGATGTTACTAGCGGTAACCAGAGTCTGTTACCGACGGGTAGGTAAAGTCAACTCCGGATGACGGCTCGGTATCCCGTTCGATGTCAGGGGCGCGGTGGGTGTTAGTTTGCGCAGGCGTCACCGAATCAGCACGGGTGGGGAGACCACATGGACACCACACAGCGGACCGATCAGCAGCGGTCCGCCGACCGACGACGGCGGGAGCTGCTGGAGGCCGCCGACCGGGTGGTGCTGCGCGACGGCCCGCAGGCGTCGATGAACGCCATCGCCGCGGAGGCGGGCATCACCAAGCCGATCCTCTACCGCCACTTCGGCGACAAGGGCGGGCTCTACGCGGCCCTCGCCATGCGGCACACCGACGCGCTGCTCGACTCGCTGCGCGCCGCGCTGGACGCGCCCGCCGAACGCCGTGAGCGGGTGGAGTCCACGCTCGACACCTACCTCGCCGCCATCGAGGCCCGGCCGCAGGTGTACCGGTTCCTGATGCACCCCTCCGAGGGCGGGCAGGGCGGCGACCAGGGCTTCGACGTCGGCAAGCACAGCGCCCCGCTGCTGCGCCGGATGGGCGAGGACCTGGCTCAGGTCATCGAGGAGCGGGTGGACCTCGGTCCGGGCAGTCAGCAGCTGGCCCGGGTCTGGGGGCACGGCATCGTCGGCATGATGCACGCCGCCGGGGACTGGTGGCTGGGCGAGCGCCCCTGCTCGCGGGCCGAACTGGTGCGTTCGCTGGCCGACTTGCTGTGGGGGCGGCTCGCGGCCGCCGGGGACCGCGTGGGCGGTCCGGGCTTCTGACCCGCCCCGGCGGGCCTCAGCCGTGCCAGGGGGCCTTGCGTACCTGCCGGTCCAGCTTGCGCCTGCGGCGGCCCGTCACGCGGTCGGCGTAAACCGTGCCGTCGAGATGGTCGCACTCGTGCTGGAGACAGCGGGCGAAGAAGCCGGTGCCGTCGATGGTGACGGGCTCCCCCGTCATCGTGACACCCTCCACCACGGCGTGGTCGTACCGCTCCAGGCCCGCCTCCAGGCCCGGCAGCGACAGGCAGCCCTCGGGGGCCAGGAACTCCAGCCCGTCGGCGGCGACCAGCCGGGGGTTGACCACATGGCCGAGGTGGCGCACCTCCTCGTCGTCCGGGCAGTCGTACACGAACACCCGTTGATCGACGCCGATCTGGTTGGCGGCCAGGCCCACCCCCTCGTTCGCGTACATGGTGGCGAACAAGTCCTCCACGAGCGCGGAGAGTTCCGGACCGAAGTCGGTGACGTCCCGGGACGGTGCGTGCAGCACGGGGTCGCCGAGGAGGGTGAGAGGCCGGACGCGCCCGTGGGCACCCGGTATCGAGCGGTGTCGCATGGCGGCAAGGGTACGGTTCGTTCGGCCCGCACCGAGCGCGCGAGGGCGGGCCGGGTGGACCGGGATTCGGGTGTGCGAACGGTTCTCGATAGGCTGAGGCCCCCACCACGCTGCCGGATGGCCCCCAGGCGCGGCGCGTACGCAAGGAGGATCGAGGACTGATGGCAGGCAACTCGGACCCGCTCTCGCCGCGGGCCAAGCTGGCCGTGACCGCGGGCAAGGCGGTCGCGGCGGCATCGCGCGCCGCGGGACGCGGCAGCGGGTCGGTGATCGGCGGCAAGGTCGCCCTGCGGCTCGACCCCGACCTGCTCGCGCGGCTCGCCACCCACCTGGACGTGGTCCTGGTGTCGGCGACCAACGGCAAGACCACCACCACCCGGCTGATCGCGGAGGCCCTGCGCGCCGCCGGGCCGGTCGTGTCCAACGCGCTCGGCGCCAACATGCCGGCCGGGATCACCTCCGCCCTCGCGGGCGGCTCGGACGCCAAGTTCGGTGTCATCGAGGTCGACGAGAAGTACCTGGCCGGTGTGGCACGTGACACCAGCCCCAAGTGCATCGCGCTGCTGAACCTCTCCCGCGACCAGCTGGACCGCGCGGCCGAGACCCGGATGCTCGCGGAGAACTGGCGCGAGGGCCTGTCCGGCTCCAAGGCCGTCGTCGTCGCCAACTGCGACGACCCGCTGGTGGTGTGGGCGGCCTCGTCCTCCCCCAACGTGGTCTGGGTCGCGGCCGGTCAGATGTGGAAGGACGACGCCTGGTCCTGCCCGTCCTGCGGCGGTGTGATGCAGCGCCCCGGCGACGACTGGTTCTGCGGCGAGTGCGGCTTCCGCCGTCCGACGCCGACCTGGGCGCTCTCCGGCGACCACGTCCTGGACCCGCACGGCTCGGCCTGGCCGATCCACCTCCAGCTGCCGGGCCGCGCCAACAAGGCGAACGCGGCCAGCTCGGCCGCCGTCGCCGCCGTGTTCGGGGTGCCGCCGCAGGTGGCCCTGGAGCGCATGTACCAGGTGCAGGCGGTCGCCGGACGCTACGACGTGGTCCAGTTCCAGAACCGCGACCTGCGGCTGCTGCTGGCGAAGAACCCGGCCGGCTGGCTGGAGACCTTCTCCCTGATCGACCCGCCGCCCACCCCGGTGATCCTCTCCGTGAACGCGCGCGGGGCGGACGGCACCGACACCTCCTGGCTGTGGGACGTGGACTACACCCGGCTCACCGGCCACCCGATCTTCGTCATCGGTGACCGGAAGCTGGACCTCGCCGTCCGCCTGGAAGTGGCGAACCAGCACTTCCAGGTGTGCGAGAACCTCGACGAGGCCGTCGCCGCGGCCCCGCCGGGCCGGATCGAGGTCATCGCCAACTACACCGCGTTCCAGGACCTGCGCCGCCGCGTCGGCAACTGAGCCAGAAGGGCGACAACCTCCTCATGAGCGACAACCAACTGCGGCTGGTGTGGATCTACCCGGACCTGCTGAGCACCTACGGCGACCAGGGCAACGCCCTCGTCGTCGAGCGCCGGGCGCGCCAGCGCGGCCTGGACGTGGCCCGGCTCGACGTGCGCAGCGACCAGCCGATCCCGACGTCGGGCGACATCTACCTGATCGGCGGCGGTGAGGACCGTCCGCAGCGGCTGGCGGCCGAGCGGCTGCGCCGCGACGGGCACCTGCAGCGCGCGGTGGAGAACGGCGCGATCGTGTTCTCCGTGTGCGCTGGTTACCAGATCCTCGGCCACGAGTTCATCAACGACCTCGGCCAGCGAGAGCCGGGCCTCGGCCTGCTCGACGTGACGTCGACGCGCGGCGAGGGCGAGCGGTGCGTGGGCGATGTCCTCGGCGACATCGACCCGCGTCTGGGCCTGCCCCCGCTGACCGGCTTCGAGAACCACCAGGGCATCACCCATCTGGGCCCGAGTGCCCGCGCTTTCGCCCAGGTCCGGCTGGGCCGGGGCAACGGCACGGGTGACGGCACGGAGGGCGCGTACAACGGGACCGTGTTCGGTACGTACATGCACGGCCCCGTGCTGGCCCGTAACCCGCAGGTCGCGGACCTGCTGCTGAAGCTGGCGCTGGACGTGAACGCGCTGCCGCCGATCGACGACACCTGGTACGAGGCGCTGCGTGACGAGCGCATCGCCTCGGCGCAGCAGCCCGCGTAATCGGCGTAACAACCGCATATCCGTACACCCGTCAGGCGGGCCCGTGAGCTTTCGCGGGCCCGCCTGACGCGTCGTCCGCTCACCTGTGCGGGTGCGTCCAGCAGGCGGACGCCCGCTGGGTGAGGGGCCCCCACCGCCGGTAGTCTGGCCGGGACCCCGCCGGACAACGTGGTCCGGTCTCCCGGCCCACGTCGAGAAGGTAATCCGGGCTATGCGCATTGGTGTCCTCACCTCCGGCGGCGACTGCCCCGGCCTGAACGCCGTCATCCGGTCCGTCGTGCACCGGGCCCTCGTCGACCACGGCGACGAGGTCATCGGCTTCCGCGACGGCTGGAAGGGCCTGCTGGAGTGCGACTACTTGAAGCTCGACCTGGATGCCGTCAGCGGCATCCTGGCGCGCGGCGGCACGATCCTCGGCTCCTCCCGCGTCCGTCCCGAGCATCTGCGCGGCGGGGTGGAGCGGGTCAAGGGCCATGTCGAGGAACTCGGGCTGGACGCGATCATCCCGATCGGCGGTGAGGGCACGCTGAAGGCGGCCCGGCTGCTGTCGGACAGCGGGCTGCCGATCGTGGGCGTGCCCAAGACCATCGACAACGACATCGCGGCGACCGACGTCACCTTCGGCTTCGACACGGCCGTGGGCGTCGCCACCGAGGCGCTGGACCGGCTGAAGACCACCGCCGAGTCCCACCAGCGGGTGCTGATCGTGGAGGTCATGGGCCGCCACACCGGCTGGATAGCGTTGAACTCGGGCACGGCGGCCGGCGCGCACGCCATCGTCGTGCCGGAACGCCCCTTCGACATCGACGAGTTGACCCGCCGCGTCGGTGCCCGGTTCGAGGCGGGCAAGCGGTTCGCCATCGTGGTGGCCGCCGAGGGCGCCAAGCCGCGTCCCGGCTCCATGGAGTTCGACGAGGGCGGCCGGGACATCTACGGCCACGAGCGCTTCGCCGGGATCGCCCGCCAGCTCTCCGTGGAGCTGGAGCAGCGGCTCGGCAAGGAGGCCCGGCCGGTGATCCTCGGCCATGTGCAGCGCGGCGGCACGCCGACGGCGTACGACCGGGTGCTGGCCACCCGGTTCGGCTGGCACGCGGTGGAGGCGGTGCACCGGGAGGAGTTCGGCCGGATGACCGCGCTGCACGGCACGGACATCGTGATGGTGCCGCTGGCCGAGGCGGTCAGCACCCTGAAGACGGTCCCGGCGGGGCGGTACGCCGAGGCGGAGTGCGTGCTGTAGCGGCGGTGCGGGTGGCGGCGGACCCCGCTCACGGACGGGCGCGGGGGCGCCCGTACCCTGAGTGCGGACAGAAACCGCTCAACCCCCACGAACCAGGAGCCGCCGGATGGACCACAGCGGGCACGGCATGGTGCCGGATCTGCCGCCGTTCACGCTGGGACGGGGGCTCGTGTGGTCGGCGGACCCCTTCTTCCTGATCGCCTGCCTGGCCGGGCTCGCCCTGTACGGCTGGGGGGTGCTGCGGCTGCGGCGGCGCGGCGACGCGTGGCCGGTGTCGCGGACGCTGTCGTACGTCGTCGGTGTGCTGACCATCGGTCTGGTGATGTGCACCCGGCTGAACGACTACGGCATGGTCATGTTCAGCGTGCACATGGTGCAGCACATGGTGATCAGCATGCTGTCGCCGATCCTGATCCTGCTGGGCGCGCCGGTGACGCTGGCGCTGCGGGCGCTGCCGACGGCGGGGCGGGGCCGCAAGGGCCCGCGTGAACTGCTGCTGGCGCTGCTGCACAGCCGGTACATGCGGTTCATCACCCATCCGGCGTTCACGATCCCGCTGTTCATCGCCAGCCTGTACGCGCTGTACTTCTCGCCGATCTTCGACTTCCTGATGGGGTCGAAGGCCGGGCACATCGCGATGATGGTGCACTTCCTGATGGTCGGCGTGGTGTTCTTCTGGCCGATCATCGGCGTCGATCCGGGCCCGCACCGCCCGAACCATCTGATGCGGATGCTGGAGCTGTTCGCGGGCATGCCGTTCCACGCCTTCTTCGGCATCGCGCTGATGATGGCGTCGGAGCCGATGGTGAAGACGTTCCTGCATCCGCCCGCCTCGCTCGGCATAGACGCGCTCTCGGACCAGGGCGCGGCCGGTGGCATCGCGTGGGCGTTCAGTGAGATCCCGTCGGTGCTGGTGCTGATCGCGCTGCTGTTCCAGTGGTACCGCTCCGAGCAGCGGCAGGCCCGCCGCAAGGACCGGGCGGCGGACCGGGACGGCGACCAGGAGCTGGCGGCGTACAACGCCTATCTGGCCTCGCTCAGCGGGCGCGAGGGCTGATCCCGCGCGGACCGGCTCGGCCATCGGAGTGCCGGTGGCGCGGGAACCGGGGCACGATGGTGGTGGACGGACCACTAGGAGGGTGCCGCGATGCCCGGTTCCATGCGAGGTTCCAGCAAGGCGGACGGTTCCACCAGGGCGATGGGGGCGCTGACCGTGGGCGGCCTCGTCGTCGTCACGGCGTACACGGTCGCGATCGGCGGCAACGGCTGGCTCTGGTTCGGCTGGGTGGTGCTGGGGCTGCTGACGGTGGCGCTGGCGGTCACGCAGTCGTAGCGCGCCGCGCCGCCGGGGCCGTTGGTCGACCAGGGCTGATTACAGTGGCCGCGTGAACAGCAGGGCCGCGTCCTTCGACGACCTCGACCGCAAGATCATCACCGCGCTGATGGCGAACGCCCGGAGCAGCTTCGCCGAGATCGGCGCGGCCGTCGGTCTTTCGGCCACGGCGGTCAAGCGGCGGGTCGACCGGCTCCGGGAGACCGGGGTGATCACCGGGTTCACGGCGACCGTGCGGCCCTCCGCGCTCGGCTGGCGCACGGAGGCGTACGTCGAGGTCTACTGCGAGGGCGCGGCTCCGCCCCGGCGGCTCGCGGAGGTGGTCAGCAACCATCCGGAGATCACGGCGGCGATGACGGTGACCGGGGGCGCCGACGCCCTGCTGCATGTGCGGGCGCGGGACGTGGAGCACTTCGAGGAGGTGCTGGAGCGCATCCGCGCCGAGCCGTTCATCCGGAAGACGATCAGCGTGATGGTGCTGTCCCACCTCCTCCCGGAAAGCCCCGAGGCGGGCGCCACCCAGGCCGCACCCGAGTGATCGTCCGCCAAACCCGCTGAACGCGCAGGTCTCGTGCGTTCCTACCGGTGGATGCGCAGCGATCCTGCGCGATCACGCAGCTTTCGTCGCTTGTCGCGCCTCGGCCGGAGTTTCTACCGTGGTGTCACCGCCGTGAGTAACACACTGAAAAACGGAGGAAACCCTCTGTGGCCGAAACCCGTGCGCAGCGCCCCCGGCGCTTCCTGGTCTGCGAACCCAGGCACTTCACCGTGCAGTACGCGATCAATCCCTGGATGCGTCTGGACGCCCCCGTGGACGTCGATCTCGCCCAGTCCCAGTGGCAGACCCTGATCGACGCCTACCGCGCCCATGGTCACACCGTGGACGCGGTCGACCCGGTGCCGGGCCTGCCCGACATGGTCTTCGCGGCCAACGCCGCCTTCGTGATCGGCGGCCGCGTCTTCGGGTCGCTGTTCCACGCCCCAGAGCGGCGACCGGAGTCGCAGCACTACGACTCCTGGTTCAAGACCGCGGGGTACGACGTGTACCGCCCGCTGGCCGTGACCGAGGGCGAGGGCGACCTCGTGTGGACCGGGCGGTACGTGCTCGCGGGCACCGGTTTCCGCACCACTCGCGACGCCCACCGCGAGGCGCAGGAGTTCTTCGGCCACCCGGTGATCGCGCTGACCCTGGTGGACCCGTACTTCTACCACCTGGACACGGCGCTGTTCGTGCTGGACGACGACAACATCGCCTACTACCCGGAGGCGTTCTCGGAGGGCAGCCGCGAGGTGCTCCGGCGGCTGTACCCGGACGCGGTGCTCGCCACCCGCGACGACGCGATGGCGTTCGGCCTGAACTCCGTGTCCGACGGGCGGCACGTCTTCATCGCCCCCCAGGCCGAGGTGCTCGCCGAGCGCCTGGCGACGCATGGCTACGACCCCGTGCCCGTCGACCTGTCGGAGCTGCACAAGGCAGGCGGCGGCATCAAGTGCTGCACTCAGGAGATCCGCTCATGACCGCACCCGCGCACGCGCGCACGTCCGCCGACCTGATCCGGGCGGAGGAGCCGGTGCTCGCGCACAACTACCACCCGCTGCCCGTCGTCGTGGCACGGGCCGAGGGCGCCTGGGTGGAGGACGTCGAGGGCCGCCGGTACCTCGACATGCTGGCGGGCTACTCGGCCCTGAACTTCGGCCACCGCCACCCGGCCCTGATCCAGGCCGCGCACGACCAGCTGGACCGCCTGACGCTGACCTCCCGCGCCTTCCACAACGACCGGCTGGCGGGGTTCGCGGAGCGGCTCGCCGCGCTGACCGGCCTGGACGTGGTGCTGCCGATGAACACCGGCGCGGAGGCGGTGGAGAGCGGCATCAAGGTGGCCCGCAAGTGGGCGTACGACGTGAAGGGCGTCCCCGAGGGGCAGGCCACGATCGTGGTCGCGGCGGACAACTTCCACGGCCGGACGACGACCATCGTCAGCTTCTCCACGGACGAGACCGCGCGGGCGGGCTTCGGCCCCTTCACGCCCGGTTTCAAGATCGTGCCGTACAACGACCTGGCCGCGCTGGAGGAGGCGGTCGACGAGAACACCGCGGCGGTGCTGATCGAGCCCATCCAGGGCGAGGCCGGGGTGGTCATCCCGGACGAGGGCTATCTGACCGGGGTCCGGGAGCTGACCCGGCGCAAGGGGTGCCTGTTCGTCGCGGACGAGATCCAGTCCGGTCTCGGCCGCACCGGGCGCACCCTCGCCGTCGAGCACGAGTCGGTGGTGCCGGACGTGGTGCTGCTGGGCAAGGCGCTGGGCGGCGGCATCGTGCCGGTGTCGGCGGTGGTGGCCCGGCGCGAGGTGCTGGGCGTGCTGGGCCCGGGTGAGCACGGCTCCACCTTCGGCGGCAACCCGCTGGCGGCGGCGGTCGGCACGGCGGTGGTCGAGCTGCTGGAGACGGGCGAGTTCCAGCGCCGCGCCGACGAGCTGGGCGTGGTCCTGCGCGAGGGCCTGGAGGCGCTGCGCGGGCACGGGGTGAGCGGGTTCCGGGCGCGCGGTCTGTGGGCGGGCGTGGACGTGGACCCGGCGCTGGGCACCGGCCGGGAGATCAGCGAGCGGCTGATGCGCGAGGGCATCCTCGTCAAGGACACCCATGGCTCCACCATCCGGCTCGCTCCCCCGCTGACGGTGACGGCGGACGAGCTGCGCTCCGCGCTGGGCACGCTGGAGAAGGTGCTGGGGCAGGCGGGCTGAACGGGTGCGGGCGGGGCCGGTGAGCACACCGGCCCCGCCCTCCTGCTCACTTCTCGCCGAGCAGGCCCTTCATCTGCTTGATCTCGGCGCTCTGCGCGGCGATCACGTCGTCCGCCATCTTCGTCGCCCGGCCGTCGCGGCCCTTGGCCTTCTCCGTCTTCGCCATCTCCACGGCGCCCTGGTGGTGGGCGATCATCAGGGTCAGGAACCTCTGGTCGAAGTCGGCGCCGGTGCTCTTCTCCAGCGCGGTCATGTCGTCGGCGCTCATCATCCCGGACATGCCCGCCATGCCGCCGTGCCGGGAGTGGTCCATGCCGGCCATCGGGGGCTCCGCGCCCCAGGACTTCAGCCAGCCGGTCATGGTGCGGATCTCCGGGTCCTGCGCCTTCTCGATGCGGGCGGCCAGCGCCTTCACCTCGGCGGAGGCGGCGTGGCCGGGGGCCAGCCGGGCCATCTCCAGGGCCTGCTGGTGGTGCGGGATCATGCCCTGCGCGAAGGTGACGTCCTGGGCATTGTGGGCGTCCGTCGCGGCCGGGGCGCCGTGGGCTCCGGTGTGCTGCTCCCCGCCGCAGGCGGCGAGGAGGACGACGGCACAGACGGTGGCGACGCCGAGCGCGGCACGGCGGATCGCGTGGGAGGTGGTCATGCGGGAACTCCTGCTGGTGAAAAGGGGATTCGGGCACGCGTCGGGACGGCCGCGCTCGATGGACGCGCGGTCGTGGGTGCCGCTAGATCCGCAGGAGTTGGAGTTCCGCCAGTGAGGGGGGTGCGCGGGCGCCGTCCGGCGCGGTGACGGCACGGATGCGTGGGTCGCCGCACGGTGCGGGCGCGGGCGCCAGTACCGCGAGCGGCTCCGGCAGTTCGGGTCCGCCGCCGACGGCTCCGGACGCGCAGGTGGGGTCGGCGTGGTGCATCCGGTGGCCGCCGCAGTGGCCGTCGGGGCAGTCGCCGGGCGCGTCGATGACGGCACCCGCGTGGACGGCGTGGGTGTGCTCCGGGTGCCCTGTGCCGCCGACCGGAGCCAGGGCGTGCATCCCGAGCAGCCCGGCCAGCACCGCGAGCACGAGCAGCCCCGGCGAGCGCCGCTGGGGCGGTCGCCGGGGCTGCTGGTGCGCGGGGCCGGGCATGCCGGTCATCCTACGAGTGCCGCTCGCGCGGGGTACGGCGGGACTCGCCGCCCGGCTCTCCTGTCAGGGTCGGCCGGGGGTACCCCTGTCCCGCGTACGCCGTACCGCCCGCGCTCCCGCCACCGCGGTCGCGGCCACCGCACCGGCCCAGAGCGCGTAGGGCACCCAGCGGGGGCGGGGCTCCTGCTGGACGGCGGTCGGGTCGAGCGGGACCGCGGGGACCTGGCCGACGCCGGTCCCGGCCGTGGAGACCCGGCCCGTCCCGGCGTCGCGGTGGCTCCCGGTGGCGGCGGCCGCGCGGGCCGCCGTCCCGACGTGCTGGTCCTTCTTCGTCAGGTCGCCCCGAAAGGGACGTTCGTCCACCCCCACGTCGCCCCGGCCGCTGAGCCGGAACAGGAGCACCAGGGACGGCACGATCAGCAGCCCCGCGACGATGGCGACGCCCACCACGACGGCCAGGGTGGCGTCCGGTGCGGCGGCCTCGTTGATGGAGAGGTGCGTGCCGAGGAGATACGGGGTCTGGGCGACGCCCCAGCCGATCACGACCAGTGCGACCGCGCCCGCCGCCGCCACCCGGGTGCCGATGGTCCGTCTTGCCCACAGCAGGGCCAGTCCGACCAGGCCGCCGACGGCCGCGAGGACCACCAGGGGCAGCGCCGGTCCACTGAGCCGGTCGAAGAGGCGCGGCGAGTCGGCCTGGAGGACGAAGATGCCCGCGATGGTGACCGCGCCGGTGGCCGCTCCGGCTGCGATCGCCCGGTCGCGGTAGTACCGGTACAGCTTCTGGTCGTCGCGGTGCAGCGCCTCCACGGTCAGGTAGGTGGCGGCGAGGTAGGAGCAGGCCAGGATGGCGAGGATGCCGCCGAGGATGCTGGTGGGGTTGACCCAGCTGGACACCGCGTCGCCGTTGCCCGCCGTGGGCACGCGGCCGGAGGCGAGGCCGCCCGCGATGGCGCCGAAGCAGTACGGCGTCAGGACGGAGGAGAGCGCGAAGGCGGCGCCGTACAGGCGTTGCTCCTCGGTGCGGACGGTCGCCTTGCGGAAGGCGAATCCGGCGCCGCGCAGCACGATGCCGAGCAGGGCGAGGACCAGCGGGATGTAGAGCGTGGTGGTGATGGCGGCGAAGGCGGAGGGGAATCCGCTCCACAGGACCACGAGACAGTAGATCAGCCAGGTGTGGTTGGCCTCCCAGACCGGGGCCAGCGAGACGTCGATCAGATGGCGTGGCTCGCGGCCGCGCTTGGCGCCTCCGGCGATCATGTCCCAGAAGCCCGCACCGAAGTCGGCTCCGCCGAGCACCGCGTAGGCGACGACCCCGATGAAGAGGAATACCGCGACCAGCTCGGCCATCTACGACACCTTCCTCTCGGACCGCTCGGACCGCTCGGAGCGCTCGACCCGGGAGCCGGGCGTGGCGTCGGGGCCGTAGGGCACCAGGACGTTCTCGTCACCCTGCTTCTGCCAGCGTCGCTTCATCGACAGCAGCACCCAGATGGCACCGGCGCCGACCGCCAGGTAGAGCACCAGTACTCCGGCGAAGGTGGGCCAGAGGTTGCCCTGGGTGGTCACCGCGTCTCTGGTGCGGAGCAGCCCGACGACGATCCACGGCTGGCGGCCGACCTCGGTGGTGACCCAGCCGGCCTCCAGGCTGGCGATGGAGACGAGGCCGCACACGGAGGCCGCGCCCAGGAACCAGCGGTTGGTCTGCAGCGTGTGCCGGCGCTTCCACCAGACCCAGACGAACCAGGCGGCCACGGCGAGCATCAGCATGGAGGTGCCGACCATGATGTCGAACGCCCAGTGCACGATGTTGACCTGTGCGGTGGTGGGCCTGATGTCGGCCGGGATGGAGTTCAGCCCCTGGATGCGGGTCGAGGGTTTGAACCCGGCGAGGATGGAGGCCACCCAGGGCACCGAGATGCCGTAGCGGACCTCGCCGTCGATGAGGACGCCGCCTAGGGTCTCGGGGACGTGGGTGCCGGTGTTGGGCAGCAGTTCGATGGCGGCGAACTTGGCGGGCTCGCTGTCGAAGACCTGCCGGGCGATGGTGTCCCCCACGAAGATCTGCACCGGCAGGGCGACGGCGGCGGTGATGAAGCTGATCAGGAAGCCGAGCTTCTGGTAGTGGCCGCGCCGCCCTCTGATCATGCCCACCGCGTAGACGCTCGCCACACAGAACCCGGCGACGATGTAGGCGGCCAGCAGCATGTGCCAGAACTGGAGCCAGAAGGCGTTGTTGAAGAAGACCTCGGCGGGCCGGACATCGACCAGCTGGCCGTTCCGCAGCGTGATGCCGCCGGGCTGGTTCATCCAGCTGTTGGCGGCGATGACCGCGCCCGCTCCCCCGATGCTGGCCAGCGCGACCGGCACGCCCGACCAGAAGTGGGCCCAGGGGGGCATCCGGTCCCAGCCGTAGATGTAGATGGCCACGAAGATCGCTTCGAGGAAGAAGAACAGCCCCTCGATGGCGAACGGGAACCCGAAGGCGGCGCCGTATTTCCCCATCAGCCCCGGCCACAGCAGGCCCAGCTCGAAGGAGAGGACGGTCCCGGTGATGGCGCCGACCGCGAAGAGCACGGCGGCCACCTTGGACCAGCGCCGGGCGAGCAGCAGCGCGGCCTCGTCGCCCTTGCGCAGCCCCCGGTAGTTGGCGATGAGCATCAGAGACGTCAGCGCCACCCCGAAGGGGACCAGGATGATGTGGAAGCCCAGGGTGAAGGCCATCTGTTCCCTGGCCGGCAGCAGCTGATCCGGCTCCGCTGCTGCCAGGAGCAAGGGGTACCTGGCCAGGTCGACCGTCAACATGGACGGGCCCTCCTCTACGCGGGTTCAGCCGTTCTCGGACGGGTCTGTCCATACTTACCCCTTTTTGACCTGAAGCGGATGCACGGAGTCGTCTGTTCGAGGAGGAGCCGCTTCCGCGAATTCGCCGCGCGAGGAGCATGAGCCCGGCCGCGGGCGGTAACAGGTGACTGCACATGCCGCTGCGAGCGAGGGGGAGCCGTGTTCTACCACTTGCTGAAATACGTGCTGCTGGGCCCGATCCTGAGGCTGTCCTTCCGGCCCCGGATCGAGGGGCTGGACCATGTGCCGGAGTCCGGCGCGGCGATCATCGCCGGAAACCATCTGTCGTTCTCCGACCACTTCCTGATGCCCGCCATCCTGAAGCGCCGGATCACCTTCCTCGCCAAGGCGGAGTACTTCACCGGGCCGGGGATCAAGGGCCGGCTGACGGCGTTCTTCTTCCGCAGCGCGGGCCAGATCCCGGTGGACCGCTCGGGCAAGGAGGCCGGGCAGGCGGCCGTCCGCGAGGGACTGAAGGTGCTGGGCCGGGGCGAGCTGCTCGGGATCTACCCCGAGGGGACCCGGTCGCACGACGGGCGGCTGTACAAGGGGAAGGTCGGGGTCGCCGTGATGGCGCTGAAGGCCGGGGCGCCCGTCGTGCCCTGCGCGATGATCGGCACCTTCGAGGCCCAGCCGCCCGGCCGGAAGATCCCGAAGCTGCGCAAGATCACCATCCGCTTCGGCGAGCCGCTGGAGTTCTCCCGCTACGCGGGGATGGAGGACGAGAAGGCGGTCCTGCGGGCCGTCACGGACGAGATCATGTACGCGGTGCTGGAGCTGTCGGGCCAGGAGTACGTGGACCGGTACGCCGCCGAGGTGAAGGCGGAGGCGGAGGCGGCGCGGACCCGCCGGTTCGTCCGGCGGCGCTGAGCCGTCCGGGAACGCCGGAGGGGGCGACCGGGTCTCCGGCCGCCCCCTCCGTCTTGCTCCTGGCTCGCTCCGGGCCGTTACGGCTTGGGCGTGGCGTGCGGTGCGCAGCTGACGTCGGAGCTGTCGACCGCACCGGTCAGCAGGTAGGCGTCGACCCGCTCGTTGACGCACGGGTTGACCAGGCCGGTCACGCCGTGGGAGCCGGCGCCCTCCTCGGTGATCAGACGCGAGCCCTTGAACCGCTGGTGCAGCGAGACGGCACCCTCGTAGGGAGTGGCCGCGTCACGCGTGGACTGCACGATCAGCACGGGCGGCAGACCCTTGTGGGTGCCGACCTCGACCGGGGTGTGCTGCTTGGCGCCCCAGGTGGCACAGGGCAGGTTCATCCAGGCGTTCGCCCAGGTCATGAACGGGTAGTCCTTGTGGAGCCGGGTGTTGTCCCGGTCCCACTTCTGCCAGCTCGTGGGCCACTTGGCGTCGGCGCACTCGACGGCGGTGTAGACCGCGTTGCCGTTCTCCGCGGAGATGTTGCCCGCGGTGTCCGACAGGTCGGGCGCGGCGGCGTCCACGAGCGCCTGGGTGTCACCGGCGACGTACTTGCTGAACGCCGTGGCGACCGGCACCCACGAGGAGTCGTAGTACGGGGCGCTCTGGAAGAAGGAGATCAGCTCGGCCGGGCCGACGACTCCGCCGAGCGGGCTCTTCGCGGCGGTGGCGCGCAGCTTGAGCCACTGCTCCTGCACGGCGGCGCGAGTGGTGCCGAGGTGGAAGGCCGCGTCGTTGGCGGCGACCCAGTACTGCCAGTCCTTCCAGCGGCGCTCGAAGGCGATGTCCTGGTTCAGGTTGGCCTGGTACCAGATGTTCTCGCGCGCGGGGTCGACGACGCTGTCGACGATCATCCGGCGGATGTGACCCGGGAACAGGGTGCCGTAGACGGCGCCGAGGTAGGTGCCGTAGGAGACGCCCAGGTAGTTGAGCTTCTTCTCGCCGAGTGCGGCCCGGATGACATCCAGGTCGCGCGCGGTGTTCGGCGTGGTCATGTGCGGCAGCATCGCGCCGCTGCGCTCGGCGCAGCCCTCGGCGTACTCGCGGGCCAGCTTGCGCTGGGCGCGCTTGTCGGCCTCGTTCGCGGGCACCGGGTCGGCCTTGGGCGCCTTGACGAACTCCTGCGGGTCGACGCAGGAGATGGGCGCGGAGTGGCCGACGCCGCGCGGATCGAAGCCCACGAAGTCGTACGCCTTGGCGGTGTTGGTCCACAGCGCGCTCTTGGTGGTGATCCGGCGCGGGAAGCGCAGGCCGGAGCCACCGGGGCCGCCGGGGTTGTAGATGAGGGCGCCCTGGCGCTCCTCCTTGGTGCCGGTGTTGCCCATACGGTCGACGGCGAGCTTGATCTGCTTGCCGTTCGGCTTGGCATAGTCCAGCGGCACGGAGACCCAGCCGCACTGGATGGGCTTCTCCAGCCCCCAGTCGGCGGGGCAGTCCTGCCAGTCGATCCCGGCCTTGGCGGCGCGGGCGGCTGCCGTGGCGGCGCCGCTGGCCTCTCGGTCCTGGCCGTGGCGGCTGTCGGCGCTGGCCGCGGGTGCCGTCACCGCGCCGGCTATCAGCGTGGCGGTGACGAGTGCGCCGGCCGAACTGAGCGCCAGCAGACGGCTCTTCGGTTTGTTCTCCCTCAAGGGGTCCCCTCCCCGTGACTTCACTGCGAGTGGTCAGGCGGGGAATCCTCTCGGCTGTGAGCCGTCTGAGAACAGGGGTGACAGACCTTCTTTACCAATCCGATAAACGGATGGTCAGTTCCGATCGGCGGTCAGTAGCGTCAGCGCCTCGTCCAGGCGGCGCCGCAGGGCGAGCGCGTCGGGCGCCACGGCGCTGACGAGGACCCCGGGTCCGGCGAGCGGCATCAGGGCGGTGCCCTCCCCCAGCATCCGGGGCTCCGCCGGGATTTCCCGCAACTCCGCGGACACGAAGACCAGTTGTCCGACCGACCGGTGTCCGCCGAGCACGGCGGGGCCGTCCCAGCCGCCCGGCGCTCCGGGGCCGCAGCTCAGCTCCTGGTCGAGCAGCGTGGTGCCGCCGAGGCGGACGGTGAGCCTGCTGGTCAGCCGCCCCGGCTCTTCCCCGGCCCGCCCGAGCACCTGCTCCTCGCGCAGCAACAGCGCCGCTCCGGGCGCGAGTTCGGCGCGCGTGGTGACTCGCAGGTCACTGCCCCGGGCCGAGATCAGCTGCTCGGGCAGCCAGTGCAGCTCGCCTCCGGCGGCCACGTCGAGCCGTACGTCGTAGCGGGCCTCGCCCTTGGCCTGGCCGGGCAGGGCGAGGGTGGCGGTGGCCGAGCCCAGGTGCAGCCGGGCGCCCTCCCCCACCTGGGCGTCGATCGAGAAGCGGTCGCCGCCGAGCGGTCCGCTCATCGCGCCGACCAGCAGGACGCGGGCCTCGGTGCCGTGGGCGCGGGTGCGGCGCGGGGCCAGGGGGCCGTCGCCCTCCAGCACCGGGAGCGCGGTGCCGCCCCGGCCGTCGGCGCGGGCCTCGATCCGGGCGCGGGCGCGGACTCCGGCCGAGGTCACGCCGTCCACGCCGCGAGCTTCTCGCGCACCCATCCGGCCACCTCGCCGACCCCGCCCTCGACGCGCAACGTCTGAAAGATCACCGGGAGTTCGGCGCGCTGCGCCTTGGCGTCGGCGGCCATGCGGGCGAGGTCGGAGCCGACGTAGGGGGCGAGGTCGGTCTTGTTGACCACGAGGAGGTCGGCGGTGGTGACACCGGGGCCGCCCTTGCGCGGGATGTCGTCCCCTCCGGCGACGTCGATGACGAAGATCTGGGCGTCCACCAGCCCCTTGGAGAAGGTGGCGGTGAGGTTGTCGCCGCCGGACTCGACGAGGATCAGGTCGAGCGGGCCGACGGCGTCCTCCAGGTCCTCCACCGCCTCGAGGTTGGCGGAGATGTCGTCGCGGATCGCGGTGTGCGGGCAGGCGCCGGTCTCCACGGCCGTGATCCGCTCGGGCGGCAACACGGCTTCGCGCAGCAGGAATTCGGCGTCCTCGCGGGTGTAGATGTCGTTGGTGACGACGGCGAGGGAGAGTTCGTCGCGCAGGGCGCGGCACAGCGCGGCGACGGTCGCCGTCTTGCCCGAGCCGACCGGACCGCCGAGGCCGATGCGCAGCGCGCGCCGGGCGCCGTCGGGGCGGTGCGCGTCGGCGCTGACGGCGGCGGGCCCGGTGTGGGTGTGGTCGAGATGCATGTGCGGCTCCAAGTGACGTTGTTTCGGGGCCTCTAGGAGGCGAAGAGGCGGACCGGCCAGGCGGCGTGCGCCTGTGCGCCGATCTCCAGCAGGGGCGCGGACGCGGCGGGCAGGGCGTCGGTGCCCTCGGCCAGCGCACGCCGGGCGGCCTCCACGGCTCGGTCGGCCACCCGGTCCAGCTCGGGTGCCAGCCTGGCCAGGACACCGGTGGCGTCGAACGGGTCGAGGCTGAGCAGCCGTACGGTGGCGGTCGCGGGGCCGCTGACGCTCTCGTAGAGCGCGCAGTGCGCGGCGTCCAGCGGCTCCAGACCGGCCGCGCGGGCGGTGAGGCCGAGGACGACCGGCTGATGGGCGCCCTTGGGGAACTCTCCTACTAGCGCGTCCAGTTCGGGTGACGGCCAAGTGGCGCGTGCCGCCCGTACCAGCTGACGGCCCAGTCGCCGGGCGGCGGTGCGCAGGGCGGGTGACGGGGTGCGGGCGTCGGCGGCCGCGTCCAACTCCCGTGCGGAGAGGCCGAGTACGGCGGCTGCCGCGAAGGAGGCGGCGACCAGGCCGGTGGTGTGCAGGCGTCCCCGGCAGAAGTCCTCCAGGGTCGCGGCGTCGGTGATCCGGCCCGCCTTGACGGCGGCCTCCGCCCCGCCGGAGTGGGCGTGCCCTCCGGCGGGGAAGCGGCCGTCGGCCAGGACGAGCAGCGCTGCTCGGGACATCAGCGGCCTCAGAAGAGGAAGTAGCGCTGGGACATGGGCAGTTCGGCCGCCGGCACCGCCTCGACCAGCTCCCCGTCGATGTGCACGGCGAAGCTGTCCGGGTCGATCCGTACGTCCGGCATGGCGTCGTTCTCGCGCAGGTCGGCCTTGGTGACCGCGCGGGTGGACTGGATCGCCACGAACTCCTTGCCCAGTCCCAGCCGTTCGGGCAAGCCGTCCTCGATCGCCAACTGGCTCACGAAGTTGCACGAGTTGGCGGCCGGGGCCCGGCCGATCGCGCCGAACATCGGGCGGGGCAGGATCGGTTGCGGGGTGGGGATGGAGGCGTTGGCGTCGCCCATCTGCGCGTAGGCGATCTGTCCGCCCTTGAGCACGAGCAGCGGCTTGACCCCGAAGAACGCGGGCTCCCACAGCACCAGGTCGGCCAGCTTGCCGGTCTCCACCGAGCCGATCTCGGCGGCGAGGCCCTGCGCGAGCGCCGGGTTGATCGTGTACTTGGCGACATAGCGCCGTACCCGGTGGTTGTCGGCGCGGCCGTCGCCGGGCAGCGCGCCCCGGCGGCCCTTCATCACGTGGGCGGTCTGCCAGGTGCGCAGGATGACCTCGCCGACGCGGCCCATGGCCTGGGAGTCGGAGGAGATGATCGAGATCGCGCCGAGGTCGTGGAGGATGTCCTCCGCGCCGATGGTGGACGGCCGGATGCGGGACTCCGCGAAGGCGAGGTCCTCGGGGACGGCCGGGTTGAGGTGGTGGCAGACCATCAGCATGTCGAGGTGTTCCTCGGCGGTGTTGACGGTGAACGGCCGGGTCGGATTGGTCGAGCTGGGCAGCACGTTGGGCTGCGAGACGACCGTCATGATGTCCGGCGCGTGCCCGCCCCCGGCACCCTCGGTGTGGTACGAGTGGATGCCCCGCCCGGCGATGGCCGCGAGGGTGTCACCGACGAAACCGGCCTCGTTGAGGGTGTCGGTGTGGATGGCGACCTGGATGCCTGTGCGGTCGGCCACGGTGAGGGCCGCGTCGATGACGGCCGGGGTGGAGCCCCAGTCCTCGTGCAGCTTCAGCCCGACGGCGCCGCCCCGGATCTGGGACAGCATCGCCTCCTGCGAGACGGTGTTGCCCTTGCCGAGGAAGCCGACGTTGACGGGGTACGCCTCCATCGCCTCCAGCATCCGGGCGAGGTGCCAGGGGCCCGGGGTGACGGTGGTGGCCTTGGAGCCCTCGGCCGGGCCGGTGCCGCCGCCGACCAGGGTGGTGACCCCGGAGGACAGCGCCTCGTCGGCGATCTGCGGGCAGATGAAGTGCACATGGGCGTCGATGGCGCCCGCGGTGAGGATGCGGCCGTTGCCCGCGATGATCTCGGTCTCGGGGCCGATGACGAGGTCGGGGTGGACGCCGTCCATGGTGTCGGGGTTGCCGGCCTTGCCGATGCCGGTGATCCGGCCGTCGCGGATGCCGACGTCGGCCTTGATCACGCCCCAGTGGTCCACGATGACGACACCGGTGATCACGGTGTCCGGGGTGCCCTCGGCGCGGGTGGCGCGGGACTGGCCCATGGACTCGCGGATGACCTTGCCGCCGCCGAACACCGCCTCGTCGCCGGAGGTGCCGGGGCCGCCGGAGCGGTCCTCCTCGATCTCGATGAGGAGGTCGGTGTCGGCGAGCCGGATACGGTCGCCGGTCGTGGGGCCGAACAGGTCGGCGTAGGCGGCGCGGGAGATCTCAGGCATCGAGGGCACCTCCGGTCTCGCCGCGCAGTCCGGGCACGATCCGGGCGCCGCCCAGCGGCACGAGTGCGACCTCGACGGGGATGCCGGGCTCGAAGCGGACGGCCGTACCGGCGGCGATGTCCAGCCGCTTGCCGCGCGCGGCGGCCCGGTCGAAGTCCAGGCCGGGGTTGGCCTCGGCGAAGTGGTAGTGGGAGCCGACCTGGACGGGCCGGTCGGCGGCGTTGAGGACGGTGAGCCGGGTGGACTCGCGGCCCTCGTTGTAGACGACCGGGTCGTCCGCGAACAGCACCTCTCCGGGAATCATCGCGGGCCCCTCAGACGATCGGGTCATGGACGGTGACCAGCTTGGTGCCGTCGGGGAAGGTGGCCTCCACCTGGACGTCGTGGATCATCTCGGGGATGCCCACCATCACGTCGTCCCGGGTCAGCACCTTGCGGCCGGAGGACATCAGCTCGGCGACGGTGCGGCCGTCGCGGGCGCCCTCCAGGATGTGCGACGTGATGAGCGCGACCGCCTCCGGGTGATTGAGCTTCACGCCGCGGGCCCGGCGCCGCTCCGCCACGTCGGCCGCCACATGGATCAGCAGTCGCTCTTGCTCGTGCGGGGTCAGTTGCACGTCCCACCTCACAGTCCTCGCTCCGGGCCGTGCGGGGCCCGGTCGCCGCGGCCACGACTGGGGTCGGCTCGGGTGGAAAACCCCTGGTGGCGTGGGAGCGAAGGCTAGTTCGCCGGCGTTTCGGCGACGTTAACCGGCGGGTGTTCGGCGTGCCTCGGCATCACGGCGAGCCTCGGCCTCAGGTGGCACCCCGACCGCACGGCGTGCCTCGGCCTCAGGTGGTGCCGGGCCGCCGGTGCTCGGCGGCAATGCCGAAGCGCTGGCGCTCGTGCGGCGGGGAGGCGGAGATCTCGCGGATGCCGGAGACGGAGCTGATCACCTGCTCGTCCTGCTCGGCATCCTGCGCGTCGAGCGCTTCCAGCCGCGCCAGGTCCTCGGCCGAGACCAGCGCGACGAGCGGTTTGCCGTGCCGGGTCACCACGACCCGCTCACCGCCGTACACCACGCGGTTGATCAGTTCGGCCAGCTCGGCCCTGGCTTGCGTCACCGGAATCTCGTAGGCCATGACCCCATTCTAACGTCACGTACGTCCTGTACATTTTTTACAGAAGCGGGGTCGCCAGTGGTCCCGTCGATCAGGAGGGGTGTGCCATGACCCGACCGAACGCCCGACATGTCCTGCCCGAGTTCACCGAGCGCGACGGAGGCGTCCGCCGCACGCTCGACCCGTACTCCGAGCTGTTCGAACACCGGATCGTGTTCCTGGGCACGCCGCTGGACGACGCGGCGGCCACGGATGTGATCGCCCAGCTCATGCAGCTCGAACACGCCGCCCCGGACCGGGACATCACGCTGTACCTGAACTGCCCCGGCGGCGACTTCCACGCCATGACGGCGGTGTACGACACGATGCGCTACGTCGGCTGCGACGTGGGGACCTACTGCCTGGGCCAGGTCGCCTCGGTGGCCGCCGTGCTGCTCGCGGCCGGTACGCCCGGCAAGCGGTTCGCGCTGCCCGGCGCGCGGGTGGTGCTGCGTCAGCCGGAGCTGGCCGAGCCGGTGCGGGGGCAGCCCAGCGACCTGGAGATCAAGGCGGCGGAGCTGGTGCGGGCGCGGGAGCTGATGGAGGAGCTGCTCGTCCGGCACACCGGCCGGGACGCCGCCACCGTCACCGCGGACCTGGAGCGGGAGCGGGTCCTGGACGCCACCGACGCCCTGGAGCACGGCCTGGTCGACGGCGTCGTACGCGACCGCAAGCACCTGCCCAGCGCCCGGTGAGCGGGCCGTGCTGCCGGAGGAACTGCCGCCGCTGCCCGCGCTGACCCGCGCCGAGGGCGAGCTGATCGACCGTTACCTGGAGGCGGCCGACCTGCTGGGCCGGATCAACCCGGCTCGGGACGGGGACACGTACCGGGCCCTCAGGGCGGCGCAGGCACTGGTGCGCACGGCCACGGCGCTCCGCGAAGCGCTCGCGCTGATGCACGGGCGGGGCGAGGCGGAGCTGTACGGGCGCACGCTGGCACACGCGCTCCGGGTGCTGGACGGGGAGCGCCGGGCCGCGCGCGTCACGCTCCCGCCCGATGGTGTCGGCTGAGCCGGCCACCGGGGTCGGCCGGACGGGGCCCGGCGTGTCGTACGCCGCGCCGAAACGGGCCGAACGTGCTACCGCCGACCGGTGTATCTCCGCGCCCGTTTCCGGGCCCGCCGAGTTGCGCGCGGCGCGCCCGGCGGGCCGACGCGCGGCGATCGAAGCCCAGGTCCGGGGCCATGCAGGGGAATTGACGGCGGCTCGGACATACCCCTGTCCACCCGAACGGGTGAGTGGTGAGTAACACCACAAACCCCCGGTTCCATTGGGATTTTCGGACAGGAGTGGGCCAAGATCCCTGTCTGACGACAAGACCCCGCCACAACGGCGGGGCGCATCCGGGCGGACGCCGAGTCCTGCCGCCACCCGGATGACCGGTCGACAGAAGTGCATCGGCAGGAGTGGAGGACCCGAGCAAGACGGGTCGCCGGGACGGATGTCCGCGAGACGCGGACGATCGTGCCGAGCAGCCCTTGGGGTGAAGCCGTGGTGACACGGCCGGGCAACTTCGCCAGCCCGAATCCGACAGGTCATCCTTCACAGGCGGCTGACGAAGGGTTGCGCATGACTGCGCTCAATCGTGTCCCGTCGCTGATGGCCCGGGCCGGTACGGCCTCGGCCCTCACCCTGGCCGCCGTCGGCGGTTCCATCATGGTGCCGGGACTGGCCACCGACGCCTCCGCCGCGACCACCGCGTCGAAGGCACTGAAGGTCGCCGCGTCCAAGAAGGGCGCCCCCTATCGCTACGGAGCCACCGGGCCGGGCCGCTTCGACTGCTCGGGCCTGACGCTGTACTCGTTCAAGAAGGCGGGCAAGAAGCTGCCGCGGACGGCCGCCCAGCAGTACAACAAGACGCACCACATCCCCTCGGGCCACCGCAAGGCCGGTGACCTGGTGTTCTTCCACTCGGGCTCCAGCGTCTACCACGTCGGCATCTACGCCGGTAAGGGCAAGATCTGGCACGCACCGAAGAGCGGGGACGTGGTGCGGCTGCAGAAGATCTGGACCAAGAGCGTCTGGTACGGCCGGGTCAACTGACCCTCGGGAGCGCGGCGGGAGCGGCTCTGCACGGGCGTACGCGCGCCCCGCGGGCCGCTCCTGGCCACCCGAGTCACGCGAGGCGGTTCAGCGGGCCGGTGAGGGCTCCGGGCGGGTCGTGACGGTCAGCGGCCGGCTCGGGACGCTCCAGGGCAGCTCGACGAAGACCGTCTTGCCGCCCTCGCGGGTCGGCCGGACCCGGAGCTTGCCGCCGCACTCGACGGTGAGACATCGGATGATGGCCATGCCCCGCCCGTTGTCCTGGGCGACCGCCGCCGGGAGCCTCTTGGGCAGCCGGGGGTGGCTGTCCGTCACCCCGATGAGCAGCAGCTCGTCCCTGGCCAGCACGATGTCCACGGTGAAGGTGGGCGACTGGCCCAGGGTGTGCTGGACGGCGTTGGTGGCGAGTTCGGAGACGATGAGGCGCACCGTGTCGGTGACCTCGTCGTCCGCGGGAAGCCCCCAGCTCGCCAGGGTGCCCACCACGTAGGACCTGGCCGTGCGGACCGAGGCGGGATCGCTCGGCAGAGTGACGGATGCTTCCAGATGGTCTGCCATGGCGAAGTCGTCCCTTTCCCACGGGCGGCCCGCCGACCTCCCACGCGCCGCGCGGCGACGCGGGGCGGAGGATTCGGGCACGGTCCCGCTCTGGTGCCTGCAGGTCACCCTGCCATCACGGGGCCGGTCCGGGGAACCAACCCCCCAGATACGCGGACATCTGTCGCTCAACGGGGTGAACTCTGCGACGTGCGCCCGTATTTGGCGGGGTTTTTCCCGACCTCAGCTGGGCCGAACGGCGGTGATGGTCCGAACGGCCCGTTCGATCTCCGCCCCGGACAGGTCCGCGCGGGCGGTCAGCCGCAGCCGGGAGACGCCGTCCGGGACCGACGGCGGGCGGAAGCAGCCGACCGACAGGCCCTCGGCACGGCAGTCGGCGGCCCAGCGCACCGCGGCGTCGGCGGACGGTGCGCGTACGGAGACCACGGCCGCGTCCGGGCGGACCGCCGACAGGCCCTCGGCGGTCAGGCGGGCGTGCAGTTCGGCGGCGACCTCGCGGACGCGCGCCGTGCGCTCCGGTTCACGCCGGATCAGGCGCAGCGCCGCGAGCGCCGCCCCCGCGGCGGCGGGGGCGAGTCCGGTGTCGAAGATGAACGTCCGCGCGGTGTTGACCAGATGGCCGATCACCCGCGCCGGGCCCAGCACCACCCCGCCCTGGCTGCCCAGCGACTTGGACAGCGTCGCGGTGACCACCACGTCGCCCGCGCCCGCGAGCCCGGCCGCGTGCGCCGCGCCCCGGCCGCCCTCCCCCAGTACGCCGAGGCCGTGCGCGTCGTCCACGACCAGCCCGGCCCCGTGCTCCCGGCACGCGTCGGCCAGTCGGCGCAGCGGGGCGGCGTCGCCGTCGACGGAGAACACCGTGTCGGAGACGGCGATCGCCTCGCCCTCGTGGGTCGCCAGCGCCTTGGCCACGGACTCCGGGTCGGCGTGCCCGACGACCTGGGTGGTGCCGCGCGCCAGGCGGCAGCCGTCGATCAGGGAGGCGTGGTTGCCCGCGTCGGAGACGATCAGCGAGCCGTGCGGGCCGAGCGCGGTGACGGCGGCCAGGTTGGCCGCGTAGCCGGAGGACAGGACGAGGGCCGCCTCGAAGCCGCAGAACTGGGCGAGTTCGGCCTCCAGCAGGGCGTGCAGCTCGGTGGTGCCGGTGACGAGGCGTGAGCCGGTGGCGCCGCCGCCCCAGGTCCGGGCCGCGTCCGCCGCGCCCTCGGCGACCTCCGGGTGGCGGGCCAGGCCCAGGTAGTCGTTGCTCGCCAGGTCCAGCAGCGGCGAGTCGGCGGGACGGGGGCGCAGGGTCCGCAGGAGTCCGGCGCGGCGGCGCGCCTCGGCCTGCTCGTCGATCCAGCCGAACGCCATGGCTCCTCCGGGCTTTCGCTGACAGGGGCTTTCGCCGACACAGGATTTTGTAGACAACAGACAGACACTAGCGGCGCGGAGAGCCGCCCATGATGTGGCAATACCCACACGGTGAACCCCGGTCGTTGTGCGAAGTCTCCTTGGCCCCGGGCGGTCGGGTAGGACAGGATCAAGCCTCATGGACCTGCTGAACACGCTGGTGGACAAGGGACTGCGGCGCGAGACGCCGACGCGCGAGGAAGCGCTCGCCGTGCTCGCCACCTCCGACGACGACCTGCTCGATGTGGTGACCGCGGCCGGCAAGGTGCGACGGCACTGGTTCGGCCGCAGGGTGAAACTCAACTATCTGGTCAACCTCAAGTCGGGCCTGTGCCCGGAGGACTGCTCCTACTGCTCGCAGCGGCTGGGCTCCACGGCGGGCATCCTCAAGTACACCTGGCTGAAGCCCGACCAGGCGTCCGAGGCGGCTGCCGCCGGGCTCGCCGGGGGCGCCAAGCGGGTGTGCCTGGTGGCGTCCGGGCGCGGGCCCACCGACCGGGACGTGGACCGGGTCTCCGACACCATCAAGGCCATCAAGGACCAGAACGAGGGCGTCGAGGTGTGCGCCTGCCTCGGCCTGCTCTCCGACGGCCAGGCGGAGCGGCTGCGCGCGGCGGGCGCCGACGCCTACAACCACAACCTCAACACCTCCGAGGCGACCTACGGCGACATCACCACCACCCACACCTACGCCGACCGGGTGGACACGGTCAACAAGGCGCACGCGGCCGGGCTCTCGGCCTGCTCGGGGCTGATCGCGGGCATGGGTGAGCGCGACGAGGACCTGGTGGACGTGGTGTTCGCGCTGCGCGAGCTGGACCCGGACTCCGTTCCGGTGAACTTCCTGATCCCGTTCGAGGGCACCCCGCTGGCCAAGGAGTGGAACCTCACCCCGCAGCGGTGTCTGCGCATCCTGGCGATGGTCCGCTTCGTCTGCCCGGACGTGGAGGTGCGGATCGCGGGCGGCCGTGAGGTGCATCTGCGCTCGCTCCAGCCGCTCGCGCTGCACCTGGCCAACTCGATCTTCCTCGGGGACTACCTGACCAGCGAGGGCCAGGCGGGCAAGGCCGACCTGGACATGATCGCGGACGCCGGGTTCGAGGTGGAGGGCGCGGACGAGGTGACGCTGCCGGAGCACCGGGCGGCGGCCGTCGGGGGCGGCTGCGGTTCGCACGCGGCGGCGGGCGGCTGCGGGTCGGACGCGGAGAACGCCGGGTGCGGTTCGCACGCGGAAGGTGGCGTCTGCGGTCCGGCCGACGCACCGGCCTCCGCCGAGCCGCGTACCGACCTGGTCGCCGTACGCCGCCGGGGTGCCGGGACGGACCTCGCGCCCAATGCCTGACCTGGATACGGCCGAGCTGCTGGAGCTGGACCGGCGGCATGTGTGGCATCCGTACGGTCCGATGCCGGGCCGGAGCGAACCGCTCGTCGTGGAGTCGGCGAGCGGGGTCCGGCTGCGGCTGGCGGACGGCGCGGAGCTGGTCGACGGGATGTCGTCCTGGTGGTCGGCGATCCACGGCTACCGCCACCCGGTGCTGGACGAGGCGGCGCGGGCGCAGTTGGGGCGGATGAGCCATGTGATGTTCGGCGGGCTGACCCATGAGCCCGCCGTACGACTGGCGAAGCTCCTTGTCGACATGTCGCCCGAGGGTCTTGAGCACGTCTTCCTCGCGGACTCCGGGTCGGTGTCCGTCGAGGTGGCCGTCAAGATGTGCCTGCAGTACTGGCGTTCGCTCGGCCGTCCCGGCAAGCGGCGGCTGCTGACCTGGCGCGGCGGCTACCACGGCGACACCTGGCACCCGATGTCGGTGTGCGACCCGGAGGGCGGCATGCACGGGCTGTGGTCCGGCGCGCTGCCCCGCCAGGTCTTCACGGACGCGCCGCCCGCCGCCTACGAGGAGGCGTACGCGGAGCAGCTGCGGTCGACGATCGAGCGGCACGCGGACGAACTGGCCGCGGTGATCGTGGAGCCGGTGGTGCAGGGTGCGGGCGGGATGCGGTTCCACTCCCCCACGTATCTGCGGGTGCTGCGCGAGGCGTGCGACGCGCATGACGTGCTGCTGGTGTTCGACGAGATCGCCACCGGCTTCGGGCGTACGGGCGCGCTGTTCGCGGCGGAGCACGCGGCGGTCTCGCCGGATGTGATGTGCGTGGGCAAGGCGTTGACCGGCGGTTATCTGACGCTGGCGGCGACCCTGTGCACCGCGCGGGTGGCCGACGGCATCTCGCGCGGCGAGGTGCCGGTGCTCGCGCACGGGCCGACCTTCATGGGCAACCCGCTGGCCGCGAGCGTGGCGTGCGCCTCGGTGGAGCTGCTGCTCGGGCAGGACTGGCGGGGCGAGGTCAAGCGGATCGAGACCGGCCTGCGGGAGGGTCTCGCCGAGGCCGCTGAGCTGCCCGGCGTCCGGGACGTGCGCGTGCTCGGCGCCATCGGAGTGGTCCAGCTCGATCGCGAGGTGGACATGGCGGCCGCGACGCGGGCCGCCGTGCGGGAGGGCGTGTGGCTGCGCCCCTTCCGTGACCTGGTCTACACGATGCCGCCGTACGTCACGGACGACGCGGACGTGGCACGGATCGCGCGCGCGGTGTGCGCCGCGGCGCGGGAGGGATGACATGCCGGTACTGGTGATCACGGGCACGGGGACGGAGATCGGGAAGACGATGGTGACGGCCGCCGTGGCGGCCGCCGCCCTCGCGGCCGGCCGCTCGGTGGCCGTCCTGAAGCCCGCGCAGACCGGGGTGCGCCCCGACGAACGCGGCGACGCCGACGAGGTGGCCCGCCTGGCGGGCCCGGTCACGGCCCGCGAACTGGCGCGCTACCCCGACCCGTTGGCCCCCGCCACGGCCGCCCGCCGGGCCGGTCTGCCCCCGGTGCGGCCGCAGGACGTGGCCGAGGCGGCGGCCAAGCTGGCCACCGATCACGACCTGGTCCTGGTGGAGGGCGCGGGCGGCCTCCTGGTCCGCTTCGACGCGGAGGGCGGCACCCTGGCCGACGCCGCGTCCTTCCTGAGCGCCCCGGTCCTCCTGGTCGCCCCGGCGGGCCTGGGCACCCTCAACTCCACCGAACTCACGGCCCGCGAACTACGCTCCCGCGAGCTGGAGTTGACCGGCGTGGTGATCGGCTCCTGGCCGGCCTCCCCCGACCTGGCCACCCGCTGCAACGTCACCGACCTCCCGGAGGCGGCGGCAGCCCCCCTGCTGGGCGCCCTCCCCCAGGGCACGGGCGCCCTGCCCCCGGCGGAGTTCCGCACCCAGGCACCCTCCTGGCTGTCGCCCCGGCTGTGGGGGACGTGGGACCCGGACGGGTTCCGGGAGCGGGAGAGCGCGGGGTAGGAACGTACGGAGTCTCGCCTTTCCGCGGCGCTCTTGCATCCACGGCTCCACCGATTGCCGAACATCGTTTCAGGTGTGGTTCGGGTCACACTAGGCTCGGCCATGGCCGAGGAGTCGGGATGTCGAGGCGACGGGGAGTGCATCTTGTTCACATCTGCTGCTCAGGACGCGCCGGGCGCGGTGCCGGGGGACGGGACGGTGGCTCGTGCTCGTGGGCTGACCAAGGCGTACGGCACCGGGGAGACGGCCGTGATCGCGCTGGACTCGGTGGACGTGGACATCGCGCGCGGGCGGTTCACCGCCGTGATGGGGCCGTCCGGGTCGGGGAAGTCGACGCTGATGCACTGCCTGGCGGGGCTGGACACGGTCTCGGCCGGTCAGGTGTGGCTCGGGGACACCGAGATCACCGGGCTGAAGGACGGGGAGCTGACCCGGCTGCGCCGGGACCGGATCGGGTTCGTCTTCCAGTCGTTCAATCTGATCCCCACGCTGACGGCGGCGGAGAACATCACGCTGCCCATGGACATCGCGGGCCGCAGTCCGGAGCCCGGCTGGGTGGACCAGGTGATCGACAGCCTGGGGCTGCGCGACCGGCTCGGCCACCGCCCGGCGGAGCTGTCCGGCGGTCAGCAGCAGCGCGTCGCGTGCGCGCGGGCGCTGGCCTCGCAGCCGGAGCTGATCTTCGCGGACGAGCCCACCGGCAACCTGGACTCCCGCTCGGGTCTGGAGGTGCTGGGCTTCCTGCGCGGCGCGGTGGACGACCTCGGGCAGAGCGTCGTCATGGTCACGCACGACCCGGGCGCGGCCGCCCACTCCGATCTGGTGCTTTTCCTCGGCGACGGCAGGATCGTGGACCGGATGGAGCGGCCCACGGCGGACACCGTGCTGGAGCGGATGAAGGCCTTCGACGTGGTCCGGGGCAGGCTCGGCGACGGCGCCGTGGCGCGGGAGGACTGAACCCCGTGCTCAAGGCGACGCTGCGCAGTTTTCTCGCGCACAAGGGGCGGCTGGCGCTCTCCGCGCTGGCCGTCGTGCTGTCCGTGGCGTTCGTCTCGGGCAGTCTGATCTTCTCGGACACGGTGACCCGTACCTTCGACCGGCTGTTCGCCTCCACCGCGGCGGACGTGACGGTCGGCCCGAAGCAGGACCTGCGCTCCCCGGTGCCGGGCGGCGGGGTGCAGACCGTGCCCGCGGACCTCGCGGGCCGGGTCGCGAAGGTCCCCGGTGTCGCGTCGGCGCACGCGGACGTGTCGGTGCAGAACATCACGGTGATCGACGGCCGGAACCGGTCCGTCGGCCCGACCACCGGCGCGCCGACGATCGCGACCTCCTGGTACCTGACCGACCGCAGCCCGGTGGAGCTGACCTCGGGTCACGCGCCGCGCGGGGCGGGCGAGGCGCTGCTCGACGCGGACACCGCGGACAAGAAGCACGTACGGATCGGCGACACGCTGACCGTGCAGGCGCAGCCGGGGACGTTCCGGGTACGGGTCGTGGGCATCGCCACGTTCCGGACCACCAACCCCGGCGCGGCGCTGGTCTTCCTGGACCAGGCCACGGCCGGGAAGCAGTTGCTGGGCTCGGCGGCCAAGGCCACCGCCATCTCGGTGGAGGCGGCGCCGGGCGTCACCGACCCGGTGCTGAAGGACCGGGTCGCCGCCGCGATCGGCAGTGGGAACTACGACCTGAAGACCGCCGCCGAGCAGGCCAAGTCGGCGGCGGCGAACCTCGGCGGGTTCCTCGACGTGATCAAGTACGTGATGCTGGGCTTCGCCGGGATCGCGGTACTCGTCGGCATCTTCCTGATCGTCAACACCTTCTCGATGCTGATCGCGCAGCGCACCCGTGAGCTGGGCCTGCTGCGGGCGCTGGGCGCGGACCGGCGGCAGGTGCGGCGGTCGGTGCTGCTGGAGGCGCTGCTGCTCGGGGTGGTGGGCTCCACGCTGGGGCTCGCGGCCGGGATCGGGATGGCGTACGGGCTGATCCGGCTGATGAGCCTGTTCGGGATGAACCTGAAGGCCACGGAGATGGTGATCGGCTGGAGCACGCCGGTCGCGGCGTACGTGGTCGGGGTGGGCGTCACCTTCGTCGCCGCGTACCTGCCCGCGCGGCGGGCGGCGACGGTGTCGCCGATGGCGGCGCTGTCGGACGCGGAGATCGCCGGGATCGACAAGCCGCTGACCGGCCGGGCCGTCGCGGGCGCCGTCATGGGCGTGGCCGGGGCGGCGGCGCTCGCCGGATGCGTGGCGGCGACGAAGGCGGCTCCGGCTGCCGCGCTGCTGGGGCTGGGCGTGGTGCTGACGCTGATCGCCACGGTGATCGCCGGGCCGCTGCTGGTGCGGCCGGTGATCCGGGTGCTGGGCGGCGCGTTCCCGGCGCTGTTCGGTTCGGTGGGCCGGATGAGCCAGCGCAACGCGCTGCGCAATCCGCGGCGCACGGGTGCCACGGCGGCGGCGCTGATGGTGGGGCTGGCGCTGGTCGGCGGGATGTCGGTGGCCAGTGCCTCGATGTCGGCCTCGTTCGACCGGCAGATCGACCGCACGCTCGGGTCCGACTTCATCGTGCAGAGCACCAACTTCACGCCGTTCAGCGACGACGTACGGCGCACGGTCCGCGGCACCGAGGGCGTCGGGCTCGTCGTAGCGCAGCGGATCACACCGCTCGCGGTGCGGATGCCGGACGGCAGGCGGGTGCAGACGGCCGCGTCGGGCTACGGGCCGGGCCTGGACGACGTCGTGCACCTCACCTACGCGCGCGGCGGCACCGGGGCCGCGCTGGCGGACGGGCGGCTGGCGATGGACGCCGGGTTCGCGCAGGACCACGGCGCGCGGATCGGCACCGTGCTGCCGGTGGAGTTCCCCGGCGGACGCGAGGCGCGGATCACGGTCGGCGCGCTCACCAACCTGGAGTCGCCGGAGGGGTTCGGCACGCAGGGCGGGATCTTCCTGGGCCTGAGGACGGTGGACCGGTACGTGCCCGGCGCCCAGGACTCGGTGCTCTTCGTCAACGCCGCCCCCGGCACCGACGCGGCGGAGCTGCGGTCCTCCCTGGAGTCGGCGCTCAAGCCGTATCCACAGCTCCAGGTCCGCGACCAGGCCGACTACAAGAAGCTGGTGCACGACCAGATCTCGGTGCTGCTGTTCCTGGTGTACGCGCTGCTCGGGCTGGCGATCGTCATCGCGGTGCTCGGGGTGGTCAACACCCTGGCGCTGTCGGTGGTCGAGCGCACCCGGGAGATCGGGCTGCTGCGGGCGATCGGGCTGAGCAGGCGGCAGCTGCGCCGGATGATCCGGCTGGAGTCGGTGGTGATCGCCGTGTTCGGCGCGGTGCTCGGGCTGGCGCTGGGGCTGGTGTGGGGCGTGTGCGGTCAGCAGGTGCTGGCGCTGCGCGGGCTGAAGGAGCTCCAGGTGCCGTGGGGCACCATCGTCGCCGTGATGATCGGCTCGGCGGTGGTGGGCGTGGTGGCGGCCCTGCTCCCGGCACTGCGGGCCTCGCGGATGAACGTGCTGGCCGCGATCGCGCACGAGTGAGCGGGCCGGGGCCGGTCGGGTGGCGGGTTTCCGTCCGGCACGGCACGGTATAGATGGTCCGTACCGCGTGATCTGCAAGGGGGCGCGTCCCGGCGCGGACTTCGGGCTCGTACACCGGGTCCGGGCGTCGTCCGGGCCGAGCCCGGCCGGCCGGCCACCAACCCCTTGGACCACGGGTCCGGGTATCGCGTCCCCCAGCCGGAAAAGGGATGCGCCATGACGACCAACACCAGCGAAGGGCAGGTCGGCTTCGCCGATCTCGACCTGGCCCCCGAGATCCAGCGGGCGCTGAGCGCGCTCGGCTACGAGGAGCCCACCCCGATCCAGCAGGAGGCCATCCCGCCCCTGCTGGAGGGCAACGACCTGCTCGGGCAGGCGGCCACGGGCACCGGCAAGACCGCCGCGTTCGCGCTGCCGGTGATCCAGCGCATCGCCCGCGACGGCAAGGGCAAGGGGCCCAGTGCCCTGGTGCTGGTGCCCACCCGTGAGCTGGCCATCCAGGTCTCGGAGGCCGTGCACCGCTACGGCACCGACCTCGGCGTGCGCGTGCTGCCGGTCTACGGCGGGCAGCCCATCGGCCGCCAGCTGCGCGAACTCCAGCGCGGGGTGGACGTGGTGGTGGCGACGCCGGGCCGGGCCCTGGACCACATCGCGCGCGGCACGCTGCCCCTCGGCGGCCTGCGCACGGTCGTGCTGGACGAGGCCGACGAGATGCTGGACATGGGGTTCGCGGAGGACATCGACTCGATCCTGGAGAACGTGCCGGAGGAGCGGCAGACGGTGCTGTTCTCGGCGACGATGCCCTCGCGGATCGACTCCATGGCGCGCAAGCACCTCAGCGACCCGGTCCGGGTGCGGATCGAGCGGGAAGCCCCGGCGCCGGGTGAGGCGCCGCGCATCCGGGAGTCGGCGTACATCGTGGGGCGGGCGCAGAAGGCGGCCGCGCTGGGGCGGCTGCTGGACGTGGAGTCCCCGGAGGCGGCGATCGTGTTCTGCCGCACCCGTGACCAGGTCGACCAGCTCTCCGAGACCCTGAACGGCCGCGGTTACCGCGCCGAGGCGCTGCACGGCGGCCTGAGCCAGGAGCAGCGGGACCGGGTGATGGGCAGGCTGCGCGGCGGTACGGCGGATCTGCTGGTCGCCACCGACGTCGCGGCCCGCGGTATCGACGTCGAGCATCTGACGCATGTGATCAATTACGACGTGCCCTCGGCGCCGGAGTCGTACGTGCACCGGATCGGCCGGGTCGGGCGCGCCGGGCGTGAGGGGGTGGCGATCACGCTGGCGGAGCCGCGCGAGTCCCGGATGCTGAAGGCGATCGAGCGGGCGACCGGCCGGAAGGTCCCGTTGGAGAAGGTGCCCTCGGTCGCGGATCTGCGGGCCAGGCGGCTGGAGCTGACGCGGGCCGCGCTGCACGAGAGCCTGCTGGAGGACGAGGACCTGGAGCGGTTCCGGGTGGTGGTGGAGACCCTCGGGGACGAGTTCGACGTGATGGACGTGGCGCTGGCGGCGGTGAAGCTGGCCCACGAGTCGGGCGGCGCGGCGTTCGACGAGGAGGAGATCCCGGAGCTGGCGCCGAGGGACCGCGACCGGGACCGCGGCGACCGGGGCCGGGGCGACCGTGACCGGGGTCCGCGCGGGCGGCGCCCCCAGCGGACCTCGCCGGGGATGACCCGGCTGTTCGTCGGGGCCGGGCGCAGTTCGGGGGTGCGTCCGCAGGATCTGGTCGGCGCCATCGCCGGGGAGACCCGGCTGAGCGGGCGGGACATCGGGGCGATCGAGATCGCGGACCGTTTCTCGCTGGTGGAGGTGCCCGAGGAGGCGGCGGACGACGTGGTGAACGCGATGCGCGGCGCCAACGTCAAGGGGCGCCGGGCCCAGGTGCGCCGGGAGCGGGACCAGTCCCGCTGACGGGTCAGGTCCGGCCGCCGGGGTCTCACATACCGGAAACTCCCTGGTCCGGCGGCCGGGCGCTCTGCTTGGCTCGGCCCATGAGCGATCCGCGGATACGTCACGCCACTCCCGCCGACATCGACACCGTGCTGGCGTTCTGGGGCGAGGCGGCCGAGGGCACGAGCATCAGCGACGACCACGCCGGGGTGGCCCGGCTGATCGAACGGGACCCGGAGGCGCTGCTCCTCGCCGAGCTGGGCGGGGCCCTGGTGGGCACGGTCATCGCGGGATTCGACGGCTGGCGGTGCTCCGCCTACCGGCTCGCGGTGCACCCCGGCCACCGCCGCCGGGGCGTCTCGCGGGCACTGCTGGCGGCCGCCGAGGACCGGTTCGCCGCGCTGGGCGGGCGCCGGGTGGACGCGATGGTGCTGGTCCGCAACGAGACCGCGCACCATGCCTGGAGCGCGGCGGGGTATGGGCCGGAGGAGAAGTGGCGCCGCTGGGTCAAGCCGCTGACGGGCTGAGGTCCCGCTGAGATCCAGCGAGGCCGCTTTGCTGATCCTTTACCATTGAGGCAGCATCTCGGCACTCGATGAAAGGTTGTGAGCGTCCACCCATGGGCGATCCTCCCAGTCCGCGCCACCGACATCGCGCGGTCCACCCCGTCCTGACCGATCCTGGGACGGAGGTGACCCGATGACCGAAGTGCTGCTCCTGCTGGTGGCGATCCTGCTGTCGCTCGCCTGCGGCGCCTTCGTGGCGGCCGAGTTCTCGCTGACCACGGTCGAGCGCGGCGAACTGGAGCGGGCCGCGGCGCGTGGCGAGCGCGGTGCCTCCGGCGCGCTGAAGGCCGTACGCAGCCTCACCTTCCAGCTCTCCGGCGCCCAGCTCGGCATCACCGTCACCAACCTGGTCGTCGGCATGCTCGCCGAGCCGTCGATCGCCGCGCTGCTCGCGGGGCCCTTCCGTGACATGGGCCTGTCCGCCACCGCGGCGAGCTCCGCCGCGCTGGTCCTCGGCACCGCGCTGTCGACGGTGTTCCTGATGGTGGTCGGCGAACTGGTGCCGAAGAACTGGGCGATCTCCTCGCCGCTGACGGTGGCCAAGCGGGTGGGCACCCCGCAGCGCTGGTTCAGCCTGGCCTTCCGCCCGTTCATCACGCACCTCAACAACACCGCCAACCGCGCGGTACGCCGCTTCGGCCTGGAACCCGCCGAGGAGCTGGCCTCCGCGCGCGGCCCGCAGGAACTGGTGGCGCTCGCCCGGCACTCCGCGAAGGCGGGCGCGCTGGAGCCGGACACCGCCGAGCTGTTCGTGCGCACGCTGAACCTCGCCGACCTGACGTCGGAGAACGTGATGACCCCGCGTGTCCAGGTCGTCGCCCTCGACACGCAGGCCACCTGTGAGGACGTGGCGAACGCGACGCGGGCCACCGGCCTGTCCCGGTTCCCGGTGTACCAGGGCAACCTGGACTCGGTCGTCGGCGTCGCCCACATCAAGGACGTCCTGGCGCTGCCCGCCGAGGACCGCCCCTTCCGCCCGGTCACCCGGATCATGCGCGAACCCCTGCTGGTCCCGGAGTCGCTGACCGTGGACCGGCTGCTGGACCGGCTGTCGGGCAGGCGGACCATGGCCGTCGTCATAGACGAGTACGGCGGCACGGCGGGCGTGGCGACGCTGGAGGACATCGTCGAGGAGGTCGTCGGCGAGGTCCGCGACGAGCACGACCCGCACGAGACCCCCGACCTGGCCCCCGCGGGCACCGACGACCGGGGCCGTGCCCTGTACTCGGCGGACGGCGCGGCCCGCACCGACCAGCTCGCGCGGGTGGGCCTCCGGGTGCCCGAGGGCCCGTACGAGACGCTGGCCGGGCTGGTCGCCACCGAGCTGGGCCGCATCCCGCGGGTCGGGGACAGCGTGGAGACGGACGGTTGGCGGCTGGACGTGGTGGACGCCTCCGGGCACCGGGCCGCGCGGGTGCTGCTGCACGCTCCGGTGGCGGACCCCGCGCACCAACGGCACGCCGACGAGTCGACGGAGAGGGCGCGATGACCGCCGTACAGCTGCTGATCGGCCTGGCGACCCTCGTCGTCAACGCCTTCTTCGTGGGCGCCGAGTTCGCACTGATCTCGGTGCGCCGCTCGCAGGTCGAGCCGCTGGCCCAGGAGGGCGACAAGCGGGCCCGGCGGGTGCTGTGGGGGCTGGAGCACGTGTCGGCGCTGCTGGCCGCCGCCCAGCTCGGCATCACGCTGTGCACGCTGGTGCTCGGTGTGGTCGCGGAGCCCGCCATCGCGCATCTGCTGGAGCCGGTGTTCCACGCGGCCGGGGTGCCCTCGGGCGCCGGGCACGTGGTGTCCTTCGTGATCGCGCTGACCCTCGCCACCTATCTGCACATGCTGCTGGGCGAGATGGTGCCGAAGAACATCGCGCTGGCCGAGCCGGTGCGCAGCGCGCTGCTGCTCGGCCCGCCGCTGGTGGCGCTGTCCCGTGCCCTGCGTCCGGTGATCTTCACGATCAACGCCTTCGCCAACGGGCTGCTGAAGCTGCTGCGGGTGGAGGCCAAGGACGAGGTGTCGGCGACGTTCACCGACACCGAGCTGGCCGAGATCGTCAAGGACGCCACCGAGGCCGGTCTGATCGACGACCGGGCGCAGGAGCGGCTGCACGACGCGCTGGAGCTGGGCAGCCGCCCGGTGAAGGACGTGGTGGTGCCGCTGGAGCGGGTGGTCTACGCGGGCGTCGGCGTCACCCCGGAGGAGCTGGAGCGGCTGTCGGCCGAGTCGGGGTTCTCCCGGTTCCCGGTGGTCGACGTGGGGCGCCGGATCGTGGGCTACCTCCATGTGAAGGACGCGCTGGACGCCTCGCCGCGTGACGTGCCGTTCCGGCTGCGCGACATGCGGCCGATCGCGCGGGTCCGGGAGACGTCCCCGCTGGACGACGTGCTGACCGCGATGCGCGGCAGCCGTACGCACGTCGCGGCGGTGACCGGCGCGGACGGGAAGCTGGCCGGTCTGGTGACCATGGAGGATGTGCTGCGGGAGCTGTTCGGCCAGCCCGCCTGAGGGGCGCCGGGGCCGGGAGGGGCCAGGGAGGGGGCGGGGGCACCGACTGGTGGGTATGGCGCCGGGATACCATCGCTGTCGCCATGCAGACGAATCCCACACCTCCCGCGTACACCAGCCTCGTCGCCGTCGGCGACTCCTTCACCGAGGGCATGTCGGACCAGCTGCCCGACGGCTCCTACCGGGGCTGGGCGGACCTCCTCGCGGCCCGGATGGCCGCCCGGACCCCCGGCTTCCGGTACGCCAACCTGGCGGTGCGCGGCAAGCTGATCCAGCAGATCGTGGACGAGCAGGTCCCGCTCGCGGCCGCGATGCGCCCCGACGTGATCACCCTGGTCGGCGGGCTCAACGACACCCTCCGCCCCAAGTGCGACATGGTCCGGGTACGGGACCTGCTGACCGAGGCCGTGGAAACGCTGGCGCCGAACTGCGAGCGGCTGGTGCTGATGCGCAGCCCCGGCCGCCAGGGCCCGGTGCTGGACCGGTTCCGGCCGCGCATGGAGGAGCTGTTCGCCTGCGTCGACGAGCTGGCCGCCAAGCACGACGCGGTGGTGGTCGACCTGTACGGCGCGCCGTCGCTGGGCGACCCGCGCCTGTGGGACGTGGACCGGCTGCACCTGACACACGAGGGGCACCGCAGGGTGGCGGAGGCGGTCTGGCAGGAGCTCGGCCACGACGCGGAGGACGCCGAGTGGCGCACCCCGATGGCGGCCACCCCGCCGCCCGGCTGGCGGGACCGCCGGGTCGCCGACGTCCGCTTCACCCGCCAGTACCTGCTGCCGTGGATAGCCCGCCGCCTCACCGGCCGCTCCTCCGGCGACGGCCTCCCGGCCAAGCGCCCGGACCTGCTGCCGTACGAGCTGATCCACGAGGACCGGGCGTAGGGACCCGGGCCTGGGACCGTCCGCCGGACCGGAAGGGCCGGACCGGCCCGGCGGACGGTGATCGGGGGTTCAGCGGTTCAGCGGTTCAGGGGTTCAGCGCAGGGACCACACCTGGTTGGGCTGGGTGCCGCCCGCGAAGCAGTCCCAGATCTGGAGGCGGGTGCGGTTGGCGGTTCCCTGGCCGACCGCGTCGAGGCACTTGCCCGAGTTCGGGTTGACGATCGTGCCGTTGGAGTTGGTGACCCACTGCTGGGCGGGGTTGTTGAGGCAGCTCCAGAGCTGGACCGCGGTGCCGTTGGCGGTGCGCTGACCGGAGACGTCGAGGCACTTGCCCGAGTTCGGGTTCACGAAGGTGTTGCCCACCCGGTTCCACTTCTGCGCCACCGACCCGTTGCAGTCCCACAGCTGGACGGTCGAGCCGTCGGCGGTGCCCGCGGCGTCGACGTCGAGGCAGCGTCCGCTCCCCTGGCCGACGACCGCGCCCCCGCCGCCTCCTCCGCCGCTTCCGTCGGCGGTGAAGGAGAAGTTGTCCACGCCGAGTCCGGTGCCGCCGACCCACGGCTCGAAGCCGAACTGCACGCTGGTCATGTACCAGGCGGAACTCATGTAGCCACGGGCGATGACGTCGTTGGTGAAGTCCTTGATGCGGACATCGAGGCTGTTGGTGCCCTGCTGCCGCACGTACGAGACGACGTTCCAGGAGATCCCGCCGTTGGACAGGCGGCCCTCCCAGACGTCCCAGGTGGCGCCCGCGAGGTTCGCGGTGCCGACCTTGGCGCCCGCGGGCTGGGGCGGCCCGGCGTGGTTGCCCCAGATCATCAGCTCGGCGCCGTTGTTCTGTCCCGCCGGGTTGGGGCTGGTGTCGAACCAGACGTCGTACGCGGCATCCCAGGAGCCGCCGGCGGTGTGGTAGGCGACGGTGGTCCGCGGGTTGCCGAAGTCGCTCACTCTCAGGGGCAGTTGGCTGCCGGAGGTGCAGTTGCCGTAGTGGCAGCCCGCGTAGATCGAGGGGTAGGACGCGGGCGCGCCGTTGGTCGGGACGTTGTGGCTCGCCGTGGTGATGTCGAAGCCGGAGGCGGTGACGTCGAGACACTGCGGGGTGTCGTCACCCCACTCGTTGTTCTGCACGATGTAGCGGCCGCCGCCGATGGTCGCGCTGCCGAACTTGTCGCAGATCCGGGTGCCCGCGTGGGCGGTTCCGGGATGTGCCAGGGCCAGTGAGGCGCCCAGCAGCAGCACGGTCAGCACGCCGGTGAGGCGGCGGAGCAGGGGTGGTAAGGACAGGTTCATCGAGACTCCTGGGGGACTGGGACGGGGACGGGAGTGTCAGTCGGTGGACAGCACTCCCCAGTCGAGTTCGGCGTAGCCGTCGGCCTTGGCCAGGCGGATGTGGTTGACGCCCTGGGTGAGGGTGACCCGCACCGAGGACTGCGCCTCCACCCGGTCCTGGGCGGCCGTACCGAGCCACGCGCCGGTGGGCTGGTAGGTCATGGTGGTCCGGCTGCTGCCGTTGACCCAGACCTGGTGGGTGGCCGGTGCCGTGGTGCCGTCGGCGTAGCCGACGGTGAAGCGGTAGGTGCCGGCCGCCGGGGCCTGGACGGCGAAGTCGACCGCGCTGTCGCTCTGGTCGAGGCCGCCGACGTAGTCGGGGAACGCGTTGTAGGCGAAGGGACGGATGCGTGCTCCGGTGACGGCGGCGAGTTCGGCTTCGTACCGGTGGGTGTCGGGGCGGACGTCGATGTAGTCCAGCTCCGCGTATCCGGTGCCCTTGGCCAGGGTGACGGTGTTCTGGCCGGTGTCGAGCCGCACGCGCGTGTGGACGAGATGCGGTTCGGTGTCGAGCCAGCCTCCCGTCGGCGGGTAGCTGACGGGCTGCTGGTCGCGGCCGTTGACCGTCACCCGGTGGGTGGCGTCCGTCGTGGTGCCGTTGGCGTAGCGCACGGCCATCGTGTAGATGCCCGCGACCGGGGCGTCGACGGTGAAGGCGGCCAAGGACGCGGCCGTGTCCAGGCCGCCGACGTACGCGCCACCGGAGGCCGACGCGGTGTCGGAGCCGGTGTGGAGCACGGCGCCGGTCAGGCGGGCCCGCTCGGCCTCGTACTTGGTGGGGTAGGTGGCGGGCGCGGCGGCGGGGGTGACGGTGAGGCGGTAGCCGTCGTACTGCCGCATGCCCTGGATGGGCACGGTCAGGTTGCCCGACCCGTCCAGGGTCATGATCTTGTCGAGGATGTTGTAGCCGCCGCTCTGCGGGTCCCCGGCACGTTCGACGGTGCGGTCGGTGGCGTTCGGGTCGTCCGTCCAGTGCGTGTAGTCGACCCGCACCCGGACCTGGGGGCCGAGACCGCGGGCTGCGAGGCCCAGCAGCCGTACCTGCTGGTCGCCCGTCTCGCCGCCCGCCAGCAGGGTCACGGCGCGGCTGCCGGAGTCCCAGGAGGCCACCCCGTCGGCGGCCTGATAGTGGCGGGTGTCCCAGCGGCTGACCGCCAGTCGGGTGCCCCGCATCTGCTGGTACCAGTTCTCGAAGTACCACCCGGCGTTCGGTGCGAGCCGCCCCGACGCCGTGCGCCTGAGCGTGTTGCCCAGCAGCCCGACGTTCGTGTAGGTGCCCATCGACGCGGCGTCGACGCCGTAGCGGGCGAACTCCGCCCAGTGCTTGACCATCGTTCCGGGCACGCCCTCGAAGTCGCCGCTGCCCGGGCCGTACTCCTCGATCACCACGGGCTTCGGCGCGCCCGGCAGCCCGAGTTCACGCTCGAGCGGCCGGTAGTAGCGGGTCAGGTTCTCGGGTACGTCACCGGGGCTCGGGCCCAGGCTGTGCCAGCCGATGATGTCCGGGACGGTGCCGTCCCGCAGGGCGCCCTGGAGGAAGGCGCGCATCCTCGGCTGCCGGTCGGCGGACTCCCACGGGTTGTAGTGCTCGTAGCCGGGCCCCGTGATCGGGACCGTGGCGTCGATGGCCCGGATGCGGCGCACGGTCTGCGTCCACAGCCAGTTCACCTTGGCGTCGTAGGTGCCGCCCTGGACCTGCGGGTCGGTCATGAACGGGCTGTCGGGCGAGGTGCCGAGTTTGTTGTCCGGCTCGTTGAAGGGGGCGACCGCGTAGACCTGGGAGCGGTACTTCTGTATGGACCTCGTCGCGCTGTCCACCTTGGACAGCCAGTCGTTCATGCCCTTCCAGACGTACGGCCAGCCGCCCATCAGGTCGTTGTAGCGGACGATCATCCGCACTCCGGTGCCGGACAGCTTCCCCGCCACGGTCTCCGTGGAGGTCGGATAGCTGGTGTCGCCGTCCGCGCTCGCGTGCTGGGCGAGGAGGTTCTGCGTCTGCCCGGCGAGGGATGCGGGGGTGTCCGGCTGTGCGGCGACACCGAACAGCGAACCGAGTCCGGGCTTCTTCATCGGCCCGCTCTGCGCTCCGGTGTCCACCGTGATCACCTGCGGCGCCGCGGCCGCCGGGGTCGCGGCGGGCAGCAGCACGCCCAGGACCGAGCCCGCCGTCACCGCCGCCTTCCACGTCACGTGTCTCACGAGTCCTCCTCGGTCATCGGCAGGTGGTGGCGAAGCCGTCGCCGCTCAGCATCCGGCAGAAGGCGGCCCGGCCCTGGGGGTAGCGGCTGATCAGGGAGTTGACGTGCCAGCCGCTGGAGAAGGGCACGGACATGGGGGCGCCGGGGGAGGTCTGGCCGTCGAAGCCGTAGCGCCAGTCGATGTCGATGTACGTGACGGCGCGCACCACATCGGAGAGGTCGTAGCCGGTGCCGATGAAGTGGGTCTGGGCGCCGTCGACGACGCCGTTGGGCAGCGGGCCCCGGTAGGTGACCAGGGTGTGCAGGCGCTGCATGAACGCGGTGTGGTCGGCGTCGGGCTGGGTGCCGTCGGAGGCGAGCTGGTCCGACATCCGCTGGACGCCGGACTCCGCGACGAGCAGGGGCTTGCGGTGTTGCTTCGCCCACCACATCATCCGGAGGATGTTGAGGTCGACCGGGTAGCCGTGCGGGAGGGCGTTGACGTTGCCGTTCACGTAGTCGTCGTAGTAGCCGGAGCAGGTGCGGGCGGTGGTGTCCTGGGTGCCGTTCCAGTAGGTGGTGCCGTTCTCCCGGTAGGGCTGGCACAGGTCCTGGTTGAAGACGCTGACGCCGACCCAGTCCACGGTGTCGTCGCCGGGGTAGAGCTTGTCGAACTCCCCACGCACCGGGTGGTAGACGAACTGCACCCGGCTCCCCGCCCCGCTGCGTGCCCGCACGGTCTGGGCGACATGGCGGAAGGCGTTGCGGTACGGGGCGCAGTCGGTGCCGCCCGTGCAGAAGAACGCGGAGCTGACCTCGTAGTCGACGCGGACGAGGAAGGTGGCCGAGGGGTGGGCGGCGATGAAGGAGGAGAGGGCCGCGAACTGGCCGTCGTACCGGCCCGCGGCGATGTCGGCGGTCGCCCGCTGGACGGCGGTCTGCTTGGTGGCGTTGTCGCCGTTCCAGCCGGGCGGGTCGTCCTTCCAGCTCACGCCGACCTCGATCTGCTTGCCCCGGTCGGCGAGGAACGAGGCGTAGTCGGACTGGCAGCCGGTGCCGCAGGCGCCGGAGAAGCGGCCGTCGCGGACGCCGTAGTAGACGGAACCGCCCTGGGGGCTCGCCCCGGTGGCGGTGGTCAGGTCGTTCCAGGCTCCGGTGTTGCCCTGGCCGACGAGCAGGGCGCGCGGGGCGGGAGCCGCCGCGCGGGCGGCCGGGGCGGCGGCGGTGAGCGCGGCGACGACGCAGAGGAGGGCCGCGAGCAGGGCGGTGGGGCGGCGTTTCGACAGGGGCACGATGGAACTCCTTGCGCGGTGGGGGGAGTCAGTGCTCGTGGTAGGTCGCGTGGTCGAAGTCGGCGTACCCGCCGTCGGCGCCGATGTCCTGGACCCACAGGCCGAGGAAGGCGCCGGTGAAGGCGGGGCTGGCGGCCCGGCCGTCGGGGGCCTGCTTCTCGCCCGCGTACTCGTCGGACAGGATCGTCGCGTCCAGCGGCGCCCCGAGGGCCGTCCAACTCCCGTCCGGGAGGCGGTACTCGAAGCGGACGCGAGGCAGGTCCAGGGTCACGCGCAGCTCTACGGGCCCGCTGCCGGGCAGCGCCAGCGTGGGGCCCTCCACCCGCTCGCCGTCGTCGCAGGTGAGCAGCGCCAGCACCCGGCGTCCCTCGTCGTCGCGGGTGAGGTAGGCGTAGTGCCAATTCCGGCTGTCGTAGTACGCGGTGACACCGGCGAGTTGGCGGGTGGTGGCGGGGGCGAACTCGACCGAGGTCTCCAGGGAGCAGTGCGGGGCGGTGGCGCGCCGGGCGACCAGGCTGGGGGTACGGAGGCCGCGCGGTGACTGGCCGCCGTGCAGGCGGAGGTGGGAGGGGCGGGAGGTGAGGTCGGCCCAGTCGGGGGTGGCGGGGCGGCGCAGGGTGGCCCAGTGGGGGCCGAGGCGGGCGGTGTCGAAGTCGTCGCGGGCGGGTTGGGCCGGGAAGGGGTGGGCGGGGAGCCGGGGTGCGGGGACGTGCTCGGCGGGGATGCCGCCGGGGACGCGCGGCCAGCCGTCGTCGGACCACTCCACCCGCTGGAGGGCGGTCTCCCGGCCGAGCACGCACCGGCCGAGCGGGGTGCCGGGCCGGCCGGTGAGGTGGGCGAGGTACCACTCGCCGGTCCGCGTCTCGACCAGGCTGCCGTGACCGGCCTTCTGCAGCGGAAGGTGGGGGCGGCCGCGCGAGGTGAGGGTGGGGCCGGCCGGGTCGGGCTCGTACGGGCCGAGGAGGGTGCGGGAGCGGGCGACGGTGACCTGGTGGTCGTAGGACGTGCCGCCCTCGGCGGTCATCAGGTAGTAGAAGCCGTCGCGCCGGTACAGGTGGGGGCCCTCGGTGACGCCCGCCTCGGTGCCGTGGAAGATCGTGCGGACCTCGCCGGTGAGGCGGCCGGTGGCGCAGTCCCAGCGCTGGGCCTGGATTCCGGCGAAGGGGTCGCGGCGCGGGCGCCAGTCGCCGGTCAGCGACAGCATCCAGCAGCGGCCGTCCTCGTCGTGGAACAGTGACGGGTCGAAGCCGCGGGCGTGCACCGGCACCGGGTCGGACCAGGGCCCCTCGGGGGTGGGTGCGGTGGTGACGAAGTTCTGCGCGTCCCACCAGCCGCCGTGGTGGTTGTCGACGCGGGTGAAGACCAGGTGGAACAGCCCGTGCGCGTACGAGAGGCAGGGCGCCCACACCCCGCCGGAGTCCGGGACCCCGGCGAGGTCCAGCAGTCGGCGCTCCCCCAGTGCGCCGGGCAGCGGGCGCCAGTGCACGAGGTCGCGGGAGTGGTGGACGCGGACACCGGGGCACCATTCGAAGGTCGAGGTGGCCAGGTAGTAGTCGTCGCCGACGCGCAGCAGGGAGGGGTCGGGGTGGAAGCCGGGCAGCACCGGGTTGGTGATCGTGGCGGGCTGTCCGGCGCGGGACGCGGACGGGGTGGCGGAGGTGGTGGCTCCGGTGGTCATGGGTGCCTTTCCGGGCGGGCTGCGAGGGTCACTTGCCGAAACCGGCGGTCAGGCCGCCGAGCAGATGGCGGCGGCCGAAGAGGTAGGCGACGAGCAGCGGCAGCAGGGACAGGACGACGGCGGCCATGGTCGCGGGGACGTCGACGCCGCCCTGCTGGCCCTGGTAGTTCCACAGGCCGAGCGTCGCGGTGCGGCGGGCGTCGCTCTGGGTGAGGACCAGCGGGAAGATGAAGCCGTTCCAGGCGCCGAGCGAGGTGTAGACGCCGATGGTGACCAGGCCGGGCCGGGTCAGGGGCAGTACCAGGGCGCGGAAGGTGTGGGTGGCGTTGGCGCCGTCCACGGTCATCGCCTCGTACAGCTCGCCGGGGATGTCCCGCAGGGTCGAGGTGAGGACCAGGACCGCCATCGGCAGGGAGAAGGCGGCAGTGGGCAGGACGATCGCGGTGAGGGTGTCGTAGGTGTGCAGCCGGGTGATCAGCAGGTAGACGGGCACGATGGTGGCCTGTGCCGGGATCGCCAGGCCCATCAGCAGCGCGGAGAAGCCGAGGGCCACGAGCCGGCTGCGGCCGCGGACGATCGCGTAGGCGGCGGGCAGCGCCAGGGCGAGGACCAGGGCGACCGTGCAGACGGTGACCAGGAGGCTGTTCCACAGGTAGGTGGCGAAGCCGGAGTCCAGCACGGTGCGGTAGTTGGCGAGCACGGGGTGGTGCGGCGGGGACAGGGGGCCGGAGTCCAGGTAGTCGCTCTTCTCGCGGAGGCTGGAGGCCACCACGTAGTAGAGCGGTACGGCCACGATCACCAGCCAGATCGCGGCTCCCAGGCCGCCGAGCCGGTCGGGCGTCCGGGCGGCCATCACAGTCCTTCCCGGCGGCTGGTCATGCGCCCGAAACCGGTGACACGGACGACCACCAGGGACAGCGTGGTGCCGGTGACCAGCAGCAGCACGGCGAGGACACTCGCGTAGCCCATGTCGAAGCTGCTGAACCCGGTCAGGTACATGTGCAGCGGCAGGATGCGGGTGGCGGTGCCGGGGCCGCCGTTGGTGAGGATGAGCACGATGTCGAAGTAGGTCAGCGAGCCGACGAGGATGAGCACCGTCGAGGTGACGACGGTGTCCCTCAGCTGGGGCACGGTGACGGAGAAGAACTGCCGCCAGCGCCCGGCGCCGTCGATGGTGGCCGCCTCGTAGAGCTGGGCGGGCACCTGGCGGGCGGCGGCCTGGTAGAGCAGGGTGTGGAACGGTACGAACTGCCAGGTGATGACGGCCATGATCGTCCACAGCGCCAGGCGGGGGCTGCCGATGAAGTTGCCGTCCCCGACGCCCAGCCAGGGGCCGACGGTGTGCGCCAGACCGAAGTTGGGGTCCAGCAGGGCGGCGAAGAGCAGGGCGACGGCGGCGGTGGACATCAGCAGCGGGAGGAAGAACAGCGTGCTCAGCACGGCCCGGCCGCGCTGGTGACCGGCGCACCAGACGCCCAGCGGCAGGCAGATCAGGGTCTGCGCGGCCCAGGTGACCGCGGTCAGCAGCAGGGTGAGGCGCAGCGACTGGCCGAGCTGCGGATCATGCGTCAGCCGGGCCCAGTTGGCCGTCCCGGCCCAGGACGGGCTGCCGAGGCCGCTCCACGAGCAGAAGCTCAGGACCACGACCAGGGCCATGGGGACGACGGCGAACAGGGCGAAGTAGAGCAGGGCGGGGACGGCCCAGAGCGCGCCGGGCCGTCCGGAGGCGGGGGTCCTCATCCGGCTTCCATGGCGGAGACGAACTGGCGGGGCGTGGACTGTTTGTTGAACACCCGCTGGAGGTTGGTCAGCAGCTTCTGGGCGGTGGCCGGGTCCAGCGCCTGGTCCCAGGACTGGGTGAAGGACGGTGCCCGCTTGACCAGTTGGTAGATGAAGGTGGTGTAGTCGGCGTTAGGGCCGGACTTCAGCTGGTCCTCGATGCCGACGACGGCCGGGACCTGGCCGATGGCGATGAGGTCCTTGACGTAGGCGGGCCGGGTGACGGTGTCGGTGATGAAGCCGACGGCGGCGGCCCGGTCACGGGACTTGGCGGTGACGGAGAAGAAGTTGGAGGGGTTGCCGACGACGTTCCGCGGGTCGCCCTTGCCGTCGGGGACGGTCGGGAACGTCGTCCAGCCGAGCTTGCCCTGCTTCACGAAGTCCGGGGCGGTGGCGAGCTGGCCCGCGTACTCCCAGGAGCCCATCAGCTCCATCCCGGCGCGCCCCTTGGCGAGGAGGGCATCCGCGCCGCCCGAATCCTGGCCCACCGAACCGTAGTTGGTGCCGAAGGCGCCCCGGTCGACCAGCTCGCGGATCATGGTGAGCGCGGTGCGTACCGCGGGGTCCTTCCAGGCACCGGGGCTGCCGTCCTGGACGCGGGCGAAGACCTGGGGGCCGCCGACGCGGTCCAACAGGTACTCCAGCCACATCAGTTCGGTCCAGGGCTGGGAGCCGGCCAGCGCGATCGGGGTGACGCCCTTCGCCTTCATCCGGTCGACGGCGTCCAGCAACTCCGGCCAGGTCCTGGGTGGATGGGCGACACCGGCCGCGGCGAGCACGTCCTTGTTGGTGAACAGGGCGACCGGCTGCATGCCTTCCATCGGTACGCCGTAGCTCTTGCCGTCGATCGTCCCGGCGGCCATCACACTCGGCAGGAACTTCGCCTTGAAGGACGGGGAGAGGCCGCTGCCGAGATCGGCGGCGTCGCCGGACTTCACATACGTGGAGAGGTTGCCGCCGCCCCAGTTGAGGAAGACGTCCGGCGCGGCGGGCGAGCCCAGCGCGGTCTGGAGCTTCTGCTTGTAGGGGTCGTTGACGAAGAACTGGATCGACGCCTCGGTGCCGTCGGCGGAGGCGTTGAAGGCGCTGACCGATCTCTTCTGCACCGGGTTCAGCGCCGTGTCCTGGAGGGACCAGACCGTGACCTTGCCGGGCCCCGCTCCCCCGCCGCCCGGACCGCCGCTGCCGCACGCGGTCGCCGTGAGGGCCAGGACGACGGCCGTGGCCAGGGGGGCCGTTCTGAGGATCAGTGCGCGCTTCATCGTGACGAGCTCCTCCGAGGAGCCGTGCGACCACGGCCCCACTCGAACGAAACTACCGACAGTTTCCGCGACAGGGAACGTAGGATTTCGAACGGTCGGCGTCAACGCTTCGGTAAGTAACAGTGGCATCACGGGTGAAGGCGGGACGTCAGGGCCCTGGGCCACGGAAACTTTCTGCGGCGTCCTCTACGCTGGCCGCGACCGCCGACAGCAGCGAGGTGCCCCGTGGCCGAGACCGACCGCACGTCCATGCCCGAGAGCACCGGTTCCGGCGCCCGCGTGACGATCGCGGAGATCGCCCGTGAGGCGGGGGTGTCGGTGGCGACGGTCTCCAAGGTCCTCAACGGCCACGCACATGTCGCCGACGCCACCCGGCAGCGGGTCGAGTCGCTGCTGGAGAGCCACAACTACGTGCGGCGCCGCAGCCGTCCGACCCACACGGTCGGGCTGATCGACCTGGTCATCAACGAGCTGGACAGCCCCTGGTCGGTCGAGGTGGTGCGCGGGGTCCAGGAGGCCGCCGCCCAGCACGACACCGGCCTGGTGGTCACCGCCGTGCACGGCAGGCCCGCGGACACCCTGCGCTGGCTGGACAACCTCACCAAGCGGGGCAGCGACGGCGTCATCCTGGCCGTCACGGTCCTGGCCGAGGCCCAGCGCCGCAAGATCCAGGAGCTGGGCGTACCGCTGGTCGTCATCGACCCGGTCGGCAACCCCGACGCCTCCATCCCCTCGGTCGGCGCGACCAACTGGCACGGCGGACTCGCCGCGACCCAGCACCTGCTCGGTCTCGGCCACCGCCGCATCGGCGTGATCACCGGCCCCGAGGACGTCCTCAGCGCCCGCGCCCGCCTCGACGGCTACCGCGCCGCCCTGGAGAGCGCCGGGATCGGCGTGGACCCCGACCTGGAGGTGCGCGGCGACTTCCACCACGGGACCGGCATCACCGGCGCCGAGCACCTCCTCGAACTGCCCGAGCCGCCCACCGCGATCTTCGCCAGCAGCGACCTCCAGGCGCTCGGCGCCTACGACGCGGTCCGCCGCGCCGGGCTGCAGGTCGGGCGGGACATCAGCGTCGTCGGCTTCGACGACCTGCCCGTCGCCTCCTGGGCGTCCCCGCCGCTGACCACCGTCCGTCAGCCCCTCAGCGACATGGCCACCATGGCCGCGCGCATCGTCCTGCGGGGCGTCGACGAGGTGCTGCCCGGCGGGATGCGCCGCCTGGAGCTGGCCACCACCCTCGTCGAACGGCAGAGCACCGGCCGCCCGCCGGGGCACTGATCCGAGGCGGCGCGACAGGGCGATCCGGTCTGGGGCATTGACGTGTCCCCGGTGCGCTTCTACGGTTCCGGATCGGAAACTGACGGATAGTTTCCGACTCTCGGAACCTCTTCTCGCACTCGCACACACGAGCATGCGTCAGCGCACCGCGCCGGTCACGGCACCCGCACCCCTACCCCCACCGCATCCACCGCCGGGGAGATCCGCCTTGAGACTTCGCGCCGCCCTCGTGGCATCCACCGCGTCACTGGCCGCCGTACTCGCCCTGCTCACCACGGGCACGGCGACCGGAACCACCACGTCCGCCACACCCGCCCCATCTCTAGCGGCCCTGACCGCCCGCAACCTGCCCGCCGACGGCAGAATCCTGCCCGTCATGGGCCAGGACTCCGACACCCTGTCCGACTACAAGACCCAGGTCCTGGACAACACCGCGCTCAACGCCCCGAGACCCGGCGGCGTCACGCTCTACACCAACCTCGTCGAGGGCGGCAGCCCGGCACCGCTGGCCGGGGTGTTCTCCCCGGCGAACTGGGGCAGCGGCACGGTGGACTTCGGCAAGACCCTCTCCCAGTACCCGGGCGCGTCCCTCGCCGTCGGCCTCTACCTGTCCGACGCCACCTCGGGCTGCGTCAACAAGCCGCTGCGGGCGCTCATCGGCCGCACCGACGCCGACATCACCCCGCAGCTCACCCAGCAGTACCGGGGCGACCTCGACCGGCTGCTGAACCAGTTCAAGACCTGGAACCGCCCGGTGTTCCTGCGCATCGGCTACGAGTTCGACGGGCCCTGGAACTGCTACAACAGTGACTACTTCAAGCAGGCGTTCCAGTACGTCAAGGGCCGCATCGACGCCCTCGGCGCCACGAAGGTCGCCACCGTCTGGCAGACCGCCGCCTGGCCCCTGAACACCTCGCCGGACCACCCCGAGTACCACTACACGGTCACCGACCCGAACCACCTCAACCCCTGGTACCCCGGCGACAGTTACGTCGACTACGTCGGGCTCTCCGACTTCTACAACGCCGGTTCCCTGGCCACCCAGTGGGGCTGCAGCCGGTACGACATCAGCCCGGTCACGCTGCAGAACCGGGTCCTCGACTTCAGCCGCGCCCACGGCAAGCCGGTCATGGTCGCGGAGGCCGCGCCGCAGGGCTACCGCGCCTCCGCCCCGACCAAGAGCTGCATCATGCGGAAGAACCCGCAGGCCACCAGCGCCGCCACGCTGCTGAGCGAGTGGTACGCGGGCTACTGGTCCTGGATCGAGGCCAACCGGGACGTCGTCCGCGTCGCCGCGTACATCAACACCGACTGGGACTCGCAGACCCAGTGGCAGTGCGCCGACGGCGCGAGCGCGGGTGGCCCCGGCTGCTCCAACGGCTACTGGGGGGACTCCCGCATCCAGGCGAACCCGGCCGTCCGCGACAGCTTCCTCGCCGAACTGCGCACGTGCTACTTCGTCGGCGGGGCGAGCGGCTCCTGCACGGGCGGGGGCACGACACCGCCCCCGACCACCCCGCCCGCGGGCGACTACACGCAGGGCGTGGCCACCGGCGGCGACGGCGGCCGCACGATCTGGTTCAAGCCCACGGCGGGCGCGGAGTCCTTCGTCGCCGTCCACTACGCCATCGACGGCGGCGGCACGCTGAACTACATGGCCACCTACAACAGCGCCACCGGCCGCTGGGAACTGCCGGTCAGGCTGGCCGCCGGGCACACCCTGTCGTACTCCTTCGACTACCAGCCCACCACGCAGACCTACCAGAACACCACGCCGACCTACTCCTTCACCGGCTGAGTCCGGCGCCGTCGGCCGGTGTCCCCTCCCCCACGGGGACGCCGAGCCGGTCGGCGACGGTGGTGAGGGCCGGGCCCAGCGGGAGGGCGACCCGCGCGAGGGCATGGACGTCGCCCCGGGTCGGGTCCAGGTTGACGACGAGCACCGGCTTCCCGGCCTCGGCCGCCTGGCGGACGAACCGGAGCCCGGACATCACCGTCAGCGAGGAGCCGAGGACCAGCAGCGCGGCCGCCTCGCGGACCAGGGTGCGGCAGTGCTCGACCCGGCCGGGCGGGACGGACTCGCCGAAGAACACCACGTCCGGCTTGAGGACGCCGCCGCAGACCGTGCAGGGCAGCACGCGGAAGTCGCCGACCTGGTCGTCGGTGAGGTCGGCGTCGCCGTCCGGGTTGATCCCGGCGGCCACCGGGTCGAAGCCGGGGTTCGCCTCCTCCAGGCGCGCGGCGAGGACGCGGCGCGGGCTGACGTCGCCGCAGGAGAGGCAGACGACCCGGTCGAGGCTGCCGTGGAGTTCCACGACGTCCTCGCTCCCGGCCGCCTGGTGCAGGCCGTCGACGTTCTGCGTGATCACGCCCGAGAGCAGGCCGTGCCGCCCGAACGCGGCCACCGCCCGGTGCCCGGCGTTGGGGCGGGCCCGGCCGAAGGTGCGCCAGCCGAGGTGGCTGCGGGCCCAGTACCGGCGCCGGGCCGGTGCCCCGCCGGTGAAGTCCTGGTAGGTCATGGGGGTGTGCCGGCTCAGGCTGCCGCCCTCGCCCCGGTAGTCGGGGATGCCGGACTCCGTGGAGATGCCCGCCCCGCTGAGGACGAGCACCCCGCCCGCCCCCAGCGCCTCGACGACCGGCTCCGGATCGGTGATGCCCGGCGGCAGCTCCCCGCTCGGGGTCCAGCTCAACGTAGGACGCATGCGCATACTGCAAGAGTAAGGAACGCGCCCTCGGTGCCCGCCCCGCGCGCCTACGGTGCCCGCCCGGCCCGCCTTCGACGCCCGCCCCGCGCCCCTTGTAGCTTCCTCCGAGTCACCCCACGGCGCTGGCCTGCACGAATCGCCAGTACACTCGGTGCACGTGACTTCAGCGCCCGTCAAGCCCCGCATCCCCAACGTCCTCGCCGGACGGTACGCCTCCGCCGAGCTCGCCACGCTCTGGTCGCCCGAGCAGAAGGTGAGGCTGGAGCGGCAGCTCTGGCTCGCCGTGCTGCGTGCCCAGAAGGACCTGGGTATCGAGGTGCCGGACGAGGCGATCGCCGACTACGAGCGCGTCCTCGACACCGTGGACCTGGCCTCCATCGCCGAGCGCGAGAAGGTCACCCGGCACGACGTGAAGGCGCGTATCGAGGAGTTCAACGACCTCGCCGGGCACGAGCACGTCCACAAGGGCATGACCTCGCGCGACCTCACCGAGAACGTCGAGCAGCTGCAGATCCGGCTCTCCCTGGAGCTGGTCCGCGACCGCGCGGTGGCCGTGCTGGCCCGCCTCGGCAGGCTCTCCGGCGAGTACGCCGAGCTGGTCATGGCCGGGCGCTCGCACAACGTGGCCGCGCAGGCCACCACCCTGGGCAAGCGCTTCGCCACCGCCGCCGACGAGCTGCTGGTGGCCTACGGCCGGGTCGACGAGCTGCTGGGCCGCTACCCGCTGCGCGGCATCAAGGGCCCGGTCGGCACCGCGCAGGACATGCTGGACCTGCTGGGCGGGGACGCGGCCAAGCTGGCCGAGCTGGAGCAGCGCATCGCCCACCACCTGGGCTTCGGCCAGGCGTTCACCTCGGTCGGCCAGGTCTACCCGCGCTCGCTGGACTACGAGGTCGTCACCGCGCTGGTGCAGCTGGCGGCGGCGCCGTCCTCACTGGCCAAGACGGTCCGGCTGATGGCCGGGCACGAGCTGGTCACCGAGGGCTTCAAGCCGGGCCAGGTCGGCTCGTCCGCGATGCCGCACAAGATGAACACCCGCTCCTGCGAGCGCGTCAACGGCCTGATGGTGATCCTGCGCGGCTACGCCTCGATGACCGGCGAGCTGGCGGGCGACCAGTGGAACGAGGGCGACGTTTCCTGCTCGGTGGTGCGCCGGGTCGCGCTGCCGGACGCGTTCTTCGCGCTGGACGGCCTGCTGGAGACGTTCCTGACCGTGCTGGACGAGTTCGGCGCCTTCCCGGCCGTCGTCGCCCGTGAGCTGGACCGCTACCTGCCGTTCCTCGCCACCACCAAGGTGCTGATGGGCGCGGTGCGCGCGGGTGTGGGCCGCGAGGTCGCGCACGAGGCGATCAAGGAGAACGCGGTGGCGACCGCGCTCGCGATGCGGGAGCAGGGCGCCGAGCGCAACGACCTGCTGGACAAGCTCGCCGCCGACGACCGGCTGCCGCTCGACCGTGAGCAGCTGGCCGCGCTGATGGCGGACAAGCTGTCCTTCACGGGCGCCGCCGCCGACCAGGTCGGTGTGGTCGTGGGCCGGATCGAGGAGATCGCCAAGCAGCGCCCGGAGGCGGCCGGTTACACCCCCGGAGCGATCCTCTGACCTCCTTCACCCAGGCGGAACTGGAGGCCGCACGCGACCGTCTCGTCCCCGACGTGCTCGCGGACGGCCTCCATGTCCTGTTCTGCGGCATCAACCCGGGCCTGATGTCGGCGGCCACCGGCCACCACTTCGCCCGCCCCGGCAACCGCTTCTGGCCGGTACTGCACCGCTCCGGCTTCACCCCGCGCCAACTCAAGCCCGCCGAGCAGCGCGAGCTGCTCTCCTACGGCCTCGGCATCACCAACGTGGTGGCCAGGGCGTCGGCCCGCGCGGACGAGCTGTCCCCCGAGGAGTACGTCGAGGGCGGACGGCTGCTGACCGCCAAGGTGGAGCGGTACGCACCCCGCTGGCTGGCCGTGGTCGGCGTGACCGCCTACCGGGCCGCCTTCGACGACCGCAAGGCCCAAGTGGGCCCGCAGCAGCGCACGTTCGGCGCCACCCGAGTCTGGGTGCTCCCCAACCCGAGCGGCCTCAACGCCCACTGGACGGTGGAGGGCATGGCGCAGGAGTTCGCCCGGCTGCGCGAGGCGGCCGGGGACTAGGGGGTGTCCGGAAAGTCGTTGAGCCAGAGGCGGAGGCAGGCGAGGGTGACCATAACCTGGTAGTGGATGGCTCGTTTGTCGTAGCGCGTGGCCAGGGCCCGGTTTTGTTTGAGGCGGCTGAAGCAGCGTTCGATGACGTTGCGCCGCCGGTAAGCGGCCTTGTCGAGGCGGCAGCGGCTTTCGCCGCGGCGGATGCGTCCGTTGATCTGGTCGATCCGTTCCGGGATCGCTGCCGCGATGCCGCGTCGTCGCAGGTAGGCGCGGATCTTGCGGGCCGAGTAGCCCTTGTCTGCGACGACGCGGTCGGGCCGGGTCCGGGGCCTGCCTGGTCCCGGACGCGCGATCCTGATCTGGTCCATGACCGGCTCGAGCTGGGTGCAGTCGTTCACGTTCCCGCCCGTCAGCGTGAACGCCAGGGGCCGGCCCAGGCCGTCGCTGGCCAGGTGGATCTTGCTGGTCAGGCCGCCCCGTGACCGGCCGAGCGCCTCGCCCTCCCAGGGCCCCCTTTTCGGGCCCCGGCGGCGTGCTGATGGGCCCGGACCGTGGTCGAGTCCACGCAGACGACCGTCCAGTCGACCCGCCCGACGGCGTCGCAGTGCTGCTGGACGTGGGCCAGCAGGCGGTCCCACGTGCCGTCGGCGGACCAGTTCCGGAACCGTTCGTAGACCGTCTTCCAGGGCCCGTACCGCTCGGGCAGATCACGCCAGGCAGCCCCGGTGGACAGCTTCCACAAGATCCCGTTCACCACCAGCCGCCGGTCCCGGCCAGGCCTGCCCATCCGACCCGGCGCCAGCAACGGAGCGATCAACGCCCACGACTCATCGGTCAGTTCATGCCTACGCACCACGAACGGACCAACGAGCCATCGACTTTCCGGACACCCCCCAGGCCGTCTCTTTCGGATCTTGCAGGGCCCACGCCGCCCCTGAAATGCTGAGCACGTGCCGGAATCAGGGGATGGGGGTCGGATGAGTGCGTCCGAAGGACGGTGGAAGTGGCTCATAACCTCCGCGATTTCGCTCGGGGCGGTGGGAGTCGGCGTCGTCCACGTCGTCAAACCGGAGCTGAAGATCGACGGTGCCACCCTCACGTTGGCCACGATCGCGGTGATCCCGTGGCTCGGCCACCTCTTCGAGAGCATCGAGCTTCCCGGCGGAACCAAACTCCAGTACCGCCGGCTGGAGGAGCGCGTGGAGGCCGCCGAGCAGCAGGCTCAAGAAGTCCGGCTGGCCGTGGACGACGCGAGCCACCAGGCGCGGGTCGCCCTCGTGACCTCCGGAGGCGACGGCGTCACCGGCGACGCGGCGGCTGAACTGGTCGAGCAGCTCGTCCACGAGTTCACCGGCTTGCGCCGGAACGAGGCCCCGAGCAGGGCACGGACCTACCGACAGGAGAAGATCTTCACCGAGTTGATCAGGCTCACGCCGCAGCTGACCAATTTCGACACGGACGCCGTCCTTGCCTCCCCCGACGGGGGGAGGCGGCTCACCGCCTACGCGCGCCTGTACGCCCGCCCCGAACCGCGCCACCTGCCGGCCCTGGTGAACGCGGCCATCCAGGAGAGCATGGCCTTCAACCAGTACTGGGCCTTCCACGCGGTCGGCGCGGTGATCGACGCGCTCGGGGCGGACAACGTGCAGCTGGGAACCGTCCGCAGACTGAGCTCCTACCTTCCCCAGCTCCAGCAGGGCAGCGACCGCTCCCGGGCACTGCGCGCGGTCCTCGGCCGCATGGAACGGGCCGGGTAGGGGGCCCCGACCCCCGGCAAGATCCGAAAGAGATGGCCTAGGGCGGCGCCGTACGGGTCACCGTGGCGAGGAGGCGTATCTCGTCCGTGTCATCCCGGTCGGCCACGCCGACGGCCAGCCACACCTCGCCCGCCTGCCAGACGTCGAGTTCGTCGGTGCGCAGGCAGAGGGTGGCCCAGGGCTCCGGTATCTCCTCGCCGCGGGCGAGGCGGAGGCGGAGGGTGAGCTGGCCCCAGGGCGGGGCCTCGCCCCAGCGGGCGGCCAGCCGCTGGGCTATCGCCTCGCGCAGGGCGTGGAGGTCGTCCGCAGCCGGTCCCGGCCCGTGGCCGGTCTCCAGTTCCACGGTGTGGTGACCGGCCCCGCCCGCCGGGAGGTCCCGCGTGCGGAGCCGGTCGATGGTGGCCAGGTGCCGGGCGACGACGTCCATGTGTTCCAGTAAAGCCGCCGCCACTGACAATTGGTGGGGTGTCAGGCGTCCCGCCGCCGCACGCACCAGGCGCCCGCGCCCAGGGCCGCCGCCGCCCACAGCGCGGTCACGGCGAGTCCGGTCCAGGGGCCGAGCGGGCTCTCGGAGGTGCTGTGCAGGGCGAGTTGGCCCGCCCTGTCGGGCAGGAGGTCGGCGGCGCCGGAGTCCAGGTCCCCGACCACGAAGGACACGATCAGCAGGAACGGGATCAGCAGCCCGAGCGTGCCGACCCCGCTGCGGAGCACGGCCGCGAGTCCGGCGGCGAACAGCGCCATCAGCGTCAGGTACAGCGCGCAGCCGACAGCTCCGCGCAGCCCCTCGGCCCAGGTGGGCCCCGACTCCCCCGCCGTCGCCTTCCCCACGGCGAGCGTCAGCAGTCCGGTGAGCAGCCCCACCGCGAGCACCGGCAGCGCGACGGCGGCGGCCTTCGCGGCGAACCAGCGCGTCCGGTCCGGCACCGCCGCGAGCGTCAGCCGCAGCGCGCCGCCCAGGTACTCGCCGGACACCGCCAGCGCGCCGAAGACCACGGCGGCGACCTGGCCGAGGCTGACGCCGAAGAACACCGCGTACAGCGGGTCGGAGTCGTCCGATTGGGCGGCAGTGACCGACGAGAAGGCCACGGTGACGAGGAGCACCGCGACGAGGGCGCCGAGCAGCGACCGCAGCGTACGGATCTTGATCCACTCGGCGTGCAGTACGGGGACGAACGGCATGGTCAGACCTCCTGCGACTGTGCGGTGAACTCGGCCTCGGCGGCCGTGAGATCGAGGTACGCCTCTTCCAGGCCGGCTTCTTGCGCGGCGAGTTCGAGCACGGGCAGCCCCGCCTCGGCCAGGAGACGCCCGAGGTCGTCCAGGCGCGCGTGCCGTACGGTCCAGGTGCCGTCCGCCGCCCGCTCGCCCTCGTGCCCGTGCCGGGCGAGGAGCGCGCCGAGCGCGTCGGCGTCGGCCTCGGCGGTGCGGACCCGGACCCGGGGGCGCACGCGGGCGTCGATGAAGTCGCGTACCGGGGTGTCGGCGAGGAGGCGGCCCCGGCCGAGGATGACGAGGTGGTCCGCGAACACCGCGGTCTCGCCCATCAGATGGCTGGAGACCAGGACCGTACGGCCTTCCGCGGCGAGCCCGCGCAGCAGGGTGCGGACCCAGACGATGCCCTCGGGGTCGAGTCCGTTGGCGGGTTCGTCGAGCAGGATCACCTCGGGGTCGCCGAGCAGGGCGGCGGCGATGCCGAGTCGCTGGCGCATGCCGAGGGAGAAGGTGCGCACCCGGCGCCGGGCCACGGAGGCGAGGCCGGTCAGCTCCAGCACCTCTCCGACGCGGGCGGCGGGGAGGCGGTTGCTCACGGCGAGGGCCAGGAGGTGGCCGTGGGCGGTGCGGGAGCCGTGCGCGGCGTTCGCGTCGAGCAGGGCGCCCACCCGGCGCAGCGGGTCGCGGAGTCCGGCGTAGGGGTGGCCGTCGAGGGTGGCGGTGCCGGAGGTGGGGCGGTCGAGGCCGAGGACGAGGCGCATGGTGGTGGACTTGCCCGCGCCGTTGGGGCCGAGGAAGCCGGTGACCCGGCCGGGGCGGACGGTGAGGGTCAGCGCGTCGACGGCTCGTCTGCCGCCGTACTCCTTGGTCAGGTCGCGGAGTTCGATGTCGGTCATGGCATGAGCCTCGCCGGGCGGGCGGCCGCGCGCCTCCCCCGTGGGCGGGGATCCGCTCCCCCGTGCGGGGGAGGCCACTCGCGGGGCGCGGCTGTCAGGATGGCCCGCATGGTCCGCTTCCTGCGCCCGCTGCTGCGCGGGACGACGTACACGCGTCTGCTGCATCTATGGGTGCCCATGCTGAGCGTGGCGTTCTGGATGTTCATCGACCCTCGGACACCGTGGGCGCCCGCGCTGTTCCTCGTTCCCCTCGCTCTGATTCCGGCCGTGCGGCGGGGCGAGGGCGTGCAGGCGCGGCTGTTGCTGACGCCCGGTGAGGCGGAGCCGGGCATCTCCGAGGAGCCCGCGCGGAGTTGGCGGGACCGGGGGCGCACACTGCTCTGGCTGGAACTGCGGATGCTGCTCGGCACGGTCGCCATGTTCGCCACGGTGCGGCTGCCGGTCCTCACCCTTGAGCTGACACAGTGCGTGTGGGGTCCGCCGCCCGCCTTCCTGGGCGGACTCCCGCCGCATCGGGCCTACGCCCTGCTGGCCCCGTTCCCCCTCCTCGCGCTGTACGGCGTGGTGCTCGGTCTCGGCGCGCTGATCACCCGGTGTGCGCGGTGGCTGCTGGGGCCGTCGGCGGCCGAACGGCTGGCCGCGCTGGAGGAGCGGACCGAGCAACTGCTCGAACGGACCCGGATCGCAAGGGAGTTGCACGACTCCATCGGGCACGCGCTGACCGTGGCCGTGGTGCAGGCGGGTGCCGCGCGGGCGGCCGGCGATCCGGAGTTCACCGGGCGGGCACTGGCCGCCATCGAGGAGACCGGCCGGGCGGCGCTGGAGGATCTGGAGCGGGTGCTCGGGGTGCTGCGGGAGGCGGAGCGGCCGGTGAGCGCCCGGCCGACGCTGGCGGACGCGGGCCGTCTGCTGGAGTCGGCGCGGGCGTCGGGCGCGAAGGTGGACTTCGAGGTGACGGGCGCGGTGGAGTCGCTGCCGGGCCCGGTGTCCCGCGAGGGCTACCGCATCCTCCAGGAGGCGCTGACGAACGTCCTGCGGCACGCGGGCGCCGTCCCGGTGCGGGTGCGCGTGCGGGTCGACGGACGTGAACTCGCCCTGGAGATAAGCAATCCGCTTCCGTCAGGCCTCTCCTCCGGCCGGGGCGGCAGCGGGCTGCGCGGGATACGGGAGCGGGCCGCCCTGCTCGGCGGCACGGCCCGCACCGGTCCGGAGGCGGGCGACTGGCTGGTGCGTGCCGAGCTTCCCCTGGGCTGATCTACGCTGGCCGGATGCCGGTCACCGTACTCCTCGTCGACGACGAACCGCTGGTCCGCGCCGGTCTGCGGGCCGTCCTCGGGGCGCAGCCCGACATCGAGGTGGTCGGCGAGGCGGCCGACGGGGCGGCCGTGATCCCGCTGGTGCGCTCCCTGCGCCCGGACGTGGTGGCGATGGACGTCCGGATGCCGCTGCTGGACGGCATCGAGGCGACCCGCGCGGTACTGCGCACGGTGCCCGATCCGCCCAAGATCCTGGTGATCACCACCTTCGAGGACGACGAGTATGTCTACGAGGCGCTGCGCGCGGGCGCGGACGGGTTCCTGCTGAAGCGGTCCCGGCCGGAGGAGATCGTGCACGCGGTACGGCTGGTCGCGGCGGGCGACTCGCTGCTGTTCCCGGCGTCGCTAAGGCAGTTGGCGGCGCGGTACGGCCCGGACCGGGCTCCCGCCGAGCCGCTGGCGGGGGCCCGGCTGACCGAGCGGGAGGCGGAGGTGCTGCGGCTGATGGCGCGCGGGCTGACCAACGCGGAGATCGCCGGGCGGCTGGTCGTCGGGGCGGAGACGGTGAAGTCGCATGTGAGCGCCGTACTCGCCAAGTTGGGTGCGCGGGACCGCACCCAGGCGGTGATCGCGGCCTACGAGTCGGGGTTCGTCGCGCCCCGGTGACCGCCCGGCCCTCGCCGGGGTGGTCGCGGCCGAGTACGATCCGCCCCACATACGCCCGCGAGCTGGGAGGACGGACCGTGGGGCAGTTGACCGGTGGTGATCCCTCGCTGCTGCGGAGGATCAATTCCGCGGTGGTGCTGCGCGCGCTGCGCGACACCGACTGCGCGACGCTCACGGAGATCACCCGCGCCACCGGGCTGTCCCGGCCCACCGTCGAGGGTGTCGTGGAGGGCCTGGCGGAGGCGGGGCTCGTGGTGGAGCGGGCGGCCGAGGCGGGCACCGCGCGCCGTCAGGGGCGGCCCGCGCGCCGGTTCCGGTTCCGGGCCGAGGCGGGGCATCTGCTGGGGCTGGAGATCGGCGCCCATCGGGTGGTCGCGGTCGTCTCCGACCTGGACGGCCGGGTGCTGGGCACGCAGACCAGGGAGGTCGACGAGAAGGCACCGGCCGACGAGCGGCTGGAGCGGCTGCGCGCCACGGTCGCCGAGCTGCTGCGGCGGACCGGGGTCGCGCGGAACTCGCTGCGCGCCGTGGGTGTCGGGACACCCGGCATCGTGGAGGCCGACGGAACGGTTCGCCTGGGCACCGCGCTCCCCCAGTGGACCGGCCTGCGGCTGGGCGAGCGGCTCAGCCGCTCCTTCCGGTGCCCGGTGCTGGTGGAGAACGACGCCAACGTGGCCGCGGTGGCCGAGCACTGGCAGGGCGCCGCGAAGGACACCGGTGACGTGGTGTTCGTGCTGGCCGGGCTGAGTCCGGGCGCGGGCTCCCTGATCGGCGGTCGGCTGCACCGGGGGTACGGCGGGGCGGCCGGGGAGATCGGCGCGCTGCATCTGCTGGGCCGGGAGGCGACCCCGGAGGCGTTGCTGTCCACCACGGACGAGCCGCTGCCGCCGCTGGACGAACAGGCGGTCACGCACGTCTTCGCGCTGGCCCGGGAGGGCGACGGTTCGGCGCTGGCGGCGGTGGAGCGGTTCATCCAGCGGCTGGTGCACGACGTGGCCGCGCTGGTCCTCGCGCTCGATCCGGAGCTGGTGGTGGTCGGCGGCTGGGCGGCCGGGCTGGACGGGGTCCTCGATCCGCTCCGCCGCGAGCTGGCCCGCTACTGTCTGCGGCCGCCCGCCGTGACGCTGTCCCTGCTGGGCGAGGCGGTGGTGGCCACCGGCGCGCTGCGGCTGGCGCTGGACCACGTGGAGCGGCAGCTCTTCGCGGTCGAGGGCGCCGTGGGGGCGTGAGGCGGCAACGCCGTGCCCCTGGTGGGACTCGGGGGGCGGATGTGTGCTGGGCCATGGGCAGCGGCTGCGTTCGCGGCCGAGGCCGCTGTCGGGGGTGAGGCGCGTCGCCGTGCCCTTGGTGGGACTCGGGGGGCGGATGTGTGCTGGGCCATGGGCAGCGGCTGCGTTCGCGGCTGACGGCGCTGTCGGGGGTGAGGCACGTCGCCGTGCCCCCGGTGGGACTCGGGGGGCGGATGTGTGCTGGGCCATGGGCAGCGGCCGAGGGCGCAGTCGGGGGTGAGGCGGCAACGCCGTGCTCCCGGTGAAACTCGGGGGCGATGTGCGCTGGACCGTGGGGAACGGCACCGTTCGCCGTCGGGGCGTGAGGCCGTAACGCCGCGCGCCCCGGTGGGATGCCGGGGCGCGACGGGGTGTGCGGTGCGGTCAGGAGGCGCGTCGTTCGGGGTCGTGGTGTATCTCGACGTCCGGGGTGTCGCCGAAGGTGAGGCGGCAGGTGTCGGCGCGGTAGGTCGCCACGCCGAGCGCGGCGATGCGGCCCCGCGCCTTGAACCGGGTGGTGACGACGAGGACGGGCGAGCCGGGCAGCCGGTCCAGTTCCTTCGCGTCCTCGGCACCGGCCGAGCCGAGCTCCACCGCCCTTTCCTGGCCGTCGAGTTCGAGGCGCTGGAGTTCACGCAGCACCGCACGCGCGCGGGCCGGGCCGGAGGGCGCGTCGATCGCGCTCAGGTCGGGCACCGAGGCGGCCGGGATGTACAGCAGCTCGGTGGCGACCCGCCGCCCCTGCGACATCCGGGACCGGCGGACGAGGTGCACCTCCGCGTCCCCGGTGTCCAGGGCCGCCGCGACCGGGGCGGGCGGTACGGCCCGCTCGCAGTCCATGGGCTGCCAGGCGTCGTCACCGGTACCAGGCCAGGTGTGCCGCCCGGTGCCGAGGGCTACGCCGACCCGCGGCGGCGCGACGGTCGTACCGACGCCCCGGCGGCGCTGCAGCCGTCCCTCCAGCTCGAGTTGCTCCAGCGCCTGCCGGAGCGTGGCGCGGGCGACGCCGAAGCGGGCGGCGAGATCGCGCTCGTTCGGCAGGATCTCGCCGACCGAGAACTCGGAGTCCAGTGCCTCGCTCAGTACGGTCTTGAGATGCAAGTACTTCGGTTCCGGCACCGTTTCCAGTTGCGTGGTCCCCACCCTGTCCTCCGCAAGTGCCGTGCTCCGGCGGTTTTGGCGCCCTTGTTTATTAAAGGTTGTTGCAGTTCTTTGCGACCATAGGGCGGCCCTGATGCTTGGTCAAGACCAATTGTCCCATCCCTGCCCGCTCGCCCGGTGCCCGGGTGACCAAGCGTTCACATGGAGTTCGCACGCCGGGCGGAGTCGCTCCCGGCGAGTGCGCGCAGCTTGTCGGGGTTGCGGATGATGTAGACGGCGCTGATCGCGCCGTCGGTGATGCCGAGCTGGAACAGGGTGTCCGGCCTGCCCTCGGACAGGACGAGCGCGGCGACACCGCCGTTGACCTCGATGAACCGCACCGTCATGGCCGGCAGTGGCTTCGTGCCGACCGCCGCCAGGAAGCGCCCCACCTTGTCGGCGGTGAACAGCACGCGCACCGGTGCCTTCGCCTTGCCGCCGCTGTCGCCGACCAGGCGGGCGTCGGGGGCGAGCAGGGACATCAGCCCGTCGAGGTCACCGTCCGTGGCCGCGGCGAGGAACCGCTCGGTGAGTTTCCGGCGCTGGGCGGGGTCGACGTCGTAGCGCGGCCGTCGCTCCTCGACGTGTCTGCGGGCCCGCCCGGCGAGCTGCCGTACGGCCGGCTCGCCCCGGTCCAGCAGCTCGGCGATCTCCGCGTACGGATAGCCGAACGCCTCGCGCAGCACGAACACGGCGCGCTCCAGCGGGGACAGGGACTCCAGCACGACGAGGACGGCGAGGGAGACGGAGTCGGCGAGCAGGGCCCGGTCGGCGGTGTCGGGGACGGTGTCGCCGAAGTCGGTGGGGTACGGCTCGGGCAGCCAGGGGCCGACGTACGCCTCGCCGCGCGAGGTGACCTGGCGGAGCCGGTCCAGGGCCAGCCGGGTGGTGATGCGGACCAGGTAGGCGCGGGGTTCGCGGACCTCGGTGCGATCGGCGCGGGACCAGCGCAGCCAGGCGTCCTGCACCACGTCCTCGGCGTCCGCCACGCGGCCGAGCATGCGGTAGGCGACGCCCGTCAGGAGCGGCCGGTTCTCTTCGAAGACATCGATCGCGGTCTCGGTCGTCACGGCTCCATCCCATCCCGCCGCACCCACCGGTGTCCAGACGAATTCGGTCCATCCTGGCGCGTTCCGGAGCCCGGCGGGGCGGCCTCCGGGCGGGGTGGCGGAAGGTCTAGGATCGTCCGCTCGTACGCCGTCGATCAGGGGGAATGCCGTGAGTATCCGCGATGCCGTCGTCACCGCCGGGGGTGACCGCATGCGCTGGGTGGAGCTGCCGGGGAGCGACGCGCCCCGCGTCTTTCTGCACGGTCTCGGTGCCACGGCGCCCGCCTACTTCGCCGAGGCGGCCGCCCATCCGCTGCTGGCCGGGCACCGCACGCTGATGGTCGACCTGCTGGGGCACGGGCTGAGCGACCGGCCGCAGGACTTCGACTACCGCCTCGAGTCGCACGCCGACACGCTGGCCGCCGCGCTGACCGCGGCCGGGGTGACGGGGGCCGAGGTGATCGCGCACAGCATGGGCGGCTCCGTCGCCGTGGTGCTGGCGGACCGGCACCCGGAGCTGGTCTCCCGGCTGGTGCTGATCGACGCCAACCTCGACCCCGTGGAGCCGTCCAGGGGCGCCCTCGGCAGCAGCGGGATCGCGGCCTACTCCGAGGCGGAGTTCATGGACGGCGGGTGGGCGGAGGTCCGGGACCGGGTCGGCGCCTTCTGGTGGACCACCATGCGCCTGACGGACCGTACGGCCCTGCACCGCAGCGCGGTACACCTCGCCCGCGGGACCATCCCCACCATGCGCGAGCTGCTGGTGCGCTCGCACGGGCCGCGCACCTTCCTCTATCCCGAGGCCGACGGGCCGCTGCCCGGCGAGGACGGGCTGCGGGAGGCCGGGGTGTCCGTGGTCGCGGTCGCGGACTGCGGTCACAACATCATGCTGGACGCGCCGGAAGCCTTCGCCAGCCTGGTCGCGGCGGCGCTCGCGGCCTGACGGCACCCGAGCTTCGCGACACGACGCCTGGGGCTACCCGCCGGTAGCAATTGCTGACAAGCTGTCTACGGCCCCTGTCAGCAGCCGTACCGAGGAGCGACACATGTCCGCCACCGTCTCCTTCAAGTTTCCCGCCCCGGCCGGGACGAGGGATGTGACCGTCTCGTACCAGCGGGTGGGGCGGGGTGAACCGCTGGTGCTGCTGCACGGCATCGGGCACCACCGCCAGGCGTGGGACCCGGTGGTGGACATCCTGGCGACCGAGCGCGAGGTGATCGCCGTGGACCTGCCCGGCTTCGGCGCCTCGCCGGACCTGCCGGACGGCCTCGCCCACGATCTGCCGACCATCAACTCCGTGCTGGGCGCGCTGTTCGAGGCGCTGGGCCTGGACCGGCCGCACGTGGCCGGGAACTCGCTGGGCGGGCTGCTCGCGCTGGAACTGGGCCGGGAGAGGACCGCACGGTCCGTCACCGCGCTGGCCCCGGCCGGGTTCTGGACCGAGGCCGAGCGGCGGTACGCCTTCGGGGTGCTGCTCACCATGCGCGGGCTCGCCCAGCGGCTGCCGCTGCCGGTGGTGGAGCGGATGTCGCGCAGCGCGGTCGGCCGTACCGCGCTGACCAGCACCATCTACCGGCGGCCCGCGCGCCGGGCCCCGGAGGCGGTGGTCGCCGAGACGCTGGCGCTGGCCGGGGCCACCGCCTTCGAGGCGACGCTGCACACGGGCACCACGGTGCGGTTCACCGACCCGCTGGCGGGTGTTCCGGTGACCGTGGCCTGGGGTGCGCACGACCGCATCCTGCTGCGCCGCCAGGGGGTGCGGGCCAAGCGGATCATCCCGCACGCCCGGCTGGTCCGGCTGCCGGGCTGCGGGCACGTACCGATGAACGACGACCCGGCGCTGGTCGCCCGCGTCATCCTCGACGGCAGCAGCCGGGCGGCCGGGGCCTGACGTCCCGTACCCTCAAGGGCGTGTCGCGCACCGGCGTCATCCCCCGGCGCGCGGCACGTCAACTGCCGTGTTCAGCAGCGACTTTGACGGCGCATCCGGCAGTGGTAGAAAGCGCGACGAACTCGGGCACAACCACGCTTTACCCATCGGTCACAGGGCGTTCGTGATCACGCAACACCATTCCTGCACAGTGGCCGCATGACTGCGGACATCTCTCGGACGAACCGGCCATCGACCCGGACCCGGCACGGGCGACCCGTGCACCACTGGCGGCGCGACCTCGTCGAACTCGCGGCGCTGTTCACGGCCGTCGCGGTGGCCGACGCGGTGGCGAACCTGATCGGGCACGGCCCCGACGGTCCCGCCCTGCTGCTGATCTCGGCGCTCGCGCTGGCCGCGACGGCCGGGTTCCACACCTGGTGGGCACGGCGCCATGTGCACGCACCGCCCACCGGCGAGGCAGGCGATACCGGCGCCCGGCCGAGCGCACCCGCGCACTCGGCCGGGCCGTCCGCGCAGGCCGGGCCGGGCACCCTGTGGCGGATGCGGACGACCGTGCGGGACGAACCCGGTTCGCTGGCCGCGCTGTGCACGGCGCTGGCCACGCACCGCGTCGACATCCTGAGCCTCCAGACCCACCCGCTGGCCGACGGCACGGTGGACGAGTTCCTGCTGCGGGCACCGGACGCCCTGACCGCCGCCGAACTGACCCGCGTCATCGCGGAGTCGGGCGGCAGCAGCACCTGGATCGAGCGGGCCGACGCCCATGACCTGGTCGACGCCCCCACCCGCATCCTGGGCCTCGCCACCCGCACCGCACTGGACGCCGCCGAACTCCCGCTGGCGCTGCGCCAGTTGCTCGGCCGGTGCACGATCCGCTCACTGCCCGCCGGTACGGGCGGCGAGCCGGTGCCCGCCGAAGGGGTGCTGGAGGACACCGTGCTGCGGCTGCGGGCGCCGGGCGGGGGCGTGCTGAGCGTGGAGCGGCCGTATCTGCCGTTCACCCCGACCGAGTTCGCGCGGGCACGCGCGCTGGTGGAGCTGGACAGCCGCCTCGGCCCGCGCATCCCGCGCTCGCGTGACGTGCTGACGCTGCCCGAGGGCAACGCCATCACCGTGCGCCGGGTCGACACCGGGGACCTGGACGCGGCCCGGGCGATGCACGAACGCTGCTCGGACCGCACCCTCGACCTGCGCTATCACGGGCCGGTGCGCGACGCCGACCGTTATCTGAACCACCTGCTCAGCCCGCGCTTCGGCCGCACCCTGGCGGCGCAGACCGCCTCGGGCCGCCTGGTGGGCCTCGGCCATCTGCTGTGGGACGGCGAGGAGACCGAGGTCGCCCTGCTGGTCGAGGACGACTGGCAGCGGCGCGGCGTCGGCACCGAGCTGCTGGAGCGGCTGGTGCGGATGGCGGTGGACGCGGGCTGCGCGAGCGTGTACGCGGTGACCCGGTCCGCCAACACCGGGATGGTCGCGGCGATGCGCGGCCTCGGGCTGCCCCTGGACTACCAGGTCGAGGAGGGCACCCTCGTCATCACCGCCCGCCTGACCCCGGCCCGCTCCGGCGCCCCTTCGAGGAGCGACGACGAGCAGCTCCGGCTCTGATCTCCCGGTACGGCGGACGGCCCGGCGGTGACCAGCCGCCGGGCCGTCGTCATGGGAACTCCCGCCACAATCAGCTCAGTTGACGGCCTCGTAGAGCGGTACCGGCGCCGGGACCTGCTCCCCCAGCGCGCCGGAGAGGTCCGCCCACAGGTCCTCGGTGTCCTCCAGGCCGACCGAGAGCCGCAGCAGTCGGTCGCCGACCCCGGCGTCGTGCCGGTCGGCGGAGTCCACGATGCGGTGGCTGATGGACGCCGGGTGCTGGATGAGGGTGTCGACGCTGCCCAGGCTGACGGCCGGGGTGATCAGCCGGACGCGGGCGATCACCTCGTGCGGGTCGCCGTGCACCTCGAACGCGACCATGGCGCCCCCCAGCCTCGGGTAGTGGACGCGGGCCACGCGCGGGTCATCGGCGAGCCTGCGGGCCAGTTCGGCGGCGGTCGCGGAGGCCGCGCGGACCCGGACCGGCAGCGTGGCGAGGCCGCGCAGCAGCAGATACCCGGCCAGCGGATGCAGCACCCCGCCGGTGGCGAACCGCACCTGCCGCAGCTGTCCGGCGAACTCCTCGTCGCAGGCCACCACGCCCGCCATCACATCGCCGTGACCGCCGAGGTACTTGGTGGCGCTGTGCAGCACCAGCCGGGCGCCCTGCTCGGCGGGACGCTGCAGTACGGGCGTGGCGAAGGTGTTGTCGACGAGCAGCGGCACGGTCCCGCAGGAGTGGGCGACGGCCCTGATGTCGACCTCGGCGAGGGTGGGGTTGGCCGGGGACTCGACCAGGACGAGACCGGTGTCGGGGCGCAGCGCGTCCGTGATCCCGGCCGGGTCGGTCCAGGTGACCTCGGTGCCGAGCAGCCCGGCGGTCAGCAGGTGGTCGCTGCAGCCGTACAGCGGGCGGACCGCGACGACGTGGCGCAGTCCGGCCGCCGAGCGGGCGAGCAGCACCGCGCTGAGGGCGGCCATGCCACTGGCGAAAGCGACGGCGGACTCGGTGCCTTCGAGGCGGGCGAGTCCGGTCTCGAAGCGGGCCACGGTCGGGTTGCCGAGCCGGGCGTAGACGGGCTGTCCCGCGGGGAGGATGCCCTCGGCCGCGAAGGCGTCGATGCGGGCGGCCTCCTCCCTGCTGTCGTGGGAGGGGTAGGTGGTGGACAGGTCGATGGGCGGGGTGTGCAGGCCCTGTGCGGTCAGGTCCTCCCGTCCGGCGTGCACGGCCTCGGTGGCCAGTGCCCTGCGTACGGTGTCGGCGGCGCCGTTGCTCGCTGATTCCATGACCGAAGGGTGAACACCGGACGGGTTCAGGGGGCGAACACCCGTGTTACGTTCGGCCGATGGACGCCTCCGTCGTACTGGACCCGGTGGATCTGCAGCTGCTCCGGCTGCTGCAGAACGACGCCCGGACCACGTACCGCGACCTCGCCGCGCGGGTGGGGGTGGCGCCGTCGACCTGTCTGGACCGGGTGGCCCGGCTGCGCCGGTCGGGCGTGATCCTCGGCCATCAGCTCCGGCTGGACCCGGCGAAGCTGGGCCGGGGATTGCAGGCGCTGCTGTCGGTGCAGGTCAGGCCGCACCGGCGGGAGTTGGTGGGTCCGTTCGTGGAGCGGGTGCGGGCGTTGCCGGAGGCGCGGACGGTGTTCCATCTGACCGGCCCGGACGACTATCTGGTGCATGTGGCGGTCGCCGACATGGCCGACCTCCAGCGGCTGGTGCTGGACGAGTTCACCTCGCGACGTGAAGTGGCGCGGGTCGAGACCCGGTTGATCTTCCAGCAGTGGGAGTGCGGGCCGCTGCTGCCGCCCGGTCATGCCGAGAGCTGAAAACACCGGTGCACGGGTGACGCGGACGCGGCTCCGGTACCAGGATGGGCGCCATGTCCGACACCAAGAGCTTGCTGCCCCGTCAGGTCGCCGACGCCTATGTGGACGACCTCATCGCCCTCGACCCGGTCACCGGTACGTACCTCGGTGTGCGGGAGAGTTCCAGCCGGTTGCCCGACTACTCCCCCGCGGGCCAGGACGCGCTGGCCGACCTGGCACGTTCGACGCTCGCCCGGCTGGACGAGGCCGAGCGGCTGCCCGGCGCGGACAGTGACGCCGAGCGCCGCTGCGGGCGGCTGCTGCGCGAGCGGCTGACCGCCGAGCTGGCCGTGCACGACGCGGACGAACAGCTGCGCGCGGTCGGCAACATGCACACGCCGGGCCACTTCGTGCGGGACATCTTCTCGGTGACCCCGCAGGAGACGGAGGAGGACTGGGCGGCGATCGCCGAGCGGCTGCGCGCGGTCCCGGCCGCCTACGAGGGCTACCGCGCCTCCCTCGCCCTCGGTCTGGAGCGCGGCCTGCACGCGGCGCCCCGGCCGACGGCCACCTTCGTCGAGCAGCTCACCGAGTGGGCGGACACCGGCGAGGGTCGTGGCTGGTTCGAGGACTTCGCCGCGGCCGGTCCCGACGCGCTGCGCGCGGAGCTGGACGACGCGGCCCGCGCGGCGACCGCGTCGGTGGCCGCCCTGCGCGACTGGATGCGGGACGTGTACGCCCCGGCCGTCGCGGACGCCCCGAACACGGTGGGCCGCGAGCGGTACGCACGCGGCGCCCGCTACTTCAACGGCACCGACCTGGACCTGGACGAGGCGTACGCCTACGGCTGGGCGGAGTTCCACCGGCTGCTCGGCGAGATGGAGAAGGAGGCGGAGAAGGTGCTGCCGGGCGCCGAGACGCCGTGGGTGGCGCTGGCGCACCTGGACGAGCACGGGCGGCACATCGACGGCGTGGACGAGGTCCGGGAGTGGCTGCAGGGCCTGATGGACCGGGCCATCGCGGACCTGGACGGCACGCACTTCGAACTCGCCGAGCGGGTACGGCGGGTGGAGTCCCGTATCGCCCCGCCGGGCGGCGCGGCGGCCCCGTACTACACCGGCCCCTCGGAGGACTTCTCCCGGCCGGGCCGGACCTGGCTGCCGACGATGGGCGCGACCCGGTTCCCGGTGTACGACCTGGTGTCCACCTGGTACCACGAGGGCGTGCCCGGGCATCACCTCCAGCTCGCGCAGTGGGCGCACGTCGCGGAGAACCTGTCCCGCTACCAGGCCACGGTGGGCATGGTCAGCGCCAACGCCGAGGGCTGGGCGCTGTACGCGGAGCGGCTGATGGACGAGCTGGGCTATCTCACCGACGCGGAGGAGCGGCTCGGCTATCTGGACGCGCAGATGATGCGCGCGGTCCGGGTGATCATCGACATCGGCATGCACCTGGAGCTGGAGATCCCGGCGGACTCGCCGTTCCACCCCGGTGAGCGGTGGACGCCGGAGCTGGCGGAGGAGTTCTTCCGCGCGCACAGCAGCCGTCCGGCGGACTTCGTGGTGAGCGAGCTGACCCGCTATCTGACGATGCCGGGACAGGCGATCGGCTACAAGCTGGGCGAGCGGGCCTGGCTGCTGGGCCGGGAGCGGGCGCGGGAACGGCAGGGCGACACCTTCGACCTGAAGGCATGGCACATGGCGGCGCTGTCCCAGGGCTCGCTGGGCCTGGACGACCTGCTGGACGAGCTGTCCCGGCTCTGACTCGGCCGTACGGCTCTCTCCGGGTGGCGTGGCCCCCGTACCGGCTGCTTGCTGGTGCGGGGGCCGTCGCTCGATGGAGGTGGGCCGCTCATGCAGCGCAACAGGCCGGGTCAGCGGGCGCTCGAGACGCCTCGGGCGGCCGGTCTCGCCGGGGTGGTGTTCGCGCTGCTGCTGGCGGCGACGATCGTCCTGATGCGGCTCGGCATCCCCGAGGGGGCCGACGCGGTCGGCGCGGGAGGGTTCACCGACTCCGCGCGGCGGGACGCGGTGCGCACGGCGCTGGCGCTGATCCCGTTCGCCGGGATCTTCTTCCTGTGGTTCCTGGGCGCGGTGCGCGCGCATGTGGGCGATGTGGAGGACCGGTTCCTGGCGACCGTGCTGCTGGGCAGCGGGCTGGTCTTCACCGCGATGCTGTTCGGCGCGGCCGCCTCGGCGTCGGCGGTGCTGGCCGTGGCGCACCCCGCGGGCAGCACCCCGTCGCTCGCCGCCTGGGACTTCGGCCGCCATTTCGCCTACACGCTGATGACGGACTACGCGATGCGGATGGCGGCGGTCTTCGTGTCGTCGATGTCGGTGATCGGCAAGCGGATGGGCGTGCTGCCGCGCTGGCTGACGGCGGTGGGTGCGGTGACCGCGCTGCTGCTGCTCTTCGTCTCCTCCAACGTGCCCTGGGCGGAACTGGTCTTCCCCGCCTGGTCGCTGCTGCTGAGCGTGCACATCCTGCTGGTCAGCGGGCGTCGGCGGCGGGTCACCCTGACCTGAGCGGCTCACCCGATCGGCGTGTCCCGGCGCGCGGACCGCGTCCCGGCGCGCGGATGCTTGCGGTCGGGGGACGACCGGACCAGGCCACCGGAAAGGGCGCAGCGTCGATGCGGATCGTCGTCGATCTCAACAAGTGCCAGGGATACGCCCAGTGCGCGTTCCTCGCCCCCGACGTGTTCACCATGCACGGCGAGGAGGCGCTGCTCTACAACCCGCTCGCCGCCGAGGAGGACCGGGACGCGGTCGCCCGCGCGGCCGCCGCCTGCCCGGTGCAGGCGATCACGGTGGAGGGCCTGCACGAGGGCGCTCCCGTCGAGCCCGTGCAGGTGTTCTCCGGTGCCCCCTGGGAGCCGCGCGATGGCCGCTGACTACGTGGACCGGCTCCGCCGCGAGGGCCGGATCGTGATCGTCGGCGCCTCGCTGGCCGGGCTGCGGGCCGCCGAGACGCTCCGCGAGGAGGGCTTCACCGGCTCCCTCACCCTGATCGGCGACGAACAGTACGAGCCGTACGACCGGCCGCCGCTGTCCAAGTCGGTGCTGCTGGGCAAGGCGTCGCCGGCCCACACCGAGCTGCCCCGGCGCAGGCATCTGGACGCCGAGTGGCGGCTCGGCGTCCCGGCGGCCGGGCTGGATCTGACGGGCAAGCGGGTGCTGCTGGCCGACGGCGAGGAGGTGGAGTACGACCGGCTGCTGATCGCCACCGGGGTGCGCGCCCGGCCCTGGCCGGTGGCGGAGGAGGCCGAGCTGGACGGCGTCTTCGTGCTGCGCACCCGTGACGACGCGGTCGCCCTCACCGAGCGGCTGCGGGCCGGGGCGAAGCGGGTGGTGGTGATCGGCGCCGGGTTCGCCGGGTCGGAAGTGGCCTCCGCCTGCCGGGAGATGGGCCTGGAGGTCACCGTCGCGGAGCGCGCGGGGGCCCCGCTGGTGGGCGCGCTCGGCGGGGTGATCGGGGCGGTCGCCGCCGACCTGCAGCTGGAGAACGGCGTCGACCTGCGCACCCATGTCACGGTGACCGCGCTGGAGGGCGACCCGATGGGCCGGGTGCGGTCGGTGCACCTGTCCGACGAGAGCGTGGTCGAGGCGGACGTGGTGGTGGTCTCGCTGGGGTCGCTGCGCAACACCGAGTGGCTGACCGGCTCGGGGCTCGGCGCAGGGCCGCGCGGCATCGCGAGCGACGCGGGCTGCCGGGCGTTCGACTTCCGGGGGATCGTCACCGACGACGTGTTCGTCGCCGGGGACGTGGCCCGGTCCCCGCACGCGCTGTTCGGCTACCAGTTCCTGTCGCTGGAGCACTGGGGCAACGCGGTCGCGCAGGCGGAGACGGCCGCACACAACATGATCTGCCCCGCCTCGGACCGGCGCCCGCACATGTGGATGCCCGCCTTCTGGTCCTCGCAGTTCGGGGTGAACATCAAGTCGGTGGGCGTGCCGCCCATGGGCGAGGAGCTGATGATCATCCAGGGGTCCACGGCCGAGCGCCGGTTCGTCGGGGTGTACGGGTACCAGGGCCGGATCGTGGCCGCCGTGACCTTCGACAACGCGCGCTGGCTGGAGTACTGCCAGCGGCAGATCGAGCAGGGCGCGCCGTTCCCGGTGGAGTACCCCACGATGGACCGGCGTCCGGAGGGGCGTCGGCCGGTCGCGGCGGACTTCCCCGACCCGGCCCTGCCGACGCACGGGCCGACCGTGACCCTCACCGGCTACTCACCGGCCGACCGCCGTCTGGTCTTCACCCCCGGCCACCACTGACCGCCGTCCGGCCCCCGTCCCCTCCGGTGGGCGCCCCCGACGCTCCAAGGACCTGTCATGACCGAACCCTCGCTGGTGGCCCGGATCACCGACTTCGCCAACCGCGCCGACCCCTACCCGCTCTACACCGAGCTGCGCCGCACCCCGGTGCTGCACGAGGAGGACGACGGCCCGTACGTCATCTCCTCGTACTGGGACATCGAGAGCCTGCTGCACGACCCCCGGATCAGCTCGGACGCGGCGAACCTGGCGGCGGCGGGCGCCGACGAGCTGAACCAGGCGGAGAACACCGGGCTGCCGCCGTCGTTCATCCGGCTGGACCCGCCCGAGCACGACCGGCTGCGGCGCATCGCCAACAGCGCGTTCGGTCCGCCGCACGAGCCGCGCCGGATCGACGACATGCGGGGTGAGCTGCACGGGATCGTGACCGAGTTGATCGACGGGCTCGCGGGCGAGACCGAGATCGACCTCGTGGACCAGTTCGCCTACCCGTTCCCGGTGACGGTGATCTGCAGGCTGCTCGGGGTGCCGCGCGAGGACGAGCCCCGGTTCCGGTCCTGGGTGGACCCGCTGGTGGCGAGCCTCGACCCGGAGACCCGGCAGGGCGCGGACCCGGAGTTCGTGAAGACGGCACAGGAGGCGCGGACCCAGCTCGGCATGTACCTGGCCGGGCTGGTGGAGGAGCGGGCCAAGGACCCGCGCGACGACATGCTGTCCGACCTGGCCGCCGGGAAGGGGCCGGACGGCTCCATGACCATGATGGAGGTGCTCAGCACGGCCGTCCTGCTGCTGATCGCCGGTCACGAGACCACCGTCAACCTGATCACCAACGGCGTGCTCACCCTGCTGCGGCACCCCGAGTACCTCCAGCGGCTGCGCGAGGACCCGGAGCTGGCGGTGAACATCGTGGAGGAGCTGCTGCGTTACGAGCCTCCGGTGCAGCTCGTGCCGCAGCGCACCTGCATCACCGACATCGAGGTGCGCGGGGTGACGATCCCCAAGGGCGCGCGGATCTGGCTGATGCTGGCGGCGGGCAACCGGGACCCGGAGCGCTTCAAGAACCCCGACCGCTTCGACCCCGACCGGGACGACCTCCAGCACCTCGGCTTCGGCAGCGGCATCCACAGCTGCTTCGGCGCACCGCTGGCCCGGCTGGAGACGCAGATCGCGCTGGCCGAGCTGGCGCGGCGGCTGGAGAACCCGCGGCTGGTGGCGGACCCGCCGCCGTACCGGCCGAACGCGGTGCTGCGCGGGCCGCGCCATCTGCCGCTCGCCATCGACGGGTTGCGGCCCTGACCGCTCAGGTACCGCGCCTGCGCAGCGACGACCCGGTGCGGTCCTTGACGACCTCCAGCTGGGCGTGGATGCGGCGGCGCAGGTCCCCGACGTGGCTGACGATGCCCACGCTGCGGTCCCGTTCGCGCAGCGAGTCCAGCACGTCGAGGACCTCGTCCAGCGTCTGGTCGTCCAGGCTGCCGAAGCCCTCGTCGATGAAGAGAGTGTCGAGCCGGACCCCGCCCGCCTCGTCGGTGACCACGTCGGCGAGGCCGAGGGCGAGCGCGAGCGAGGCGAAGAAGGTCTCGCCGCCGGACAGGGTGGCGGTGTCCCGCTCCCGGCCGGTCCACGCGTCCACGACATGCAGCCCGAGCCCGCTGCGCCCGCGTCCGCTACGGTCGTCGGAGTGGACGAGGGTGTAGCGCCCGGCGGACATCAGCCTGAGGCGCGCGGTCGCGGCGGCGGCGACCTGCTCCAGGCGGGCGGCGAGGACGTACGACTCCAGGCGCATCCGGCGCTCGTTGTCGGCGCTGGTGCCCGCCGCGAGGGCGGCGAGCCGGGCGACCCGGTCGTACTCCTCGCGCAGCGGGGCGAGGCGCCGGGCGCCGTCCTCGGCGCGGGCGGAGAGCCGGTCCAGCTCGGTGGTGCGACGGGCGGCCTCGTCACGGGTGGAGGCGGCTTCCCGCAGCCGCCGCTCGGCCCCCGCGGCCCGCTCCGCCGCCCCGGCGAGGTCGGCGGGGGCCTGCCGGGAGGCCGCCACCGTCTCGGGCTCGGCCAGCACGGCGCGTACGGCGGACTCCTCCGACTGGCGTTCGTCCAGCCGGTGTTGGAGGGCGCGATGGGTGGCGGAGTCCAGCAGGGCGCCGGCCGCCGCGGCCGGGGTGTCGAAGCCCGCGCGGTAGGCGGCGTCGGAGAGGCGGGCGTCGGCGTCCTTCAGGCGTACGGCGGCCTCCTCTGCCGTACGGGCGGCGTCGGCGGCCTCGGTGAGCACGGCCGCGAGGCGCTCCAGTTGGGCGGCGCGGGCGGCGACGCTGTCGGCGGTGCCGCACGCACGGGTCAACTCGGCTTCGAGGGTGGCCTGTTCGCGGTCGAGGGTGTCACGCCGGGTGAGCCGGGCGGCGGCCCGCACGGCGGACTGCTGGCGGGACTGGAGCCGCTGCTCGCGCTCCGTCTCGGCCCGGCGCAACTCTTCGCGCGCCGCGTGCAGGACGGAGGCGTCCTGCCGGGCCTGCTCGAACTCCCGCTCCAGCTCGGTGACTTCTTCCGCGATGCGGGCGACAGGAGTGCCCCCGACTTCGGCGGTGACGGCTTTCAGGTCGGCTCGCAGCACCGTGTGGTGCTGCTGGTGTTCGTCATGCTGCCGCTGAGCCTTCTGATGCTCGTCGAAGGCGTGCTGCTCGGTGTCCCGGTCCACGTGTCCGGCGTCCTTGCGGGCCGGGGCGGGGTGCTCGGTGGCTCCGCAGACGGCGCAGGGGGCGCCGTCGGTGAGGTGGGCGGCCAGCTCGGCGGCGATACCGGTGAGGCGCTGTTCCTTGAGGTCGAGCCAGTCCTCGCGCAGCTGCTGCGCGCGCTGCCCGGAGTCGAGGGCCCGGCGTTCGGCGGCCGTGACGTCCGAGGTCAGCTGGTCGCGGCGGCGGGCCGCGTCGAGCCGCCGTCGGGCGGGGTCGCGGCGGACGGCGAGGGACTCCGCGCGGGCGGCGGCCTCCTGGGCGGACTCGATACGGGTCTGGAGGGCCGCGCGGGCGGGCTCCCAGCCGTCGAGCCAGGCGTCCGCCTCACGCAGGGCGTGCTCGTCCGCGCGTTCCTCCCGGTCGAGTCCGTCGCGCTCGGCGAGCAGCTCGGTGAGCCGGTGCTCGGCGCGGCGGGCGGAGGTGAGGGAGCCCAGTTCCTCGGTGGCGCGGCGGGCGGCGGCGGTGAGGCCGGGGGCGCCGGAGTCGGCCTGGTCCTCGGGCAGCGCGCGGCGGGCGTTCGCCTCGGCGAGGGCGGCCCGCCGGTGCGCGTGCTCGGCGTCCTCGCGCAGCTCCAGCGCGGGTGCCACGGTCTCGGCCTTGCGGCCGCGCTCCATGCGGGCCCGCGTCTCCTCGTACTCCCCCGCGCGCTCCGCGAGGCGTGCGGCGCGGTCCTGGGCCTCGGTGAACCGGTGCTGGAGCCGGGCGAGTTCGCGGGCGTCGGCCAGCTCCGCCTGGGCGCGGGTGTGGGCGGACTCGGTGGCGGTGAGCCCGCAGTGGGCGACGGTGAGGCGTTCGCGGGCGGTGCTGCGGGCGACGGCGGCGGCCGCGAGGACGGCGACGGCGAGCCCCGGATCGCCGGGCGCGAGGTCGGGCAGCTCCATGGCGTCACCGGCAGCCTGCTGCATGCGGTGGGCGTCGGCGAGCAGGGCGGTGTCGCCCTCGCGCACCCGTGCCTCGGTGGCCCGCCTGCGCTCCGTGAGCCGCTTCTCCACGTCGGCGAAGCGCCGGGTGTCGAAGAGGCGGCCGAGGAGCTTGCCGCGTGCCTCGGCGTCGGCGCGCAGGAAGCGGGCGAAGTCGCCCTGGGGCAGCAGGACGACCTGGCAGAACTGCTCACGGCTCATGCCGAGGAGCTGGGTGATCTCCTCGCCGATCTCGTTGTGCGAGCGGCTGAGGTCCTTCCAGGTGCCGCGCACGGCGTCGTACTCGCGCAGCCAGGTCTGGGCCTTGTCGACGGTAGTGCCCTGACGCTTGCCCTTCTTGGGGCGCTCCCACGGGGGCTGCCGGGTGATCTCCAGCCGCCGTCCGGCGACGGTGAGTTCGAGCCGGACCTCGGTGCGGGTGCCCGGTTCGGCGTGGTCGCTGCGCAGGTGGGTGCCCTGGCCGGCCTGGCGGGCGCCGGGGACGGAGCCGTAGAGGGCGTAGCAGACGGCGTCGAGGACGGAGGTCTTCCCTGCGCCGGTCGGGCCGTGCAGCAGGAAGAGTCCGGCGGCGGAGAGCGCGTCGAAGTCGACGCTCTGGGCGCCGCCGAAGGGGCCGAAGGCGGTGATGTCGAGCCGGTGCAGCCTCATCGGGCGACCTCCCGGACCACGTCGTCGGCGCGCACGGCGTCGAAGGCGTCGCGCAGCACCTCGGTCTCCCGGTCGTCGGGGGCGGCGCCGCGCACATGGGCGACGAAGTCCTCCGCGATCTGCTGGTCGCTGCGGCCCGCGAGGCGCCGGGCGTAGGACACGGCGGGGTCGTCCGGGGCGCGGTCGGGGGCGAAGACGAGGCTGAGGGTGTGCGGGAAGCGGGCGGCGATCCGCGCCATGGGGTCGGCGGGACGGACGGCGTCGGTGAGGGTGGCCTCGACCCAGGCGTCCTCGTGGCGGCTCAGCGCGGGGTCTTCGAGGAGCTCCTCCAGGGCGCCCCGGACGCGGGCCAGCGGGCGCGGCACCGGGCAGTCGAGGCGCTCGGCGGTGACGGCGCCTTCGGCGTCCAGGTCGACGAGCCACATGCTCTTGCGGTGGTCGGTCTCGGAGAAGGAGTAGGCGAGCGGGGAGCCGGAGTAGCGGACGCGGTCACTGATCCGCTGGCAGCCGTGCAGATGGCCGAGGGCGGTGTAGTCAACGCCGTCGAAGACCCCGGCGGGTACAGCGGCGACTCCGCCGACGGTGATGTCCCGTTCGCTGTCGCTGGCCTCGCCGCCGGTGACGAAGGCGTGGGCGAGGACGACGGAGCGGGTGCCGGGGGCGCGGGCGGCGAGGTCGGCCCGGACGCGGTCCATGGCGGCGGCGAGCACGGCCTCGTGCCCGGCCTTCGACACGGCGAACTCGTCCTTGACCAGGGCGGGTTCGAGGTAGGGCAGGCCGTAGAAGGCGACGTCGCCGTGATCGTCGGTGAGGACGACCGGGGTGCCGACGGCGGCCGGGTCGGTGCGCAGGTGGATGCCCGCGCGGTCGATGAGTCCGGCGCCGACGCCGAGGCGGCGGGCCGAGTCGTGGTTGCCGGAGATCATCACGGTGGGCACGCCCAGCTCGGCGAGCCGGTGCAGGGCGTCGTCGAACAGCTCGACCGCGGCCAGCGGGGGCACCGCGCGGTCGTACACGTCTCCCGACACCACGACGGCGTCCACGGCCTTCTCGCGCACGGTGGCGACGAGGTGGCCGATGAACTCGGTCTGGGCACCGAGCATGTTCACCCGGTGGAAGGCCCGGCCGAGATGCCAGTCGGAGGTGTGCAGGAGTCTCATGGACCCCGAGACTAACGGGAGGGTCGGACAACGCGCCCCGGTCGCTTCGGATTTGGGCGTTATGCCCGATTGACCCCGCTTTCCTGGGCTCCGAACGTCAGGCGTCCCCGTACGCCTCGCCGCCCAGCTCCAGCCCCGCCGACCCCGCCGTGGCGTCCGCCAGCCAGCCGCGGAAGGTGTCGACGTCGGCGTCCGGGAGGGCGATGTCGATGGCGACGGCCTCGCCGTAGCGGACGTCGCGGACCTCGCGGCCGGTGGCACGCAGGTCGTTCTGCACCTTGCCCGCCCGCTGGTGGTCGACGGTCACCGTGGCCAGCCGGTAGCGGCGCCGGGTGCGGGTGCCGACGGCGTCCAGCGCCTCGCCGACCGAGCCGCCGTAGGCGCGGATCAGCCCGCCCGCGCCGAGTTTCACCCCGCCGTAGTACCGGGTGACGACGGCGACGACGTACCGCATGTCGCGGCGCAGCAGCATCTGGAGCATGGGCACCCCGGCGGTGCCGCCGGGCTCGCCGTCGTCGCTGGCCTTCTGGGTGGAGGCGTCGGCGCCGATGACGTACGCCCAGCAGTTGTGCGTGGCGTCCGCGTGCTCCTTGCGGACCCCGGCGATGAACTCCTGCGCCTCCCGCTCGGTGGCGGCCGGGGCGAGCGCGCACAGGAAGCGGGAGCGGTTGATCTCGGTCTCGTGCACACCCGCGCGGGCCACTGTGCGGTACTCGTCCTGCATCCGGCCAGCCTATTCCAGGGCGCGAGCATCCCGAGAAGTATTGCAACGGGCGATCCAAAACAACTATGGTCGCACCATGGCCCGACCGAGGACGTTCGACGAGGAAGGCGCTCTGGACGCGGCGATGCGCACGTTCTGGGAGAAGGGCTACGAGGCCACCTCCACACAGGACCTGTGCGACGCCACGGGACTGGGGCGCAGCAGCATCTACAACACGTTCAAGAGCAAGCACGACCTCTTCGAGCGCGCGCTCGTCCTCTACGTCGACTCCATGACGACCGCCCAGCTGGCCGTCTTGGAGGACACCCGGCACGGCGTCGCCGACCGGCTGCGCACCCTGTTCGCCATGGTCGTCGACGGCGAGACGGAGACCGCCCACCGGACGGGCGGGCGCGGGCTCGGCTGCCTGACCGTGAACACCACGGTCGAGCTGGTCGCCCGGGACCCGCGAGCGGCGGAGATCCTGGACCGCGACACCCGGCGCCGACTGGCGGTACTGCGCGCGGTGCTCCAGCAGGGGCAGCGGGAGGGCGGCATCACCTCCTCCCGCGACGCCGGAGCGCTCGCCCGCTTCGTCAACGCGGCGATCGGCGGCATGCGCATCTCCAGTCAAGGCGGTGCCGACCGGGCCGCACTGGAGTCGATCGCCGACATCGCCATGGACGCGCTCACCGGCTGACGGCGTACGCCGTCGAGGGGCCGCGTCCACGCATGCCCGAGTTTTGGACCGTTCAATACATAACCGATCGTGAAGGAGACCCATCCGTGCCTCGTGCCGTATACGTCCTGGCGCTCGGCATCTTCGCCATGGTGACCAGTGAGTTCGTGGTCGCCGGGCTGATGCCGCAGATGGCCGAAGGACTGGACGCGACCGTCCCTCAGATCGGCTACCTCATCACCGCCTTCGCGGCGGCCATGGCCGCCGGCGGTCCGTTCCTGACCGTCGCCCTGATGAGGTTCCCCCCGCGTACGGCACTGATGGTGCTGTTCGCCGTCTTCCTCGTCGGCAACGTACTGGCCGCCACCGCGACCGGCTACGGCACGATGATGGCCGCGCGGATCATCACCGGCATCGCCTCCCAGGCGTTCTTCGGCGTGGGCATCTCACTGTGCGCCCGGCTCACCCGGCCCGAGATCCGGGGCCGCGCGATCGCCGTCGTGCTGAACGGCCTCATGCTCGGCACCCTGCTCGGCCTGCCCGTCTCCACGCTGGTCGGCGAGCGCTTCGGCTGGCGTGCCGCGTTCTGGGCCATCACGCTGATCACCGTCGTCGCGGCCGGGACCACCCTGGTCGGCGTGCCCCGCGTCGCACGCGCGGAGAGCGGCGGCGGCCTGCGCCAGGAGGTCGGCGTCTTCAGGAAGCCCAGGATGTGGCTGGTGCTGTCCAGCAGCACATTGATCATCGGCGCCACCTTCTCCGCCTTCAGCTACTTCAACCCGATCCTCACCGACGTCACCGGCTTCTCCACCGGCACCGTCCCCCTGCTCCTCGTCGCCTACGGCGCCGCCACCGTCATCGGCAACAACGTCGTCGGCCGGTTCGCCGACCGGCACACCGTCCCGGTCCTCGCCGTCGGCCTCGTCCTCAACACCCTGTTCCTGACCGGCTTCGCCCTCTTCGCCGACGTACCCGCCCCGGCGGTCGTCTGCATGATGGGCATCGGCCTGGTCGGCGTCACCATGAACCCGGCGATGGTGACCCGCGTCCAGCGCACCGGCAACGCGGGCCCCCTGGTCAACACCGTGCACTCCTCCTTCATCACCCTCGGCATCATCCTCAGCTCCTCCGTCGGCGCCGTGGTGATCGACTTCTGGGGGCTGCGCGCGCCGCTCTGGCTGGGGGCCGTCCTGGCGCTGGCCGGGCTGGCCACCGTCCTGCCCGATCTCCCCGGCCGCACCGCCCCGGCCGACGGTCCGGGCGGCGAGCATCACCGGCTCACCGGGAAGGACGCCGCCTCGGCCTCCTGAGGTCCGTACGGAGCGCCGCGCGCTGCCGTCCCCGGTGTGCGGGGGAGGATGCGGGGCAGATTTGCTCAGCGATCAGGCGGTCCGCGCGGCGGGCCGTGGGTGAGGAGGCAGCCTCGTATGACCAGCGTCCCCGTGCAGCCCGCGGACCCCGGTGGACCCGCCCCGGACTCCGTGCGGGCCCGCTGCCGTGGCTGGCTGCTGGAGGGGCTGAGCGAGCGGACCGCCCGGCATCCGGGGCCGCACCGCACCCCGCGCCCGGAACAGGAGGGCCATCGCTGGTGGCGGGTGATGTGCCTGACCGGCGTCGACTACTTCTCCACGCTCGGCTACCAGCCCGGCATCGCCGCCCTCGCGGCCGGTGCCCTCTCCCCGCTGGCCACCCTGGTGCTGATCGCGCTGACCCTGTTCGGCGCGCTCCCGGTGTACCGCAGGGTGGCGCGGGAGAGCCCGCACGGCGAGGGCTCGATCGCCATGCTGGAGCGGCTGCTGTCCTGGTGGTCGGGGAAGATCCTGGTGCTGGTGCTGCTGGGGTTCGCCGCCACCGACTTCATGATCACCATCACGCTGTCCTCGGCGGACGCGGCGGCCCATGTCATGGAGAACCCTTTCGCCCCGCACTGGACCCGGGGCGAGGGCGTCTGGATCACCCTGGTCCTGATCGGACTGCTGGGCGCGGTCTTCCTGAAGGGGTTCCAGGAGGCCATCGGGATCGCCGTCGTCCTGGTCGGCACCTATCTCGCGCTCAATGTGGTGGTCCTCGCCGTCTGCGCCTACCAGGTCCTCACCCACCCGGTGCGGATCGAGGACTGGACGCATCTGATGACGGCGGAGCACTCCTCGCCGCTCGCCATGGTCGGCGTGGCCCTGCTGGTCTTCCCCAAGCTCGCGCTCGGCATGTCCGGCTTCGAGACCGGCGTGGCGGTGATGCCGCAGATCAAGGGCGGCGCCCAGGACACCTACGAGAACCCCGCGGGCCGCATCCGGGGCGCCCGCAAGCTGCTCACCACCGCCGCGCTGATCATGAGCTGCCTGCTGCTGCTGTCCAGCCTGGCCACGACGATCCTGATCCCGGAGAAGGACTTCAAGACCGGCGGCCCGGCCAACGGACGCGCCCTCGCCTATCTCGCCCACCAGTACCTGGGCGGGATCTTCGGCACGGTGTACGACCTGTCGACCATCACCATCCTCTGGTTCGCGGGCGCCTCCGCGATGGCCGGACTGCTCAACCTGGTCCCGCGTTACCTCCCCCGCTACGGCATGGCCCCGGAGTGGACGCGCGCGGTACGCCCGCTGGTGCTGGTGTTCCTGGTGGCGGCGGTGCTGATCACCCTGTGGTTCCACGCCAGCGTGGACGCGCAGAGCGGGGCGTACGCGACCGGCGTGCTGGTGCTGATGCTGTCGGCGGCCTTCGCCTCCACGGTGTCCGTGCACCGGCGCGGGCACCGGGCGGCCACGATCGGCTTCGGCACGATCACCGCCGTCTTCGCCTACACCCTGGTCGACAACGTGATCGAGCGGCCCGACGGCATCAAGATCGCGTCCATCTTCATCGTGCTGATCCTGCTGACCTCGTTCGGTTCACGCGTGCACCGCGCCTTCGAACTCCGCGCCACCGACGTGGTGTTCGACGAGGCCGCGCTGCGCATCATCGACGAGGCCGCCGAGCACGGTCCGCTCCAGCTGATCGCCAACGAGCCGCAGGAGCACAGCAGGCGGGAGTACCGGGAGAAGGAGCGCGAGCAGCGCCTGCACACCCGGCTCCCCAAGGGCGCCTCGGTGGTGTTCCTGGAGGTGTTCGTGCGGGACTCCTCCGACTTCACCGCCGAGATCACCGTCCACGGCGACGAGAAGCACGGGGTACGGCGGCTGCGCGCGGACGGGCCGACGGTGCCCAACACCATCGCGGCCGTCCTCCTCGCGCTGCGCGACCGCACCGGCAAGGTGCCGCACGTCTACTTCAACTGGACCGAGGGCAACCCGATCGGCCACCTGTTGCAGTTCCTGGTCTTCGGCAACGGCGAGGCGGCACCGGTCACCCGCGAGGTACTGCGCCGCGCCGAGCCGGACCCAGAGCGCAGGCCCTGGGTGCACGTCGGCTGAAACGTCAGCCGGGGTTGCCCAACTCCCCCGCGAGGTCGAGGGCGAGCAGCCGGTCGGCGTAGAGGAAGGTCTCGAAGCGGGCGCCGTCCGGCAGTTCGGGCGTCTCCGCCACGTCCCGCAGCACCGCCAGTACGCCGGGCAGGTCGAGGTCGTCCTCCCAGGCCGCCCGCAGCCGGGCCCGCACCTCGTCCGGCACCGGGCGCGAGGGCCGGTTGCCCCAGCGGGCCACCCCGGTGCGCCAGGCGGCAGCGGTCCGCGCGGCCTCCTCCAGCGCCCCCGCGTCCAGCAGCGCCGGTTCACCGCGCGGGACGGACAGCAGCGCCAGGCGCAGGGCGCCGGGGTCCTCCAGGAGCCGCTGCACGTCGTCCTCGGGGCCGTCCCACCCGGCCGGTGCCACGGCGACCATCACTCCGGCCTCGGGCGGCTCCTCGGTCGCGGCCCGTACGTGCACCACCTGGGCCTCCCCCAGACCGGAGGCCACGTCCCGGCTGTCCTCGAAGGGGCGGATGCTCAACGCGATCGCGGCGGTGCCGAGTTCGGCCTGTTCGCGGGGTGCGGTGAGCATGGTCCAGACGGGGGTGCCGCCGAGTTCCAGGGCGCGCACGAGGAGGTCGGCGGTCAGCAGGACCCGCAGCGCCGTCAGGTCCAGGCCGCCCGCCCGGACCTCCACACGGGTCAGCCCGCGGCGGGCGGGGGTGGCGGGGACGGGATCACCGGTCCGGGCGTCGAGGATGCGCAGCACGCAGCGAGCGTAGGCGCGCGGGCGGCCGGACGCAGCACCTTGTACCGATTCCGGACAGCGTGGCGGGCCAAGCGGGGGAATCCGCGCCCGGCGACCGCTGTTGTCCGGGTGGCACAGTTCCCCGCGCTTGGAGGAGGCCGCCGTGTACGGCGACGAGGCGACGATCCGCACCATCCTGACCGGTCTCGGCGACACCTGGGCGGTGGTCGGCCTCTCCGACAACCGCTCCCGGGCCGCCTACGGGGTCGCCGAGGTGCTGCGCCGGTACGGCAAGCGGGTGGTGCCAGTGCACCCCAAGGCGCAGCCGGTGGCGGGCGAGCAGGGGTACGCGAGCCTCGCCGACATCCCGTTCGACGTGGACGTGGTCGACGTGTTCGTCAACAGCGAGCTGGCGGGCGCGGTCGCCGACGAGGCGGTGGCCAAGGGCGCCCGCGCGGTCTGGTTCCAGCTCGGCGTGGTGGACGAGGCGGCGTACGAGCGGACGCGGGCGGCGGGCCTGGACATGGTGATGGACGCCTGCCCGGCGATCGAGATCCCCCGCCTCGGCTAGATCCCGAGCCCCTCGATCACGACCGCGCCGGGGATCTCCGCGAACGCCTTGCCCGGCACCAGGAGTTTGCCGCGCCTGCGGCCGCTTCCGACCAGGGCGTAGGGCAGCTCCAGCACGGCCGGGTCGATCAACAGCGGCCAGGCGGCGGGGAGTCCGAGCGGGGTGATGCCGCCGTACTCCATGCCGGTCTCGCCGGTCGCCAGGTCCATCGGGGCGAACGACGCCTTGCGGGCGCCGAGTTGACGGCGGACCGTGCCGTTGACGTCGACCTTGGTCCGGGACAGCACCAGGCAGGCGGCGAGCGTGGTCTCGCCGCCGCGCTTGCCCGCGACCACCACGCAGTTCGCGCTCAGCTCGGGCAGGTCCGCGCCGTAGTGCTGGACGAACACGGCCGTGTCCGCGAGGTCCGGGTCGGTGTCGACGTACAGGATCTGCTCGGCCGGGACGGACCCCTGCCAGTTCCGTACCGCCTCGGCGACCGGCGCGGTCAGCTCGGCCAGGGCCTCGGGGGCGGGGGTGGCGTGGTCGAAGTCTCCGATGGGGGCGCGCATGGCGGCACCGTAACAGCCCTGGGCCGGGGCCCCCTTCAGCGCACCGGTGGTACGGAGACCGCCATCACCATCCGGGTCGGTACGTCGCCCTCGTTGCCGTAGGTGTGCGGAGTGTCGGCCTCGAAGGTGGCGCTCGCCCCGGCCGGGACCGTGTGCCGTACCCCGTCGACCTCCAGGGTCAGCTCGCCGGAGGTGACGTGGACCAGTTCGACCGTGCCGGCGGGGTGCGGGTCGGCGCTGCTGTGCTCGCCCGGCATCAGGTTCCAGTCCCACAGCTCCAGCGGGCCGGGGGCCTCGGTGCCCGCCAGCAGCCGGTTGTAGCTGCCGCCCTCGGTGTGCCAGAGCCGGACCGCCTGGTCGGCGGGGACGACCCGCACCCGGGGGCCCTGTTCGTAGTCGAGCAGCGTGGTGACGCTGATGCCGAGCGCGTCGCCGATCTTCACGACGGTGCCGATGCTGGGGTTGGTGCGGGCCTGCTCGATCTGGATGAGCATGCCCCGGCTCACCCCGGCGCGGGCGGCCAGCGTGTCCAGCGTGAAGCCGCGCTCGGTGCGCCAGCGGCGGACGTTGCGCGCCAGGGACTGGGTCAGCAGGTCGAGGTCCGCCACATCACGTCCATTGCAAGTCACATCAGGGGTCACAGAGGCCACGGGGGCCTCACCGGTCACGGGAAGGAATGACCGGATCAGGGTGCACGGAAGGGCGGTGTGCCGCACCCGGCCGTGCACCGCACTGTACTGCGCGGTGCGGTACGCGGCACACGCCCGCTCAGCCGTCCGCGTCCAGTTTGGCGAGCTGCTCCACCTGCTCCTCGTCCAGCGCGGCGAGCGCGCCCAGCTGCGCGCCGGTGACCCCGGCCGGGGGCGGCACCGGGGCGGGCGTGCGCAGCGGCGGCTGCCAGCCCTCCTCGGGCGTCCAGCGCCGTACGACGCGGGCGGGCGCCCCGGCGACCACGGCGTGGTCGGGGACCGTGCCACGTACCACCGCGCCCGCCGCCACCACCACGTTCCGGCCGATCCGGGCGCCGGGCAGGATCACCGCGCCGGTGCCGATCCAGCAGCCGGGGCCGATCTCCACGGGCTCCATCCGGGGCCACTGGCGGCCGATGGGCTCGTGCGGGTCGTCGTAGGAGTGGTTGGTGGAGGTGACGTAGACGTACGGGCCGAAATAGCAGTCGCGGCCGATGGTGACCGTGGTGTCCGCGATGACATGGCTGCCCCGGCCGAGGACGACGCCGTCGCCTACCCGCAGGATCGGGTCGGGGCCGAGGTCGAGGTCCGGCATCAGACCGGCGGTGAGGGTGACCTGCTCGCCGATGATGCAGTAGTCGCCGAGCCTGATCCAGGGCTCGCCGAAGACCGTGCCGAGCGGGAAGGCGAGCCGGGTGCCCTCGCCGATCGCGCCGAACCGGAACCGGCCGGGATGCCCGGCGGTGACCGCTCCCCGGCGCTGCGCCCAGCCCCACACGGCATGGACGGCACGCTGGGCGAGCCCCTGCCGCCAGGAGGAGAACGTGTTCTTGGGCTTCGGCACCCGCCCACGTTACTCAGCGGTCACTCACCGCGAGACGCCGGGCGGCTGTGATCTTCACCCCATCCGACAGGGCCCGCCATGCCCTACCGTGCGGTCCTGTTCGACTTGGCCCGACAGAGAGACGGTGGACACGGATGACGCACCAGGCCCTGATCGTGGGTATCGGCGGCAGGGAACCGGCGATCGACCCGGCGGCGTTCGTCGCCCCCAACGCCTCGGTGATCGGCGATGTGACGCTGCGGGCGGGGGCGAGCGTCTGGTACGGCGCGGTGGTGCGCGGGGACGTCGAGCGGATCACCGTCGGCGCGGACGCCAACGTCCAGGACAACGTCACCCTGCACGCCGACCCCGGTTTCCCGCTGACGATCGGCGAGCGCGTCTCCGTCGGTCACAACGCCGTCGTGCACGGCGCCACGGTCGAGGACGACTGTCTGATCGGCATGGGCGCGACGGTGCTGAACGGCGCGGTGATCGGCGCGGGCTCCCTGGTGGCAGCCCAGGCGCTGGTCCCACAGGGCATGGTCGTGCCGCCCGGTTCACTGGTGGCGGGTGTCCCGGCGAAGGTCCGCCGGGAGCTGTCGGAGGAGGAACGGCAGGGCGTCACCCTGAACGGCACCCTGTACGCGGACCTGGCGAAGACACACCGGGCGGTGCACGAGTAGGAGGGGGGCTACGCCTGGTCGGCGCCGACCGGCTCGGCCTCGGGGGCCTGCTCCGTGGACTCCTTGCGCTGCGAGCGGCGCTTCATGACCACGAAGGAGCCGAGGCCGATGACGAGCGCGGCGACCAGCGCCACCCAGGAGAACCGCTTGAGCCAGTCCTCCGCGACCATGCCGACGTAGTAGACGACGGCGGTGGTGCCGCCCGCCCAGACGACACCGCCGAGGACGTTGCCGATCAGGAACTTCCAGTAGGGCATGCGCAGGACGCCCGCGAGGGGCCCGGCGAAGATGCGGAGCAGGGCGATGAAGCGGCCGAAGAAGACCGCCCACATGCCCCACTTCTCGAAGGACCGCTCGGCGGTGGCGACGTGCGCCTCGCTGAAGTGGCGTGGGAATTTCCGCGCCAGCCAGTGCAGCAGCGGGCGTCCGCCCTTGCGGCCGATCGCGTAGCCGATGGAGTCGCCGATCACCGCCCCGGCCGTGGCACAGGCGCCGAGGACGAACGGGTCGACCCCGGTGTGCTGGGAGGACATGAGCGCGGCCGAGACGAGCACTATCTCGCCGGGCAGCGGGATGCCGAGGCTCTCCAGCCCGATCACCAGGCTCACCAGGGCGTAGACGGCGACCGGGGGCACCGAGTCGAGCCATTCCTGCACGTGCACCGCCGGTACCTCCCACTGACTGTCGCACCCTGCCGGGCGCGCCGTACACGCGCACCCCCTGGGAAGGCTACCCGGTCGCCGCGGAAGAACGGCGGGCGCCCGCTGTGGGCGGGGGTGGTGCGTACCGGGCACGGTGACCCGGTCGCGCACGGCGCGGCGGCGGCGCTGCGGGCAGCGGCCGCCGCGGCACGGGGGGGCGGGTCAGCCGTTGGGCCGCAGGGTCCAGACGACGGTCATCTCACCGGAGACGGCGCCGTCCTCGCGCTGGATGGTGATGGCGACCGGGAACTCGGGGCGGCTGCCCGCGTCCAGCTCGGCGACGACCTCGGCGGCCGGGCGGCCCAGCGTGGCGGTGGCGGTCACCGGGCCGAGGGCGAGCTTCTTGTAGTCGATCTCGGCGCGCACCGCGAGCGGCACGGCCCGCGAGAGCTGCTCGCCGAAGGCGGTCAGCACGATGGCCCCGCTCGCGGACTCGGCCAGCGTGAACATCGCGCCGGCGTGCGGTCCGCCCAGGTGGTTGTGGTACTCGGACTGGTCCGGCAGCCGGAGCACCGCGCGCTCGGGGGTGACCTCGATGAACTCCAGGTTCAGGGTCCGCACCATCGGCACCGCGGCGGCCAGCATGTCGCCCATGGAGGCGCTCTCAACTGTCATGACCGTGATGTTACCGACGGGTAGCGAACCTCGCCAGCCCCGCTCTCTCGCTCGTTTCGGTACGCCCCTGACAAGGGACGGTGACCGAAACGTGTCCCATGGCGCATTAGGGTTCTGGCCATGTGGCCAGGAGAGCAGCCGCCAGGGGGCGCGCAGAACCCGCAGGACAACCCGTATCAGCAGCCGGGTTACCAGCAGCCGAATCCGTATCAGCAGCCCGGATACCAGCAGTACCCGCAGCCGAACTCCTTTGGGCAGCAGCCCCAGTGGGGGCCGCCGACGCAGCCGCCGGGGAAGCCGGGGGGCGGGAACAACCGGGTCAAGGTCGTCGCCATCGTCGCGGCCCTCGCGGTCGTCGTCACCGCCGGGGTGACGGGGTATCTGGTCCTCGGCGCCAAGGACGACGGGCACGACGAGGCCAAGGGCGGCAAGAAGACCAGCCAGGCGCCCACGCCGTCGGAGCCGTCGGGCGGTTCATCCGCGCCGGACGACAACCCGCGTGGCGGGGAGGGCGAGAAGCCGGTCGTCGCGGGCTGGAAGGTCGTCGTCAACCCGAAGTTCGGCACCGCCTTCGACGTGCCCCAGGAGTGGCAGCTGGAGTCCACGGACACCTCCTACTTCATGGAGGACCACGCGGACGACGACAAGCTGATCACCTCGGTGTCCGCGCCCGCCGTCTACAAGTCCAAGTGGTGCACGGACGACAGCGACAAGGACGGCCGCACGGAGGACACCTCGCTGGCCGTCGCCGGTACGCGCGGTGAGAGCGGCGCGAAGAGCCCGGAGCAGGCCGCCGTGATGCGGGTGCCGTGGTACGTCTACGGCGGCTACACCCAGCCGGACAAGAAGAGCCTCACGTACGACAAGAAGACCAAGCCCTACACCACGTCCTCGGGCGTCAAGGGCGCCTATGCGTGGGCGCGTTCGTCGGGCAGCCCGCAGAAGGGCAAGTGCGCGAGCGACGGCAAGGCCATCTCCTTCGCCTTCCGCAACTCCGCCCAGGACATCGTGTCGTTCGACCTCTACGGCGCCAAGGGCGTGAAGGGGGAGGTCGACACGGCGACCATCATGAAGATCCTCTCCTCGGTCCGGCTGCACGGCGACCCGACGGAGAGCTGACGGAGAGCTGACGGAGAACCGACCGGCGGCCGGTAATCCGGTTGTCGGTCACGGGGTCGCCCGGCCATAGTCGGCCGGTGATCCCGGACTCCTCCTCACGCCCTTCCTGGGCGGGCCGCAACTACTCGCTGCTGACCACCGCGGCCGTCGTCACGAGCCTCGGCGCCAACGGCTCGCTGATAGCGGCCGCGTTCGCCGTCCTGGACGCGGGCGGGGACGGCGGCGACGTCGGCCTGGTGGCCGCGGCCCGCACCCTGCCGCTGGTCGTGTTCCTGCTCATCGGCGGCGCGGTCGCCGACCGGCTGCCCCGGCACCGGGTGATGGTCGCGGCCAACGCCCTCAGCTTCGTCTCCCAGGCCGCGTTCGCCGCGCTGGTCCTGATGGGTGAACCCCGGCTGTGGCAGATGATGCTGCTCACCGCGCTCGGCGGCACCGGGCAGGCGTTCTTCAGCCCGGCCGCCGAGGGCATGCTGCTCTCCTCGGTCCAGGGGGAACACGCGGGCCGCGCCTTCGCCCTGTTCCGTATGGCCACCCAGGGCGCGGCGCTCGGCGGGGCGGCGCTCGGCGGCGCCCTGGTCGCGGCCGTCGGCCCCGGCTGGGTACTCGCCGTGGACGCGGCCTGCTTCGCCTTCGCGGGCGCGCTGCGCGCCTTCCTCGACGTCAGCCACATCCCGCCCCGCGAACCGGGCACCGGCATGCTGGCCGATCTCCGCGACGGCTGGCGGGAGTTCATCGGCCGACCCTGGCTGTGGGGCGTGGTCGTGCAGTTCTCCCTGGTCAACGCGGTGGTCGGGGCGGCCAACGCGGTCTACGGCCCCTTGGTGGCCCGCGACAGCCTGGGCGGCGCCGGACCCTGGGGCCTGGCCCTGGGCGCCTTCGGCGCGGGCACGGCGGCGGGCGCCCTGCTGATGACCCGCTACCGCCCGCGCCGCCTCCTCCTCGCGGGCACCCTCGCGGTCTTCCCCCTGGCCCTCCCCTCGGCCGCCCTCGCCGTACCGGTACCCGTGGGGGTCCTGTACGGGGTCATGTTCGTGGCCGGTGCGACGGTGGAGATCTTCGGCGTCTCCTGGATGACCGCCCTGCACCAGGAGATCCCCGAGGACAAGCTCTCCCGCGTCGCGGCGTACGACTGGTTCGGCTCGGTCGCCCTCATCCCCCTGGCCACCGCCCTGGCGGGCCCCGCCCAGTCGGCCTTCGGCCGCACCCCGGCCCTGTGGGGCACCTCGGCCCTGATCGTCATCGCGACGGCACTGGTCCTGCTGATCCCGGACATCCGGGGGCTGCGCCGCAGGGATACGCCGAGCAAGCCCTCAGCCGATGCCGAAGGCCCCGTCCGGGGGCGCGGGGGACGGGACGGCGTCGGAGTCGGGGACGGGGTGGGCCGTGCCGATGAACTCGCTTAGGCCCGGCCCGTGTTCGACCCGCGCGGGGAAGGCGTCCGCGGCCGTGCGGCGGGCCAGCGGGGGTGTGTTCAGGGGGTGCTGGGAGGCGAGGACGACCGCGTTGCCGAAGCGGCGGCCGCGGAGGACTCCTGGCTCCGCGATCAGCGCCAGTTCCCCGAACAGAGCGGCCAGGTTGGCCAGTTGGGAGCGGAGGAAGGTGAAGGGCGCACCGTCGGCGAGGTTGGCGAGGTAGACGCCGTCCGGGCGGAGCACCCGCGCCGCCTCGCGGGCGTAGTCCAGCGAGGTGAGGTGCGCCGGGACGCGGGAGCCGCCGAAGACGTCCGCGACCAGTACGTCGGCGCTGTCGTCCGGGGCCGCCTCCAGCCAGGCGCGCGCGTCGGCGGCGTGGGTGGTGATGCCCGAGCCGGGCGGCAGCGGCAGGTGTTCGGCGACCAGGTCGAGGAGGCCCTTGTCGGCCTCCACCACGTCCTGCCGGGAGCCGGGCCGGGTCGCGGCGACGTACCGGGGCAGGGTGAGCGCTCCCCCGCCCAGGTGCACCACGTCCAGCGCCCGGCCGGGCTCGGCGGCCGTGTCGAGGGCGTGGCCGAGCCGCCGAACGTACTCGAACTCCAGGTGCTCCGGCTCGTCCAGGTCGACGTAGGACTGCGGGGCCCCGTCGACGGTGAGCAGCCAGGCCCGGTCCCGGTCGACGTCGGGCATCAGCTTGGCGGTGCCGTGATCGACGGTCCGGCTCACGGGTATGGGTTCGCTCACCCGGCCATTGTCGCCGGTCCGACGGGTACGCGGAGACGGCCCTACGCACGCCGGTGCGACGGGGTGCGCGGAGCCGAGCCCCGTCGCACCCCGCACCGCTCAGCCGACCGAGGTGACCGTTCCCGCGCCCACGGTCCGCCCGCCCTCGCGGATGGCGAACCCGAGGCCCGGCTCCAGCGGCACCTCCCGGTCCAGCTCCACGGTCATGTCCACCGTGTCGCCGGGCCGGGCGACCGCCACCTCACCGAGGTCGATGTCCCCGGCGACGTCCGCCGTACGGATGTAGAACTGCGGCCGGTACCCGGTGGACAGCGGCTTGGTGCGGCCGCCCTCGGCCCCGGAGAGCACGTACACCCGCGCGGCGAACCGGCGGCTCGGCGCCACGCTCCCCGGCGCCGCGACGACATGCCCGCGCCGGACCGCGTCACGCGGCACCCCGCGCAGCAGGACCGCCACGTTGTCCCCGGCCTGCGCCTCCGGCATCGGCTTGCCGAAGGTCTCCAGACCGGTGACCACGCTTTCGACGCCCGCCCCGAGCACCTCCACCCGGTCCCCCACCCGCAGCGTGCCCCGCTCGACCGCGCCGGTGACGACGGTGCCGCGCCCGGTGATGGTGAGCACGTTCTCCACCGGGAGCAGGAACGGCGCGTCGACGTACCGCTCGGGCATCGGCACGTAGGTGTCGACCGCGTCGAGCAGCGCCTCCACGGACGCCGTCCAACGCGGGTCGCCCGCGAGCGCCTTGAGCCCCGAGACCCGTACGACGGGTACCGACTCGCCCGGATACCCCTGGGAGGTGAGCAGCTCGCGCACCTCCAGCTCGACCAGGTCGGTCAGCTCCTCGTCGCCCGCGTCGGCCTTGTTGAGCGCGACCACGATGTGGTCGACCCCCACCTGCCGGGCGAGCAGCACGTGTTCGGCGGTCTGCGGCATGATCCCGTCCAGCGCGGAGACGACCAGGATCGCCCCGTCGAGCTGGGCGGCACCGGTCACCATGTTCTTGACGTAGTCGGCGTGGCCCGGCATGTCGACGTGGGCGTAGTGCCGGGTGTCGGTCTCGTACTCGACGTGCGCGATGTTGATGGTGATGCCGCGCGCGGCCTCCTCGGGGGCCCGGTCGATGCGGTCGAACGGCACGAAGGTGCCGGTGCCGCGCTCGGCGAGCACCTTGGTGATGGCGGCGGTCAGGGTGGTCTTGCCGTGGTCGACGTGGCCCATGGTGCCGATGTTCAGGTGCGGCTTGGTGCGCACGTATGCCGTCTTGGGCATGGCTGTTCCTCGTGTCTTGGTGGTGCGTGGAGAGCACGGGGACCCCTGGGACTCGCCGACCCTCCCCTCGCGGGGTCCGCCGGGCTTGTCCGGAGAGGGTCAGCTTCGGGCGCCGTCGACGGCTGCCACGAGGACGAGGACGGCAGCCTTCGGCGCGTCCGCGACGGCGGATGCTGCGAGGAAGGCGTACCGGAACATGACGCAGATCATGGCGGACGCGTCGTCGCACGTCGAACGGTTTTCCGTGGACCCGCGAGGGGTCAACGGCCGCGGACCATACGCCGATCACACCCCCGCGTCGGTTACTGTCGCCGAATGCCCGATGCCACCACCCGCTCTGGGGGCACCGCCACGGCCGTCCCCCCGGCCGTCGCCCTGAGGCCCACCATCGCCCTGCCCGTCGTCCCGCTCACCCCGGCCGCGCGCGCGTGGCCGTCCCCGTACGTCCGTCTCGGCCTGCTGCTCGTCCTGCTCGCGGGCGCGGCCACGGCCGTCCTGGTCTTCGACCCGCAGCGCCTGCTCACCGACGGCTGGCCGCCGCAGCTCGGCGGGTTCGCGGCGGCGGGCGTGTTCGCGCTGGCGTACGGGCTGTGCACGGTGGCGTTCGTCCCGCGCCCGCTGCTCAACCTGGCGGCGGGCGCGCTGTTCGGCTCCACCCTGGGGCTGACCTCGGCGCTGGCGGGCACGGTGCTGGGCGCCGGACTGGCGTTCGGGCTCGGGCGGGCGCTGGGGCAGGACGCGCTCCGTCCGCTGCTGCGCGGGCGCTGGCTGAAGGCGGCCGACGGGCAGCTCAGTCGGCACGGGTTCCGGTCGATGCTGGCGGCCCGGCTGTTTCCGGGGGTGCCGTTCTGGGCGGCCAACTACTGCGCGGCCGTCTCCCGGATGCGCACCCTGCCCTTCCTGCTCGCCACGGCGCTCGGCTCGATCCCCAACACCGCCGCGTACGCGGTCGCCGGGGCCCGCGCGTCCGCGCCGACCTCGCCCGCGTTCCTCATCGCGCTGGCCGCGATCGGGCTGCCCGCGCTGGCGGGTGCGGTGCTGGCCTGGCGCAAACGCCATCACCTGCGCGCGCGTTGACGACACCGCCCGGACGTCCCTGGTACAGGCCGCGGACTCCCGGTGTTCATGACCATTCGATGACCAACCCCCTGTGAAGGCTTTGCCAACGGCGCCCGCTACGCTGCCCTGCGTCGCATGATCCCCTACGCTCCCCAGCGCTTGGACGCCTCTCCTCCATGTCTTGGTTTGAATCCCTCGTTCTCGGACTCGTCCAGGGGCTCACCGAGTTCCTGCCCGTCTCCTCCAGCGCGCATCTGCGGCTGACCGCGGCCTTCTCCGGCTGGCACGACCCCGGCGCGGCCTTCACCGCGATCACGCAGATCGGTACGGAGGCGGCGGTCCTCATCTACTTCCGCAAGGACATCGGGCGGATCATCTCGTCCTGGTTCCGCTCGCTGTTCGACAAGTCCATGCGGGGCGACCACGACGCCCAGATGGGCTGGCTGGTGATCGTCGGCTCGATCCCGATCGGCGTGCTGGGCGTGACGCTGAAGGACCAGATCGAGGGACCCTTCCGCGACCTGCGGATCACGGCGACCATGCTGATCGTGGTCGGCGTGGTCATAGGCATCGCCGACCGGCTGGCGGCCCGCGACGAGTCCGGCGGACGGCACCGCAGCGCCAAGCAGCGCAAGACGCTGAAGGACCTCGGCGTCAAGGACGGCCTGATCTTCGGCCTCTGCCAGGCGTGCGCCCTCATCCCCGGCGTCTCCCGCTCCGGCGCCACCATCAGCGGCGGCCTGTTCATGGGCTACAAGCGCGAGGACGCGGCCCGTTACTCCTTCCTCCTCGCCGTCCCCGCCGTCCTCGCCTCCGGCGTCTTCGAGGTGAAGGACTCCCTGGGCGCGAACAGCGAGGTGGCGTGGGGGCCGACCCTCTTCGCCACGGTCATCGCCTTCGTGTCCGGATATGCCGTCATCGCGTGGTTCATGAAGTGGATCTCCAACAAGAGCTTCATGCCGTTCGTCTACTACCGGGTGGCCCTGGGCATCGTCATCATCGCCCTGGTCACCGCGGGCGTACTGAGCCCGCACGCGGCGGAGTCGGCGAGCTGACCCGCCCGGCCCCGACACGGTCGGCGACGGGGACCTACGCGCCCAGGTGCGCCAGCGTCCCCGCCCCCACCGGGTACGGCCGCTCCTGGGGCAGCAGCGTGGCCGCCTCCTCCAGCCGCCCCGCCCGTACCGCCCCGTGGATCTCCCGCGCCAGCGGGGTCACGTCCCGGATGTCCACGATCCACTCGTCGGCATAGCGCGCGGCCGCCTCTCCCGCGAGCCCGAGCTGGAGGGAGCGGTGGGGCAGCGGGTTCAGGCGCAGGTCCCGCTCCGGGTCCCACTGCACCCGCGCCGGGGCCGCGCGGAGGGCGCGCTTGAAGTCGGCCGGGGTGCCGTGCAGCGCGGGGACGTGGTGCGAGAGGCAGGCGTTCCCGACGGCCCACTCGAAGCCGGTGCGGGTGATGTCGACAGCGAGGACGGTCTCCTGCCCCTCCTTGGTGCCCCAGCCGCAGCGGTACATCATCCAGAGGAAGGACGGCTTGATCCAGGTCATCCGGTCCCGCTTCCAGACGGCCGGGAAGCGCCCGTCGCGGGCCGCCGGAACGCCGATCCCGGGCCGGTACGCCTGGTACACCGTGATCGTGGTGGGGGTGTGGGCCGCGCGGATGCGGAACTTCGGTTCGCTGACGGTGGGTTGGTCGGGCATGTGATCAGGTTCGGCCACCCCGCGCCCGGTGCGCCACCCGATTTCGCGGGCGGTGCCCTGTCCCGGATCGCGCGGGACGCGCACACTGGAGGTGTGGGCCCTGGGGAGGGAGAGTCCGGATGAGGAGCACGAGGAAGTTCGGCCGGCTGCTGGGCTCCCCCTGGCCCCGTTCCGGCGCCGCCGCCCTCGCGGGCGCGCTGCCCGTGCTCGCGTTCCCGGCGCCCGCGCTGTGGTGGTTCGCCTACGTCGCCCTGGTCCCCTGGATCGCCCTGGCCCGTACCGCGCCGACCGCCCGCCGGGCAGCGCTGGACGGCTGGTGCGGCGGGCTCGGCTTCATGCTGGCCGTGCACCACTGGCTGCTGCCGAGCCTGCATGTGTTCATCTTCCTGATAGCGGCCCTGCTGGGCGCACTCTGGGCGCCCTGGGGCTGGCTGACGCGCCGCTTCCTGGGCGGCACCCCCTCCCCCGGCCGGGCCTCGGCCGCCCTGCTGGTGCTGCCCTCGGCATGGCTGGCCGTGGAGCTGGTCCGCTCCTGGCAGGGGCTCGGCGGACCCTGGGGCATGCTCGGCTCCACCCAGTGGCAGGTGGGCCCGGCGCTGCGGCTCGCCTCGGTGGGCGGGGTGTGGCTGCTCAGCTTCCTGGTGGTGGCCGTCAACGTGGCGCTGACGGTGCTGATCTCGGTACGCGCCTCCCGCGTCCCCGCCGTCGCCTCGCTGGTCGCCACCGCCGCCGCGACGACCGCCGCGTACGCCTGGGCACCGCACGCGGACGTGGACGGGCGGGCGCGGATCGCGGTCGTCCAGCCGGGGGTGTACGACGGGCCCGAGCAGCGGTTCGCGCGGGAGGAGGCGCTGACCCGGCAGCTGGCGGGCCGGGACGTCGACCTGATCGTCTGGGGCGAGAGCAGCGTCGGCCACGATCTGGGCGACCGTCCCGACCTGGCCCGCCGGATCGCCGAGCTGTCCCGGCAAACCGGCGCCGAGATCCTGGTGAACGTGGACGCCCGCCGCTCCGACCGCCCGGGCATCTACAAGAGTTCGGTACTCGTCGGCCCGGACGGCCTCACCGGCGAGCGGTACGACAAGATGCGGCTGGTCCCGTTCGGTGAGTACATACCGGCCCGCGCGCTGCTCGGCTGGGCCACCTCGGTCGGCAAGGCGGCGGGCGAGGACCGGCACCGGGGCACGGAGCAGGTCGTGATGGACACCGGGCGGCTCCGCATCGGCCCGCTGGTCTGCTTCGAGACCGCGTTCCCCGACATGAGCCGCCATCTCACCGAGGACGGCGCGGACGTGCTGCTCGGCCAGTCCGCCACCTCGACCTTCCAGGACAGCTGGGCCCCGGAGCAGCACGCCTCGCTGGCCGCGCTGCGGGCCGCCGAGACCGGCCGCCCGATGGTGCACGCCACCCTGACCGGCGTCTCCGCCGTCTACGGCCCGGACGGCGAGCGCGCGGGCCCCTGGCTCGGCACCGGCGCGAGCGCCGCCCGAGTGTACGACGTACCGCTGGCGCACGGCGTCACCCCGTACGTCCGGCACGGCGACTGGCCGGTGGACGGCGCGCTGCTGGTGCTGGCGGTGCTGGGGGTGGCGGAGGGCGTGCGGGCGCTCAGGCCGCGCCGGACGGGTCCTGAGCCGCTCGTACCACGCGCTCGCACAGCTCGTGGGTCGCCAGCGCGTCCCGTGCGCTGAGCGGTTCGCCCGCGCGGACCGCGTCGAGGAAGGTGAGGACGGCGCCCTCGATGCCGCGCTGCCGGGACACCGGGACCCAGTCGCCCCGGCGGCGCACGGTGGGCTGGCCCTTGTGGTCGATCACCTCGGCGAGGTTGATGACCTGGCGCTTGGTGTCCTGCCCGGAGACCTCGAGGATCTCCTCGGCGGAGCCGCTGAGCCGGTTCATCACGCCGAGCGCGGTGAAGCCGTCGCCGGAGAGCTGGAGCACCACGTGGTGCAGCAGCCCCGCCTCGGAGCGGACCCGCACCGTGACGTCGTCCACCGGGCCGGGCGCGAGGAAGCGCAGGGTGTCGACGACGTGGATGAAGTCGTCCAGCACCATCGAGCGCGGTTCCTCGGGGAGGCCGACCCGGTTCTTCTGGAGCAGGATCAGCTCGCGCGGGTGCTCCAGGACCTGGGCGTAGGCGGGGGCGTAGCGGCGGTTGAAGCCGACGAAGAGGGGGACGCCCCGGCGCTCGGCCAGCTCCACCAGCCGCTGGGAGTCGGTGAGTTCGTAGGCGAGCGGCTTGTCGACGTAGGTGGGTACGCCCGCTTCCAGGAGCCGGGTGACGATCTCCGGGTGGACGGCGGTGGGCGCGTGCACGAAGGCGGCGTCGAGGCCCGCGTCGAGCAGGGAGTCCAGCGTCTCGTGCCGCCGCTCGGCGGGGAGGTGCAGCGAGTCGGCCACGCTGGTGAGGGTGGCGGGGGTGCGGGTCTGGAGGTGGAGGTCGATTCCGGGCTGGGTGCCGAGGACCGGCAGATACGCCTTCCGCGCGATGTCACCGAGTCCGATGCAGCCGACCTTCACGTGTGCTCTCCCTACCGCTGTCCCGCGTTCGCTTCCCCCGGAAGGATACGGCGGGCGCCGGTCCGCGATGCCGTCGAAGGCCCGCGGCAGCAGGGCGGGGGCGGCCTTGGCCTCGACGACGTACGCACCGGCTTGCGGGAGTTGTCGCGGGGCGTGCTGGACGACTGAAAACTCCTGGTCGCCGCACGGGACTTGGGCGAGGATGCGGGGCATGACCGACATACGCAAAGAGCCCGCCATCGACGCCGGTGAACGCGACATGCTGGAGGGCTGGCTCGACTACCACCGCCGGACCCTGATCGAGAAGTGCGCGGACCTGACCGACGAGCAGCTGCGCACCCCGTCCGTGGCGCCGTCCACCATGACGCTCCTGGGCCTGGTGCGGCACCTGGCCGAGGTGGAGCGGTACTGGTTCCAGGAGATCCTGCTCGGCGAGGACCTGGGCGTGCTGTACTCCACCAAGGAGGACCCGGACGCCGACTGGCACATCACCGACGCCGACACCTGGCAGGACGCGCACACGACTTGGCACACCGAGGTGGAGAGGGCGCGGCGCAATGCCGCCGGTGTCGGCCTCGACGACCTCTCCAAGGGGTTGCGCAGGTCGGCGGGCGACCCGTTCAACGTCCGCTGGATCTACACCCACATGATCGAGGAGTACGCCCGCCACAACGGTCACGCCGACCTGATCCGGGAGCGGATCGACGGCCGGACCGGCGACTGACGCGTCAGCCCTCGTCCGCGCCACGCCCTCCCGTTGGGGCAGAGATCACTCGTGTGGGGCATCGGCGGCCCGTCGGTGGAGCCGGACCGGCGGCGGGGCGCGCAGAGTGGGCGGGTGGATCGAACTACGCGTGCCGCAGCCCTTCTGGTCACCGTGGCCGTCACCGCTCTCACCGGGTGCATGACGGTGCACGGGCCGACGACGCCCGCCGCGGGACCGGACAGCCCACCGTCGCGGGCGGCGGCGGCACGCCCGGACGGGAGCGCGCTGCCTCGGCTGGACGAGGAGCCGGGGCGGGAGTCGCTGGAGCGGACCGGGCCCTCCTCCGGTCCGGAGACTCCGCACCACCCGGCCGCCGCCCCGGTGCCCGAGCCGAGGCGGACGCCCGCCGCACCCGCGCCCCGCAGGGCGTACCCGGAGCGGCCACGCGCCGACGTCCCGCACGCGCCCCGCGTGGCACCGGGGGTCCCGAACGTGTGCGCCCTGGGCAAGAAGTACGGCGGCTGGAGCAAGAACAGCCCCCAGTCGACGATCTGCGAGCGGGCGTACGGACGCTGAGGCGCCCAGGCGGACCATGCGAACACGCGGGTGTCATCACCGCGTTGCAGCAGTGGATCTCGTACTCCGGTCGGCGGGGGCGATCGGGACGTAGCCGACGGCCCGGCCGTCCTCGTCGAGCAGGTGGCCGACCAGCTTGGCCCTGCCGAACACCAACTGGCGTGACAGCAGCCGGACTCCGGGGAAGCGGGCCGCGAGTTCCTGTTCGAAGCGGCGCTGCTCGGCGGGGTGGTGGGTCACCACGTAGGCGACCAGGTTGGCGTTCCCCAGCGTCACCGCGCACATCCGGAGCTGCGGGAGTTCGGCGAGTGTCGGTACCACGTGGGGAAGTTCGGCGGCCGGGACGTCGAGCCAGAGCATGGTGCCCAGCGGGTGGCCGTTGAGGTGGGGGGAGACATCGCAACGCAGCACGAGCCGACCGTCCGCACACAGGCGGGACAGGCGGCGGCGCAGGCTGGTGGGCGGCAGGCCCGTGCGGTGGGCGAGTTCGGCGAGCGGCATCCGGCCGTCGGCGCCGAGGGCCCGGGCGATGGCGAGGTCGGTCTCCCAGTGCGCCGATGACCGGGAGGACGGGTCGGCGCCCGGCCGGTCGCCGACCGTCGCGGCGAGAGCGCGGTGCTGCTCCGGGTCGAGTGCGCCGTCCCGCCAGCGACTGCCCTCGCGCAGGGTCCGCTCGACCAGCGAGGTGCGGGTGCTCCGGACGCCCGGCACGGTGGCGATGTGCCGCAGCACGCACCGCGCCAGCTCCGCGGGCCCGAGCGCGGCCACGGTGAGCACCAGGTCCGTACCGCCCGCGACGATCTCGACGGAGGCGACCCAGGGCTGGGCGGCCAGACGGGAGGCGGCGTCCGTGACGTACCCGGCCCGGCAGTCGACCTCGACCAGCGCGGTGAGTCCGCGGCCCAGCCGGTCCACCGACGGATAACAGGTCACCCAGGCGTCCCCGGACGCCACCAGCCTGGCCCAGCGCCGCGACAGGGTGGCCGGGTCGACGCCCAGCGGTCCCGCCAGCTTCGACCAGGGCGCGCGGGGGGCGACTCGCACGGCGTCGACCAGTGCGAGGTCCAGCTCGTCGATCACGGCGCATCCGTGCACAGCGGGGCCCGCCGAGGCCGATTCATGCAGTCCGGTGTCACGGCGCCCGAGGTTAGCCATGCTGTCGCCCACCTGTCACGCGGTCGCCCGCGCCGCCTGACCGATCGTTCAGCACGATGTGAGGGAGACGCTGTGACCAGCCTGACCGACTCCGCGGCCGCGATCCGTCCCGACCTGGTGGCACTGCGCCGTGCGCTGCACCAGGAGCCGGAGATCGGGCTCGACCTGCCGCTGACCCGGGCCAAGGTCCTCGCCGCGCTGGACGGCCTGCCGCTGGAGATCACCCTGGGCCGCGGGCTCAGCTCGGTCGTCGCCGTGCTGCGCGGCGGGCGTCCGGGGCCCGCCGTACTGCTGCGCGCCGACATGGACGCCCTTCCCGTCCAGGAGACCTCGGGGCTGCCGTACGCCTCGCGGATTCCCGGCGCGATGCACGCCTGCGGGCACGACCTGCACACCGCCGCGCTGGTCGGCGCGGCCCGGCTGCTCGCGGAGCGGCGGGACGAACTGGCGGGGGACGTGGTGTTCATGTTCCAGCCCGGCGAGGAGGGCCTCGGCGGTGCGCGGCTGATGATCGAGGAGGGTGTGCTCGACGCGGCGGGTGAGCGGGTGGTCGCCGCGTACGCGCTGCATGTCGGTGCGGCGCTGCTGCCGCACGGCTGGGTGGCGACCCGGCCCGGTCCGGTGATGGCGGCGGCGGACGTGCTGGCCGTGACCCTGCGCGGGCGGGGCGGCCACGGTTCGATGCCGCACACCGCACTGGACCCGGTGCCCGCGGCGTGCGAGGCGGTCACCGCGCTGCAGGCGATGGTGACACGGCGGTTCGACGCGTTCGACCCGGTGGTGGTCACGGTGGGGAGCTTCCACGCGGGAACGGCCGACAACGTCATCCCGGACGAGGCCGAGTTCGCGGCGACCGTACGGTCGTTCTCCCGGGAGACGCGCGAGCGGGTGCGGGAGGAGTCGCTGCGGCTCGTGCGCGGGATCGCGGCGGCGCACGGTCTGGAGGTGGACGCGGAGTTCCGCGAGGGGTACCCGGTGACGGTGAACGACCCGGCGGAGACGGCGTTCGCGGTGTCCACGGCCCGGCAGCTGGTCGGCGACGAGCGCTGCGTGGAGTTGCCGCACGCGATAGCGGGCTCGGAGGACTTCGGGCTGCTGGGCGAGCATGTGCCGTCCGCGTACCTGATGCTGGGCGCCTGTCCGCCGGAGCTGGACCCGTTCACGGCCGCCTACAACCATTCCCCGGCCGCCGCGTTCGACGACTCGGTGCTGGACACGGCCGCGGCGCTGCTGGCGGCTCTGGCGATGGGCCGCTCGAGCGGCGCCGAAGCGCACTCACCTGTTGCCTGACAAGACGCTCCCCAGGGGTTGTCCTGTCGACAAGGCACCCCCTAGGTCACCGGCCGCTGTCTCGGCGGCCCCCAGCCGTCGCCCTCCGTGGGGCCGGTGTCGGGGAGGCGGAGTTCCAGGCGGGTGATCGCGGCCCGGACTCCGGTGCCGTAGCCGTCGTCGGGGAGGGTGTCCGCCGCGCGGCGGGCACGGCGCAGGTGGGTGCGGGCGGCGTCCGCGCGGTCCAGCTTGAGGTAGTCGGCCGCGAGGTTGAGGTGCAGGGAGGGGTAGAAGCCGCGCACGGTGCTGGGGTCGGCACCGGGGCGGCCGTCGGTCAGTTCGTCCGCCGCCGACAACGCCCGCAGGTCCCAGGCGAGTTCGTCCGCCGGGTCGTCCTGGGTGTCGGCCAGGTAGTGGGCGACGGTGCAGCGGTGCAGGGGGTCGTCGGACTCCGCCGTCTCGGCCCACAGCTCCAGCAGGCGGCGCCGGGCCTCCTCGCGGTCGCCGCCCCGGTGCAGCATGACGATCTGCCCGATCCGGGTGAGCAGGGCATCGGGCGCCGTCTGTTCCTGTCGCTCCGCCACCGCGCCCTCCGGACCTGTCAATCCGGCCGCTCGTCGGCCGTCCGCCCATGACGCTAACCGCAGCCGGGGGCGATACCGGGCAGGCGGCTCCGGACGACACGGCGACACGCCCGGACCGGCGCCGCCGCGGGTCCGGTCAGGTGCCGGGGCCGGTGCCGGTGCCGGTCAGCCCAGGTCGGGGATGCGCCAGTCGATCGGCTCATGGCCCTGCGCGGCGACGGCCTCGTCGATCTGGGTGAAGGGCCGCGAGCCGAAGAACTTCTTCGCGGACAGCGGCGAGGGATGCGCGCCCTTGACCACCACGTGCCGGGTCTCGTCGATCAGCGGCAGCTTCTTCTGCGCGTAGTTCCCCCACAGCACGAAGACCGCCGGGTCGGGACGGGAGGCGACCGCGCGGATCACCGCGTCCGTGAACTTCTCCCAGCCCTTGCCCTTGTGCGAGTTGGCCTCACCCGCGCGCACGGTGAGCACCGCGTTCAGCAACAGGACGCCCTGTTCGGCCCACGGCATCAGATAGCCGTTGTCCGGGACGGGCAGGTCCAGCTCCTCGCGCATCTCCTTGTAGATGTTCCGCAGCGACGGCGGGGTCTTCACCCCGGGCCGCACCGAGAAGCACAGGCCGTGCCCCTGGCCCTCGCCGTGGTACGGGTCCTGACCGAGGACGAGCACCTTGACCTTGTCGTACGGCGTCGCGTCGAGCGCCGCGAAGACCTCCTCGCGCGGGGGGTAGACGGGACCGTTCGCCCGCTCCTCCTCGACGAACTCGGTCAGCTCCTTGAAGTAGGGCTGCTGCAGCTCGTCGCCCAGAACGCCCTGCCAGGACTCGGGCAGCATGGCGATGTCGGTCACGTCGATGTCCTCACGATCCGTGGTCACTTCCAGGCTTCAGAACCTACAGGTGACCACTGACAACGCGGGCGGCAGGCCGCTCACCAGCTGGTCTTGCGGTGCAGCTCCCACATCATCATGATCGTCGAGGGGTCGAGGGCGCGTTCGCCCCCGGAGATGTCCTCGCTCGCGGCGACGTACTGACGCCCCTGCCAGAGCGGGATCAGCCGGGCGTCGTCCACCATGATCTGCTGGGCGGCCGTCAGGTCCTTCACCACCTCGGCCCGGTCCCCCTGCGCCCGGGAGCGGGGCAGCAGCTCGCCGGTGATCTTCTTGCTCACGTACGGGGTGCCCAGCGCGTTGTGCTCGCCGACGAAGGGCGCGATGAAGTTGTCCGCGTCGGGGTAGTCCGGGAACCAGCCCCGGCCGAACACCGGGTACTCCCCCTTCTGGTAGCCGGTCACATAGGTCTTCCAGGGGCGGGCGCGCAGGGTGATGGTGAACAGCCCGGAGTCCTCCAGCTGCCGCTTCAGCTCCCGGAACATCACCGCGGTCTCGGAGCCGTAGCGGTCGGAGGCGTACCAGAAGGTGAGCGGGACCCGCCGCTCGATGCCCGCCTCGGTGAGGATCGCGCGCGCCTTGCCCGCGCTCGGGTCGCCGAAGTGGTCGAAGTAGGAGGTGGCGTGGCCGGTCAGGCCCTTGGGGACCATCGAGTACAGCGGCTCGACGGTGTCCCGGTACACCTTGTGGGCGATGGCACCCCGGTCCACGACCTGGGCTATCGCCTTGCGCACGGCCGCGTTCCCGGCCCACCGGTCCTTGGGGTTGAACACCAGGTAGCTGATGTCGGTGCCGGTGCCGTCGACCAGTTGCAGCCCGGCCGGGGACTGCTGCTGGAGGGTGAGGATGTCCTCGGCGGCGAGTCCTCGGTAGGTGACGTCGATCCGCTTGTCGCGCAGCGCCTTGACCATCGCGCCGGAGTCCTGGAAGTAGCGGATGGTGACCGCCCGGTTCTCCCGTTCGGCGAACCCCTTGTACTGGTCGTTGCGCACCAGCACCGCTTCCTTGCCCTCGTCGTAGGACTCCAGCCGGTACGGGCCGGAGCCGTGCACGTTCTTGTCCTGGCGCAGCGAGCCCGCGGGGTACTCGCGCGGGTCGACCAGGGACATGGCCGGGGTGGCGAGCACGAACGGGAAGGTCGCGTCGGGCTTCTTGAGGTGGAAGACGATCTCCCGGGTGCCGACGGTCTCCACCCGGTCGAGCCCCTCCAGCAGCCCGGCCGGGCCGGTGGGGGCGTTGATGGCGCGGATGCGGTCGATGGAGTACTGGACGGCCCTGGCGTCCAGCGGGTCGCCGTCGGCGAACGTCAGGTCCGTGCGCAGCTTGCAACGGTACGTGCGGCTGGTGGAGTCGGTGAACGAACAGCTCTCCGCCGCGTCCGGCTGCGGGGTGGTCGCGCCGTTCGGGTAGGCCAGGAGCGTCTGGTAGACGTTGCGGAACAGTTCCCAGGAGCCGTCCCAGGCGCCCGCCGGGTCCAGGGTGCTCGGTGCGCTCGTCGTCCCCACCACGATCGGGCTGCTGTCGTCGGGTCCGCCGTCGGAGAGCAGGCCACAGCCGGGCAGCAGGGTGATGAGGGAGGTCAGGGACGCGGCCGCCGCGACCCTGCGCCGGACTCTGTTCCGCTTGAACACGCGCTCGCTCCTCGATCCGCCGTACCAAGGTCGGCAGACCATACCGCAGCACCGGACCTCATGAACCTCCCCTGAAACATGGGTTGTTGATCGATTTCGGATGACTACGTTGTCATGTGGCGGACCCGCCTGAAACGCGTACGGGCGCCGCTCCCCCGGCAAGGGGAACGGCGCCCGTGGCGGCGCGGGCCGGGAGGGGTCAGCCCACCCCGGCGTTGAGGAAGATGCCGCCGTCCACGACGAGCGTCTGACCGGTGACCCAGTCGGACTGCGCGGAGGTGAGGAAGGCCGCGGCCCCGCCGATGTCGGAGGGGACGCCGAGCCTGCCGAGCGGGTAGGCGGCGGCCGCCTCCTCCTCCCGGCCCTCGTACAGGGCCTCGGCGAACTTGGTCTTCACGACCGCCGGGGCGATGGCGTTGACCCGCACCTTCGGCGCGAACTCGTGCGCGAGCTGCTGGGTCAGGTTGATCATCGCGGCCTTGCTCACGCCGTACGCGCCGATGAACGGCGAGGGCGCGATACCGGCGACGGAGGCGATGTTGACGATCGCGCCGCCGTTCTCCCGCTGCCAGGCGTGCCAGGTCTTCTGGGCGAAGCCGAGCGCCGAGATCACGTTGGTCTCGAACACCTTGCGGGCCACGTCCAGGTCGACGTCGGCCATGGGGCCGAAGACCGGGTTGGTGCCCGCGTTGTTGACCAGGTAGTCGACGCGGCCGAACGCCTCCATGGCGCGTTCGACGGCCTCGGTCTGGTGGGCGAGGTCGTGGGCCTTGCCCGCGACGCCGATGACGCGGTCGGCGCCGAGCCGCTCGACGGCCTCCTTCAGCGCCTCCTCGTTGCGGCCGGTGATGACGACGCGGTCGCCGCGTGCCACCAGGGCCTCCGCGACGCCGTAGCCGATGCCCCGGCTGGCGCCCGTGACGAGCGCGGCCTTGCCGGAGAGTTCGGGGAGTTCAGTCATGTCCGTGTGCTCCAGGTTCCTCGGTCCGGCTAGTCGAGCGGTCCGCCGGCGACGTACAGCACCTGGCCGGAGACGAATCCGGCCGCCTCGCCGGTGAAGAAGGCGATGGCGTTGGCGATGTCCTCGGGCTCACCGACGCGCTGGACCGGGATCTGGGTGGCGGCGGCCTTCTTGAAGTCGTCGAAGCCCATGCCCACGCGGTCGGCGGTGGTCTTGGTCATCTCGGTGGCGATGAAGCCGGGGGCGACCGCGTTGGCAGTGATGCCGAACTTGCCCAGCTCGATGGCGAGGGTCTTGGTGAAGCCCTGCAGACCCGCCTTGGCGGCCGAGTAGTTGGCCTGGCCGCGGTTGCCGAGCGCGGAGGACGAGGACAGGTTGACGACCCGGCCGAAGCCCGCGTCCACCATGTGCTTCTGCACGGCCTTCGTCATCAGGAACGAGCCGCGCAGGTGCACGCCGAGCACGGTGTCCCAGTCGGAGACGCTCATCTTGAAGAGCAGGTTGTCGCGGAGCACACCGGCGTTGTTGACCAGGATGGTCGGCGCGCCCAGCTCCTCGACGACCCGCGCGACGGCGGCCTCGACCTGCGCCTCGTCGGAGACGTCGGCGCCGACCGCGACGGCCTTGCCGCCCGCCGAGGTGATCTTCTCGACGGTGTCCTTGCAGGCGGCCTCGTCGAGGTCGATCACGGCGACCGCGTGACCCTCGGCGGCGAGCCGTACGGCGGTGGCGGCGCCGATTCCGCGCGCCCCGCCGGTGACTACCGCGACCCGCTGTGCAGTGGTGGACATTGCTGCTTCTCCTCGCCCTTGAGAGACCCGACAGGTCCGGCACCGGACCCGCCGTGCGGTGAGCGACCGCTTAGTACCTTCAGCACCCGTGACGCTAGAAGCCCTGGCACCCGGTGTCAACGGGGACACCGGGCGGTGTGATCCATTACCTCACCAGGAGGTCCAGCAGACGCTCCGTCTCGGCCACCGGGTCCGCGGTCAGCCCGGTGTGCACCGGTCCGGGCCTCACGATGGTGGAGCGGGGCGCGATCAGCCAGCGGAAACGCCGCCCGGCGTCGTCCCCGGCCGCCTGCCCGGCCTCGTCCCCGCCCGCGCAGATCCGCTCCACCGCGCCGAGCGCGGCCCGCACCCCGGTGACGTCCGCCCGCGGGTCGAGCGCGAGCAGCCGGGCCTCGTCCAGGTGGGTGCGGGCGCCGACGTAACCACGGGCTCGGCAGTAGACGAGCACGCCCGCGTTGATCCGCTCGCCGCGCTCGACGCGGGGGACGACGCGCAGCAGGGCGTACTCGTACACCTCGCGGTCGCCACCCTGACCGGCGCGGACGATGTGGCGCTGGACCACATCTCCAGCCATGTGAATGTGGTGCTCGCTCACTTGCTCTCCTTGAGGCCCTCGACGCGTTCGTGGACGGTGCCCGCGCGGGCGAGCAGCGGGCGTGCGTAGGCGCGGCGCAGGTCGTCGGGGGTGTCGAAGCCGGGTTCGTCGGCCAGCCAGGCGTCGGGGATCTGGGCGGTGACCTCGGCGAGCAGGTCCTCGGTGACCAGGTGGGCGAGGTCGGCCGCGGCGGCGGTGACGTCGGGCGCGAAGCGGGCGAGGGCGTGGTCGGCGGCGTCGTAGGGCCGGGCGGCGGAGGCGTCGACGGAGGGCCAGTTGTGGTGCCAGATCATGGTGGCGCCGTGGTCGATGAGCCACAGCCCGCCCCCCTGCACCAGGAGGTTGGGGTTGCGCCAGGAGCGGTCCACGTTGTTGACCAGCGCGTCGAACCAGACGATCCGGCCCGCCTCCCCGGGGTCCACGGGGAAGGCGAGGGGGTCGTAGCCGAGGGCGCCGGAGAGGAAGTCCATGCCGAGGTTGGCTCCGCCGCTGGCGCGCAGCAGGTCCTGCACCTGCCGTTCGGGTTCGCCCAGACCGAGCACGGGGTCCAGCAGGACGGTCACCAGTCTCGGCACCCGGAAGCCGAGGCGGCGGGCGAGTTCCCCGCAGACGACCTCCGCGACGAGTGTCTTGCGGCCCTGCCCGGCTCCGGCGAACTTCAGGACGTGGAGCCCGAGATCGTCGGTCTCGACGAGCCCCGGCAGCGAGCCGCCCTCACGCAGGGGCGTGATGAACCGGGTGGCGGTGACTTCGGTCAGCATCCGCCCAGGCTATCCCGCGTACGACGCCTCACCGCGGCCTCCGTTCCCGACGACGGCCGCGCCCACCGCCTCGGCCGAGCCCGCTCCGTACGGCCCGTCACGCGCCTACGATCGGCCGAGCACCCTCCCACAACCCCCGGACCGGCCCGTACGACCGTCAAGGAGAACCGTGGAGACCTCGCCCGACAACGCTCCGCACCGGCTGAACCCCGCAGGGGGCTGCCCGCACGCCGACAACGCCCGTCTGCTGGCCCTCGGCGCGGTGGCCCCCGTCGAACTGCCGGGCGGGATCGAGGGGATGGCCGTCCTGGGCCACGACGCGCTGCGGGAGTTCCTCCAGCATCCCGAAGTGGCCAAGGACGTACGGCATTTCAGGGCACTGCACGAGGGCCGGATCGCGCCGGGCTGGCCGCTGCTGACGTTCGCCACCGTGCGCGGCATGACCACGGCCGACGGGGCGGACCACCGGCGGCTGCGGTCCCTGGTCAGCCGCGCCTTCACCCCGCGCCGGGTGGAGGGACTGCGGCCGCGTGTCGAGGAGTTGACCGACGCGCTGCTGGACGACCTCGGGGCGGCAGACGGCGTCGTCGATCTCCGGCGGCACTTCGCGCTGCCGCTGCCGATGGGGGTCATCTGTGAACTCCTCGGTGTGGACGAGCAGTTCCGTGACCCTCTGCACCGGCTCAGCAACCAGGTGGTGGCGACCGACATCGGCCCCGAGGCGGCACTGGCCGCGAATCGCGAACTCGTCGGTGTACTGGGGGAGATAGCGGCGGGCAAGGCCGCGCACCCCGGCGACGACCTGACCAGCGCGCTCATCGCCGCCCGCGACGAGGGTGGCGACCGGCTCGGGCAGGAGGAGCTGATCGGCACCCTGGTGCTGCTGGTCGTCGCCGGGCACGAGACCACCCTGAACCTGATCACCAACGCCGTGCGGGCCCTGTGCGCCCACCGCGACCAGCTCGACCTGGTCCGCTCCGGTGGCGCGAGCTGGGCCGACGTGGTGGAGGAGACCCTGCGCTGGGACTCGCCGGTGAGCTACTTCCCGTTCCGCTATCCGGTGCGGGACCTCGACGTCGACGGTACGACCATCCCGGCGGGCACCCCGGTGCTGGCGGGCTACTCCGCCGCCGGGCGCGATCGGGCGGCCCACGGCCCGGACGCGGACCGCTTCGACGTCACCCGCCCGGCCCGCATCGACGCCGTACGCAATCTGTCGCTGGGGCACGGCGCCCACTACTGCCTGGGGGCTCCGCTGGCCCGACTGGAGGCCACGGTCGCGCTGGAGCGGCTGTTCGCCCGCTTCCCGGACCTCGAACTCGCCGCGTCGGAGGAGGACTTGCCGCGTCACGCCAGCTTTGTCGGCAACAGTGTGCGGGAGCTTCCGGTGCGCCTCTGACCGGCGTCAGCGCCGGGGTGCCGCCTGGAGGGACGGCAGGGTGAGGTGCCACCACTCGGCCAGCCGGGCGGTGATGGTCGCCCTGCCCTCCAGCGCCTCGGTCAGGGAGCAGAGGCCGAAGAAGGCGCGGACCAGGGCGCGGGCGGTGGGGGCGGGCCGGATGTGCGGGGCGAGCTGGCCGGTGGCCCGCGCCTGGGCCAGGAGGCGGGTGGTGGCGGCGGTCCAGAGGGCGAACGGGTCGGGAAGCGCCGCGTTGATGACGTCGCGTTCGGCCCACAGTCTGGCGCCCCCGCGCGTGACGGGGTCCTCGGCGAGCGCCTCGGCGATGTCGTAGCTCAGCGCGACGAGGCGGTCCATGGGCGGGACCGTCTCGTTCGTATACCGGGCGGTGAGTCCGGGCCAGGTGGCGAAACGATCCTGGACGACGGCGAGGGCGATGCCCTCCTTGCTCGCGTAGTGGAAGTACACGGAGCCGCTCGTCCGTCCCGACCTGCTGCTTATGTCGTTGACGCTGGTTCCCGCGTACCCCCGTTCAGCGAAGAGGGAGGCGGCCGCCTCCAGGAGTGATCGGCGCGTTGCCCTGGCCCGTTCCTGCAACGTCCCGTCCACCCTCGCTCAACGTTCCCGACGCCGAAGAATGTAGTGCGCCCGCGTGCGCCGGGGGCCACCGGCAACCACACTCGCGCGGTAATTGCGCTTTTCTTTCGAGGATGAACGCGGGCGAGTGGTAAAGGGCCCGCTCCGCCACCGTTTCGGTACCTCACCGCAGGGGCGACGGTCGTGGCGCGGCGGCGCCGATCCCCCAGCGAATATGCCTCAACTGTGCTTTCACACAATGCCGTTGGCCCTTGGGGTTCCCGCTCCGGCATCCGGTTCCACCGAGTGCGCATACACCCCGAAACCCCCCACCGTCGATAACTCCATGTAGCCATTTCCTCACTCTGAGCACGTAAATAACGTAGCGGTCACAATGTTTCCGTTTCCCGATCTATGCCGGGAATGCCCGTTCCAGGGAGGTCATGGTGTCCACCACGGGTCATCACCTGCTCGACTGGTCCCCGAGGGCCGTCGTCTTCGACTGCGACGGCACCCTGATGGACAGCGAACGCCACTGGCAGGACGCCCGCGCCCGGGCCTTCCGGGGCTTCGGCCTCCAGGCGCCGCCGGGGTTCGCCGAGCAGGCCAAGGGGGTGCACTACGCGGACTGCGGCCGGCTCATGGCGGAGTCGGTGCACAAGCCGGAACTGACCGCCGATCTGACGGCGGCGCTCCTCCACCACTTCCTGGAACTCGTCGCGGACGACCCGGTGACGATGCCCGGCGCCGTCGAACTCGTCCGGCTGCTCTCCGGCAGGCTCCCCCTGGCGGTGGCGAGCAACTGCCCCTCGGAAGTGGTGGAGGCGAGCCTCGAACGGGCAGGACTGCGCGGCCACTTCGCGCACATCGTCGTTCCGTCTCCGACCCCGGCCGGGGACATCGGCACCGTCCGCCCCAAGCCGTGGCCGGACGTCTACGAGACGGCGGCCCGGCTGTGCGGGGTGCGTGCGGACGAGGCGCTGGCGGTCGAGGACTCGTTGACCGGCGTCGAGTCGGCCCGCCGCGCCCGGCTGCGGGTGCTGGGCGTCGGCCCCCGGCCGCCCGGCGACGACGCCCACCGGGCCGACGTGTGGGTACCGGCGCTGCACACACCGGAGTTGCTGACCTGGGTGCGCTCCTGGGACCCGCTCGCCGGGAGTTGATCCGGGGCGCGGCGCTTACGCCGTCCTCATGCCCCGGCGGCGAGGATCGGGGCCGTCGCTGAACGGCAGGTTCGCCGGGGCCGTACCCCTGGACGGATCAAGAACGCTCACTCCGGCGGAAGGAAACCCCCCATGACCAGCGCATCGCCCCGCCCCACAGCCGGACCGGACCGGCGGACCGTGATCGCGGCGGCGGGCGCTGCCGGGCTCACCGTGGCACTTGCGGCCTGCGGTGCGCAGGACAGCGACTCGGACGCGGCCGGTTCCGGTTCCGCCGGGGACGCCCTCGCCAGGACCGCCGATATCCCGGAGGGCGGCGGCAAGATCATCAAGGACAAGGGTGTGGTGGTCACCCAGCCGAGCGCGGGCACGTACAAGGCGTTCTCCGCGAAGTGCACCCACCAGGGCTGCGCGGTGGGCAGTGTCGCGAACGGGGTGATCGTCTGCCCGTGCCACGACAGCCACTTCTCGGTGACGGACGGCAGCGTGAAGAAGGGGCCCGCGACCGCGCCGCTACCCGAGGAGAAGATCACCGTGTCCGGCGACGAGATCAAACTGGCCTGACCGGCGAGGGGGGGCGCATGACCGTGACGCAGCAGCGCCGGGGCCGGAAGATCATGATGACGTCCGGCGAGCTGGACGAGTTCCTGACCAGTCAACGCACCTGCCGGGTGGCCACCGTCTCCGCGGACGGCACCCCGCACGTGAGCGCGCTGTGGTTCGTGTGGGACGGCACCTCGCTCTGGCTGTACTCCGTGGTGCGCAGCAGGCGTTGGACCCAGCTGCGGAACGACGCGCGGGTCGCGGTGGTCGTCGACTCGGGCGAGGAGTACGACCAGTTGCGCGGGGCCGAGCTGTCCGGGCGGGTGGAGTTCGTGGGCGAGGTGCCGCGCACCGGGGAGCTGTGCGCCGAACTGGACACGGCGGAGACGCTGTTCGCGCGGAAGAACTTCGGCATGGACGAGATGCCGCACGACGGGAGGCACGCCTGGGCCCGGCTGACCCCGGAGAAGGTCGTCTCCTGGGACTTCCGCAAACTCGGCGGCCGTTGAGGGGACCTGAGTGAGCTCGGCCGCCGTACGGCCTGAGCGAACTCAGCGGAGCCGCGCGGCCGCCGTCCGCAGCGCGTCGACGGCGGCGCGGATGGAGGGGCGGCGGTCGGCGTCCGCCCGCCACAGCACGTAGACGTGCCGTCGCACCCGCTGCTTGAGCGGGACCAGGACGACGCCGGGCGGTACCGGGTCCCGGCCCAGCAGGGGCGCGATGCACACCCCGAGCCCGGCGGCGACCAGCGCGAGCTGGGTGTGGGTCTCGCCCGCGCGGTGGCCGACGATGGGTTCGACGCCCTTGGAGCGCAGGGTGAACAGCAGCCATTCATGGCAGAACTCGCCCTCGCCCCAGGTGATCCACTCGTCCCCGGCGAACTCCGCGAGGTCGACCTCGTCCCGGCCCGCGAGGGGATGTCCGGCGGGCAGGGCGACCTCGGCCGGGTCGTCCAGCAGGGGTTCCTTGACCAGGCCGTCGGGCACGGGCATCGGCTTGTTGTACCAGTCGAGGACGACCGCGAGGTCCAGGTCTCCGCGCGCGACTCCGGCGACGCCGAGTTCCGGCTCCAGCTCGCAGGAGCGCAGCCGCAGGGCGGGGTGCCGGGCGCGCAGGTCGGCGAGCGCGGCCGGGAAGAGGCCGCGGGCGGCGGTGGGGAACGCCGACATCCGCAGGTCCCCGGCGACCTGCCCCCGGTGCGCCTCCAGGTCGGACTGGGCCAGCTCGACCTGGGAGAGGATGCGGGCCGCGTGCTCGGACAGCAGCCGCCCGGCGTCCGTGAGCCGTACCCCGCGCCCGTTCTTGGCGAGGAGCCGCTGCCCGGCCTCCCGCTCCAGCTTGCCGAGCTGCTGCGAGACGGCGGACGTGGTGACGTGCAGCGCCTCGGCGGCGGCGCTGACCGAGCCGTGCCGGGCGAAGGCGTGCAGGGTGCGCAGGCGCTCCAGGTTCAACATGTAAGCGATCCTAAAAGGTATCCCGCGTAAATTCTCGATTGTGCTACGAAGTTGCGTCCAGCATCTTTGACGGCATGAGCACGGTCATCCCCTCCCGGACCCAGTCCCCCGCCGCAACCGCCCCCACCGCCACCCCGGCCACCCCTGCGCCCGCGCGCCCGCCCCGCCTGCTCGACTGGCGGCTCCGCTTCGGGCTGCTGTCCCTGATCTGGGGCTTCAGCTTTCTGCTGATCAAGGTCGGCACCGGCGCCTACGCCCCCTTCCAGGTCACCCTGGGCCGCCTGTTCTTCGGCACCCTCGTCCTCGCGGTGGCCATGGCCGTGAAGCGGGAGGGGCTGCCGCGCGGCGCCCGCACCTGGGCCCATCTGGCGGTCGCCGCGTTCTTCCTGAACGCCCTGCCCTTCTCCCTCTTCGCGTTCGCCGAGCTGACGATCCCCTCCACCCTGGCCGGCATCTGCAACGCCACCTCGCCGCTGTGGGGCATGGCGTTCTCCGTGGTCGCCCTCTCCGAGGACCGGCCGACCAGGGTCCGCGTCGCCGGACTCGGCGTCGGCTTCCTCGGGGTGCTGACCGTCCTCGGCGCCTGGCAGGGCTTCCACGGCCTGGACGCCCGGGGCACCGCGCTGGCCCTGCTGGCCTCGCTGAGCTACCCGGTCGGCTGGATCTACGTACGCCGCACGCTGGCCGGTTCGGGCAACTCGCATCTGTCGATGACGGGCGCGCAGCTGCTCCTCGCCACGGTCCAACTCGCCGTCGTCACGCCGCTGTTCACCTCGGTCCCGGCCCGCTTCCCGGTGGGTCCGCTGCTGGCGGTCGCCGCGCTGGGCGCCCTCGGCACCGGCCTGGCGATGCTCGTCCAGTACGGCCTGGTCGCCGAGGTCGGCCCGACCACGGCTCAGATGGTCACCTACTTCGTGCCGGTGATCGCCACCGTGGCGGGGGTGACGATCCTCGGGGAGTCGCTGCGCTGGACCACTCCGGTGGGCGCGGTGATCGTCATCGTGGGGGCGGCGCTGACGCAGGTCAGGCGGGGGGCGGCGGCCGCCAGGTAGCGCCGACCGGGAGGGGAGCATCGCCTCCCGTCTCACCCGTAGGACCGCGCCGGGGACGGGCGTACCGCCGCCGCCACCGCGTCCGCCAGCGGGGCGATGTCCGCCTCGGACAGGGGGGAGACGGTGATGCGGACGGCGGGCGGTGAGTCCAGCCGGAAGCGGGCGCCGGGGGCCACGGCCCAGCCGGACTGGAGGAGCCGGGCGACCGCGCCGGTCTCGTCGGGCACCGGCACCCAGACGTTCATCCCGCTGCGGCCGTGGGCGGTGACCCCGCGTTCGGCGAGCGCGTCCAGCAGCCGCTGCCGACGCGCGCTGTACGCGGCCGCGACCTCCGGGCCCACCGCGTCGTCGGCCCAGAGCCGGGCGACGGCACGCTGCAGCAGATGACTGACCCAGCCGGGGCCGAGCCGCTGCCGTCCGCGCACCAGGTCGACGGTGCGGGCGTCCCCGGCGAGGACGGCGAGCCGCAGGTCGGGGCCGTAGGTCTTGGAGACGGAACGGATGAAGGCCCAGTGCCGCGTGGCGCCCGCGAGGGGGTGGGCGGGGAGGTCGACGAAGCCGTGGCCGTGGTCGTCCTCGATCAGTACGGTGCCGGGATGCTCGCGCAGCACGGCGCGCAGCTCGCGGGCGCGGGAGGGGCTGACCGAGGCGCCGGTGGGGTTCTGGGCGCGGGCGGTGACGACCAAGGCGCGGGCGCCGGAGCGCAGGGCGGCGTCCAGTGCGGCGGGCAGCGGGCCCTCGTCGTCCACGCCCACGGGGAGGGTGCGCAGCCCGAGCGCGGGGATCAGGTCCAGCACGCTTCCCCAGCCGGGGTCCTCCACGGCGACCGCGTCGCCCGGCCGCAGATGGGCGGCGAGGACGCGCTCGATGGCATCGAGGGAGCCGGAGGTGAGGGTGAGCGGCCCGGCGGGGACACCGTCCGCGTCGAGTGCGGCGCGGGCGGCGCGGACGAGGTCCGGGTCGGCCGGGTCGTCGCCGTAGAGCCCCGGAGCCCTGTCGGCGCGGGCCGCCGCGTGCGCGAACGCAGGGGCGAGGGCGGGCAGCAGCGCGGGGTCGGGGTTGCCGGTGGACAGGTCCCGCGCGCCCTCGGGCACGTCGGGGCGCAGCTCGTCCCGGCCGGTCGTGGCGGGCTTGGGGCGGACCCTGCTGCCCCGGCGGCCGGCGGTCTCGATCACCCCGCGTTCGCGCAGGGTGCGGTAGGCGGCCGCGACCGTATTGGGATTCACCTCGAGGCGGGCCGCCAACTCCCGCATGGGCGGCAGGGTTTGGCCCGGCAGCAGCTCCCCTGAGCCGACCGCGTGTTCGACGCTGGCCGCGATCTCCGCCGCACCGCGCCCCTGAATCGGATACTCTCCTAGCACAAACATGATTATGCACTAGTGCAATCAGAAATCAAGTGATCCAGAAGTAAGCAGTCCAGGGAGGGACCGCCATGCAGAGCACCGGACAGGCAGCGCCGCAGGCCGACTACGCACCGACCGACCGCACCGTGCCCACCCGGTCCGCGGAGCGGGCGTCGTACGACCGGGCGGCGGTGCACGCGATCCTCGACGACGGCTACCTCTGCCACCTCGGCTTCGTCCGCGACGGCGCCCCGGTGGTGCTGCCCACGCTGTACGGCCGGGTCGGCGAGCGGCTGTACGTGCACGGGTCCACGGGTTCTCGCCCGCTGCGGATGACCGGCGCCGCCGATCCGGGGCTCCCGGTGTGCCTGACGGTCACGCATGTCGACGGGCTGGTGCTCGCCCGCTCCGCCTTCCACCACTCGATCAACTACCGCTCGGTGGTGGTGCACGGTGTCGCGCACCAGGTCACCGACCCGGAGGAGCGGCGGATCGCACTGGACGCCCTGGTGGAGCAGGTGGTGCCGGGCCGCTCGGCCGACTCCCGCCCCGCCAACCGCAAGGAGCTGGCGGCGACCGCGGTGATCCGGCTGGACCTGGAGGAGGTGTCGGCCAAGGTGCGCACCGGCGGTGTGAACGACGAGCCCGAGGACCTCACCCTGCCGTACTGGGCCGGTGTGGTTCCCGTACGCACGACCTACACGGCCCCGCTCGCCGACGCCGAACTGGCACCCGGCACCGAACTCCCGCACTACCTGGCGGAGTTCAGGGACGAAGCCGAGGCGCAGGCAGCCACGGGCGCCTGACGGCCCACCGCAGGTCCGGCGGGCGGTGCTGGAGGCACTGAGGCGGCTCTCCCCGGAGACCCGCCTCAGGCTGCCAGGTGCCAGGCAGGGCGGCCCCCTGCCTGGCGCCTAGGCGGCCGTACCCCGCGCCGACAGCTCCCGTTCCGCGCCGCCCTCCGCGACCGGTTCCGGAAGCCCCTTGGCGGGGGCGGAGGACTGGGCGATGAAGGCGCCGACGAGGACGACCGCGCCCCCGGCCACCTGCGGCAGGGACAGATGCTCGCCGAGCAGCACCCAGGCCAGCACGGTGGCGATGACCGCTTCCAGACACGCGACGACCCCCGCGACCTGCGGCGACAGCCGCCGTACCGACAGCACACCGGTGACGTAGGCGACGACCGTGGCGACGAGCACGATCCAGCCGAGCAGCGCGAGGGCGGGCACCGGGGTGCCGTCCAGCTGCGCGGTGCCGGTCAGCACGGATCGGTCCATGGTCCAGGGCCGGGCGACGACGGTGAGCACGGCGGCACCCACCAGCAGCCCGTACGCGATCACACCGAGCGGGTCGGGTGCCCGCTCCCCCGCGTCGCCGCCCTGGTCGGACAGGACGAAGTAGCCGACCTGGCAGCAGGCGGCGCCGAGGGCGAGCAGCAGCCCGAGCGCGTCGAAGCGCAGCCCGGACCACACCTCCACCACACAGGCGAGCCCGCCGACCGCGAGGACCACCCCGAGCGCGGCCGCCCTGGTCACCGGCCGCCGCTGCACGAACCGCACCCAGCCGAGCACCAGCGCCGGGGCCAGGTACTCCACCAGCAGGGCCACGCCGACCGGGATGCGGGAGAGCGCGGCGAAGTAGCACGCCTGCACTCCGGCGACCGCGAGCAGCCCGAACCCGACGAGCAGCGCGGGGCGTTGCCGGACCAGCGCGCGGTGCCGTACGGCGAGGGGCAGCATCACCAGGGCGGCGCCGGTCACCCGGAGCCAGACGACGTGCAGCGGGTCCAGGCCCGCTTCGATCAAGGGCTTGGCCGCGACTCCCGACCCGCCGAAGGCCAGGGCCGAGAGCAGCGCGAGGCCCAGCCCGGCGCCTCGGCCGTGGCCGCTTCCACTGTTTCCGGAGGTGCGCACGCGCACATGATGACAGGCGATGACATGAGCGTCACCCCCGTTGGCACCTGTCTCGCGGGGTGGACGCGGGCGGGTGCCTCAGCGGCCCGTGGCGCGAGGTGCTCTCCCGGCGGTCAGACCGCCCGCCGGGATTCCGGCGTGCTCCAGCACCTCGACGGCGCGGGAGCGCGGGTCGGCCACCAGGGCGGCGAGCAGATCGAGGCCGGTGGCGTGGGATTCGCCCCGGCGTGCGGCGCGGCGCCGGGCGTCCCGCATGGCCTCGGCCGCGAGGGGCGACCAGCGCTCCGGGCCCTCGAAGGTGCCGTCACCCCGCACCGGTCTCGCCACGCCGCCGCCCTCCGCCGCGCGCTGCCAGCCGAGTCCGTAGCCGATGCTGCGCTGCACCAGATAGCCGAGCAGCCGGACCAGTCCGGGGCCGATGGCGGCGCGGGCCTCGGGGTCCGCGTCGAGGAGGGAGTGCAGCAGATGGGCGGTGTCGACCTGACGGTCGCCGTCCCGCACGGCGCGACGGCGGGCACCGGCGACGACCGCCGCGAGCGTCGCGTCGGGACCGGTGTCGTCCTGTGCGCCGGCGCCGCCCTCGTCGGGGGCGGCCCGGCCGGCTGTACGGGGTTCCACGGTCCCACCTCATCAGCCACGGAGGCCCCTTCACATCCGCGAGGGGAACCATTCGCGCGTCCCACGCAGAGTGGAGACCCGCGTCCGGCGCCTCCTCCTCACGGATGAGGCCGGGGCCGTCCGCCTCGGGGGCGCGCCCGGTCCGTCGTACACCCCGGCGCAACCACACGGCGCCCTCACACGTCTCACACGAAGTGGAGGAAGGATGTCCGTGCTGGCTGGTCGGTCTGCCCGCGGTCGACGGCAAACAGTACGTGTACCGGGTGTACGCCCCGTCGGACGCACTGCCCGCCGACCTGTTCTGGGACGCCTGGCACTGCCATGACGAGGGCCCCTTCCCGCGGGCGTGGGACCTGTTCGACGCGGCCGTGATACGCCGCGTGCCGTCGGCCTGCGTCCCGCCGTCGCGCACCTGAGCCCGAGCGCCACTCCTCGTCCGACCCTCAGTCCTCGTCGGCGAGGATGAGGTACAGCTTCTTGCGGGCGTCGTTGAGGACGGCCAGCGCCTTGTCCCGCTGCTCCTTGGTGCCGGTCTTCCACACCTGGCCGAAGGCTTCCATCAGACCGGCCCCGGCCTGCCGGATCTCACCGAGCGCCTCCCAGTCGACACCGCGCGAAGCCTCCTCCCAGGGGGCGTCCGGGCCTTCCTCGGCGGCGGTGCGGCCACTTTCGGTGAGGTCGAACAGCTTCTTGCCGCCCTCGCTCTCGCTGGCGATCAGCCCCTCGTCCTCCAGCAGCTGCAGCGTCGGGTAGACCGAGCCGGGGCTCGGCTTCCACGCGCCGCCGCTGCGCTCGGCGATCTCCTGGATCATCTCGTAGCCGTGCATGGGCCGGTCCTTGAGCAGCGCCAGGATCGAGGCACGTACGTCACCGCGCCGCGCCCGCCCCCTCGGCCCGCCGCGCCCGTGACCGCGCCCGAAACCGGGGCCGCCGAAGCCGGGCCCGCCGAACATCGGCCCGCCGAACCCGGGACCGCCCGGCCCGAAGGGCCCGAACGCACCCCGCTCCCCCTCGAACCCACCCGGGCCGGGCCGACCGGGACCGTGCGCCCAGGGCCCTCGTGCGAATCCATGACCGTGCATCACGATCACTCCATCCTGTCGTCGATCGATCACATCCCATCGCGTTCCTTACGCGACACTTCGACGATATATCGCTGACACGCTCACCGACAAGCCCCTGCCGCGAAGAAATTCGGTTGTCCGCCCCTCGCCACGCGGGCATACGATCGGCCGCATGACGACGCGTCTGGTGCAGATCTCGATCAAGGCCCGGGACAAGTCCACGCTCGGGCGGTTCTGGGCGGAGGCCCTCGGCTGGAAGGTCACCGGGGACACACCGGACGAGACCAACGTCGAGCCCGAGGGCGTCACCCACCCCTCCCCCGAGGCCATCTGCATCGACGTCCTCACCGTCCCGGTCCCGAAGACGGTGAAGAACCGCCTCCACCTCGACCTCGCCACCACCTCCGACGCCCACCAGGCCGAACTGGTGGCCCGGCTCAGGGAGTTGGGCGCCACACCGGTCGACGTCGGCCAGGGCGACGTCCCCTGGACCGTCCTCGCCGACCCCGAGGGCAACGAGTTCTGCGTACTGGAACCCCGTGAGCCGTACCGGGACACCGGCCCGGTCGCCGCGGTGGTCGTGGACTGCGCGGACCCGCACGCCATGGCCCGTTTCTGGGGCGAGGCCATGGACTGGACCGTGCACGAGGTCACCGACGACGCCGCGCGGCTGCGCTCCGCCAAGGGCGTCGGCCCCTACCTGGAGTTCGTCCGCACCCCGGACCCGAAGACCGGCCTGAACCGCGTCCACTTCGACATCCGCCCCTACCCCGGCGACGACCAGGCGGCCGAGGCGGACCGACTGCGCGCGCTCGGCGCCACCGACCTCGACTTCGGGCAGGGCGACGTCTCCTGGACGGTCCTCACCGACCCGGAGGGCAACGAGTTCTGCGTCCTGGTGCCGCTGTGATGGGGACCGGCGATCCGGCGACCGGCCCCAAGGCCGACCTGCTCCGCTACCTCCGGTCCGCCCGTGAGGCCCTGCTGTGGAAGCTCGACGGCCTCTCGGAGTACGACGCCCGCCGTCCCCTCACCCCGACCGGCACCAACCTCCTCGGGCTGGTCAAGCACGCGGCCGGGGTGGAGCTGGGCTACCTCGGGGACACCTTCGGGCAGCCGTCGGGCGAGCCGCTGCCCTGGCTGACGGAGGCCGCGGAGACCAACGCGGACATGTGGGCCACCGCCGAGGAGTCGCGCGCGGACATCGTGGGGCTCTACCGCCGCGCCCGGGCCCACGCGGACGCGACGATCGAGGCACTCCCGCTGGACACCGTGGGCCGGGTGCCGTGGTGGCCGAGCGGCCGGGACGAGGTGACCCTGCACCACGCCGTCGTACGCGTCCTCGCCGACACCCAGCGGCACGCCGGGCACGCCGACATCGTCCGGGAGCTGGTCGACGGCGCGACCGGAATGGACCGGGGGAACACCAGCATGCCGTCGGACGACCCCGCCTGGTGGGCGGAGCACCGGGCCCGGGTGGAGCGGGCCGCGAGGGACGCCTGACCCGTCGCGCACCGGCCCGCCCGGCGTTTGCCAGAATGGCACCGGCCCACAGGTGAGGGCCGCCGCCGAAGCGTGAGGAACGAGCATGACCGACCTGGCCGCCACGTCGCAGCAGAAGGAGATCGCCCGGGATCTCCAGGTGCCCGAGTCCTTCGACGTGGAGCAGGAGATCGAGCGCCGGATCGCCTTCCTCGCCGAGCGGCTGACCTCCACCGGCCTGCGCTCGCTGGTGCTCGGGATCAGCGGCGGGGTGGACTCGACCACCACGGGACGGCTGTGCCAGCTCGCGGTCGAGCGGGCCCGCGCGGCCGGGCACGAGGCGACGTTCTACGCGATGCGGCTGCCGTACGGCGTCCAGGCCGACGAGGCCGACGCGCAGCGGGCGCTGGAGTTCATCCGCCCCGACCGCACGCTGACCGTCGATGTCCGCCCCGCGAGCGACGCGGCGCTGGACGCGGTCGTGGCGGGCGGCACCGTCTTCCGCGACGAGCGGCACAAGGACTTCCTGCACGGCAACATCAAGGCCCGCCAGCGCATGATCGCCCAGTACGCGGTGGCGGGTGCGCACGACGGCCTGGTCGTCGGCACGGACCACGCGGCGGAGGCGGTCTCCGGCTTCTTCACCAAGTTCGGCGACGGCGCGGCCGACGTCGTCCCGCTCACCGGCCTCACCAAGCGCCGCGTCCGCGCCGTGGCCGAGGCCCTCGGAGCCCCCGCCGAGCTGGTCTGGAAGACCCCCACCGCCGACCTGGAGACCCTGGACCCCGGCAAGGCCGACGAGACGGCCCTCGGTGTCACCTACGACGACATCGACGACCTCCTCGAGGGCAAGCCGGTCGCGGAGCCCGCCCTCACCACCATCATCGACCGCTACCACCACACCGAACACAAGCGCCAACTCCCGCTGGCCCCCTGAGTCCGCCCCCCCGGCCCGGTCAAGGCCACCCTTCCTCAACTGGCCTTGGCCGCACGGCCGTCGGACCCCCTAGGGTCTGCGCATGCGCATCCGAATCGTCGACGCCTTCGCCGACCTCCCCTTCACCGGCAACCCCGCCGGGGTCCTGCTCCTGGACGACCCGTTCCCGGACGACGACTGGCTCCAGCGGGTGGCCGCCGAGGTCAACCACTCCGAGACGGCCTTCGCCCACCGGCTGCCCGAGGGCGGGGAGGCGGACTGGGCGCTGCGCTGGTTCACCCCCGTCACCGAGGTGGCGATGTGCGGGCACGCCACCCTCGCCACCGCGCACGTGCTGTACGCCACCGGTGCCCACGCGGGCCTCGTACGGTTCGCCACCCGCAGCGGTGTCGTCGTCGCCACGCCGGGCGAAGAAGGGGAGATCACCCTGGACTTCCCCACCGCACCGCTCACCGAGGTCGAGGTCCCGGCGGGGCTCGCCGAGGCGCTGGGAGCGGAGCCGGTGGCCGCGTTCGACACCGGACCCGGCGTCGGGGACCTGCTGGTGGAACTGGCCGACGAGAAGGCGGTGCTGGAGCTGACCCCGGACCACCGCGCCCTCACCGGCTGCGCCGGCCGGGGTGTGATCGTGACGGCCCGCGCCGAGGACCCCACTCTGGGCTCCGACTACGTCTCCCGCTGCTTCTTCCCGAACGTCGGCATCGACGAGGACCCGGTCACCGGCAGCGCCCACACGGCACTCGCCCCCTACTGGTCCGCCCGCCTGGACCGCGACGACCTCACCGGCCTCCAGGCGTCCCGCCGCACCGGCTTGGTCCACACCGGCCTGCGCGGCGACCGCACCCTCCTCCGGGGCCGCGCGGTCACCGTCATCGACGGCGAACTCCTGGCCTAGCTCAAGGAGTCGGCAGCCACCCCACCTTGCCCGCCAGCAGGGCGTATCCGACGAAGGCACCGATGTCCAGCAGCGAGTGGGCGACGACCAGCGGCCCGACCCGTCCCCACCGGCGGTACAGCCAGACGAACACCACGCCCATCACCATGTTGCCGATGAAGCCGCCGATGCCCTGGTAGAGGTGGTACGACCCCCGCAGGACCGCGCTGGCCACCAGCGCGGTCCCCGGAGTCCAGCCCAACTGGCCGAGCCTGCGCAGCAGATATCCGACGACGATGACCTCTTCGAGCACCGCGTTCTGCACCGCCGACAGCACCAGCACCGGGTACTTCCACCACACGTCGGGCAGCGCCTCGGGCACCACGGTGAGGTTGAAGCCGAGCCCGCGCGCCACCAGGTAGAAGGCGATGCCGGTACTGCCGATCACGGCCGCGACGGCGGCGCCCCGCGCCAGGTCGGACCAGGGACGCCCCCGGTCGAAGCCGATCACGCGCAGGCTCTCGCCCTCCCGGCACAGCAGATACGCGACCAGCGCCACCGGCACCAGCGCGGACGCGATCCCGAAGAGCTGCCAGGCCAGGTCGAGCCAGGGACGGCCGGGCGCGGCCGAGGCGTTGAGGGTGGCCGCCTGGTCCTTGAGCCCGCCGGGCTTGGTGACCGAGCCGATGAAGCTGATGAGCGCGGACACCCCGCTCGCCCCGAGCGAGAGCGCCAGCACGATCAGCGTCTCGTCCCGCAGCGTCCGCCGGGAGGGCTGCTGCCATGCCAAGGACTCGGCCACCGGTTCCGCCTCCACCCGCGTTCCGGGCGCCGGGCGGCTCGACCTGCCCCCGCGCGCCTTGTTCGGGCAAAGGATCGCAGAAGGGCCCGGCCAGGCCGCGCACCGGGTGGCCCACGGCATGGCCGTACGCGGGCGGACCTCCCGCCCGCGTACGGACCACGCTCACCCCAGCGGCACCGGCTCCGGCAGCCCCACCGGCCAGGTGTGCACCGGTTCCCCGGCGTGCATCAGCTCGGCGTACCGGCGCGTCGTCGCGGCGAGTGCCTCCTCCCGTCCGTGGCCCTTCTCCAGCGCCTGGTGGAAGGTGGCCGCCTGCCAGGAAGCGCCGTTGACCCGCTTGCGGCAGCGCTCCTCGATGACCCCGAGATAGAAGTCCCGGTCGGCGGCCTCGATCCCCCACGCGTCCAGTCCCGCCGCGGCAAGCGGGAGCAGTTCGTCGCGGACCAGGGTGACGGCGTCGACCTCGGCCGTGCCGCCGTAGCGACCGCGCCGGGGCCAGGTGAAGCGGGCGTCGATGCCGTACCGGCAGGCCGCGTCGAAGTTGGCCTCGGCGGCCTCGAAGGGCAGCCGGGTCCACACCGGGCGGCTCTCCTCGGCGAACGCGCGCACCAGGCCGTAGTAGAAGGCGGCGTTGGCGATCACGTCGGTGATGGTGGGTCCGGCGGGCAGCACCCGGTTCTCCACCCGGAGGTGGGGCACGCCGTCGGCGATGTCGTAGACCGGGCGGTTCCAGCGGTACACCGTGCCGTTGTGCAGGACGAGTTCGGCCAGCTTGGGCACGCCGCCCGCGTCGAGGACCTCGAGCGGCTCCTCGTCGTCGCAGATCGGCAGCAGGGGCGGGAAGTAGCGCAGGTTCTCCTCGAACAGGTCGTGGGCGCCGGTGATCCAGCGCTCGCCGAACCAGGTGCGCGGCCGCACGCCTTGCGCCTGGAGTTCGGGCGGGCGGGTGTCGGTGGCCTGGAGGAAGAGCGGCGGCCGGGACTCGCGCCACAGCTCGTGTCCGAACAGGAAGGGCGAGTTGGCGCCGACCGCGATCTGCGCGGCCGAGGCCGCCTGCGCCGCGTTCCACACGTCGGCGAACCGGTCGGGCGTCACCTGGAGATGGAGCTGCACGGAGGTGCAGGCGGCCTCGGGGACGATGGAGCGGGAGGTGCAGCGCAGGTGCTCCACGCCCTCGATGTCGAGCCGGAAGTCCTCACCGCGCGCGGCGACGATCTGGTCGTTGAGCAGGGCGTAGCGGTCCACCTCGGAGAGGTTGGACGAGACCAGGTCGTCCCGGCCCAGCGTGGGCAGGATGCCGGTCATCACGATTCCGGCGTCCACCTCGCCCGCCTTGCGGTCGGCGTAGGCGAGGGAGGTGCGCAACTCCTCCGCGAGCCGGTCGAATACCCGGTCGCCCAGCCGGTGTGGCGCTATGTTGACCTCCAGATTGAACATGGCCAGTTCGGTCTGGAAATCGCGGCTGGCGATCCGCTCCAGTACCTGGCCGTTCAGCATTTTCGGCATACCGTCGGGGCCGGCGAGATTCAGTTCGATCTCCAGTCCCATCAGGTTCTTGGGACGGTCGAACCGTTTCTCGGCCAGCAGTCGCTCCAGTCCCGCCAGGCACTTCTGGAGCTTTTCGCGGTAGCGCTGGCGATCGGACAGGTCGAACGGGCCTGCCACGACCTTCTCCCCCATGGAAGTGTCCCTCCTCGGATGGGCGGCCCGAGGGTCCGGCCGCCGGGGCTCCCGGATCGGTTGGGATGATGCCCAGCGGAAGCGATCGATAACGCCGCATCCGGCCTCGCCGCCCATTATTCTGACGGAAGTGTCCTGCGGCACATTCACGAGGCATGCCGCATCACGCATCTTCGGGTGCCCTGATCGTCTCGTGAAAAACGCCGACGACAATCGGCCGACCGCGCGAGCGGGGTACGGCGAGGTCAGCGGACCCCCGCGGCCGGGAAATCGGGATGTTCAGCACGTATCCGCGACCGGATATCGCCTTGCCCGGACTATCGGAATCGGATAGCCGAAACAACGGGTGAACACGTGTCGTATAAACTTCGCGGACAGGGCCGAAGGATGGTGCCTCGGTACCGGTTTCTGACGCGTTTCCGCCGCATTCCGGCCGTCCGTCGACGACCGGCTGATCTCTTTCGCAGTCGCGTCCGCACCGGACCCCCGCCGCCTTGGCCTTCCACCTGTGAGCAGACAGTGCCGTCCGCCCCACCCTCATCGCGCCGCCGCGCCTGTCGAACGAGAGGCGACCCACCATGCCGCTGCACGTGCCCCCCGCGCCCGCGCCCGCACTGCATTCCGTCCTCACGGCCCTCGGTTCCCCCACCGCGGTCCGTGAGGCGCGCACCCCCACCCTGCGTGCCGCGCAGGGTCCGGTCACGCCCGAACTCCCGCTCGCCCTGCATGTGCTGGACCACATCACCCCCGAGGGCCTGTCCGCGACGCGGCTGACGGGCTGGCGGTTCGTCATCCGGGCCGGCGACCGCCCGGTCGCGGCGGCCGACACCGTGCTCACCCCGGACGGCTGGGCCTTCTCGCACTTCTTCGAGGGCCCCTACATCCCGTCCACCGAGCGGGCGCTCCAGCAGGCCGAGGCCCTGCCCCAGCCCCATCAGCCGCGCCTGCTGTCGGTGCCGGGGCTGTACATGCTCACCCTGTGGCTGCACGGCGATGCCACGGCCGACCCGGCCGAGGGACACCCCCTCGCCACCGACCTGCTGGTGCCGCTCGCCCCGGCTCCGCCCGGCATCCGGGCCCACCGGCCGCACCGGGTCTCGGAGTTGCTGCCCGTGCTGACCCATCGTGCGACTCCCGTGCCCCTTCTCGGCTCACCCGCCTGACCGACCCCCCGCGTACCCCGCTTCCCGGCGCGGAAGCGGGGTACGGCCTTTTCTCCGGGTACGCCGGATTCCTGCTCCGGGCACGCGTATTTCCGTGGGCCACACACATTTCGCTCGTGCGAGTAATTGCCCGCTCCTACGAGCGAATAGGCGACACTGCTCCGAGTGGACTAGCCCTTTCCGGTCACACCGAACCACCCAAAGGGACAGTGGGGTTGGATTGAACCGTCCGCGAGAGTGACGCGTCATGAACGAGTAAGGAGCGGTGCTGCGAAATCCCTGCGGAACGACGCCCAGCGGGCAACACTGGATTCCGACCGATGTTTCACCACGGGGGACGGACATGACCACGACAAAGCGAGAGATCCCGCCCATGTGCCAGCATCAACCGACCTGCCCGCCAGCCGAGTCCGCCGACCGCGAGTCGGCCCGTCTCGTGGCGCACCACCCGGAACAGGGGTGGAGTCTGCTGTGCAACGGCGTTCTGCTCTTCGAGGACACCGGTGAGCTGCTGCCCGACGGCCGGGTCATCGCCCCCCATCGCCCGCTCGGCGCACTCATGACCGCCGCCTGAGCAGCACCCGAGGCGGTCCGCCGAGACCGCCCGACGACCCGAGGGGCCGGACGCACGCACGGTGCGCACCGGCCCCGACGCGTGTCCGGGACAGGTGCACGGGCCGTCGGCTGGTCGAATCGGCCGGACGGGAGTGGGATGGAAGCAGGACGCGCGAGCGGTCCGTCCCCCGAGGAGCGTGACGTCATGCCCGGATACAACGCCCCCTTGGCCGCACGAGTGGTCGTCGGTGTGAGCGGTTCGCTGGGCAGCGTCACGGTCCTGCGCCGGGCCGCCGCGCTGGCCCGCCGCCTGGCCGCCGAGCTGTGGCCGGTACTGGCCTGGACGCCGCCCGGCGGTGATCCGACCGGCCGGCGCTCCGTCGTCGCCGATCCGCTGACCGAGGAGTGGCAGCGGATGGCGGAACACCGGCTGACCTCCCTGCTCGACGACCTGTTCGGCGCGGAGGGCCCCGGCATCCCCCTGCACGCCGTGATCGTGCGCGGCGCGCCGGGCCGGGCACTGCTGGCGGTCGCGGACCGCGAGGACGACCTGCTGGTGGTCGGCACGGGCCGCCGCGGCCTGCGCCGGGCCTTCTCCGGCCGGGTCTCCCGACAGTGCCTCGCCCACGCGGGCTGCCCGGTGCTCGCGGTACCCCCCTCGCCGCTGGAGTCCGAGCTGTCCGCCGTACGCCGCCGCAACGCCTGGCACTGGCGCATGGACATCCGCGGCCTCTGATTCGCCGCGCGCTGGGCTGCGGAGCGCCCCCGCCCGAGGCAGCATGGACAGGGTGCGTGCGACGCCTGAAGGATCGTGTCCGAGATGACGCTCGGTGTCCGCTCCCGGAGCCCCGAAACCCTCTCCCCCGGCGCCGTCCGCACACCGCGCCATCCGCCCCCGCAGGCTCCGGGCCTTCGCCTTCCGGTGCGTCAGCAGCCCCCGTCGGCCCATTCTTAACGCAGGATTGACACCCTCCCGGTCCGGAATCCATGGGTGCAGCGTCACTCTCCGCATACGCTGGTCCGGCTGTCCGTGTGATGACCGCAGGCAGCCGAGCCGCACCACCTGGAGCACGCCGATGGCCACGACCGAGCACCCTCCCAGTCGCCTGCGCGCCTGGATGCTTCAGGGGCTCTCCGACATGGGCAAGCGGGGTGGCCTGACCGGGCCGCACGCCGAGCCGGAACCCCCGCACCGGGGTCAGCGCTGGTGGCGGGTGATGTGCCTGACGGGCGTCGACTACTTCTCCACCCTCGGCTACCAGCCCGGCATCGCGGCGCTGGCGGCGGGCCTGCTCTCCCCACTGGCGACCATCGTGCTGGTGATCGTCACCCTCGCGGGCGCTCTCCCGGTGTACCGGCGGGTGGCGCAGGAGAGCCCGCACGGGCAGGGTTCCATCGCCATGCTGGAGCGGCTGCTGTCCTTCTGGAAGGGCAAGCTCTTCGTCCTGACCCTGCTGGGCTTCGCGGCCACCGACTTCCTGATCACCATCACCCTCTCGGCCGCCGACGCCTCCACCCACCTGGTGGAGAACCCGCATCTGACCAGCACGCTGGGCGGTCACCAGATGCTGATCACCCTGATCCTGGTGGCGCTGCTCGGCGCGGTGTTCCTCAAGGGCTTCCTGGAGGCCATGGGCGTCGCGGTCGCCCTGGTCGGCGTCTACCTCGGGCTCAACGTCGTCGTGGTGATCAGCGGCCTGTGGCACGTGCTGACCGCCGAGCACGTGGTGACCGACTGGACCAGCGCCCTGACCACCGAGCACGGCAACGTCTTCGTGATGATCGGCGTGGCCCTGATCGTCTTCCCGAAGCTCGCCCTCGGTCTGTCCGGCTTCGAGACCGGCGTCGCCGTGATGCCCCATGTCCAGGGCGACGAGGGCGACACCGAGGAGCGCCCGGCGGGCCGCATCCGGGACACCAAGAAGCTGCTCACCACCGCCGCCGTCATCATGAGCTGCTTCCTCATCACCACCAGCTCCATCACCACGCTGCTCATCCCGGCGGACGAGTTCAAGCCCGGCGGCCAGGCCAACGGCCGCGCCCTCGCCTTCCTCGCGCACGAGTACCTGGGCAACGCCTTCGGCACGGTCTACGACGCCTCGACCATCGCCATCCTGTGGTTCGCCGGTGCCTCCGCCATGGCCGGTCTGCTCAACCTGATGCCCCGCTACCTCCCCCGGTACGGCATGGCCCCGCACTGGGCCCGCGCGGTACGCCCGATGGTCATCGTCTTCATCCTGATCGCCTTCCTCGTCACCTGGCTCTTCGACGCCAACGTGGACAAGCAGGGCGGCGCCTACGCCACCGGTGTGCTGGTGCTGATCAGCTCGGCCGCCATCGCGGTGACCATCGCCGCGCGCAAGGCCGGACAGCGCGGCTGGACCATCGGCTTCGGCGTCATCTCCGCCGTGTTCCTGTACACCACGGTCGCCAACGTCATCGAGCGCCCGGACGGTGTGAAGATCGGCGCCTGCTTCATCGCGGGCATCATGCTGGTCTCCCTGCTGTCCCGGCTGGCCCGCTCCTTCGAGCTGCGGGTGACCAGCGTGGCGATGGACCCGATGGCGGAACGGTTCGTCCGGGACATGGCCAGCCGGAAGATCCGCTTCATCGCCAACGAGCCCGACAACCGCGACCGGGCCGAGTACCGCGACAAGATCGAGCAGATCCGTACCGACAACGACATGCCCGAGCAGGAGGACTTCGTCTTCGTCGAGGTCACGGTGGCCGACCCCTCGGAGTTCGAGACCTGTCTGACGGTGCGCGGCGAGGTCCTGCACAACCGCTACCGGGTGCTGACCGTGGAGTCCTCCTCCATCCCCAACGCCCTCGCCGCACTGCTGCTGCATGTACGGGACCTGACCGGACGTACCCCGCACATCTTCTTCGAGTGGACCGAGGGCAGCCCGTTCGCCAACTTCCTGCGGTTCTTCCTCTTCGGGCAGGGCGAGGTCGCCCCGGTCACCCGCGAGGTGCTGCGCGAGGCGGAGCCGGACCGGGCCCGCCGCCCCCGGGTGCACACGGGTTGAGCCGTCCGGACGCTCCCGCGTCCCGCCCGGGCGCACGCCCGCCGACCTCTCGTTTTATGGTGACCAGCATGCAGTCCTACACGATCGGCCAGGCAGCCCGGCTCCTCGGCGTGAGCCCCGACACCGCCCGCCGCTGGGCCGACGCCGGGCGGATGGCCACCCACCGCGACGATTCGGGGCGGCGCCTGATCGCCGGTCAGGATCTCGCCGCGTTCTCCGTCGAACTGGCCCAGGCGGGCGGGACGGCCGAGGAGGAGACCCCCTTCACCTCCGTGCGCAACGCGTTCCCCGGCATCGTCACCGCCATCAAGCTCGGTGACGTGGCCGCCCAGGTGGAGATCCAGGCGGGCCCGCACCGGCTGGTCTCGCTGCTCACCCGCGAGGCGGTCGACGAACTCGGTCTGGAGGTCGGCATGGAGGCCACCGCCCGCGTGAAGTCCACCAACGTGCACATCGACCGCTTCTGAGCGGCCCGGACGCGCGGGCCGGAGCAGCGCCCGCGTCAGCCTGCCGCGAGCGCGGGCCGGTCCGCGGGGCGGGGCGCCGCGACACCGAAGTGATAGCCCCCGTCGACCAGGATGCCGGTGATCCCGCTGATGTGCCGGGCCCCGCAGCGGTCTTGCGGCAGCACAAGCTGGGGCCCGGCCCCGTCCAACGGTGTGCCGTCCATCGTGACCGCCAGCAGTACGGGGGCGTCCGCGAAGTCGGGGTCGATCTCGGCCCAGCTCAGCACCGCCCGATGCCCGTCGGTTCCGGTCACGGAAATCAGGAATCTCAGCCGGTCCTTGCGGCGCACCGGGTCGAATCCGGGCCCCGCGTCGGTCAGTACGTGATATAGCCGCGGCCCGGAGAACAGGTGCCGCTGGATGCCGCTGGTCGCGCACTCGAAGCTGACGTCCGCCCGGAACTGAGGCCATTCCCGCAGGTCAGGAACGGTGAGCCGAGCAGGCCGGGCCAGATCGCCGGTCATGGCCAACTGAGCGAGCGTCACCGCGACCACCTCCCCTGGATTGCTACCCCCCGGACACCTCCGGACAAACGCATATGCCAGCTCCAGATAACAACTTCGCAGCTCATGCAACGTGACAGATGACTTACGTCTGGCAAATGCGGCAGTATCATCGGCCCCGTGGCCGATACCCGGCCCCCTGCAAGGGCGCGAGCGTTGTTCCGCCGAGACGAGGAGTAGAAGACCGTGATGACCCGTTCCGCACGCCGGACCCGCCGGATGCTGCCGCTGGCCGGTGTGGGAGTCGCCGCCCTGCTGGCCCTCAGCGCCTGCTCCAGCTCCGACGGTTCCACGCCCGCCAAGGCCGACAGCTCCGACTCCGCCTCCCCGAAGCTGTCCGGCACGGTCACCGTGTTCGCGGCCGCCTCCCTCAAGGAGAGCTTCACGACCCTGGGCAAGCAGTTCGAGCAGCAGCACCCGGGCACCAAGGTCGCGTTCAACTTCGGCGGCAGTGACACCCTCGCCGCCAGCATCACCAGCGGCGCCCCGGCGGACGTGTTCGCCGCCGCCAGCCCCAAGACGATGAAGATCGTCACGGACAAGAAGGACGCGACGAGCGCCCCGTCGACCTTCGCCCGCAACCAGCTGGAGATCGCCACCCTGCCGGGCAACCCCGACAAGGTCGCCTCGCTGAAGGACCTCACCGACCCGAAGCTCAAGGTCGTCCTGTGTGACAAGACCGTGCCGTGCGGCGCGGCCGCCCAGAAGGTGCTCGACGCGAGCGGCGTCAAGGTCACCCCGGTCTCCTACGAGCAGGACGTCAAGGCCGCCCTGAACAAGGTGGAGCTGAAGGAGGCCGACGCGTCCCTGGTCTACAAGACCGACGTGAAGTCCGCCGCCGGTAAGGTCCAGGGCGTGGAGTTCGCCGAGTCCAAGGACGCGATCAACGACTACCCGATCGCCCCGCTGAAGAACGCGAAGAACGCCGACGCGGCCGCCGCCTTCATCGCGCTGGTCAAGTCCGCCGACGGCCAGAAGGTGCTGACCGAGGCCGGCTTCCTCAAGCCGTGACCGAGCTGAAGCAGCCCGCCGCGGCCCGTCCCGACAGGGGCGGCCCGCGGCGTCCGCGTGTCCGTGCCGCCCGCCGCGGCGTGCCGGTGCCGCTGCTGGTGCCGGGCCTGCTGGCCATGGCCTTCCTGCTGGTGCCGCTGCTCGCCCTGCTGGTCCGCGCCCCCTGGCGCAGCCTCCCCTCCCAGCTGGCCAGCACCGAGGTGTGGCAGGCGCTCCAGCTCTCCCTGATCAGCGCCACGGCCGCCACCGCCGTCGCCCTGGTCCTCGGCGTGCCGCTGGCCTGGCTGCTGGCCCGTACGGAGTTCCCCGGCCGGGGTCTGGTGCGGGCCCTGGTGACGCTGCCGCTGGTGCTGCCGCCGGTCGTCGGCGGTGTCGCGCTGCTGCTGGCCCTCGGCCGCAACGGCATCGTCGGCAAGTCGCTGGACGCCTGGTTCGGCATCACCCTGCCGTTCACCACCGCCGGGGTGGTCATCGCGGAGGCGTTCGTCGCCATGCCGTTCCTCGTCATCAGCGTCGAGGGCACCCTGCGGGCCGCCGACCCGCGCTACGAGGAGGCGGCCACCACGCTCGGCGCGTCCAGGTTCACCGCGTTCCGCCGGGTCACCCTGCCGCTGATCGCCCCCGGCATCGCGGCCGGTGCCGTACTGGCGTGGGCCCGCGCGCTCGGCGAGTTCGGGGCCACGATCACCTTCGCGGGCAACTTCCCCGGCCGCACCCAGACCATGCCGCTGGCGGTCTACCTCGCCCTCCAGAACGACCCGGAGGCCGCCATCGCCCTCAGCCTGATCCTGCTGGCCGTGTCGATCGCGGTACTGGCGGGTCTGCGGGACCGGTGGATGACGGGGGCGTGACGGTGCCGCGAGGATGGAAGACACCGACCACGCAGGCGCCCACGGAGGACGACCGCCCCATGACCGACATCGACGCGCCCCCCGCCCTGCTGAAGGCGGCGGACGAACAGGGTCTCGACGCCCACCTGGTGGTCGACCGGGGGAACTTCCGGCTGGACGTGACCCTGCGCGCGGCCCCCGGTGACGTGGTCGCGCTGCTCGGTCCGAACGGCGCGGGCAAGACCACCGCACTGCGCGCCCTCGCGGGTCTCGTCCCGCTCTCCGAGGGCCATCTGCGGCTGGACGGCACCGCGCTGGAGCGCACCCCGCCGGAGAACCGCCCGGTCGGCGTGGTCTTCCAGGACTATCTGCTCTTCCCGCACCTGTCCGCGCTGGACAACGTGGCCTTCGGCCCGCGCTGCCACGGCACCGGCAAGGCCGAGGCGCGCGCGCAGGCGGCCGGCTGGCTGGAGCGCATGGGTCTGGCGGAGCACGCGGGCGCCAAGCCCCGCCGCTTGTCCGGCGGTCAGGCCCAGCGGGTCGCGCTGGCCAGGGCACTGGCCACCCACCCCCGGCTGCTCCTGCTGGACGAGCCGCTCGCCGCGCTGGACGCCCGTACCCGGCTCGAGGTCCGGTCGCAGCTGCGGCGGCATCTGGCCGAGTTCGAGGCGGTCGCCGTGCTGGTGACGCACGACCCGCTGGACGCCATGGTGCTCGCGGACCGGCTGGTGGTGATCGAGCACGGCCAGGTGGTGCAGCAGGGCACGCCCACGGAGATCGCCCGCCATCCGCGCACCGACTACATCGCCCAGCTGGTCGGCCTCAACCTCTACCGCGGCGAGGCCGACGGGCACGCGGTACGGCTGGACGCGGGGCCGACGATCACGACCACCGAGGATCTGTCGGGTCCGGTGTTCGTCGCGTTCCCGCCGGTCGCGGTCACCCTCTTCCGGGACCGCCCGACCGGGGCCAGCGCCCGCAATCTGTGGCGCTGCGAGGTCGCCGGGATGGAGACCCACGGCGACCAGATCCGCGCGGACCTGACCGGGGAGATCCAGCTCGCCGCCGACCTCACCACGGCGGCCGCCGCCGAGCTGGACCTGCACACGGGCGCACCGGTCTGGGCGACCGTCAAGGCGACGCAGACCCACGCATACCCGGCATAACCCTGCTCAGCCACTACGGTGTGGCCCCATGAGCATGAGCATCCGCAACCAGCTTCCCGGCACCGTCACCGCGGTCCACCCCGGCGAGGTCATGGCGACCGTCAAGATCCAGCTCGACGGCGGTCAGCAGCTGACCGCGGCCATCACCGAGGAAGCCACCAAGGAACTCCGGCTGGCCGAGGGCACCCCCGTGCACGCCTTGGTGAAGGCGACGGAGGTGTCCCTGGCCACCGAGCCCGTCGACCACATCTCGATCCGCAACCAGCTCGCGGGCACCATCAGCGAGATCACCATGGGCACCGCCATGGCCACGGTGAAGGTCGCGGTGCCGGGCGCCGAGGTGACGTCGGCGATCACCCACGAGTCCGCCGCCGAACTGAAGCTGTCGGAGGGCGACTCGGTGGTGGCGCTGATCAAGTCGACCGAGGTCTCACTCGCCACGGCCTGAGCAGACAGGGGTACGACCTGGCCCGCTCCCCACCTGCCGAGACACCTGACTTGACTCTGACACCGATGTCGGAGTTTAGCGTCGGCCGCATGAACACCCCTCGGCTCGACGTCATCGTGCGGGGCACCGGCCCCGCACTCCTGCTCGCCCACGGCGCGGGCGGCGGCATCGAAGGCAACTTCGGTCTCGTCCTGGACGACCTCGCCCGCGACCACATCCTGGTGGGCCCGCACTATCCGGGAGCGGGCGGCTCCCCCGCGGCCACCGCACCACTGGACCTGGACGACCTCGCCGACCAGTTGGTCACCGAGGCGGTCGCGGCGGGCCAGGAGTCGTTCGCCGTGCTCGGGGAGTCGCTCGGCAGCGCCGTGGCCGTCCGGATCGCCGCCCGGCATCCCGAGCGGGTCCGGGGTCTCGTCCTCACCGCCGGGTTCCCGGTCGCGGACCCCGTGCTGGCTCTGGCCGCCCGGCTCATCAAGTCCCTGGCGGACGCGGGCCGGTGGGACGAGGTGGCACGGTTCGCCCACCTATCCTGCCTGTCGCTCGCCGATCTGGCCGACGCCTCGCCCGCCGACCTGGACGCGGCGGTGGCCCGCACCCGGGCCGGGATGCCGCCGGGCATGCTCGACCACTTCGACCTGGTCTCCCGCGTGGACGTCAGGGCGGACCTGGCGAACCTGTCCGCGCCCGCACTGGTGGTGGCACCGACCGGCGACCGGCTGGTGCTGCCCGAGAGCTCGTACCGCCTGGCAGCGGGCATCCCGGACGCGAAACTGATCGAACTGCCCGGCGCGGCCCACATCCTGAACGAGCCCGACCGCGCGACATGGCTCCACCACGTCCGCGCCTTCCTCGACACCCTTCCCCCGGCGTCGGCATGACCCCGCACCGCCTACGGGCGACGGGCGGACTGGCCTGAAGGCCGCCGGGCCACGCGCGAGGCGCCCGGCCGGGGAGACCCACGGCCGGGCGCAGGATCCCGCGTGCTCAGTCCTCGTAGGCGTCCAGCGGCGGGCAGGAGCAGACCAGGTTGCGGTCGCCGAAGGCCTGGTCGATGCGGCGGACCGGCGGCCAGTACTTGTCGGCCGCGGAGACACCGGCCGGGAAGACGGCCTCCTCGCGGGTGTACGCGTGCGTCCACTCGCCGCCGAGAGCGGCCGCGGTGTGTGGGGCGCCGTGCAGCGGGTTGTCCTCGGCGGGCCAGACCCCGGCGGCGACCTTCTCGACCTCCGCACGGATGGCGATCATCGCGTCGCAGAACCGGTCCAGCTCGCCCAGGTCCTCGGACTCGGTCGGCTCGATCATCAGCGTGCCGGCCACCGGGAAGGACATGGTCGGCGCGTGGAAGCCGTAGTCGATCAGGCGCTTGGCCACGTCGTCCACGCTCACGCCGGTCGCCTTGGTCAGCGGGCGCAGGTCGATGATGCACTCGTGCGCGACCAGCCCGCCGGGACCGGTGTAGAGCACCGGGAAGTGCGGCTCCAGGCGCTTGGCGATGTAGTTGGCGGAGAGCACGGCCACCTGGGTGGCGCGCTTGAGGCCCTCGCCGCCCATCAGCCGGACGTACGCCCAGGAGATCGGCAGGATACCCGCGCTGCCCCAGGGCGCCGCGGAGATCGGGCCGACACCCGTCTCCGGACCGGCCGCGGGCTGCATCGGGTGGTTGGGCAGGTACGGCGCCAGGTGGGCGCGGACTCCGACCGGACCGACGCCGGGACCGCCGCCGCCGTGCGGGATGCAGAACGTCTTGTGCAGGTTCAGGTGGGAGACGTCGCCGCCGAAGTGCCCCGGCTTGGCGAGCCCGACCAGCGCGTTGAGGTTGGCGCCGTCCACGTACACCTGGCCGCCCGCGTCGTGCACCTGGGCGCAGATGTCCGCGACGTGCTCCTCGAAGACGCCGTGCGTCGACGGGTAGGTGATCATCAGTACGGACAGCTCGTCACGGTGCTGCTCGATCTTCGCGCGCAGGTCCTCGACGTCGATCTCTCCGTCCCCGGCGGTCTTCACGACGACGACCTTCATCCCGGCCATCACCGCGCTCGCCGCGTTGGTGCCGTGCGCGGAGGACGGGATGAGGCAGATGGTGCGCTGCTCGTCCCCGTTGGCCCGGTGGTAGGCGCGTACGGCGAGCAGTCCGGCCAGCTCGCCCTGGGACCCGGCGTTGGGCTGGAGGGAGACCTTGTCGTACCCGGTGACCTCGGCGAGCCGGTCCTCCAGCTCCCGGATGAGGGTGAGGTAGCCCTCGGCCTGCTCGGCGGGGGCGAAGGGGTGCAGCGCGCCGAACTCGGGCCAGGTGACCGGCTCCATCTCGGTGGTCGCGTTCAGCTTCATGGTGCAGGAGCCGAGCGGGATCATGCCCCGGTCGAGCGCGTAGTCGCGGTCGGACAGCTTGCGCAGGTAACGCAGCATGGCCGTCTCGGAGCGGTGGTCGTGGAAGACCGGGTGGGTGAGGTAGTCGTCGGTGCGCAGCAGCGCCTCGGGCAGCGTGTCCTCGGCCGCCCCGTCGAGCGCCTCGATGTCGCCCTCGACGCCGAAGGCGGCGAAGACGGCTTCGAGCTGGGCCCGGTTGGTGGTCTCGTCGCAGGCCAGGGAGACGTGGTCGGCGTCGACCGGGCGCAGGTTGACCCCGCCCTCGCGGGCTGCGGCGACGACCTCGGCGGCCTTGCCGGGCACGCGCGCGGTGAGGGTGTCGAAGTAGGCGCCGTGCACGATCTCGACGCCGCCCGCCCGCAGGCCCTCGGCGAGGATCGTGGCGTAGCGGTGGGTGCGGCGGGCGATGGTCCGCAGGCCGTCGGGGCCGTGGTAGACGGCGTACATCCCGGCCATCACGGCGAGCAGCACCTGCGCGGTGCAGATGTTGCTGGTGGCCTTCTCGCGGCGGATGTGCTGCTCGCGGGTCTGGAGCGCGAGCCGGTAGGCCCGGTGCCCGTCGGCGTCGACGGAGACGCCGACCAGGCGGCCCGGCAGGCTGCGGGCGAACTTCTCGTGCACGGCCATGTAGCCCGCGTGCGGACCGCCGAAGCCCATCGGGACGCCGAAGCGCTGGGTGGTGCCGATGGCGATGTCCGCGCCCAGCTCGCCGGGCGAGCTGAGCAGGGTGAGCGCGAGCAGGTCCGCGGCGACCGTGACGAGGGCGCCCAGCTCGTGCGCCTGCCCGATGACCGGCTTCAGGTCGCGTACGGCACCGGAGGCGCCGGGGTACTGGAGGAGGACGCCGGTGATGGCCCGCTCGGCGATGTCCGCCGGGATGCCCTCGCTCAGGTCGGCGACGACGACCTCGACACCGGCGGGCTCGGCACGGGTCTCGATGACGGCGATGGTCTGCGGCAGGGTGTCCGCGTCGACCAGGAAGAGGCCCTTCTTGTTCTTGCCCATGCGCCGGGACAGCGCCATCGCCTCGGCGGCGGCGGTGCCCTCGTCCAGCAGGGAGGCACCGGAGGTGGGCAGCCCGGTGAGGTCGGCGACCATCGTCTGGAAGTTCAGCAGGGCTTCGAGACGGCCCTGGGAGATCTCCGGCTGGTAGGGCGTGTACGCCGTGTACCAGGCGGGGTTCTCCATGACGTTGCGCAGGATCACCGGCGGGGTGAAGGTGCCGTGGTAGCCCAGGCCGATCATGGAGCCCAGCACCTGGTTGTGGTCCGCGAGACCGCGCAGCTCGGCGATCACCTCGGCCTCGGTGCGGGCGCCGGGCAGGTCGAGCGCGTCGGCGTTCTTGATGACGTCCGGCACGGCGGCGGCGGTCAGCTCGTCGAGCGATCCGTAGCCGACCTGCGCGAGCATCTTGGCCCGCGCCTCCTGGTCGGGCCCGATGTGGCGCTGCTCGAAGGGAATGCCCGCTTCGAGGTCGGCGAGCGGAATGCGAGGGGCGGTCATGTGCGGAGGCCTCCTGGTCTGACGCGACCTGCGAGGGGCACCACGGCGCGGGTGCCCACCGGCCTCCCCCTCTGTCATCTCGTACCTGAGAGCTTCACCGGGGGCCTTGCGGACCCCGGCTTGCACCGTCGGTGAGAGCGGGAGCCATGACGCCCGCCCTGCTTTCCAGAGTGACCTCGTCCGTGCGGTACGGGGGCCTGAGAGATTCCGGGGAGGAGTTGCTCCTTCGGCGCCTCCGAATTGCTCGGAGGACTCTCCCGCACGGGGTCAGCAGCCGAGTTCAGCGTACCAGCGGGGTCCTGAGCGCGGTGTTCGAGTGGCCGCCCGACTGATTCTGCTCTTTTGTAGTGCTTACGGATGAGTTGCGACCATGTGGAGGGAGAGGGATCGTGCAGACCGACATCGATCCGCGCAGCCTGATCGGCCGCAAGGCGTTCGACCGCGCCGGCACCAAGATCGGCACCATAGACGAGGTGTACCTCGACGACGCGACCGGCGTCCCGGAGTGGGCCGCGGTGCGCACCGGCCTCTTCTCCCGCGACGCCTTCGTCCCGCTGGAGCCCAGCGAACTGGTCGAGGGCGCGCTCCGCGTCCCCTTCGAACGCGCCCTCATCAGGGACGCCCCCGACTTCGGCGTGGGCCGCCACCTCTCCCCCGAACAGGAACTCCAGCTCTACCACCACTACGGTCTCGACGCGGGCACCTCCGCCCGGACCCCGGACCGCGACTTCGGCAAGGTCGCGGGCACCGAGGAGACCTGAGCCCCTCCCCTCATCCGCCCGTCTCCCCCTCCGCGGCGACCGCCTCCACCTGAGCCACCAGCGGCAGCGGGTCGGCCGGTTCCAGCCCGGCGTCGTCGGACCGGAACGTCCGTACCCGGCCCGGCGCGGAGAGCGGTGTCTCGAAGCGCACGGTGACCCGTCCCAGGCCACTGCCCTGGACCCAGCCGTGCCCGTACTCGGGGTGCCGCACGTCCTGGCCCGCCCGCCACTCCGGCGCGGCGGGCTCGGGTCTCTCCGGGCCGAAGCGGGGATCACCAAGGTGGGGGTCGCTCTCCTCCGGCGTGTCCTCCTCCGTCTCCCCCGCCGCCTGGGCGAACAGGTCCTCCTGGGTGTAGTCGGCGAGCCCGGACACCCCGACGCCGAGCAGCCGCACCCCGCCCGTGGTGTCCACGGAGTCCAGCAGCCGCGCGGCCGCCTCCCGGATCACCGCCGGATCGTCCGTGGGCCCCCGGAGCGTCTCGGAGCGGGTCAGGGTGGAGAAGTCGTACCGCCGGACCTTGAGCACGATGGTGCGCCCGGACAGCCCGGCACCGCGCAGCCGCCGCACGCACCGGTCGGCGAGCCGACGGACCTCCAGGCCGATGCGCAGCCGGTCGTGGATGTCCACGGCGTAGGTGTCCTCCACCGACACCGACTTGGCCTCCCGCTCGGCGACCACCGGCCGGTCGTCACGGGCCAGCGCCATGGCGTACAGCGCGTGTCCGTGGGCCTTGCCGAGCAGCCGGACCAGTTCGTCCTCGCCCGCCTCGGACAGCTCCAGCACGGTGGTGATCCCGGCGCGCCGCAGATGGTCGCCGGTGGCGGGGCCCACGCCGGGCAGGGTGCGCACGGACAGGGGTGCCAGCAGGGCTCGTTCGGTGCCCGGTTCGATGAGCTCCAGTCCGTCGGGCTTGGCCCGCTCCGAGGCGATCTTGGCCAGCATCTTGGAGGCGGCGAGCCCCACCGACCCGGTCAGCCCCGTCACCGCCAGGATGTCGGCGCGCAGCCGCACCCCGGCCTCCCGCGCCGACGCCTCGTCCGAGGCCGCGCCCCCGGCCTCCAGGTCGACGAACGCCTCGTCCAGGCTCAGCGGCTCCACCAGCGGGGACAACTCCCGCAGCAGCGCCATCACCTGGTCGCTGATCGAGCGGTACAGCGCGAAGCGGGGCGTGAGGTACGCGGCGTTCGGTGCCAGCCGCCGCGCCTGCGCCGTGGGCATCGCCGAGTGCACCCCGAACGCCCGCGCCTCGTACGACGCGGTGGCCACCACCCCGCGCAGCCCGATCCCGCCGACGACGACGGCCTTCCCCCGCAGGCTCGGCTTGGACGCCTGCTCCACCGAGGCGTAGAAGGCGTCCATGTCGAGATGGAGGATGGTGGGCGCGTTTCTCACAAGTCCGATGCTGCACCATGCCACTGACAACGACCCCGTGCGAGGGCGCTCGAAGCCGAGTGGTGCCGCCCGGTGTCAGACGGCGCGGTTGCGCCGCCGCGCCAGTTCATCGGCCGGGTTGTGCCCGACGAGCGTCTCACCGGTGTCGACGCGCTCCCCGTGGAGCTGGGACAGCGCGCTCTCCACGTCCCGCCAGACCACGCCCACGGCGATCCCGAAGATGCCCTGGCCGCCCTGGAGCAGCGCGTGGACCTCGTCCGGGGAGGTGCATTCGTAGACCATGGCGCCGTCGCTCATCAGGGTCATGCGCTCCAGGTCCTGGAACCCGCGCTCCCTGAGGTGCTGCACGGCCGAGCGGATGTTCTGGAGGGAGACGCCCGTGTCCAGGAACCGCTTGACGATCTTCAGGACGACCACGTCCCGGAAGCTGTACAGCCGCTGGGTACCCGAGCCGTGGGCCGGGCGCACACTGGGCTCGACCAGTCCCGTACGGGCCCAGTAGTCGAGCTGTCGGTAGGTGATCCCCGCGGCCGCGCAGGCCGTGGGACCGCGGTAGCCGATCTCCTCGGACGTCATGGTCGCCGCCCCTTCACCGTCAGGCACCACCATCGGCCGCTGTGGAGCGTGATCGGCCACGCCGCCGAGCTGTGGGTGTCCCCCGCCCGGCCGAAACCGTGCGCTCGGGGGAAGGTACGGGCCGCTGTCCCCGAAACCGTGTCCGGGGGCACCCCCAGCCGTACCGTCGCCGCTCATCCTCACGCCGACCTCCGTCCTTGACCTGCCCTATCGACGGTAGGCAGTCACCAGGGGTGCGTCAACGATCGCCACACTCGGCACGCCGAGTGATAATCACCCTGAGAGTGGTTTCCCGTGTCCCACCGCTGGGAAAGGCTAGCCGAATGCGCTCGCGGAAAGGCGTAGGACGCTCTCACGGGCCGTTGGCAATTGCCCTCGCGACGATGTCACGACACGCCGCGAACCGGCCGGACGCGGACCCGGTCGGTCCACCCGGCCGGCCCCGGCGTCACTGGCTGCTGGTGCCGAAGTCCTCGGGCGAGATCTGGTCGAGGAACTCGCGGAACTTCTCCACCTCGTCCTCCTGCTCGTCCGGGATGGCGATGCCCGCGTCGTCCAGCACCCCGTCACTGCCGTAGATCGGCGTGCCGGTGCGCAGGGCGAGCGCTATGGCGTCGGACGGCCGGGCGCTCACCTCGACCCCGCTGGCGAACACCAGCTCCGCGTAGAAGACGCCTTCTCGCAGATCGGTGATGCGGACTTCGGTCAGCTCCTGGCCCACCGCCTCCAGCACGTCCTTGAACAGGTCGTGCGTCAGCGGGCGCGCGGGAGCCATGCCCTGCTGGGCGAAGGCGATCGCCGTCGCCTCCCCCGGCCCGATCCAGATGGGGAGGTAGCGGTCGCCTCCCACTTCGCGCAGGAGCACGATCGGTTGGTTGGAGGGCATTTCGACCCGGACACCTACGACATCGAGCTCGTTCACACAGCAACCCTAGGCCGTGCCCGGGACGTTTGGGTAGTCGGGCCGGGAACAGGTGGGCGATCCGGCGCAAGCAGGCCGGGTCGGGGCACACCGCCTCTCAGGGCAGCCGCACCCCGAGCGCGGCCTTGACCAGAGCCGAGTGCAGCTTCATGGTGAGCGCCGCCAGCTCCTTCGTACGGGCCTCGGCAAGCACCCTGGTCTGCGGGTTGCGGTGCCGCTTCAGGGGGGCGACGACCTGGTCGACCAGCCCGGCCTCACGCTCGGCGGCGGCCTTCATCACCCGCAGATGGCGGGGCTCGATACCGAACCCGCCGAGTTCGGCCACCAGTGCGGCCACGGTGACGGCCTCGGCGTCATAGACACCGTCCGCCAGAGGGGTGAGGAGCCCGTACGACTCCCACTCGCGCAGGTCGGCCTCGTCGATGCCCGCCGCCGCCAGCAGCTCGTCCCGGCCGATCCGGGCGACGGTGGGCCGCTCGGCCTCCTCCGGCTCCTCGGCGCCGCGCTGACGGCCGACCACGGGCAGCTGGACCGCGTCGCCGCGCTCCATGGCGTCCAGGTGCTCGCGGATCACCTTGAGCGGCAGATAGTGGTCCCGCTGCATCCGCAGGACATGGCCGAGGCGCTCCACGTCACGGGGGCTGAACTTGCGGTACCCCGACGGGGTCCGCTGCGGCTCGATGAGCCCCTCCGACTCCAGGAAGCGGATCTTGGAGATGGTGACCTCGGGGAACTCGTCGCGCAGCACGTTCAGCACCGTGCCGATGCTCATCGGCCCACTGTCCCTGGCGGCGGTACCGCTTCCGGCACCGCCGCTCGGTGTTTGAAGCATGGAACTTCCCTGGGGTTCCCCCGGACGGGCGCCCGGGGGTGGGTCAGACTCCCTGCCGGCTCGCGTAGAAGACCAGCCGGTACTTGCCGATCTGCACCTCGTCACCGTTGGCCAGCGCCACCTGGTCGATCCGCTCGCGGTTGACGTAGGTGCCGTTGAGGCTGCCCACGTCGGCCACCGTGAAGGAACCGTCCGGCGAGCGGCGGAACTCCACATGGCTGCGGGAGACCGTCACGTCGTCCAGGAAGATGTCGCTCTGCGGGTGCCGCCCGGCCGTGGTCAGGTCGCTGTCCAGCAGGAAGCGACTGCCCGAGTTCGGGCCCCGGCGCACCACCAGCAGTGCCGAGCCGATGGGCAGCGCGTCGACCGCGGCCTGCGCCTCGGGCGACAGCATCGGCATCGCCGTCTGACCGGTGACCTCCGCGTCGTACGCCTCGATGCCCGAGATGGAGATCGTGGACGTGGTCTCCGACGGACGCTCCGGCGCCACACCGGGACGCAGGGGCGCGCCGCAGTGGGAACAGAAGCGGGCGCTGTCCGCGTTGCGGTTCCCGCACCTCGTACACACCAGGGCCGACATGGACGGAGCCTCCTGCCGCGACGGTTGCCCGAAACCTATGCCGCCGGACTGGCCAGGGTCAACGGACGCCGCGCCCTGACCACCGGAAGTGCCTCCACCCGGACCAGCCACCTGGTCCCGGAACAACGGACGCTGTCCTTCCTCGTCGGGCTGTGCGCGATGACGGGCCGTCGCGTTGTCGTTGCCCTCACGCGCGCTCTTGCCGAACAACTTCCCAAACAACTTCACGGGCGATTCCCCTTGACCGAAACAGACCCGCCCGTGGGGCAGGACGAACCCAGAATGCCTACACCGACCGATCCGGACATCTTCACAACGTCCGTATCCACTCGACAGTTTCCACCACGCACCACCCCTTCGGTGCGGCGACCCCCCGCAACCTCATGCCCCCGCCCGACGCCGCGCATGCACCGCCGGTTCACCGCGAGGACGACCGAGCGTAGTCAGGCTGCTCCGCTCGCCGCAAGGCATCCACGACGATCTTGTCCGAGCGCTCGACACTCACCGTGGCCTGCTCCTTCTCCACGCTCTGCACCACGCCTCCAGGGATGTTCAGCGCCGGTTCCAGGTCCTGCGGCTTGCCGATGACCTTGAAACGATAAGGGGCGTTGATCTTGTTCCCGTCGACGGCGACGCTACCCCCGGAGTCCGACAGGTACGTGTTCGCCACCACGCGCACCCCATTGACCTGTATCGCCTCGGCCCCGGCGGCGCGCAGTTCCTGGATCGCGTCGAGCAGCATGTCGGACTCGACGGCTCCCTTCGGGTCCTCGACGGTCATGGTGATGCCGGGACCGGTGGCGCCCACGGTGCCCGCGAGTATGCCGAGTTGGCGCTCCTTCTCGGCGGTCTGCCTGCGCGCCTCCGCGGCCTGGTCCGAGCTGCTCTGCAACTCCTGACGCTGCTTCTCCAGCCCCTGCTTCTCGTCCTCAAGACGCTGGGTACGGTCGTCCAGTTCATCGAGGATGCGGACCAGGTCCTCCTGGCGTGCCCCGCGCAGCGCGCTGTCGCCGTCGCTGTTGGACGCCACCTGCACGGCCAGCCCGAAGCCGAGGCCGAAGAGCAGCAGCGCCACGATGAGTTGCGCACGCGTCAGCCGGGGCGGCCAGAGACCGTCGGCCAGCCGCTGACGGCCGGTCAGCTGCGGCTGGGGCGTCTCCTCGGGCTCGGGCGCCGGTGCGGGGGCGGGAGCGGGGGTCGGCTCGGGCTCGGAGGCCGGGGCCGGGGGTGCCACCTCGGCGGGCAGTTCCTTGCTCAGCCGGTTCTCCGGCCGCTCGTCCTGGTCGCTCATCGCGCTCACGCCCGGAAGACATGGCGGCGGATCGCCGCGGCGTTGGAGAAGATCCGGATGCCGAGGACCACGACGACGCCCGTGGACAGTTGCGCGCCCACGCCCAACTCGTCACCCAGGAACACGATCAGCGCGGCCACCACCACGTTGGACAGGAACGACACCACGAAGACCTTGTCGTCGAAGATGCCGTCGAGCATCGCCCGCAGCCCGCCGAACACGGCGTCCAGCGCCGCCACGACGGCGATGGGCAGATACGGCTCGACGACCGCCGGAACCTCGGGCCGGACCAACAGGCCGGCCACCACTCCCACGATGAGGCCCAGTACGGCGATCACGATGTGCCCTTCTCAGTCTTCTCGGCCTGCTCGGCGCTCGGCTGTGCTGTTCGTACGATCACACTCGGCGCGGCGGGCAACCGGACGTCGCCCTCCGCGGAGATGGCGGTGCGGATACCGAAGTTGTCCTGGAGCGCGTGCAGATACAACCCGTCGGCGCTGTTCTGGAACTCGGTGCTCAGCTTCCGCCCGTCCCCCACCGCCAGCACCGTGTACGGCGGCACCAGCGGCCTGTTGTCGACCAGTATCGCGTCACCCGCGGCCCTGATCGCGGACAGGGCGGTCAGCCGCTGCCCGTTGATGGAGACCGCCTCGGCGCCGGACGCCCACAGACCGTTGACCACGCGCTGCATGTCCCGGTCGCGCACCCGCCCGGTGTCGGAGAACCCGGCGGACTCGCGCGGGTTGGTGCCGTCTCCCCCGGTGCTCGCCTCCTTGGCGTCGTCCACCACGAGCTTCACCCCGGGGCCGTGCACCGCGGTGGCACCCGACAGCAGACCCACGAGGTCCGCCTGGCTGCCGCCGCTCTGCCGCAGCGCCGCCCGCTGCCGCGCGCCGACCTCCTCACGGAGTTCGTCGACACCGCTCTCCAGCTTGTCCGCGGCGGTGGTCTCCCGGTCGATGCGGTCGATCAGCTCCTGGCGCTCCTTGGCGATCCCCGGGGCCGCGACATGGGCCTGAGCGGCGCCGACCGTCACCACTAGGGCCGCGAGCACCAGTCCGCCCGCCAGGCCCAGCTTGGCGCGGAGCGTCTTCGGCAGGCCGCCCTCGCCCGAGGACTCATTCCGGGCGGCGGCCTCGGCATACCCGTCGTCGAGGCTGTGATCCATGACGTTGGTGATCAACGACATGGAGGCGTCCGGACGCCTCGGCCGCGCGGGGCTGCTCCGAACGGGGGATTGCTGCGGCATGCCGCACATCGTCGCATGCCGCGCGCGGTGCCTCCGAACGAGCCCCACGCACGTGCCGGACAGCGCCCCTCGCGGGGTCGCTGTCCGGCACGTGCGGGCCGTTGTCGAGATCAGCGCCCGGCGCTGTCCACGACGGCCGACCACTCGTCCAGCAGGGCCTGCGCGGAGGCGTCGTCGGGTCCTTCCGCCCACAGGTGCGTGACCGCCTCGGCCGGGTCGGGGAGCACCATCACCCAGCGCCCGTCGCTCTCCACGACCCGCACACCGTCCGTGGTGTCCACGGACCGGTCGCCGGCCGCCTCGACCACGCTGCGCATGACCAGACCCTTGACCGCCCACGGCGTCGCCAGGTCCCGCTTGAGGACGTGGGCCCGCGGAATCCGGGCGTCGATCTGGCTCAGCGTGAGCTGCGTCCGCGCGACCAGCCCGATCAGGCGTACGAACGCCGCCGTGCCGTCGTAGACGCTGCTGAACTCGGGGACGATGAAGCCGCCCATGCCGTCACCGCCGAAGATGGTCTCCTCCTCGCCGCCGACCCGGGTGAGGTCGTCCGGCGAGGTGGTCGTCCACTCCACCTGGGTGCCGTGATACGCGGCCACCTGCTCCGCGATCCGGGTCGTGGTCACCGGCAGCGCCACCCGCCCGCTGCGCCGCTCGGCGGCGACCAGGTCGAGCATGACCAGGAGCGCCCGGTCGTCCTCGATGATGCTGCCCTTCTCGTCCACGAGCGACAGCCGCTCGCCGACGGGGTCGAACCGCACACCGAAGGCCGCCCCGGAGGACGCAACGATCTCTCCGAGCCGCTTCAGCCCGTTGCGCCGCATCTCGGCGGTCTCGGTGGGCCGGGACTCGTCCAGACCGGGGTTGATGACCAGCGAGTCCACGCCGAGCTTGCCCAGCAGGCTGGGCAGCACCAGACCGGCACTGCCGTTGGAGGCGTCGACGACGACCTTCAGCCCGGACTCGGCGATCCCGGTGGTGTCCACGTTGCGCAGCAGCGACCCGGTGTAGGAGTCGTAGACGCTGGACGGGAAGTAGAGGTCACCGATCTCGCCGGGGAACGCCCGCCGGTACTCCTGGCGCGCGAACACCCGATCCAGCTTCCGCTGGCTGCCCTGGGAGAGGTCGGCGCCCTTGGGGTCGAAGAACATGATGTCCACGGAGTCCGGGACACCCGGCGAGGTCCGGATCATGATGCCGCCGGAGCTGCCCCGCGCGGTCTGCTGCCGGGCCACGGGCAGCGGCACGTTCTCCAGGTCGCGGACGTCGATCGCACTGGCCTGGAGCGCCGAGATCACCGCACGCTTGAGCGCACGGGCACCTCGGGAGTGGTCACGCGCGGTGGTGACCGTGGTGCCCTTCTTCAGGGTGGTGGCGTACGCGCCCGCGAGCCGTACGGCCAGCTCCGGCGTGATCTCCACGTTCAGGATGCCGGTCACCCCGCGCGCCCCGAAGAGATGCGCCTGCCCCCTGGACTCCCAGATGACGGAGGTGTTGACGAACGCACCGGCCTCGACGGTCTTGAACGGGTACACCCGGACGTTGCCCTGGATGATCGACTCCTCGCCGATCAGGCACTCGTCACCGATGACCGCGCCGTCCTCGATCCGCGCGGCCCGCATGATGTCGGTGTTCTTGCCGACCACACAACCGCGGAGATTGCTCTGCTGTCCGACGTACACGTTGTCGGCGACGACGGCCTTGTGCAGGAAGGCACCGCTCTTGACGACCACGTTGGAGCCGATGACGGTGTGCTCGCGTATTTCCGCGCCCGCTTCGACCTTGGCGTAGTCACCGATGTAGAGCGGCCCGCGGAGCACCGCGTCGGGGTGCACCTCGGCGCCCTCGGCCACCCAGACGCCGGGCGAGATCTCGAATCCGTCGATGTCGACGTCGACCTTGCCCTCGAGAACGTCGGCCTGGGCCTTCACATAGCTCTCGTGGGTGCCGACGTCCTCCCAGTAGCCCTCGGCGATGTAGCCGTAGACGGGCTTGCCTTCCTTCATCAACTGGGGGAAGACATCTCCGGACCAGTCGACGGGGACATCGGGGTCGACGTAGTCGAAGACCTCGGGCTCCATGACATAGATGCCCGTGTTCACCGTGTCGGAGAAGACCTGGCCCCAGGTCGGCTTCTCGAGGAAGCGCTCGACCTTGCCCTCCTCGTCGACGATCGTGATGCCGAACTCCAGCGGATTGGGAACCCTGGTCAGGCAGACCGTGACCAGGGCGCCCTTCTCCTTGTGGAAGTTGATGAGCTCGGTGAGGTCGAAGTCGGTCAGCGCGTCACCGGAAATGACGAGGAAGGCGTCGTCCTTCAGCGCGTCCTCGGCGTTCTTGACGCTTCCGGCGGTACCGAGTGGCTTCTCCTCATTGGCATACGTGAGCTCCATGCCGAGTTCTTCGCCGTCCCCGAAGTAGTTCTTGACGAGTGACGCCAGGAACTGCACGGTGACCACGGTCTCGTTGAGCCCATGCTTTTTGAGCAACCTGAGCACGTGCTCCATGATCGGGCGGTTCGCCACGGGCAGGAGCGGCTTGGGCATGCTAGAGGTCATGGGGCGCAGGCGTGTGCCTTCGCCTCCGGCCATCACGACGGCCTTCATGTCGGAAGCGTCCTCCTCGAAGAGACGACGGTCTAGCCGACTTCACCCGTCCAGATTGTCCCGCACTTTCACGTCGCGGGCCATCGAAGCGTCACGTCGTGGACGATCGCGGAGTTCCGTCGGCCAACGCGTCCGCGCGCACCAGACGGCGGACCTGGACCATATAGAGCACTCCTGCCCACCAATACAGGGTTGTACCCCATCCGGCGAACGCCCATCCGAAAACGGCGCCGAGTGACGCGATCCAGCCGCTACCGTCGCTGAGCAGCAGCAACGGGAAGGCGTACATCAGGTTGAAGGTGGCCGCCTTGCCAAGGAAGTTCACCTGCGGCGGCGGATAGCCGTGCCGGCGGAGGATGCCGACCATCACCAGCAGAACCAGTTCACGGAACAGCAGCAGGGCGGTCAGCCAGAGTGGCAGGATCTCCCGCCAGGTGAGGCCGAGAAGCGTGGAAAGGACGTAGAGCCGGTCGGCCGCCGGGTCGAGGAGCCGGCCGAGGCTGCTGACCTGGTTCCAGCGCCGGGCGAGCTTGCCGTCCAGATAGTCGCTGACTCCGCTCAGTGCCAGGACCAGGAGAGCCCAACCATCGCTCTTGGGTCCTCCGAACTCCGGCCTGAGGATCAGCCACAGGAACAGAGGGACACCGGCAAGCCGAGCCATGCTGAGGATGTTGGGGATGGTGAGGACCCGGTCCGTCTGGACGCGGGTCTCCTGGACCTCCACCCGGAAGCCTCCTGTACGAAAAGTGCCGACAATGCCCCCTGACCCTACCGCAACGCAAAAAAGCTCCGGCTCTCGGGCTGTATGCCCAAGAGCCGGAGCTATAAAAGGAGTTCGGCGGCGTCCTACTCTCCCACAGGGTCCCCCCTGCAGTACCATCGGCGCTGTGAGGCTTAGCTTCCGGGTTCGATATGTAACCGGGCGTTT
>NZ_JBIVDK010000003.1:886659-1062268 GCF_044747085.1 Streptomyces sp. NPDC090119 | reverse complement strand
ATATCGAACCCGGAAGCTAAGCCTCACAGCGCCGATGGTACTGCAGGGGGGACCCTGTGGGAGAGTAGGACGCCGCCGAACAATTTTTAGGGAAACCCCCGCACCATTGGTGCGGGGGTTTTCTGCGTTCCGGACCATTTCCCGTCATTTAGGGTCGGAGATATGCGCTACGACCTCATCCTCTTCGACAACGACGGTGTCCTGGTGGACAGTGAGCCGATCTCCAACCGGCACCTCGCCGCCTATCTGACGGAGCTGGGACACCCGACGACGTACGAGGACTCCGTCCGGGACTACATGGGGGCCGCCCTGCACCGCGTGCACGACCTGGTGCTGGAGCGGACGGGAGAGCGGCTGCCCGCGGAGTTCGACGACGTCTTCCACGCGCGGGTGTTCGCCGCCTTCCAGGAGGAGCTGCGGCCCGTGGCCGGTGTCGAAGGAGTGCTGGAGAAGCTCGCCGCCGACGGGACGCCGTACTGCGTGGCCTCCTCCGGGAGTCATGAGCGGATTCGGGTCGGGCACCGGGCGACCGGGCTCGACCGGTGGTTCCAGGACGACCGCATCTTCAGCTCGCAGGACGTCGGCCGGGGCAAGCCCGCCCCCGACCTGTTCCTGTACGCGGCACAGCGGATGGGCGTCGCCCCCGAGCGGTGCCTCGTCGTGGAGGACTCTCCGCTGGGCGTACAGGCGGCTCGGGCGGCCGGGATGGACGTGTACGGGTTCACCGCGATGACCCCGCCGGAGAAGCTCGCGGACGCCACCCAACTGTTCGCCGGCATGGGCGAGTTGGCTGACCTGCTGGTGTGATCCTCGTCGACGGGCGGGCCTGACGGATGTCATGCCGGTCTCCGGACGTTCGTTTCTGTCGGCGAGGGCCCCTCGGCCGCGAGGCTGAGGGCATGACGAAGAACGCGAAGGACGCGAAGAACCAGGGCCAGGACCAGCGGCGTGGGCCGAGCACGCTGGACAACTTCAGGCCGCTGCTCATCGACGTCGCGCTGCCGCTCGGCTCGTACTACGTCTTCAGGGAAGCCTTCGGGATGAGCACGTTCGCCGCGCTCGCCTGGAGCAGTGTGGGGCCCGCGCTGCGGACCCTGTGGAGTCTGGCGCGGGAGCGGTCGGCCAATGGGCTCGCGCTGCTCATCCTGACCGTGAACGTGGTCGGGCTGGCGCTCAGCTTCGTCTCCGGGGACCCGAGGCTGATGCTCGCCAAGGACGGGGCGGTCAGCAGCACCGTCGCCATCGGCATCCTGGTCTCCGTCGCCCTCGGGCGCCCGATGATGACCGAGGGGATGAAGCCCTTCCTGGTGAAAGGGGATGCCGCCAGGGCGGGTGCCTGGCAGCGGCTCACCTCGGGAAGCGCTGCCGGGTCCGCCGACTTCCGGCGCCGGGAGCGGGCGTTCTCCCTCGTGTGGGGTGTGGCGCTGCTCCTCGAGTGCGGGGCGCGGGTGGTGGGCGCGTACACCGTTCCCGTCGACACGATGGTGTGGCTCGGTGGGGTGTTGGTGGCCGTGATGATGGTGGTGACCTTCGTGGTCAGTGGTGCGGTCGCGGTGGCGCCGATGCAGCGGATGCTGGGCGAGGAGGCCGCCGGGCCCGAGGCGGTCGGCCGGGAGCGGGTCGCGGCCTGATTGCACGCTCTCCGGCCGAAGATGAGCACAACTCATCTTTGGCCGGATCTGTTCAGCGCACCGCCGGGGCCCTACGCTCGCCGCCATGACTGACGTGCTGCGGCGTGGCAGGGCCTCGCTGGCGTTCGGTTTCTTCGTGCAGGGCGTCGCCTTCGCCCTGCTGGTGACGCGCATCCCGGCCGTGCAGGAGCGGTACGGGGTCTCCGACGCGCTGCTGCCCGTCTTCCTTGCCGCCGTGCCGATCCTGGCCGGGGTCGGGAGTGTGACGACCGAGCGGCTGGTGCGCCGGGTGCGGCCCAGCCGGATGCTGCGCTGGTCCCAGCCGGTGGTGCTGCTGGCGCTGCTCGGCGTCGGGGCCGGGGATCAAGTGGCCGAGCTGGCCGTGGCGTTGGGGGTGTTCGGGCTGTCCGTGGGGATGCTGGACGCCTCCATGAACATGCTCGGGGTGAGTCTCCAGCGGGCCTACCGGCGCAGCATCATGCTGAGCTTCCACGCGGCGTACAGTCTGGGCGGCATCCTCGGGGCGTCGCTCGCCTGGGTGGGTGCACACGGGGAGTTGACGCTGTGGGTGTCGTATCTCCCGGTCGTGGTGGTGCTGTTGCCCGCGGTGCTGGTGGGGAGCCGGTGGTACGTCGACGGGGAGGCGGAGCCGGCAGGGGTGGGCGAGGCCAAGGGGGTCGCCTTCCGGGTGCTGTTGCCGCTGTGTCTGGTGATGACGTTCGCGTACATCGGGGACTCGACGGTCTCCAACTGGAGCGCGAAGTACGTGAAGGACGTGCTGGGCGGGTCGGAGCAGCTGGCGACCGTTCCCTACAACGTGTACATGGTGACCACGCTGGTGGGGCGGGCCGTCGGGGATCTCGGGGTGCGGCGGTTCGGGGCCGTGGCGGTGGTGCGGCTGGGCGCGCTGGTCGCGGCCTGCGGGTTCGCGGTGGTGGCGGTGGCGCCGGGGGCGTGGGTGGGGATGCTCGGGTTCACTCTGCTGGGGATCGGGCTGTGCGTGCTGGTGCCGCAGACGTTCGCGGCGGCGGGCAGGTTGTTCCCGGGGGCGTCCGACGCGGCGATCGCGCGGCTCAACATCTTCAACTACGTCGGTTTCCTGGTCGGTTCGCCGCTCGTGGGGGCGCTCGGGGACGCCTGGAGCTACCGGGGCGCGATGCTCGTACCGATGGTGCTCGTGCTGGTGACGACGGTGTACGCCCGGTCGTTCGCGTCCGGGGGCGACCGATACGGTGGCGGGCATGAGCGGCCGCGCACAGCTGATGTGGGACGAGGCAGTAACGGGCTATGACTTCGGCCCGGACCATCCGATGGCCCCGGTGCGTCTGGAGCTGACCCGGAAGCTGGTGGCGGCCCTCGGCCTCGACCGGGAGCTGGAGATCGTCGCGGCCAAGCCGGCCGGGGAGTCGACGCTGCGGCTGGTGCACCGGGAGGACTACATCGACGCGGTGCGGGCCGCGTCGGCGGACCCGGGCGCGGCGGACGGTTCGTACGGGCTCGGGACGGTCGACGATCCGGCGTTCGCCGGGATGCACGAGGTGTCCGCGCTGATCGCGGGGCAGTCGGTGGCGGCGGCCGAGGCGGTGTGGCGGGGGGACGCCCTGCACGCGGTGAACTTCGCGGGCGGGCTGCACCACGCGATGCCGGGCGGGGCGTCCGGGTTCTGTGTGTACAACGACGCGGCGCTCGCCATCGCCCGGCTGCTGGAGCTGGGTGTCGAGCGGGTCGCCTATGTGGATGTCGACGTGCATCACGGGGACGGGGTGCAGGCGGCGTTCTGGGAGGACCCCCGGGTGCTGACGGTGTCGCTGCACGAGCATCCCCGGACGCTGTTCCCGGCGACCGGATGGCCGCAGGAGACGGGTGCCGGAGCGGGGGAAGGTTCGGCGGTGAACGTGGCGCTGCCCGCCGGGACCGGGGACGCCGGGTGGCTGCGGGCGTTCCACGCGGTGGTGCCGGAGCTGCTGGCGGAGTTCCGGCCGCAGGTGCTGGTGTCGCAGCACGGCGCGGACACGCACTTCGAGGACCCGCTCGCGCATCTCGCGGTCTCGCTGGACGCGCAGCGCGCGGTGCAGGTGGCCTGCCATGAGCTGGCGCACACCCACGCGGACGGCAAGTGGCTGGCGCTGGGCGGCGGCGGGTACGCAGTGGTGGACGTGGTGCCGAGATCGTGGACGCATCTGGTGGCGATCGCGGCCGGGCGGGAGATCGCGCCGGAGACAGTGATCCCGGAGGGCTGGCGGCAGGAAGTGTACGCGCGGACACGGCAGTTGGGGCCGCAGCGGATGACGGACGGGCGGTGGCCGGTGGGGTACGCGGCCTGGGAGTCCGGGTACGACCCCGCTGACCGGCTCGACCAGGCGGTGCTGGCCACCCGGCGCTCGGCGTTCCCACTGCGGGGGCTCCTGGCCTGAACCGGCGCGGCGCGTAGTCGTTACGCCAACCGTGCGGTCTTTGCCCGTTCCGCCTCCGGGCGCCCGCCCGATGGGCCACGATCGCACCCGTGTCGGACACCGGTGCCCTGCGCGCGCACCTGCTGGCTGCCCACCTCGCCGGTGAGGTCGCCACCACGCGGGAGGACAGCCTCCGCAACTACCGGCTGTTCGCCGCGCGCGACCCCCGCGCGCTGATCGGGATCGATCCCGAACGCTCCTGGGGGCAGCGTGAACTGCTCGATCTGATGGCGGACCGGTGCGGGGTCTCGGCCGATCCGTCGCATACTTCGGGCCGGGACGTGATCGACCCGGAGCGGACGCTCGCCGCGCTGGACGCCTTCGCGGGGGCGATCGCCGGCGCGGCCCGGCGGGGGGTGCCCGTGCTGTTCGGCACCGGGCATCCGCGGCAGCTCCTGGGGTTCTACGCCGCGCTCGCGGACGCGGTGTCGGCGGCGGGATGTGAGATTCTCACCCCCGCGCAGGGTCGCTGTGTCGACATATTGACCCGGTTCGGTCTACGCACGCACCACCTCGACTACGTACGAGGGGTTGCCCTGGTGCGGGAACCGGCGAGCGGGCGCCGGGGTGGTGAGCCGGGTGCGCACAGCCATTCCCCGCTCCCGGTTCGGCTCGCGCTGGCGGCCGCCGCGGAGTCCGGCGGGCCGCTGCCCGGGCTGGTGGTCGGGGATCACGGATGGATCTGCGGTGCAGGTCAGTTGGGGTTCGAGGCGATCGGGCTGGCCGACTCCGACGACCCCGCGCCGTTCGTCGGCGAGGCCGAGGGGACGGTGTCCGTCGTCGTTCCGCTTGATGACGCCGTACGGTCTGGTCACTACCGCCCGCTCACCCGCTACGTACTCAAACGAGCCTGTCTGTCACAGTAGGCCGCCGATGGGGACACCTCTTCCCCATTCGCATCACCCGCCCCTAGTCTGGGGAGTGAGCACGCAACGACGAAGAGTCACCGGAAGGGGAAGCCGGTGGCCGTCGAGTGCGGAAGGTTCAGGTGTGTCATGGCTGCAGCAGGCGAGAGGCCGTTGAACGAGGTCCAGTTCCTCACCGTGGCGGAAGTCGCCTCGGTGATGCGAGTGTCGAAGATGACCGTGTACCGGCTGGTGCACAGCGGTCATCTGCCCGCGATCCGGGTGGGGCGGTCCTTCCGCGTCCCCGAGCAAGCGGTTCACGAGTACCTCCGTGAGAGCTACGTGGGGGTGGAAACGGCCTGACGGCGGTCCGGAAGATCCCGGAACAACCCCTCGATTACGACCACGGCGCTCGGGCGGGTAGGCTGACCCCTCGTAGGTCGTATGGGCCCATGGCGCCCAGCAACCGAGTCATGAGAAGTGAGCGAGGGTAGTCGTGGGCTCTGTTATCAAGAAGCGGCGCAAGCGGATGGCCAAGAAGAAGCACCGCAAGCTGCTGAAGCGCACGCGCGTTCAGCGCCGCAACAAGAAGTAAGCGGCACCGCGCGCAGACGCGTCCCCGTGTGGCCCCCCGTCCGACAAGGGCGGGGGGCCACCGGCATGTCCGGGTCACCTTCCGGTGACATCCACCCGATAGGTTGGCCGCACACGGGGAACGCGGACGTGGACGCGGAAGAGAGGCGCTGGTCTTGGGAAAGGTCGTGCTCGTCACCGGAGTCGCCCGGCAGCTCGGCGGCCGGTTCGTGCGGCGCGTCCAGCGGGACCCGGAGGTGGACCGGGTGATCGCCGTGGACGCCGTACCGCCCGCGCACGATCTCGGTGGCGCGGAGTTCATCCAGGCCGACATCCGGCAGCCGACCGTCGCCCGCGTGCTCGCCGAGACCGGCGCCGACACGGTCGTCCACATGGACGTGACCGGTACCGCGCTCGGTGGCGGCAGCCGGGCCACGGTCAAGGAGACCAATGTCATCGGCACCATGCAGCTGCTCGGCGCGTGCCAGAAGTCACCGGCGGTCAAGCGGCTGGTGGTGAAGTCCAGCACCAACGTCTACGGCTCCGCCTCGCGCGATCCGGCCGTGTTCACCGAGACCACCCCCGCCAAGTCGCTGCCCAGCGGCGGCTTCGCCAAGGACGCCGTCGAGGTCGAGGGGTATGTACGCGGGTTCGCCCGGCGCCGCCCCGATGTCGCGGTGTGCGTGCTGCGGTTCGCCAACATCCTCGGCCCCACCGCGGACACCCCGCTCGCCTCCTACTTCGCGCTGCCCGTCCTGCCGACCGTGTTCGGCTACGACCCCCGGCTGCAGTTCGTGCACGAGGACGACGTGATCGAGGTGCTGCGGATCGCCTCGCACGAACCCCGCCGGGGCACCCTCAACAGCGGCACCTTCAACATCGCCGGGGACGGAGTGCTGCTGCTCTCGCAAGCCTCGCGCAGGCTCGGCCGGCCCACCGTGCCGCTGCCGCTGCCCGCGGTCACCTGGGCCGGGTCGCTGGTGCGTACTCTCGGTATGACGGACTTCTCACCCGAGCAGATCCGGCTGCTCACCCACGGCCGGGTCGTCGAGACCGGCCAGATGCGCGACACCCTCGGGTTCGCGCCCACGTACACGACGGCGGAGACGTTCGCGGACTTCGCGCGCGGACAGGGTCCGGGGCTGCTGCCGCCCGGGACCCTCGCGGAGGCCGTCGACCGGGTCGCCGTGCTGACCGCCGGGAGCGGTGCCCGTGTGCCGCGGCCCGGCGCCAACTGAGGAGAGCGGCAACGATGGCGGACGCCAAGGTCATTCCGTTCGACGACGACCGGTCCCGCGGGGGCGCGGGGCAGCGGCCGCAGCGCCGCCGCAGCACGGGCGGCCGCCCCGCCCAGGTCCAGCCGCTGCCCACCAGAGGCGGCGCCCGCGACGAGGAACCCCCGGCCGGGGAACGTACGCGTGAGACGGGCGACGCCCTCGAACAGCGCGTCGCGCGCGGCCTCGCCTTCCTGCGCCGCAGGCTCACCGGGGACTACGACGTCGACGACTTCGGGTACGACGAGGAGCTGACCGACCAGGTCCTGATGTCCCTGCTGCGCCCGGTGTACGAGAAGTACTTCCGGGTCGAGGTGAAGGGCATCGAGAACATCCCGGCCGAGGGCGGCGCGCTGATCGTCGCCAACCACTCCGGGACGCTGCCGCTGGACGGTCTGATGATGCAGGTCGCCGTGCACGACCGGCATCCGGCCGGACGGCATCTGCGGCTGCTCGCGGCCGACCTGGTGTTCGCGCTGCCGGTCGTCAACGAGCTGGCCCGCAAGCTCGGTCACACCCTCGCCTGCACCGAGGACGCCGAACGGCTGCTCGGCCAGGGCGAGCTGGTCGGGGTGATGCCGGAGGGGTTCAAGGGGATCGGCAAGCCGTTCGGCGAGCGGTACAAGCTCCAGCGGTTCGGCCGGGGCGGGTTCGTCTCCACCGCGCTGCGGCAGGGGGCGCCGATCATCCCGTGCTCGATCGTCGGCGCCGAGGAGATCTACCCGATGATCGGCAACGCCAAGACGCTGGCGCGGCTGCTGGGCTTCCCGTACTTCCCGCTGACCCCGACCTTCCCCTGGCTCGGGCCGCTCGGGGCGATCCCGCTGCCGACGAAGTGGACCATCCAGTTCGGCGAGCCGATCCCCACGGACGGTTATCCGCCGGAGGCGGCCGAGGACCCGATGCTGATGTTCAACCTCACCGACCAGGTCCGCGAACAGATCCAGCACACGCTGTACAAGCTGCTGGTGCAGCGGCGTTCGGTGTTCTTCTGAGCAACGACAGTGGGGCGCCCCCGCTCGGATGGGGGCGCCCCACTGTCGTACGCGCTCAACGCCTACTCGGCGTCCTTGCTGTCGATGCCCAGGCCGGGCAGCAGGCCCGGCAGGAGCGGCGGCAGGGTGACGTCCGGCTTGCCCGGCGGGGTGGACGACTTGCCCGCGGACGGCGAACCGCCCTCGGAGCCACCGGTCTTCGGCGGGTCCAGCAGACCGCCCGTGCTGCCGCCGAGCAGTCCGTCACCGCTGTCGCCGGTGGCGGAGCCGCTGGGGGTGCCGGGGCTGCTGTCCTTCTCCGCCGACGGGGTGCCACCGGTGCTCGGGGAGCCGGACCGGTGGGTGCCCGCGGAGCCGGTCGGAACCACGCCGGGACGCTCGCCGCTCTGGCCGTCGTCGCCCTTGGTGGCGGGCGGCTTCGGCAGCAGCGACTCCAGCGGGGCGACCTCTTCGTCTATGGCGTCGAAGACCGAGGAGACCTCGTCCTTCACATCGCCGAGCTGCAGCGGGAGCCGGTCGCTCAGCGTGCTCCACACCTCGCGGTGCGAGCGGGAGAACGCGGAGAGCGCCTGGATCGGGCCGAGCGAGTCGGGGTCCGCCTCATAGGCCGCGTGGAGCAGGCGGTGGCCCTCGGTGACGTCGTTGCGCATGCCGGAGAGGGTGCGGCGGATCTCTCCGATGGACTCGTGGTCCAGCTGTCCGCTCCGGTCGCGCTCCATCAGCCTGCGGGCCTCGTTGAGGCGGGTGGAGGCATGGTCCAGATACGCCTGGCCGCGCTCGCCGTCGTCCTCGCTGAGGTAGTTGAGCTGGAAGTCCTCGATGCCGCGCTTGAGTCCGTACAGCGAATCGCCGGGCAGCGCCTCGGAGCTGGCGGCCGCCACTCCGCCGAAGGCACCGGCGGCCACGCCCACACTGAGCCCGCCCGCGGTGAGCCCCTTGGCCAGCCGGGACCTCGGGCGCAGCTTGCTCAGCGGGCTCGCCCGGTGTGCGCCGCGGCCGGGGGAACGCTGTCCGGGTACCGCCGGAGCGGCCGCGCCCAGGGTGCCGTCCTGGAGCATGGCCTCCATCGCGGCCACCAGCTGGGCCCGCTGGACGACCTTGACCTCCGGGTCCAGCTGCGGCTTGGGCAGCTCACCGAGGCCCTCGGCCAGGGCCAGCAGCTCGCCCTGTCCGGATCTGTCCTCGGTGGGCGGTGGTCCCGCCCGGTGCGCGTGCTCGGCCGCCGTGGCCCGGTCGGACTGTTCCTCCAGGGCCTGGGCGAAGGCGTTCGCCCGCCGGTGCGCCGATACGTTCGCAATCACTGGCGGCACCTCCTCTCGTCATGACGGTCGACTCCCCAGGGGGTCTCCTGAGGGTTGCACGCCCATGGCCACATCCACCCGATCGAGGGATCAAGTGGGCCAGAACGTGACCACAGGGAGCCTGTATCCCGCACAACGAGCGGCTCGGCACTTGGGTTACGGACGACGGGCCGCCGGATCGCAAAACCAACTCGCTTTCACGAAGCGTGAGTTGGGCGTCGCTCTGCGTCGCGGGGCGGCCGGGGTCAGCGTGCGTCTTCCGGGAGGAGCCGGGCGAGGGTGCGCACGGCCCGGTACTGGAGGGTCTTGATGGCGCCCTCGTTCTTGCCCATCACCCGCGCGGTCTCGGCGACCGACAGGCCCTGGAGGAAGCGGAGCGTCACGCACTCCTGCTGCTGGGGGTTGAGGCGGCGCACCGCGTCCAGCAGCGCGGCGTTGGAGAGCGACTCCAGGACGGAGTCCTCGGGGGAGCGCGCGACCTCGTTGGCGTCGAGCATCTCGCCGGTGGTGACCTCCAGCCGGAAGCGGCTGGACTTGAAGTGGTCGGCGACCAGGTTGCGGGCGATCGTCACCAGCCAGGCGCCGAAGTCGCGGCCCTGCCAGGTGAAGGTGCCGATCCGGCGCAGGGCGCGCAGAAAGGTCTCGCTCGTCAGGTCCTCGGCGGTGGCCTTGCCGCCCACCCGGTAGTAGATGTACCGGTACACGGTGTCGCTGTACTGGTCGTAGAGGCGGCCGAACGCGTCGGCCTCTCCGGCCTGGGCGCGTTCGACCAGGTCCATCATCCGGGCGCTGTCACTGTCCGCGGCCGGGCGGCGGGCGGCGGGCGCGCCCGTGGAGCGGGCTCGTCTGCCGACGGCCGCGCCGCGTTCGGCCAGTGCGTAGCACGGGCCCAGGGGCGCGGCGCCGGCGAAGGCGGGGACGGTGTGCGCGGTGGGGACGAGGCCGCGCAGCGCGTCTTTGACCGTCGCGACCGTTGCGCGCAGCGTAGCCAGGCCCGAGGCGTCAACCCCGACGTGTGGGTACACGGGACTCCCAGAGGCAGAGCTTCCATCACGTGCAGTGCGGGCCCTTTCACCCGTCGTAGCGACGGAGGGGTACCGGTTTGCGTCTGAGGAGAATAACGCTTCGTATAGACCCTGCTACACCCAGTTGCTCAAATCGTCGATTAGGTCGCCTGTGTTAGCGATTGACGACTGTTCAAGTTGCCGAACCTGATCGACTGTTGATCGAAACTGGGCTGTTTTCTGTGAAAGCTGAGGCGTGTTCGAGGGCGAGATGCATAATTCGGGCGCGCGGGACCCGTACGGGACCGTGCCCGGCTCAGCGGCGGCGGCGGCTCAGGGCGATCGCCGCGGCCGTGCCGCCCGCCACCGCGCCGACACCGGCGGCCGCCGGGATGCCGACCTTCGCGGCCTTGCGGCCGGTGCGGTAGTCCCGCAGCCGCCAGTCCTTGTCGCGGGCGTGCCGGCGCAGCTTGGTGTCCGGGTTGATCGCGTAGGGGTGGCCGACCAGTGAGAGCATCGGGATGTCGTTGTGGCTGTCGCTGTACGCGGCGCAGCGCGACAGGTCCAGCCCCTCGGCGGCGGCCAGTGCCCGCACCGCCTCCGCCTTGGCCGGGCCGTGCAGCGGCTCGCCCACCAGGCGGCCGGTGTAGACGCCGTCGACGGACTCCGCGACCGTGCCCAGCGCGCCGGTGAGGCCGAGGCGGCGGGCGATGACCTGGGCGATCTCCACCGGGGCCGCCGTCACCAGCCACACCTTCTGCCCCGCGTCCAGGTGGGCCTGGGCGAGCGCGCGGGTGCCGGGCCAGATCCGGTCGGCCATGTACTCGTCGTAGATCTCCTCGCCGATCGTCTCCAGCTCGGCCACGCGGTGGCCCTGGACGATGGAGAGGGCCGAGTCGCGGGCCTCCTGCATGTGCTCGGGGTCCTCGACCCCGGCCAGCCGGAACCACGCCTGCTGCCAGGCGAACCGGGCGAGGTCGCGGGTCTCGAAGAAGTTCCGCTTGTACAGACCGCGCCCGAAGTGGAACAGCGCGGCGCCCTGCATCACGGTGTTGTCGAGATCGAAGAACGCGGCGGCCCGTTCGTCGCCGAGCACGGGGAACTCCGGTTCCCGCTCGGCACCGGCGGGCTCCGTCTGTTCCTGTGAGGACTTGCGGGCGGCCTCGGCGGAAGCCTCGCCTGCCAACACGCTCCGCGCCGTGGCGGAGCGCCTACGGGGGGTGAGCCATCCAAGAGCGGCCATGGCGTGAGCATAGCCAGTCCGTTCGGCGGTTCCGGAGCCGAGAGGTTCGGAGGATGTGAACTCTCGGCGACCACACGGGCGCGGCGGCGGGGAGATACGGGGAGGGAGGGTGGGGGAAGGCGGGAGAATGGTCCGTATGAGTCCCCTCTTCCGGCGCAAGGCCGCCCCCCAGGAGCGGCTGGTCACTCTGGTCCGCAAGCCCGGCTGTCATCTGTGCGACGACGCGCAGAGAGTGGTCGAGAAGGTCTGCGGGGAACTCGGCGTGCCCTGGGAGGGCCGGGACATCACCGGGGACCGCGAACTGCACGACCGCTACTGGGAGCAGATCCCGGTCGTCCTGGTCGACGGCGAGCAGCACACCTTCTGGCGGGTCGACGAGGGACGGCTGCGCCGGGCGCTGACCGGCGGATGAGGGTACGGAAGGGGAGCGGAGGGGGAACACGAGGGGCCCGCGGGGCTGGATTCGCGGTGAGTGTGCGGGTTTCTACCCCAGGTAGGGGCCCGGAACGGGCATGCGTGACCCCGGTCACGTTGGCCGGGCAAATCGGACACCATCTTTGTGCACACGTTCACAAAGGCATAGCCTTCATGTCGACGGGGCGGTCCGGGGAAGCATGACCGCTCGCAGCCCCGCTCTACCCGCAGGAGCACCGTGGCAACTGGCCGAACTCACCGACCGGCGACCCGCAGCCGAGGGATTCCCGAGGCCACCGTCGCCCGGCTTCCGCTGTACCTCCGTGCGCTGACGGCCCTCTCCGAGCGCTCGGTCCCCACGGTCTCCTCCGAAGAGCTGGCCGCGGCGGCGGGAGTCAACTCCGCCAAGCTGCGCAAGGACTTCTCCTACCTGGGCTCCTACGGCACCCGCGGTGTCGGGTACGACGTGGAGTACCTCGTCTACCAGATCTCCCGTGAGCTGGGCCTCACCCAGGACTGGCCCGTCGTCATCGTCGGTATCGGAAACCTCGGCGCGGCCCTCGCCAACTACGGCGGCTTCGCCTCGCGCGGCTTCCGGGTCGCGGCGCTGATAGACGCCGACCCCGCGATGGCCGGAAAGCCGGTCGCGGGCATCGGGGTCCAGCACACCGACGAGCTCGAGAAGATCATCGAGGACAACGGGGTCTCCATCGGCGTCATCGCCACCCCCGCCGGTGCCGCCCAGCAGGTCTGCGACCGGCTGGTGGCCGCCGGGGTGACCTCCATCCTGAACTTCGCGCCGACCGTGCTGACCGTCCCGGACGGCGTCGACGTGCGCAAGGTCGACCTCTCCATCGAGCTGCAGATCCTCGCCTTCCACGAGCAGCGCAAGGCCGGCGAGGAGACCGCCGCCGGTGACGGCGCCGTACCCGCGGCCGCCAAGCGCGCGAGCGCCGCCGACCAGGGACCCGACGGGGACGTGCCCGCCGTGATGCCGGCATGAGCCTCCTCGTCGTAGGGCTGAGCCACCGCAGTGCCCCCGTGAGCGTGCTGGAGCGGGCCGCGCTGAACGCGGACGCCCAGGTCAAGCTGCTCCAGGACACCGTCGCCGCCGACCCGGCCACCGAGGCCGCGGTGCTCGCCACCTGCAACCGCATCGAGCTGTACGCCGACGTCGACAAGTTCCACGCCGGTGTGGCCGAGCTGTCCACGCTGCTCGCCCAGCACAGCGGGGTGGGCCTGGAGGAACTGACGCCGTTCCTCTACGTGCACTACGAGGACCGGGCCGTCCACCACCTGTTCTCGGTGGCCTGCGGGCTGGACTCCATGGTCGTCGGCGAGGGCCAGATCCTCGGCCAGATCAAGGACGCCCTCGCCCGCGCCCAGGACCTGCACACCGCCGGACGGCTGCTGAACGACCTCTTCCAGCAGGCCCTGCGGGTCGGCAAGCGCGCCCACTCCGAGACCGGCATCGACCGCGCCGGGCAGTCCCTGGTCACCTTCGGCCTGGAGCAGCTGGCCGCGGGCACCGACGTGCCGGGCTGGGCACGCGGCCGTACCGCGCTGGTCATCGGCGCCGGGTCGATGTCCTCGCTGGCCGCCGCCACGCTGGCGCGGGCCGGGGTCGCCGAGATCGTCGTCGCCAACCGCACCTTCGAGCGCGCCGAGCGGCTCGCGGGCATCCTCGCCGAGGCCGAGGGCGGTACGACCACCGCCCGCGCGGTCCGGATGGCCGCGGTGCCGGACGAACTGACACGTGCCGACGTCGTCGTCTCCTGTACCGGCGCGACCGGTCTGGTGCTGACGGCCGACGCCGTCGCCGAGGCCGTGACCGGTCGCACCGGGGAGCCGACGGCCGACACCGCCGCCATGGCTCCCGCCGAGCCCTTCGCGCTGCCGCCGACCAGCGTCGGCACCGACGAGAACTGTCCGCTGGACCTGGCCTCCGTGCAGGGCACGCCCGGCTTCTCCGTGCACGGCGAGGCCGCCGTCGCGGGCATGGACGCGGCGACCCTGGAGCAGCACGCCGCCTGGGTCGGCGAGGGCACCTCGCTGCTGGAGCAGGGCCGCGAGCCCGGCGCGGGCGGCCGGTTCACCCCCGAGGCCGACGCCGAGCTGATCGCCGCGCTCGCGCAGGCCGTCGCCACCGCGGGCCGCGTCCCCGAGTACCGCAGGCCCGAGCCGGTGGCGGAGATCCCCCGCCCCGCCCCGGCCGTCTTCCTCCTCGACCTCGCCATGCCCCGCGACATCGACGCGGCCGTGCACCGGCTGGCCGGGGTGCGCCTGGTGGACATCGAGTCGCTGGCCGAGGCGTCGGCCGACGCCCCGATGGCGTCCGACGTGGACCAGGTTCGGCGTATCGTCTCCGACGAGGTCGCGGCGTTCGGCGCGGCACAGCGGGCGGCGCACATCACCCCCACCGTGGTCGCGCTGCGCACCATGGCCGCCGATGTCGTCGCCGCCGAGATCGCGCGGCTCGACGGGCGCCTGACCGGCCTGGACGACCGCCAGCGCGGCGAGATCCGGCAGACCGTGCACCGTGTCGTGGACAAGCTGCTGCACGCGCCGACCGTACGGGTCAAGCAACTCGCGGCCGAGCCCGGAGGCACCGGGTACGCGGACGCGCTGCGGACCCTGTTCGACCTCGACCCGGAGACGGTCGCCGCCGTCTCGCGGGCCGTGGACAACACAGACGAGAAGGACCGACCGGCATGACTGACAAGGCACTGCGACTGGGGACGAGGCGAAGCAAGCTCGCCATGGCCCAGTCCGGGCAGGTGGCGGACGCCGTGAGCCGGGTGACCGGCCGGCCCGTCGAGCTGGTCGAGATCACCACGTACGGCGACGTCTCCCGGGAGGCGCTGGCGCAGATCGGCGGCACCGGGGTGTTCGTCACGGCGCTGCGGGACGCGCTGGTGCGCGGCGAGGTGGACTTCGCGGTTCATTCGCTCAAGGACCTGCCGACCACGCAGCCCGAGGAGCTCGCGCTGGCCGCCGTGCCGGTGCGCGAGGACCCGCGGGACGTGATCGTCGCCCGCGACGCGCTGAAGTTCACCGACCTGCCGCGCGGCGCGCGCATCGGCACCGGCTCGCCGCGCCGCATGGCGCAGCTGAACGCGTACGCGCGCACCCACGGCCTGGACATCGAGACGGTGGCGATCCGCGGCAACGTGGACACCCGGATCGGGTACGTCCACGAGGGGCGGCTCGACGCCGTCGTGCTCGCGGCCGCCGGACTGAACCGGATCGGCCGGATCGACGAGGTGACCGACTTCCTGTCGGTCGACACGGTTCTGCCCGCCCCCGGCCAGGGGGCCCTGGCGATCGAGTGCAGGGCGGGGCACAGCGCCCAAGACGCTGCCCTCGTCGCCGCGCTCGGCGAACTCGACGACCCGCACACGCGGGCCGCCGTCACCGCCGAGCGGTCACTGCTCGCCGCGCTGGAGGCCGGCTGCAGCGCCCCTGTGGGTGCGCTGGCCGACCTCTTGATCGACGGGCCTGTAATCAAGGAAATGCGCCTGCGCGGCGTCGTCGGTACGACCGACGGCTCGCGGATGGTGCAGCAGTCCACCACCGGTTCCGTGCCCCTGACGCACGACGGGGCGATGGCACTCGGGCGCGAACTCGCCACCGAGATGCTCGCCCAGGGCGCGGCCGGTCTGATGGGGGAGCGAGCACATTGAGCCCCACCGCCTTTCCCGCCGGTCCCGAGCACGGGCACGTCACCTTCCTGGGTGCCGGACCCGGAGATCCGGGACTGCTGACCCTGCGCGCCGTGGAGGCGCTGTCCCACGCGGACGTCCTGGTCGCCGAGCACGAGGTGCTCGACGTGATCCGGACGCACGCCCGGCAGGGCGTCTCCGTCGTGCCGACGGAGGCGGTCTCCTCCTCGGACGCGCTTCCGGGCGCACCCCAGCTGACAGTCGTTGACGGTGCGTCAACTCCCGCTGTGGCCCCGGCCGCTGCCCAGGATGCGGCTCATCTTGTCATGGAGGCCGCACGGGGCGGCAGGCGGGTGGTCCGTGCGGTCGCCGGTGATCCGGGACTGGACACCGACGCCGCCGAGGAGATGCTCGCCTGCGCCGCCGCCGGGGTGCCCTTCGAGGTCGTCCCCGGTGTCGCGGCCGCGACCGGCGTGCCCGCGTACGCCGGTGTGCCGCTGCGGGACGCGCGGGGCGCCGACGTGCGTTTCGTGGACGCGCGTACCGCCTCGGGCCGCTGCTGGACGGAGGTGGGCGCCTCGGACGGCACGGTGGTCGTCTCCGCCTCGCTGGACTCCGTTGCGGCCGCCGCCGCCGAGCTGGTCTCGGCGGGCCGCAAGCCGGACACCCCGCTCACCGTCACGGTCGCCGGTACGACGACCCGCCAGCGCACCTGGACGGCGACGCTGGGCACGATCGCGCAGACGCTGAAGCAGGCCAAGGTGCTGCCGTCCCCGGACGGCGGCCGCCCGGTCATAGCCGTGGTCGGTGAGCGGTCCGCCGCCGCCCGCCGCGACCAGCTCTCGTGGTTCGAGTCCAAGCCGCTGTTCGGTTGGAAGGTCCTCGTCCCGCGCACCAAGGAGCAGGCCGCCTCGCTCTCCGACCAGCTCCGCTCCTACGGCGCGGTGCCGCACGAGGTGCCGACGATCGCCGTCGAGCCGCCGCGCACCCCGCAGCAGATGGAGCGCGCGGTCAAGGGCCTGGTCACCGGCCGCTACGAGTGGATCGCGTTCACCTCGGTCAACGCGGTCAAGGCGGTGCGGGAGAAGTTCGAGGAGTACGGGCTCGACGCGCGTGCCTTCGCGGGCATCAAGGTGGCCGCGGTGGGCGAGCAGACCGCGAACGCGCTGATCGCCTTCGGTGTGAAGCCGGACCTGGTGCCGAGCGGTGAGCAGTCGGCCGCGGGTCTGCTGGAGGACTGGCCGCCGTACGACCCGGTCTTCGACCCGATCGACCGGGTCTTCCTGCCGCGCGCCGACATCGCCACCGAGACGCTGGTGGCCGGGCTGATCGAGCTGGGCTGGGAGGTGGACGACGTCACCGCGTACCGCACGGTCCGCGCGTCGCCGCCGCCGCAGGAGACCCGTGAGGCGATCAAGGGCGGTGGCTTCGACGCGGTGCTCTTCACCTCGTCCTCCACGGTCCGCAACCTGGTCGGCATCGCGGGCAAGCCGCACAACGTGACGGTCATCGCCTGCATCGGCCCCGCCACGGCCAAGACGGCCGAGGAGCACGGGCTGCGGGTCGACGTCATGGCCCCGGAGCCGTCCGTCCACAAGCTGGCGGAGGCGCTGGCCGCCTTCGGCATGAAGCGGCGCGCGTCCGCGGTGGAGGCGGGCGACCCGGTGACCCGGCCGAGCGAGCGGCGGCCGGGGGCGCGGAGGCGTCGTACGACGACCTGAGGTTTCTGGACGGTGTGAGCGGGGCGTCCCTTCCGGGGGGCGCCCCGCTCGTGTTCTCCCGGCTACCCCGGCTTCCCCGGCTTTCCCGTCCGACATGGCGTCGGCAAGGGCGGGGGCCCGGCGGGCGTAGCGTAGGGGATATGTCGAAGTACGGATCTTTTCCCGGTACCCGTCCCCGGCGGCTGCGGACCTCGCCCGTGATGCGGCGGATGGTCGCGGAGACGCGGCTGCATCCGGCCGACTTCATCCTTCCGGCGTTCGTGCGGGAGGGCGTGAGCGAGCCGGTGCCGATCGCCGCGATGCCCGGTGTCGTGCAGCACAGCCGCGACAGCCTGAAGAAGGCCGCGCTGGAGGCCGTCGAGGCGGGAATCTCCGGGATCATGCTGTTCGGGGTGCCGGAGGAGTCGAAGAAGGACGGGCTCGGCACGTCGGGCACCGACCCGGACGGCATCCTCCAGGTCGCCCTGCGCGACGTGCGCGCCGAGGTCGGTGACGACCTGCTCATCATGTCCGACCTGTGCCTGGACGAGTTCACCGACCACGGGCACTGCGGGGTGCTGGACGCCGAGGGCCACGTCGACAACGACGCCACGCTGGAGCGGTACGCCGAGATGGCGCAGGTCCAGGCCGACGCGGGCGCCCATGTGGTGGGCCCGAGCGGCATGATGGACGGCCAGATCGGGGTCGTCCGGGACGCGCTGGACCAGATCGGGCGGGAGGACGTGGCGATCCTCGCGTACACCGCGAAGTACGCCTCCGCCTTCTTCGGGCCCTTCCGGGAGGCCGTGGGCTCCTCCCTCCAGGGCGACCGCATGACCTACCAGCAGGACCCGGCGAACCTCCGCGAGTCCCTGCGGGAGCTGGAGCTGGACCTCGCCGAGGGCGCGGACATGGTCATGGTCAAGCCGGCCGGCCCGTACCTGGACATCCTGGCGCGCGTGGCCGACGCGGTGGACCTGCCGGTGGCCGCGTACCAGGTCTCCGGCGAGTACTCGATGATCGAGGCCGCCGCGGCGAACGGCTGGATCGACCGGGACCGGGCGATCCTGGAGTCCCTGACGGGGATCAAGCGGGCCGGGGCGCGGAACATCCTCACGTACTGGGCGACCGAGGTGGCGCAGAAGCTGCGGTAGGCGGGCGAGCGGACATGACGCTCGTGAATGCATTCGATGTGAGTGGGACCCGAGGGCCTTGGGTCGTCTTCGGGCCGCGGCGCTCGAAAGTGGTCGCTCGGCAGCTGGACGCATTTGAGGCCAAGGGGGGACGCGTGTGCGACTTCCAGGCCGAGGATCTCCTCCGAGAAGAAGACGTCTTCCGGGTGTTCGCCCAGCAGTTGAAGTTCCCGGGCTACTTCGGCAGGAACTGGGATGCCATGGTCGACTGTCTCGATGATCTCTGTGCGGATGTCACAGGGGGAGTTGGAATGGTCGGCATGATCCACGGCGCCGATGTGCTGCTCGATTCGGAATCCCTGAAATTGCTCGTGTCTGTTCTCTGTCAGGGGGCGGATCGTGCGAATTCTGATGTGGATCTGGATGGAGAGGCACTGGACCGACCTGCGATCGCCCAGCATTTCTTCTTCGCACTGGATGAAGTCGAAGCCGTCGATTTCGTCGGCAAGCTTGAGCATCCCGACCTGACGGTCGTCAGCGACCAGGAGTTCGTCACCGTCACGTTGAACCCCGAGGTCTGGTTCGCGTAGACAGCTCGCGATGTACCGGATCTCGTGCAGCAGCCCCTCCCGATTCGTTTCGGGAGGGGCTGCTGTGGTGTTCAGCGACTACTTGGGCTCGGCCGCGTTCCCCTCCGCGGTGCGCGGGCCCTGGATCTCCAGGCGGCCGTTGCTCTGCTGGGGGTTGTCGGACGGCTGGGTGGCGTTCTGGCCGCTGAGGTTGTTGCGGACCGAGTCCAGGATCGTCAGGCCCTGGGCGACCAGCCCGGCGGCTATCTCGCCCAGGCCGTCGGCGCCGTTCAGGACGTTGACGTTGGCCCCCTTGAGGCCGCCCGCGGCCTCCTTCACGATCTGGGGGAGCTGGTCGATGAGCATGCGGTCGAGGGCGACGCGGTCGTGGGAGGCGGCGGCCTCGGCCTGGATCTTCATGCGTTCGGCGTCCGCGATGGCGAGGACGCGGACCCGCTCTGCCTCGGCCTCGGCGGGCTTCACGATCTCCGCCACCAGCTGCTGCTGACGCAACTTGGCCTGGCGCAGCGCCAGTTCGGTCTGCGCGGCCAGTACCTCCTGCTGGGCGTGCGCCTGCGCCAGCGGTCCGGCCTGCGCGGCCTCGGCCTGGGCGCGGTCCACCTGCGCCGAGTACTCCGCCTGGACCACCGCGGTCTGCCGGGCGTACTCGGCCTGCTTGCGGGCCGCGACCTGCTCCGCCTCGGCGGCCGCCTGGTTGGCCTGGGCCTGGGCGATCTGGGCCTGTCGCCGGATGGCGGCCTTGTGCGGGGCGGACATCGCGTCGATGTACCCGGTGTTGCCGTCGTCGATCGACTGGATCTGGAGCGAGTCCACGATCAGCCCGATCTTCGCCATCTCCAGCTTCGAGGTGTCCAGCACCTCGGCCGCGAGCTTCTGCCGCTCGGTGACGATCTCCTCGACCGTCATGGAGCCGATGATCGCGCGCAGATGGCCCGCGAAGATCCGCCCGGTCAGCACCGACATCTGCTCCTGGTCGGAGAGGAAGCGCTGCCCGGCGTTGATGATGCTCTCCGGGTCGTTGCCGACCTTGAACGCGATCACGGCACGGACGTGCAGCGCGATGCCCTGCTTGGTCACACAGGTCTCGGTGACCTCGGCCTCGCACATCGACAGCGTGAGGAAGCGGACCTTGCGGAACACGGGCAGTACGAACTTCCCGTGCCCCGTCACCACCCGGAACGGCGCGCCCCCCAGTCCCCGCCTGCCACCCGAGATCAGCATCGCCTCGTCGGGGGCGGGAACGCGGTAACCGAACATACTGCTCGTCTCCTCAGTCGACGCCGGCGGACAGCCCGCCCAGCGTGTCCAATGGATCGCCCCACGCGATGACATCGACCTCACGGAAGCCCCGCGACTCGATCACGAGTACGGTCGCCCCGCGCGGCAGCGGCTCCTGCGACCAGGCGAGGAAGGTCTCGGAGCCGCCTCTGACCCGCACCAGGATCTCGCCGGGACCGGCGGACCCACGTGTGCCGATGAGCAGTTCCCCCGTGCAGCCGATCACGGCCTCGTCCTGTGCCATCGCCCGGCTGCCTCCCGTCGTTTCTGGTCCTCCGGTCCGACGATAGACCTGCCGATGACGGGCGTACACCAAGGTTCTGTCTGGCTTCCGAAGGAGGAGCGGGTATACGGAAAGGCCCGGTCCGCGGGGTGCGGGCCGGGCCTTTCTCGGTGGTGTGCGGTCAGAGCTTGTCGGGCGTCCGGATGCCCAGCAGCGCCATGCCCTGGTGCAGGGTGCGGGCCGTGAGGTCGACCAGGAAGAGGCGGTTCTCCACCTGGGCGGGGGAGTCGGCCTTCAGCACCGGGCACTGGTCGTAGAACGACGTCAGCAGCGAGGCCAGCTGGTACAGGTACGCGGCCATCTTGTGCGGCTCGCGGGCCGCCGCGACCTCCAGGACCGTCTCCGCGAACTGGTCCAGGTGCAGGCCGAGCGCGCGCTCGGCCGGGGCCAGCTCCAGCTCCGGGTGGGCGACGGGGCGGGCCTCGCCGGCCTTGCGGAGGATGGAGCGGATACGGGCGTACGCGTACTGGAGGTACACCGAGGTGTCGCCGTTGAGCGAGACCATCTGGTCCAGGTCGAACTTGTAGTCCCGCACCGCCGAGGTGGAGAGGTCGGCGTACTTCACGGCGCCGACGCCGACGTACCGACCGTTCTCGACGATCTCGTCCTCGGTCAGGCCGACCTTCTCGGCCTTCTCCCGGACCACGGCGGTGGCCCGCTCGACGGCCTCGTCGAGCAGGTTCTCCAGCTTGACCGTCTCGCCCTCGCGGGTCTTGAACGGCTTGCCGTCCTTGCCGAGAACCGTGCCGAAGGCCAGCTGGACCGCGCTCACGTCGTCGTTCAGCCAGCCCGCCCGGCGCGCGGTCTCGAAGACCATCCGGAAGTGCAGGGCCTGCCGGGCGTCCACCACGTACAGCAGCGTGGACGCCTTGAGGTTGAAGACGCGGTCGCGGATCGCGGAGAGGTCGGTGGCCGCGTAGCCGTAGCCGTCGTCGGACTTCTGGACGATCAGCGGGACCGGGTTGCCCTCCGGGCCCTTGATGTCGTCGAAGAACACGCACAGCGCGCCCTCGGAGCGCACCGCGACGCCGGACTCCTCCAGCAGGCGGCAGGTCTCCGCGAGCATGTCGTTGTACCCGGACTCGCCGACGATGTCGGGGTCGCGGACCTCCATGTCCAGCTTGTCGAAGACGGAGAAGAAGTAGATCTTCGACTCGTCCACGAACTTCTGCCAGATGGCGAGGGTCTGCTCGTCGCCCGCCTGGAGGTCGACCACCCGGCGCCGGGCGCGGGTCTTGAACTCCTCGTCGGAGTCGAACAGCCTGCGCGCGGTCTTGTAGAGGCGGTCCAGGTTGGACATCGCCTCCTCGCCGGACACCTCGGACTCCTTGTGGTCCAGCTCGTGCGGGTGCTCGTCCAGGTACTGGATGAGCATGCCGAACTGGGTGCCCCAGTCGCCGATGTGGTGGCGCCGGACCACGTTCTCGCCGGTGAACTCCAGCAGCCGCACCATCGCGTCGCCGATGACCGCCGACCGCAGGTGGCCGACGTGCATCTCCTTGGCCACGTTCGGCTGCGCGTAGTCGATCACCGTGGTGCCGGGGTGCGCGGCGAACGGCACTCCCAGGCGGCCGGTGTCGTCCGCGTACCGGGCGGCCAGGTTCTCGGTGATCGCCCTGTCCGCGACGGTGATGTTGAGGAAGCCGGGGCCGGAGACCTCGACGTCCGCGATCACCTCGCCGGTGACGATCCCGGAGACGACCTGCGTGGCCAGCTCGCGGGGGTTGGCCTTGGCCTTCTTGGCGAGCGCGAGGATGCCGTTGGCCTGGTAGTCGGCCCGGTCACTTCGTCGCAGCAGCGGGTCCGCACCGGCGGCCTCCGGCAGAGCGGCCGAGAGGGCGGAGGCGAGGTGCTGCTGGACGGAGTCGCTGAGGGACGTGACCGAGGCCATAGGTAGGGGTGCCGTTCTCCTCGTGGGAATGGATGGTCCCGGCCAGTATCCCATGGGGGGTAAAGCCGTTTTTTCGCGTGCGGGGGTGTCTGGGATTATGAGAGGAGGTCGGCGGAGAGCAACCGCCGGACTCATACCGAGAGGACGTGCCGATCGTGGCTCAGAGCCCCGAGACCACCGACTGGGTCTCCCGTTTCGCGGATGACGTCATCCAGGAGTCGGAGCGTCGGGCTCCCGGCAAACCGGTCGTCGTCGCCTCGGGTCTCTCCCCGTCCGGCCCGATCCACCTCGGCAACCTGCGCGAGGTCATGACCCCGCACCTGGTCGCCGACGAGGTCCGGCGGCGCGGACACCAGGTCCGGCACCTGATCTCCTGGGACGACTACGACCGCTACCGCAAGGTCCCGGCCGGGATCGCGGGCGTCGACGAGTCCTGGGCCGAGCACATCGGCAAGCCGCTGACCTCGGTCCCGGCCCCGGAGGGCTCCGCGTACCCGAACTGGGCCGAGCACTTCAAGGCCGCCATGACCGAGGCGCTGGCCGAGCTGGGGGTGGAGTTCGACGGGATCAGCCAGACCGCGCAGTACACCTCGGGTGTCTACCGCGAGCAGGTCCTGCACGCGATGAAGCACCGTGGGGACATCGACGCGATCCTCGCCCAGTACCGCACCAAGAAGGCGCCGGGGAAGAAGCCGCAGCAGAAGGCGGTCGACGAGGCCGAGCTGGAGGCCGAGGAGGGTTCCGGCGCGGCCGCCGAGGACGACGGCAGCTCCGGTTCCGCCGGGTACTTCCCGTACAAGCCGTACTGCGGCGAGTGCGGCAAGGACCTCACCACCGTCACCTCCTACGACGACGACACCACCGAGCTGGCCTACACCTGCACCGCGTGCGGCTTCGGCGAGACGGTCCGGCTGAGCGAGTTCAACCGGGGCAAGCTGGTCTGGAAGGTCGACTGGCCGATGCGCTGGGCCTACGAGGGCGTCATCTTCGAGCCCTCCGGCGTCGACCACTCCTCGCCGGGCTCGTCCTTCCAGGTCGGCGGCCAGATCGTCGGGATCTTCGACGGCGAGCAGCCCATCGGCCCGATGTACGCCTTCGTCGGCATCTCCGGCATGGCCAAGATGTCGTCCTCGCGCGGCGGGGTGCCCACCCCGGCCGACGCGCTGAAGATCATGGAGCCGCAGCTCCTGCGCTGGCTGTACGCCCGCCGCCGCCCCAACCAGTCCTTCAAGATCGCCTTCGACCAGGAGATCCAGCGGCTCTACGACGAGTGGGACAAGCTCGCCGGAAAGGTGGAGGACGGCTCCGCGCTCCCCGGTGACGTCGCCGCGTACACCCGCGCCGTCGGCACCGCCGCCGGGGAACTGCCGAAGACCGCGCACCCGCTGCCGTACCGCACGCTGGCCTCGGTCGCGGACATCACCGCGGGCCACCAGGACCAGGCGCTGCGCATCCTGTCCGAGCTGGACCCGGCGAACCCGATCACCGACCTCGCCGACGCCCGCCCCCGGTACGACAAGGCCGAGGCGTGGATCAACACCCAGGTCCCCGCCGACCAGCGCACCATCGTGCGCGAGGAGCCGGACGCCGAGCTGCTGAAGTCGCTGGACGACGAGGCCCGCGAGTCCCTGCGCCTGCTGGCCGACGGCCTCGCGGACAACTGGTCCCTCGACGGCCTGACCCACCTGGTCTACGGCGTGCCGAAGGTCCGCGCGGGCTTCTCCGCCGACGCCACGGCCAAGGAGCTGCCGCCGGAGATCAAGACGGCCCAGCGGACCTTCTTCGCCCTGCTGTACCACCTGCTCGTCGGCCGGGACACCGGCCCGCGTCTGCCCACGCTGCTGCTGGCGGTCGGTCAGGAGCGGGTGCGGGCCCTGCTCGGGGAGTAGGCCCGGACAAGTGAGGAGGGGGCGCACGGTATTGCACCGGGCGCCCCCTCCTTCGTACGAGTGGCGCGGGTCAGGCGGAGTGGTACTCCTCCAACTCCGCGGAGTGGCGCGCCTGGAAGCGCTCTGCCATCACCTTCGCGACGCCGGGCTCGAGGGTGATCCCGTACGTGGCGTGGATGTTGTCGGCGAGCATGGGACCGGTCGGGTAACTGCCGTCTATCGACTGCCGGAAGACCTGGTACATGTCCTCCTCGTCCGGCTCCGCCGGTCCGCCGCCGTCGCCCAGCTCACGGGTGCGGCCCGGGCCGACCGGGATCGGGAAGCTGCCGGTCTCCTCCGGGGAGGGCTGCTGGAACTGCTCCGGGGGCTGCTCCTCGTACCAGTCCCCGTACTGCTCCTCGGGGAAGTACTGGGGGTCCGGGCCGGGGTCGAAGGCCGGGTCGTAGCCGCCGTGGTAGTCGACATCGCGCGGGGGCGTCTGGAACCAGGGGCTGTTCTCGTCCTCGGCCTCCGGCGGCGGCTGTTCGGCCGGGGAGGGCCGCGACGGAGCCTGGGCCGGAGTCTGTGCCGGGACGGGCACGGGCGCGGCCTGGAGCGCGGCGGGGGCGGGCTGGGGGAGTTCGGGCACCGGGGCCAGCAGGACCGGCTCGATGCCCGCCGCCGCGAGGCCCGCCGGGGCGGTCTCCGCGAGCGGGACGCCGTAGCGGGCCAGGCGCAGCGGCATCAGGGACTCCACCGGGGCCTTGCGGCGCCAGGCGCGGCCGAAGCGGGAGCGCAGCCGGGCCTGGTAGACGAGACGTTCCTGCTCCAGCTTGATGACCTGCTCGTAGGAGCGCAGCTCCCACAGCTTCATCCGCCGCCACAGCAGGAACGTGGGCAGCGGGGAGAGCATCCAGCGGGTGAGGCGGACGCCCTCCATGTGCTTGTCGGCGGTGATGTCCGCGATCCGGCCGACCGCGTGCCGGGCCGCCTCGACGGAGACGACGAACAGGATCGGGATCACCGCGTGCATGCCCGTGCCCAGCGGGTCCGGCCAGGCGGCTGCGCCGTTGAAGGCGATCGTCGCGGCCGTGAGCAGCCACGCCGTCTGACGCAGCATCGGGAAGGGGATGCGCATCCAGGTCAGCAGCAGGTCGAGCGCGAGCAGTACGCAGATGCCCGCGTCGATGCCGACCGGGAACACGTACGAGAAGTTCCCGAAGCCCTTCTTCAGAGCCAGTTCCCGGACGGCCGCGTACGAACCGGCGAAGCCGATACCGGCGATGACCAGCGCACCGGCGACGACCACGCCGATCAGAACGCGGTGCATCCGAGTCAGCTGCATTGGCGCGGCCACTCGTACTCCCCTCCCTTGCGTGTTGTTGCGCGCAACAGAGTGGCACAGGTGTGCGCCGAACGTGGTGTCGGTCAGCCCTTCTTGGCGGCGGAACTCGACGCCGAGCCCTTGGGAGCAGGGGACTTGGACGCGCCCTTGGAAGGGGCGGTGGACGGCGAGGAGGGCGAAGTGCTCGCCGTCTTACGGCCGTTGGCACCGGCCACGGAGGTGACGACCTCCTTGGCGGCCTTCTTCGCGTCGGTGTCGAGGTCGGTCGCGTCCGGGGTCTTGTCGCCCGCGAGACCGGCGCCGTTGTAGTCGAGGGTGATCACGACGTTCTCGACGCGCGCGACCACCGTCTCCTGCTTGAAGGCGCCTTCCTTCTTCTTCAGGTCGTAGCGCACGGCGGTGGCCTCGTCGCCGGTGCCGCCGAGCGCCTCCGTCTTGACGTTCTTCGCGTCCGCGGCGCCCTTGGCGTCGCCGACCTGGCGCGTGTAGTACGCGTGCGCCTGGTCGTTGCCGCTGCCGCGGGAGGTGTCGGAGTCGAAGCGCAGCAGGGAGACGTTCAGCCAGCGGAACTGGGAGCCCTTGACGCCGTTGTTGTCCAGGCTGGTCCAGGAGCAGGAGGCACGGTCGGCGGGGTCGTCGCCGGCGCCCTTCTTGCCGTCCGTGTCCGCCTCCGGCACCAGGTCGCCCAGCGTCTTCTTCGCCAGCACCTTGCACGCCTCGGGCAGCTCGCGGAACACCGACGCCTGCACGGTCGGGGAGGCGCTCGCCGAGGGCTGCTCGGAGCTGCTGCCCGTGGACGGCTTGGCGGAGGCGCCCGCCTTGCCCGGGGCGTCTCCGGAGTCCGAGGAACAGGCCGCGGTGATCAGTACCGCGGGAACGGCTGCCGCGCACACCAGGGCACGGCTCAGACGCGTGGCACGCGGTCCACGCTGGGCACGGTCGTCTCGCTGGGCTGCTCGCTGCATGGTTCCTTCACTCGTGACGCTCGGTGTTCATGCGGGTCCGGGGCCACCGTACGCGGTACGCGCGGCACGCGGTCGCCGGTCGAGCGCCTTCGAGGAGGGGGCCGGGGGCGGGCGAGGGGGCGTCAGCCGTCCAGCTTGTCGGCCAGTTGAGAGGCCAGATCGCGTGCCCTGTCCTGCAATTCCTTGCTGTCCGGGACCGCGCCGACGGCCATCGGCTGCTCCTCGTAGTCGATGGTGACGACGACGTTGGACGTGCGGAACACCACAGTCACCGTGCGGGCCTCGGCCGTCGAACCGGACGAGCCGAGCTGGTCGTCCAGGTACGCCTCGTCACCGAGGTCGGGCAGCACGCGGGGCTGGAGGTCGGTGGGCGCGGCGCTGCCGGAACCGCCCGCCGCCGGGTCGGTGGAGGCGTCGGCGGAGGGGCTGCCCGAGGGGTCGGCGGACGGGGAGGGGCTGCCGCTCGGGCTGGTGCTCGCACTCGTACTGGGGGAGGCGGACGCGGAGAGGGAGGGCAGCGGCACGTCGGCGGCCTTCGCCATGCCCTGGAACAGCTTCTGCGCCTGCGCGTCGTCGCTGACCGCGTTGTCGTACGACACCACGCGCTCGAAGTCGACCGCGAGGCGGTCGGTGGCGAGGGTGGACTCCACCTTCCAACGGCAGCCCACCTTGCGGTCGGTGTCGTAGGTCAGCGCGGGCACGCCCCGGTACGCCTTGTCGCGTTGGTCGGGGTCGGTGAGCTGCTGGACGCCCGGCAGCATGGTGCCCAGGGTGTCCTCGCCGATGGCGCCGCAGGGCTCGGGCAGCGTGCGGTACCGGCCGGGCTGGGCGGCGGGCTCGGTCGTGGCGGAGTCACCCGGGTTGGCGTCGTCGGTGGGCGCGCCGCCGCCGGAGCCCGAGCTGCAGCCTGCCAGCAGGGCCGCGAGGAGGGCGGCGGTGCCGGTGATGTACGCCTTCCGCTGCACGGTCGGGCTCCTTAGGACGGGGTGCGACAGGACGGGGTGCGACAGGGCGGCGGCGCCCGGTCGATGCTCCAGTGTCCCCGCTGGTTAATCGCTTGCCGCGGCGGGGCGCCTGCTGGACACAATGTGTATCGCACGCACCGCGGTGGTCGCCGGTTCCCTGTCCCATTTCACCGGCCCTGGCGCCGCTTTTGCGTTCTGCCGGTCCAGGTGACGTCCGTGAGCAATGTTCCTTACCCGGCATGTGAGTTGCTATGTCGACCTTGGGGGATTGATCAGTCATGTCGTACGTGGAGATACCGGGCGCCCGCGTCCCGGTGCGGATGTGGGCCGACCCCGCGTCGGTCGAGGAGGGCGCGCTGCGCCAGCTCCAGAACGTGGCCACCCTGCCCTGGATCAAGGGGCTCGCCGTGATGCCGGACGTGCACTACGGCAAGGGCGCCACGGTCGGCTCCGTCATCGCCATGCGCGACGCGGTCTGCCCGGCCGCGGTGGGGGTCGACATCGGCTGCGGGATGTCCGCGGTGAAGACGTCCCTGACCGCGAACGACCTCCCCGGCGACCTCTCCCGCCTGCGCTCCCGCATCGAGCAGGAGATCCCGGTCGGCCGCGGCATGCACACCGCCGCCCTCGACCCCTCCCGCTTCCACGCCCTCCCGACCTCCGGCTGGGACACCTTCTGGTCCCGCTTCGACTCGGTGGCCCAGCCGGTGCGCTTCCGGCGGGAGCGGGCGGCTTTGCAGATGGGAACACTGGGCGGCGGCAATCACCTGATCGAATGCTGCACGGACACCGAGGGCGCGGTCTGGCTCATGCTGCACTCCGGGTCCCGCAACATCGGCAAGGAACTGGCCGAGCACCACATCGGGGTGGCCCAGAAGCTCCCGCACAACCAGGGCCTGGTCGACCGCGACCTCGCGGTGTTCGTGTCGGACACCCCGCAGATGGCCGCGTACCGCAACGACCTGTACTGGGCGCAGGAGTACGCCAAGTACAACCGCACCCTGATGATGGCGCTCCTGAAGGACGTCATCCGCAAGGAGTTCAAGAAGGCGAAGCCGACCTTCGAGGCGGAGATCTCCTGCCACCACAACTACGTGGCCGAGGAGCGGTACGACGGCATAGACCTGCTCGTGACCCGCAAGGGCGCGATCCGGGCCGGCTCCGGTGAGTTCGGGATCATTCCGGGCTCGATGGGGACCAGTTCGTACGTCGTGAAGGGGCTCGGGAACGAGAAGTCCTTCAACTCGGCCTCGCACGGCGCCGGTCGGCGGATGAGCCGGTCGGCGGCGAAGCGGCGGTTCACGGTGCGGGACCTGGAGGCCCAGACGCGGGGCGTCGAGTGCCGCAAGGACGCGGGCGTGCTGGACGAGATTCCGGCCGCCTACAAGGACATCGACCAGGTGATGGCCCAGCAGACGGACCTCGTCGAGGTCGTCGCCAAGCTGAAGCAGTTCGTCTGCGTGAAGGGCTGACGTCAGGTCGGCTTGGGGACCTGGCCGGTGCGGAGGCGCCAGAGGCGGAGGTTGCAGCTCTGCGTCGTCCGCCCCAGTGCTTCGGCGGCGGCCGTAGGCGCGTTGATGCTCAGCAGAACCCGGTCCTCGTCGGGGCTCCAGCGGCGCGGGGTGTACGCGGCCCGCATACCCTCCGGCCGCGCCCACCCGGCGATGGACCGGGCGGCTGTCCGTTTGCGGTCGAGGGCCAGGCAGCCCGGGTAGTACAGGGTGGCGGCCAGCCGCTGGGCCGCCTCGTTCGTCCAGAGGACGTTGTACATGCTGTCCCGCGCGTTGCGCCGGACGGTTCGCTCCACTCCCGTCGTCTCGGCGCCGAAGTCGCATACATGGGCGGCGATGGCTGTGCTGGCCGTCGTCAGCCCGAGAAAGGGATGCCCTTTCCCGGTGAAGCCGACCGACCCGTCACCGTCGACCAGCCCTCTCACATAGTCGCGCCCGGAGAACTCGACGCGTGGCGGAGCGAGCGCCCCCGACTTCCTGCCGTACGGCAGGCCGAGCGCGTTGAGCTTCGTACGGGCTTCGAGGGCGCACAGTTTCCAGGTGGCCGAGGTGTGCGTCGCGGCGAAGTTGGTGGACCGGGTGCGCTCGGTGATGCTGCTCCGGTACGGGGTCAGTTCGCCGAAGGCGCGGAGGATCGCGGCGTCGCGCAGGCTGAGTTCGACGGACAGGGCACCCTTCTGCCCGGTGCCCTTCGCGAGGTGCCCGTCCGCCTGTAAGAAGCCGAACATATAGGCGTACTCGGGGACCGTGAGGTCCATGAACCGGCGGCGGTCCTGCTCGCGGAAGGCCATGGGGAGCTTCTGCTTCCTCGCGTCGTATCGATCGTTCGACGTGAGGCTAGGGCGCCAGTTCGCCTGTGGGGCGGGCTATCGAAGAGGTTCCCTCGTGTGAGTTACCTGGTCAGTTGCCTCGAAGAGGGCGCCTCACAGTTCCCGGTGGACCTTCGTGTTGCTGGCCTGGGCTCGGGGGCGGAGGACCATGAGGTCGATGTTGACGTGGGCGGGGCGGGTGACGGCCCAGGTGATGGACTCGGCGACGTCGTCGGCGGTGAGGGGGGCGGCGACGCCCTCGTAGACCTTGGCCGCCTTGTCGGTGTCGCCGTCGAAGCGGGTCAGGGCGAACTCCTCGGTCTTGACCATGCCGGGGGCGATCTCCAGGACCCGGACCGGCTTGCCGACGATCTCCAGACGGAGGGTCTCGGCGAGGACGTGCTCGGCGTGCTTGGCGGCGACATAGCCCGCGCCGCCCTCGTAGGTGGAGAGCCCGGCGGTGGAGGAGACGACGACCACCGTGCCGTCGCCGCTGGCCTCCAGCTTGGGCAGCAGGGCCTGGGTGAGGTTGAGGGTGCCGAGGACGTTCGTCTCGTACATCGTGCGCCAGTGCTCCGGGTCGGCGGTGGCCACCGGGTCCGCGCCGAGCGCGCCGCCCGCGTTGTTGACCAGCACGCCGATGGTGCGGAAGGCACCGGCGAACTCGTCCACCGCCGCCCGGTCCGTCACGTCCAGCGGGTAGGCGGTCGCCGAGTGGCCCGCCTCGGTCAGCTCCTTCGCCAGCGCCTCGATACGGTCCGCCCGGCGCGCGGTGAGCACCACCCGGTACCCGGCCTCCGCGAGCTGCCGTGCGGTGGCCGCGCCGATACCGCTGCTCGCGCCCGTGACGACGGCGATACGGGACGCGGCGGAGGGGGCGCTGGCCATGGGCTGCTCCAAAGAGAAGAGGTCAGGGACTCGCGTCCAGCCTAGGGCCTGTTGCGAAAGTCCCGCCTGCCCCGCGACGCCCGGCACGCACGCTCGCCGCGTTGTCGGGATCGCCCTCGTACGCCCAGTACGAGGGCGACCCTCCGCCTTGCGATCGCACGCACCGGACGCCGCGGAGCCCGCCCTCCGGGCGGACGACGGGACTTTCGCAACAGGCCCTGGGCGAGCCTCAGCCGCCGTTCCTCGGGGCCCACATGATCACGGCCATGCCGACCAGGCAGATCAGGGCGCCGGTGAGGTCGTAGCGGTCGGGGCGGTAGCCGTCGGCGACCACGCCCCACAGGATCGACCCGGCGACGAAGATGCCGCCGTACGCGGCGAGGATGCGGCCGAAGTGGGCGTCCGGCTGGAAGGTGGCGACGAACCCGTACGCGCCCAGCGCCAGCACCCCGCCGGTCATCCACAGCCAGCCCCGGTGCTCGCGCACGCCCTGCCAGACCAGCCACGCGCCGCCGATCTCGAAGAGGGCGGCGACGACGAACAGGGCGGCGGAGCGCAGGATCAGCATGGCGGAAGCCTGGCACGCGCCCCGCGTTCACCTGTTGGAGGGCGCCTGTGACCCCGCTCGCGTGGCATACATCGGGTGGGCGGAACGGTGACGGGAACGGGAGTGGTCGGCGTGCGCGTACGAACGAGGGCATGGCTGCTGCTGGTCGGCTGCGGGGGCGCGGTCCTGTGGGCCGGGGGCCCGGCCCGGGCGGCCGCCCCACCCGGCGCCCCGGCCCCCGGCCCCGGCGGGACGGCGGCCGCACCCGGCGTCGGCCCCGCGGCCGTTCCCCTGCCGCACACCGGCCCGGTGGCCGCCCCCGCTTCCCTGCCCCACAACGGCCCGGTGGCCGCCCCCGCTCCCCGCGCCGACCTCGCCTTTCACGGCCACGCCGTGATCGACGGCGACCGGATGGAGGTCCGGCTCACCCCGCGCGACCACGGCCCGGCCGCCGTGCCGGAGGCGAGCGTGCGGCTGCGGTGGTCGGTGGGTCCCGCCGGGGCGGTGACCCTGTCGCCGGGGTGCGCGCGGACCGGGGAGCGGACGGTGGTCTGCGGTACCGGCGCGCTCGTCGCGGGTCAGGCGGGGGAGGAGATCCGGCTGGGGGTCCGGCTGCGGGTGCCCGCGCCGGAGGTGACCCTGGAGGTGGAGACCGCGTGGAACGGCGGGGTCGCCGACCCCGACCGCACCAACGACCGGCTGCGGGTGCTGGTCCTGCCCACCGGCGACGAGTACTCGTTCTGACCGGCGGACGTGAGGAGGTGGACGGCATGGCCGGGAACGACAGCGCGCGGCCCAGGCTGCTGGCGGAGCTGGACGCGGTGTCCCGCCGCTACATCGCCTCGTACGCCCTGTTCACCCAGGCCGTCGCCGACCGCATCGGGCTGCACCCCACCGACCTCCAGTGCCTGAACCTGCTCACGCTGGAGCCCGAGCCGGTCACCACCGGCCATGTCGCCGCGCTGACCGGGCTCACCACCGGCTCCGCGACCCGGCTGGTGGACCGTCTCGAGCGGGCCGGGTACGTCGTACGGCACCGGGACGCGGGCGACCGGCGGCGGGTGCTGGTCGTCCCCGTGCCGGAGCGGATCGCGGAGTTCCGGCACGCCTGGGCGGAGCTGTCCGGGGACTGGTCGCGCATCTTCGGCGAGCTGGACGACACCGAACTCGCCGTGATCATCGGGCACATGCAGCGCACGGTGGAGTTCACCGGGGAGCGGATCGCCCGGCTGCGGGAGGGTCGGGACACCGAGGGCGAGGTGTGAGCCGGGTAAAAAGGGCGCCCCCGGACCCCCGGCCCCGGCCGGAGCGCCGCCGCCCTTGGCAGACTGGGGGCGTGCCCCAGACCGTGCCCCACCCCACGCCCGCCACCACGCCCCCCACCGTGCTCCTCGCCGAGGACGACCGCGCCATCCGCCATGCCCTGGAGCGGGCCCTGACCCTGGAGGGCTACGCGGTGACGGCGGTCGCCGACGGCGTCGAGGCGCTGGCGCAGGCCCACCGCACCCCGCCGGACGTGCTGCTGCTGGACGTGATGATGCCCGGCATCGACGGCCTCCAGGTCTGCCGGGTGCTGCGCGCCGAGGGCGACCGCACCCCGATCCTGATGCTCACCGCGCTGGTGGAGACCGCCGACCGCATCGCGGGCCTGGACGCGGGCGCCGACGACTACGTGGTCAAGCCGTTCGACGTCGAGGAGGTGTTCGCCCGGCTGCGTGCCCTGCTGCGCCGCACCTCCCCGGCGCCCGTGAGCGAGCCCGGCCCGGCCCGCGACACGCAGCCCTTCGACCGGCAGATCGAGGGCGCGGGCATCCGCATGGACCTCCAGGCCCGCCGCGCCTGGCGCGCTGAGCGCGAACTGGAGCTGACCCGCACCGAGTTCGAGCTGCTGGAGCTGCTGGTGCGCAAGGCGGGCATCGTGCTCGACCACGCCACCATCTACGACCGCATCTGGGGCTACGACTTCGGCCCCGGCTCGAAGAACCTCGCCGTCTACGTCGGCTATCTGCGCCGCAAGCTGGACGCGCCCGGCGCCCCGCAGCTCATCCACACCGTGCGCGGTGTGGGGTACGTGCTGCGGGAGGAGTAGTGGGCCGTCCCTGGCGGCTGCCGGGCGGCTCCCGTACCGGGCTGCGCTCGCTGCGCACCACGTTCGCGGTGTCGTTCGCGGCGGTCACCGCCGCCGTCACCATCCTGGTCGGCATCCTGTCGTACGGTTCGGCCGCGCGGCTGGTCCGGGTGGATCAGCAGTCGGTGTTCACGCAGGTGGTGGGGGATGTACGGGCCGAGGTCCGGCAGCATCCGATGACCCCGGACGACTTCTCCGCCGCCCGGCCCGGCCATGATCTGGTGCGGCCCGCCCGTACCGATGTGCAGGTGCTCGGGCCGGGCGGCGAGGTCGTGGACCACGGCTCGCCCGGCCTGCCCGTCACCGCCCTCGACCGCGAGGTGGCCGGGGCGCGGAGCGCGGGGCGGCTGGCCGAGCACAAGGACGTACGGGTCGGGGAGGACCTGTTCCGGGTCGCCACCGTCTCGTTGGGACGGGGTGCGGGCGCGGTGCAGGTGGCGCAGGAGTTCAGCGACACCGAGGACCTGCTGCGCGCCCTCCAGCAGCGCACGCTGATCCTGATGGCGGCCGTGGTGGTGGGCGCCGGGCTGTTCGGCTGGTGGCTGGCCCGCCGGATCACCCGGCGGCTGGTGCTGCTGACCTCCGCCGCCGAGGGCGTGGCCCGCACCCGCCGGCTGGGCATCCAGGTTCCGGTGACCGGGCCGGACGAGGTGGGGCGGCTCGGCCGTGCCTTCGACCGGATGCTGGGCAGGCTCGCCCAGTCCGAGGAGGACCAGCGGCGGCTGGTGCAGGACGCGGGGCACGAGCTGCGCACCCCGCTGACCTCGCTGCGGACGAACATCTCGCTGCTGCGCCGGATCGACGAGCTGCCGCCGGAGACGCGGGAGGACCTGGTGGCGGACCTCACGCTGGAGGCGCGGGAGCTGACCGACCTGGTCAACGAGCTGGTGGACCTGGCCGCCGGGCAGTCCGACTCGGAGTCGCCGCAGCGGGTGGACCTCGCCGACATCGCGGAGGACGTGGTGGGGCTGGCGGGGCGCCGTACCGGCCGGGAGATCGTGCTGGCGGTGAGCGGGGACACGTACGCGGAGGGGCGGCCGGGGCTGCTGCAGCGGGCGCTGTCGAACCTGGTGGAGAACGCGGCCAAGTTCGACCGGGAGGGGACGGAGCCCATCGAGGTCAGGGTGGCCGGGGCGGCGGCGGGGACGGTCCGGGTGGAGGTGCTGGACCGGGGGCCCGGTATCGCCGAGGGCGACCTGCTGCGCGTCTTCGACCGCTTCTACCGGGCCGCCGACGCCCGCTCCCAGCCCGGCTCGGGGCTGGGGCTGTCCATCGTCCGGGAGATCGCCATGGCCCACGGTGGCGCCCCCTTCGCCTACCGCAGGGAGGGCGGGGGCGCGGTGATCGGGTTCACGGTGGGCGGGGTCGTGGGGGACGCGGGCTAGGAGGCTAGGAGGCTAGGAGGCGTCCTCCTCGGAGCCCCTGCGGGCCGCCGAGAGGGTCCAGGCCAGGTTGCCGACCGCCGCTCCGGCCGCCACCGCGGCGACGATCACCCCGCCGGTGGTCAGGCCGTCGCTGAACAGATGCGGGCGCTGGGCGAGGGTGTGCAGTCCGAAGCCGCACAGTTCGTAGACCCCGAGGGCCGCGATGGCGAGGCTGACGACGAGCAGGGTCAGCGTGGGTTTGAGGTCGCGCACATCGACGACCGGCGTCGGCGCGGTCCCCGCCGGTTCGGTCTCGGATCGTGTCTGGTGCATGTCTCCCCGATGAACTGGCTTGTGGCTGGGGGCGGTTGAAAACCTACGATACGTAGGGTCGGCCCGGTTCGGGCGTGGTTGCCGTGCGGTTGCTCCCTGGATGTGGACAACGACGGCCGGCCCCTCCGGGCGACGGCTCTGGCGTCCGGACTGGCGAGCGAGGCCGCGCGGGCGGCCCCCTCCATCATGGCCGACGGGTCAGTGCCGGAGCGCCGTTCCCACGTCGGCCCGTATGTCGCCGGTCAGCTCGCGGTGGCTGCGGGCGGTGGCCCGGCCCGTGGCGCCGGCCGCCACGTCGTCGACGTTCACGACCACGGTGTCCTGCAGATCGCCCTTGCTGTCACGGAAGTTGACCTGCACGGTGAAGGACTTCCGCTCGCCGGTGGTGTTCTTCGCGGACACCTCGGTCGCGGGGACTTTGTCCTGGCCGGTGGTGACCTTTCCCACCGAAACGTCCTTCTTGGCGTTCACCCCGCCCTTGACCTGGTCCAGCTTCCGCTTGGCCTCCGCCGTGGCCGAGGCGACGGTGCCGGAGGCGCGCGAGGCGAGGGAGGAGGCGGCGGAGGCGGCCTTGCTGGCCTGGTCGGAGGGGCCGGTGCCGTCCGAGCAGCCGGTCACCGCGATCCCGAGCGCCACCACCAGGGCCGTACCCGCCGCCCGCCGTGTCCCGCACCCAGCCATGCCAGCCTCCTGAATTCGGCTCCGCTGCCCTCAGTGAAGGCGCGGTCACCCGCCTCCGCACGCCGGATGCGGCAGGCGTGGAGGGCGGACACCTGAACGGCCCACCGTCGCTCGCGCGGGCGCCGGGCGCGGGATGTGCTGCCCCTACGGAACGCGAGACGCGGGCGAAGGGCGGACCGGCGATGGCGGAGCGGGAGCCGGGCGACGAGCTGGCCCGGCTGCGGGAACGGGTCGACGCGCTGGAGTCCCGGCCGCCGGTACGGCACCGGACGCGTTCGGTGTGCGCGGTCGTGCTGATCGTCCTCGGGTGCCTGATCGCCCCGCTCGCCCTGGTCGCCACCTGGACGGCCGACCTGGCCGACGACACCGACCGCTACGTCGCCACCGTCGCGCCCCTGGCCCGCGACCCGGCCGTCCAGGACGCCGCCGCCGACCGGATCACCGGCGCGCTGATGAAGTACCTCGACCTGGCCGACCTGCTGAAGGAGGCCGCGCCCGCCGACCGGCCCCTGCTGGAGAAGGCCCTCGGCGCCCTCGGAGGCTCGCTCGACGACGCGGTGTCCGGCTTCGTACGGGACAAGACGCGCGAGGTCGTCGCCTCCGAGACCTTCGCCCGCTTCTGGACGGACGCCAACCGGCGGCTCCACACCACGGTGGACAAGGCGCTGACCGGCAGCGGCGGGGGAGCGGTGCGGATCGAGGGCGACGCGGTGACCGTCGATCTGGCCCCCGTCATCGAGGAGGTCAAGTCCCGGCTGGTGGACGCCGGTCTGAAGCCCGCAGCGAAGATCCCGGACGTGCACACCGACTTCACGGTCCTGCGCACCGAGAAGGTCGCCGACCTCCGTTCCTGGTTCCGCCTCCTCCAACTGGCGGGCGTCTGGCTGCCGGTCGTCGCCGCCCTGTTCCTCGTGGCCGGTGTCCTGCTCGCCGTACGCCGCCGCCGCGCCCTGGTCACGGCGGCCCTCGGCTTCGCCGTCACCGCCCTGCTGCTGGGCCTGGGCCTGACCGTCTTCCGCGCCTTCTACCTGGACGCGCTCCCCGCCGGGGTCTCCCAGCCCGCCGCGGGCGCGGTCTACGACACCCTGACCCGCTTCCTGCGCACGGCGGTACGAGCCGTCGTGGCCCTCGGTGTGATCCTCGCCCTGTCCGCCTGGCTCAGCGGCCCCGGCCGCCGTGCCCGCGCCGTCCGTCAGATCTGGCACGCGGGCATCACCGCCGCCCGCACCCAGACCGACCGCCTCGGCCTCCGCACCGGCCCGGTGGGCCCCTTCCTCCACCGCCACCGCGTCCTGCTCGGCTGGCTCCTGGTCGCGGGCGCGGCGGTGGCCTTCGTCCTGTGGCCGCATCCGACGGGGTGGGTGGTGGTGGGGCTCGCGCTGGCGCTGCTGTTGGCGCTGGCGGTGGTGGACTTCCTGGGGGCGGAGGGGGCGCGCTGAAACGAGCCTCAGCTCACACTCATCCCGCGCTCCGGCCAACTCCCCCGCTCCACGCGGAGAGCGTTGATCTTCCGGCTCGCCTTGAGGAAGGAGTAGTCGGCACTGCCGTCGAGGGGCTCGCTGGAACGTGTGGCGGTGTCCACGGAGAGGGTGCGGTGCATCTCCGCCGGGTCATCCCCGAAGACGTACCGGACAGACCCCGACCCCTCGGACTCTTTCCTGAAGTAGACGATCGCCGCCACCGCCCCGGAACACCCGGCCTACGGCCACACCAAGCAGTACGGCTGGTGCCCCGCCTCGTGCAAGCGGTGGCTGAAGTCCTGCCACTCGTGGAGGAGTTGGTAGACGTTGAAGGCGTCGCGCGGGCCGCCGCGGTCGGGGACCGTGGACCAGATGAAGGCGGCCGCGCCGACCGCTTCCTCGCCGATGTCGCGGAGGGGGTCGACCACGGTCATGGGGAGCTTGACGACCGCGTAGTCGGGGTGCAGGACGACCAGTTCGAGCGGCGGCACCTTGTGCAGGGGCACGCCCTCGATGCCGGTCAGCACCATCGCGGCCATCGTCTCCGGCTTGATCTTGGTGAACATGCCGTTCATGCCCAGCTCGTCGCCGCCGAGTTCCTCGGGACGCATCGAGATGGGGACGCGGGCCGCGGTCGCGCCGTCCGGCGCACCGAAGTATTTGTACGTCACCCCCACCCGACCACCATTCCTGCTCTCCGCCCCGAGGCGGGCGGCCTTGCCGTCTGACGAGAGGTCGGACGAGAGATCGGCCGACAGGTCCGGACCAGGGTCCGGGAAGTCCAGCGGCTGGTCGAACCGCCGGTCGGCCCGCTCGGGCTCATTCGACGGACCCTGTGCCTGACGGGCGTCGGCCTGACGTGTCTCGGTCGCTTCCTCCGCCTCGCGCCGGTGCCTTCCCCGCCGGGCTCGCCGAGGACCCAGGTCATCAGTCCCCTCGCCCAGTCCGCCACCGCGATGCATATCTCCACCCGAGTGCTTTTCTAGGACGCGTGGCCCCCGCCGCGCAACCCGATCATCGTGTCAGTGACCTCCCCCACGGCCGCTCGCCGAAACGTGCGGCGAAACCGAAGTCCGCGGGTTCCTTCCCGGTCTCTGATCAGTACGTGCCGTATGACGTGTGTGTATCAGGTGTCAGTCTCGCAGATCGGCAAAGACCGGCCAGGAAGGTCGGCCGGATCGGGCCCGTAAGGGCGAGGAACCGCTGCCCGGACGGGCCACGGCGCCGTCGCCGGGCGGCTCCGCCTACCCTGAGGGAGTCACCCGCCCACCGGAGTCCGAGAAGTCGGAGAAGCCGCACGTCATGAGCGAAACGCCCTACCCCTACGACGCGCCCGCCTCGCAGGCGCTCTTCGACCGAGCCTCCGTCGTCACACCGGGCGGCGTGAACTCCCCGGTGCGCGCCTTCCGCGCCGTCGGCGGCACGCCCCGGTTCATGGTCTCGGGCAGCGGGCCGTACCTGACCGACGCCGACGGGCGGGAGTACGTCGACCTGGTGTGCTCCTGGGGTCCGATGATCCTGGGCCACTCGCACCCCGAGGTCATCGGCGCCGTGCAGGAGGCGGTCGCGCGCGGCACCTCCTTCGGTACGCCCGGTGAGGGCGAGGTCGCGCTCGCCGAGGAGATCGTCGCCCGCGTCGAGCCCGTCGAGCAGGTCCGCCTCGTCAGCAGCGGCACCGAGGCCACCATGTCGGCGATCCGGCTGGCCCGCGGTTTCACCCGCCGCGCCAAGGTGATCAAGTTCGCGGGCTGCTACCACGGTCACGTCGACTCCCTGCTGGCCGCCGCCGGTTCGGGCCTCGCCACCTTCGCGCTGCCGGACACCCCGGGTGTCACCGGCGCGCAGGCGGGCGACACGATCGTGCTGCCGTACAACGACCTGGAGGCCGTGCAGGAGGCGTTCCACCGGCACCCCGGCGAGATCGCCTGCGTGATCACCGAGGCGTCCCCCGGCAACATGGGCGTCGTCCCGCCGGACCCCGGTTTCAACCAGGGCCTGAAGGACGCCTGCGCCAAGAACGGCGCGCTGTACATCTCCGACGAGGTGATGACCGGCTTCCGCACGAGCAAGGCGGGCTGGTACGGCGTCGACGGCGTCAAGCCCGACCTGATGACCTTCGGCAAGGTGATGGGCGGCGGCTTCCCCGCGGCCGCGTTCGGCGGTCGTGCCGACGTCATGGCGCACCTCGCCCCCGCCGGTCCGGTGTACCAGGCGGGCACCCTCTCCGGTAACCCGGTCGCCACCGCCGCCGGTCTGGCCCAGCTCCGGCTGCTGGACGACGCGGCGTACGACAAGGTCGACGCGGTGTCCGCGCAGATCCAGTCGCTGGTCACCGAGGCGCTCACCAAGGAGGGCGTGGCCCACCGGCTGCAGCACGCCTCCAACATGTTCTCGGTGTTCTTCACCGACCGGCAGGTGCGCACCTACGAGGACGCCAAGCGGCAGGAGTCGTTCCGCTTCACCGCGTTCTTCCACTCGCTGCTGGCGAACGGCGTGTACCTGCCGCCGTCGTCCTTCGAGTCCTGGTTCGTGTCCACGGCCCACGACGAGCGGGCCATCCAGAAGATCGCCGACGCCCTCCCGGCGGCGGCCCGAGCCGCCGCGGAGGCGACCGCGTGACCACCCCCGAGAACCACACCGGTGAGAAGGACGTCACCGTCGTCCACCTGATGCGCCACGGCGAGGTGCACAACCCCGACGGCCTGCTGTACGGGCGGCTGCCCGGCTACCACCTCTCCGACCTGGGCCGGAAGATGGCGGAGCGGGTCGCCGAGCACCTGGCCCCGCGCGACATCACGTACGCCGTCGCCTCCCCGCTGGAGCGGGCGCAGGAGACGGCCACGCCGATCGCCAAGGCGCACGGGCTCGACCTCGCCACGGACGCGCGGCTGATCGAGGCGGACAACGTCTTCCAGGGCAAGACCTTCGGGGTCGGGGACGGCGCGCTGCGCAACCCGGACAACTGGAAGCACCTGGTCAACCCGTTCAAGCCGTCCTGGGGCGAGCCGTACATCGACCAGGTGGTGCGGATGATGGGCGCGCTCAACGCGGCCAAGGACGCGGCGCGCGGGCACGAGGCGGTGCTGGTGAGCCATCAGCTGCCGATCTGGATCGTGCGCAGCTACGTCGAGCGGCGGCGGCTCTGGCACGACCCGCGCAAGCGGCAGTGCACGCTGGCCTCGCTGACGTCCTTCACCTACCTCGGTGACAAGATCGTCTCCGTCGGCTACAGCGAGCCCGCGATCGACCTGGTCCCGGCGCACCTGCGCGCCGGTGCCAAGCCGCAGAAGGGCGCCGAGGCGCAGGGCAAGGCGTTCGGCGCCTGAAATAACTTGGCGCCTGAAGCAAGCAGAATCCGCACATTCGGTGTGCTTCGTGTGACTTTGCCGTGTCCGTCGTGAGAGAGCTGCGGATCGAGGAACCTCCCCGTTCGTCACATCATCTGACTGGGTGATACCAGTGGGCGTGACGAATCGGGGAGCTTCATGCAGACCATCACCCGGCGGGGAATCATCGGCCTCGGCGCGGGGGCCGCGGCGGCCGGACTCGTCGGCTGCGGCACCTCCGCATCCGTGGGCGGCGGCAAGCACCCGGGCGGTTCCGGCACCAGCGGCACGCCCTCGCCCAGTGGCAGTGCCCCCGCCAAGGCCCGCCCCATCGGCGACGGTTCCACCGCCTTCACCGGCAGGCAGCCCCACCAGCCCGCCCGCCCCGAGCCGCTGGAGCCGGGTCAGACCCCGCCCCAGTTCGTGGTCTTCTCCTGGGACGGCGCCGGTGAGGTCGGCAACGGCCTCTTCCCGCGCTTCCTGGACCTGGCCAAGGAGCACGGCGCGAGCATGACCTTCTTCCTCTCCGGGCTGTATCTGCTGCCCGAGTCGAAGAAGCGCCTCTACGACCCGCCGAACAACCCCCGCGGCGCCTCCGACATCGGCTACCTCACCGACGAGCACGTCAAGGCCACGCTGACCAACGTCCGCCGGGCCTGGCTCGAGGGCCACGAGATCGGCACCCACTTCAACGGCCACTTCTGCGGCGGCTCCGGCACGGTCGGCCACTGGACGGCCGCCCAGTGGCGCAGTGAGATCGAGCAGGCCAAGAAGTTCGTCAAGGAGTGGCGCACCAACACCGGCTGGACCGACCTGCCCGCGCTGCCCTTCGACTACGACAAGGAACTGGTCGGCGGCCGCACCCCCTGTCTGCTCGGCCAGGACAACCTGCTGCCCACCGCCCGCGAGCTGGGCTGGCGCTACGACGCCTCCTCGCCCGGCGGCCGCCAGATGTGGCCGGTCAAGCGCCAGGGCATCTGGGACCTGCCCCTCCAGCAGGTGCCGTTCCCCGGACACTCCTTCGAGGTGCTGTCCATGGACTACAACATGCTGGCCAACCAGTCGGTCAACTCGACCAAGGCCCCCTCCTACAACTATCCGCACTGGCGCAAGCAGTCGGCGCAGGCGTACATCAGCGGCTTCCAGCGGGCGTACGAGAGCAACCGGGCGCCGTTCTTCATCGGCAACCACTTCGAGGAGTGGAACGGCGGGATCTACATGGACTCCGTCGAGGAGGCGTTCAAGCACATCGCGCGCGAGAAGGAGAAGGGCGCCGATGTGCGGCTCGTCTCCTTCCGGCAGTTCACCGACTGGCTGGACGTGCAGCGGCCCGAGGTGCTGGAGAAGCTGCGCACCCTGGAGGTCGGCCAGAAGCCCGCCGGGGGCTGGAAGGGCTTCCTGGCGGAAACGCAGGGCACGAAGAGCACCAGCCTCGGCACCGCGTGACGATACGTCCGGAATGTCCGGTGTAAATGCTCCTTGAAAGGTACTTTTCGGCCCGGCAGGGGGGCGGGCGAAACCGCCGGAACCGCCATGCGAAACTTTTCACATGAGTACCCGTAGCCGCGCCGCCCTGCTCGGTGCCGTGGCCGCCGCCGCGGCCCTGACCCTGTCCGCGTGCGGCAGCGGCGGGACCTCCGGCGGTGGCGGCGACACCAACTTCGTCACCGGTGACAACGGCGTGGACACCGCCGACAAGGGCGAGCGCGCCGACGCCCCCGACCTGTCCGGCAAGACGATCGACGGCAAGACCCTCGACGTCGCCGACTACAAGGGCAAGGTCGTCGTCCTCAACGTCTGGGGCTCCTGGTGCGGGCCCTGCCGGGAGGAGGCCAAGTACTTCTCCCAGGTCTCCAAGGCGTACCAGGGCAAGGGCGTGCAGTTCGTCGGGATCAACACCCGCGACACCAGCACCACCCCGGCCCTCGCCTTCGAGAAGGCCCACGACATCGCGTACCCGAGCCTGTACGACCCGACCGGCAAGCTGATGCTCCGCTTCCCCAAGGGCACGCTCAACCCGCAGCTCATCCCCTCCACGCTGGTCCTGGACCGGAACGGGAAGGTCGCCGCGCGGGCGCTGGAGGCGCTCGACGACACCGCCCTGCTGAAGATGCTCAAGCCGGTCCTGGCGGAGAAGTGACGTGAGCGCCCTGCTGACGCTCGCCGCCGTGACGAGCCGGAACGAGACCGTGCTCAACGGCGCCCTGCTGCTCGCCCTGCCCGTCGCGGTGCTGGGCGGGCTGGTCTCCTTCTTCTCGCCCTGCGTGCTCCCGCTGGTCCCCGGCTACCTCTCCTACGTGACCGGCGTCACCGGCACCGACCTCGCCGACGCCCGGCGCGGCCGGATGACCGCCGGTGCCGCCCTCTTCGTACTCGGCTTCACCGTGGTCTTCGTCTCCGGCGGCGCCCTGTTCGGGTACTTCGGGCAGACGCTGCAGGGCTACAAGGACGTGCTCACCCAGGTCCTCGGCGTCCTGATGATCCTGCTCGGCGTCTTCTTCATGGGCCTGATGCCCTGGCTGACCCAGCGCGAGTTCCGCTTCCACAAGCGTCCCGCCACCGGACTGATCGGCGCGCCCGTGCTCGGCGCCCTCTTCGGAATCGGCTGGACGCCCTGCATCGGCCCGACCCTCGCCTCCGTCGTCGCCCTCTCCTCCCAGCAGGCGAGCGCGGGCCGGGGCGCGATACTGACCGTCGCGTACTGCCTCGGGCTCGGCGTGCCCTTCGTGCTCACCGCGATCGCCTTCCGCAAGGCCCTCGGCGCCTTCGGCTGGGTCAAACGCCACTACGTCTGGGTGATGCGGGCGGGCGGCACGATGATGATCGTGACCGGCGTGCTGCTGCTGACCGGCGCCTGGGACCACCTGGTGCAGGAGATGCAGACCTGGTCCGACGGCTTCTCTGTGGGGATCTGAACGATGAGCGACACCGAAACCGACAAGAGCCAGGACCAGGAGGGACTCGGCGCGGCCGGGTCACAGCTGTCCACCGCGCCCGAGGAGGACACGACGGCGCTGCCGGGCCTCGGCGTCATCGGCTGGGCCCGCTGGTTCTGGCGGCAGCTGACCTCCATGCGGGTCGCGCTGCTGCTGCTCCTGCTGCTCTCCCTCGGCGCGATCCCCGGCTCGCTGATCCCGCAGACCGGCGCCGACGCCAGCAAGGTCGAGGCGTTCCGCGCGGCCCACACCACGATCGCGCCCGTCTACGACAAGCTCGGGCTGTTCCACGTGTACAGCTCGGTGTGGTTCTCCGCGATCTACATCCTGCTGTTCGTCTCCCTCATCGGCTGCATCGTCCCGCGCACCTGGCAGTTCATCGGCCAGCTCCGCGGCCGCCCGCCGGGCGCCCCCCGGCGCCTGGACCGGCTGCCCGCGTACACCACCTGGCGCACCACCGCCGACCCCGAGCAGGTCCGCGCGGACGCGCTCGCGCTGTTGAAGAAGCGCCGCTTCCGCGCGCACACCGCCGGTGACGCGGTCGCCGCCGAGAAGGGGTACCTGCGCGAGCTGGGCAACCTGGCCTTCCACATCGCGCTGATCGTGCTGCTGGTCGCCTTCGCCTCCGGCCAGCTGTTCAAGTCCGACGGCACCAAGCTGGTGGTCGAGGGCGACGGCTTCTCCAACGCGCTGCCGATGTACGACGACTTCAAGTCCGGCAGCCTGTTCCGCAACGACGACCTGGTGCCCTTCAGCTTCGACCTGAAGGACTTCAAGGGCACCTACGAGGTGTCCGGCCCCAACCGCGGCACCCCGCGCACCTTCCAGGCGAAGATCGACTACAGCGAGGGCGCGTACGGGAAGACCCGCTCCACGCTCGTCAAGGTCAACCAGCCCCTGAAGATCGACGACTCCAAGGTCTACCTGGTCAGCCACGGCTACGCGCCCGTCATCACCGTCCGCGACGGCAAGGGCAAGGTGGTCTATCAGGACGCCGTGCCGCTGCTCCCGCTGGACGGAAACGTCACCTCGCAGGGCGTCGTCAAGGTCATGGACGGCTACCACGACGCCAAGGGCGTCAAGGAGCAGCTCGGCATCCGGGCCTTCTTCCTGCCGACCTACGGCGGCGGCGCCAACGTCCTCTCCCAGTTCCCCGCGCTGCTGAACCCGGTGCTCAACCTGGAGCCGTACCACGGCGACCTCGGCGTCGACGCGATGCCGCAGAGCGTGTACCAGCTCGACAAGAAGCACATGAAGGGCTTCAAGGACGCCAAGGGCAAGCAGCTGCGGGTCAACCTCAGGCCGGGGCAGACCATGAAGCTGCCCGACGGAGCCGGGACCGTCACCTTCGGCAAGGACGTCAAGGAGTGGGCGGGCTTCCAGATCGTCCAGGAGCCGGGCGGTGTCTGGGCCCTGGGCGGCGCCGTCGTCGCGATCTTCGGCCTCGCCGCCTCCCTCTTCATCCAGCGCCGCCGGATCTGGGTGCGGGCCGTCACCGGCGCCGACGGGGTCACGGTGGTCGAGATGGCCGGGCTCGGCCGCAGCGAATCCGCCAAGCTCCCCGAGGAACTGGGCGCCCTCGCCGGAACCCTCTACGACCGGGCGCCGGGCGCCCCCGACACCCACGACGACACATCCCACGCCGTACCTGCCGAAGGGGCTGAGAAGTGACTCTCGCCGCCGCAACCGACCTCGCCGCCGCGACCAACGAGCATCTGGCGAGCATCAGCAACACGCTGGTCTACTCCTCGATGGCCGTGTACACGCTGGCCTTCTTCGCCTACATCGCCGAGTGGCTCTTCGGCAGCCGCAGCAAGGTGGGCCGCACGGCCGCCGCGCTCACCGCCGACACCAAGCCCGCCAAGGGCGCCCCGGCCGTCACCGTGAAGCAGGCGGGCGGCACCACCGTGCTGGAGCGCCCGCAGGTCGTCGTGCGCTCCGCCGCCGGTGCCCGTGACGTGCCGGACGGCCCCGGCGCCCACGGCGGCGACGTCCAGGGCGACATGTACGGCCGGATCGCCATCTCCCTCACCGTGCTCGCCTTCCTGGTGGAGCTGGCCGGTGTGGTCGCCCGCGCGGCCTCCGTGCAGCGCGCCCCCTGGGGCAACATGTACGAGTTCAACCTGACCATCTCCACGGTCGCGGTCGGCGTGTACCTGGGCCTGCTCGCGCTGAAGAAGAACGTCCGCTGGCTCGGCCTGTTCCTCATCACCACCGTCCTGCTGGACCTCGGTCTCGCGGTCACCGTGCTCTACACCGCCAGCGACCAGCTGGTCCCGGCGCTGCACTCGTACTGGCTGTACATCCACGTCTCCACCGCCATCTTCTGCGGCGCGGTGTTCTACGTCGGCGCGGTCGCCACGATCCTGTACCTCTTCAAGGACTCCTACGAGAACAAGCTGGAGAACGGCGGCACCCCGGGCACCTTCGCCCGCTCGGTGCTGGAGCGGCTGCCCGCCTCCGCCTCGCTGGACAAGTTCGCCTACCGGGTCAACGCGGCCGTCTTCCCGCTGTGGACGTTCACGATCATCGCGGGCGCCATCTGGGCGGGCGACGCCTGGGGCCGGTACTGGAACTGGGACCCCAAGGAGACCTGGTCCTTCATCACCTGGGTCGCCTACGCCTGCTACCTGCACGCCCGCGCCACCGCCGGCTGGAAGGGCCGCAAGGCCGCCTACCTGGCCCTGATCGCCTTCGGCTGCTGGCTGTTCAACTACTACGGCGTCAACATCTTCGTCAGCGGAAAGCACTCGTACGCGGGCGTGTGAGCGCCCGGTCGGTGACACTGGTGTCATGCACGGTTCCATCGAACAGGGCATGAGCCAGACCCACGGGAACACGCACATCCGGCACTTCCTGGTGCGGCTGCCGAGGTCCATGGAGGAGGTGTGGCCCGCGGTGGCCGCCGCCGAGGGCCTGTCCGCCTGGTGCACCCCGGTCGACGTGCTCGAACCCCGCCTCGACGGCACGGTCGCGCTGCGCGACCTGGGCGCCGGGCGGGTCACCGCCTGGGACGTGGACCGGGTCGCGGAGTACACCGTCGAGGGCGGCGGCAGGCTGCGGTTCCACCTCGAACGCGACGGCGAGGACGGCAGCACCCTGCGCTTCACCCACGAGTACCAGGGCGAGGGCGCGTCGGAGGCGGAGTGGCGGAACCGCTTCGAGCGGCTGATCGGCTACTGGGGATCAGACGAGCGGAGCGGTGAGCAGGTCCCGTAGCCGCTCCACGTACAGCCCCATGTTCTTCGCCGCCACGTCCGTGTCCGGGTGGCGGCTGGCCAGCCACAGGCCGTCGTGCAGCCGGTTGACCCACACGCACACCTGATCGCCGTACGACACCCGCAGCAGGGCGTGCGCGTTCTGTTCCGCCCAGCGGGACGCGCCCGGAATACCGCGGGTGTCGACGAACGAGACGATCGAGTACAGGTCCGGCGACGTCGGCTTGAAGTCCGCGCCGAGCAGGCTCAGCACCCGCGCCAGCGGCATCCGGGCCAGCGTGCGGTTGGCCTGGAGCTGCGCGCGCACCTCCCGCAGGGTGGCGGCCAGGTCGGGCGCGTGGCCGAGCGGCACCTCGATGGGGGCGCCCCCGACGAACCAGCCCACCGAGTCGTTCCACTGGGACTTCACCCGGGTGTGGAACGGCACCACCGTCCGGTACACCGACTGCTCGCCCAGCTCCTGCACGATCAGCGCGGTCGCCGCCAGCAGCCCGACCAGGCTGCCCCCGTACGGCCGGCAGTACGCCTCGAAGCGGGCCGCCGCCTCCGCGTCCACCAGCGGCTCGCAGATCATCCGCTGCGGCGGCAGCGGGCCGCCGGGCTCCACCCCCAGCTCGACCGGGAACGAGGGCAGCGTGCCGCCGCAGCGCCGGATGAACTCCCGCCAGCGGGCCACCGTCTCGTGCCCGCCGTCCAGCCGGTCGGCGTCCGCCCGCTCGATCTCGCAGAAGTCCACGTAACTGGCCGCCGGGGTCCGCACCACCGGCCCGCGCCCCTCCAGACCCGCGCTGTACAGCTCCTCGATCTCGGCCGGGATGCCGTGCAGCGAGTAGGCGTCCACATTGCTGTGGTCGAAGGCGAGGAAGACGGTGGCCGAGTCGTCCCGGACCACGGCCGCGTAGATCAGGTTGGGCCAGCGCAGAGCGTCCGCGACCGTGTCGAACCGGGACTGGAGATGGGCGGTCAGCGCGGCCGCGTCCGTGAAGTCGCCGGCCGCCTCCCGGTGCAGGGTGACGTCGTCGGCGTCCAGGGTGAAGCGGCGCAGCTCCTCGCCGTCCTCGCCCGCCCAGCGGAAGCCGCTGCGCAGCGTCTCGTGCCGGACCGTCCAGGCCCGCAGCGACTCCTGGAGCACATCGAGGTCGACCGGTCCCGGCAGGTCGAAGGAGGTGCCGAGCCAGGTCGGCACGAACAGGCCGTCCTCCCGGACGTGCCGGGCCGTCCGGATGTGCGACTCCTGGATGTAGGCGGGCGGCCGGGAGTCCTCCGGCAGCCCGTGCGCCGTGGCGACGGTCGCCGGACTCAGTGTCCACTCCACGAGCCGCCCCGGCCGGACCTCGCAGCGCTGGATGTCAGTGATTCGCACGCGTCTCCGATCGCAGAAGGGGACCCCGGTGTGGTGGGGCCCCCGTCAAGGGAATGCCGTCGCACGCGGTGGAGACATGCCCGCGCGGGGCTTTTCAGCGGAACGGATGGCGGGCCGAACGCGTGACCGTGCGCCCCTCGCGCCCTTCAGACCCCGATGGCTCCGATGTCTTCGTGCCACAGCTCGGGGTTCCGCGCGGCGAACTCCCGCATCAGCGCGGCGCACTCCGGATCGTCCAGCAGCACGACCTCCACCCCGAGCCCGGCCAGCCACGCGTGCCCGCCGCTGAAGGTCCCCGCCTCCCCGACCACGACCCGTGAGATCCCGAACTGCCGCACCAGACCCGAGCAGTACCAGCACGGCGAGAGCGTGGTCACCATGGTCGTCCCCCGGTACGAGCGCCGCCGCCCCGCGTCCCGGAAGGCCGCCGTCTCGGCGTGCGTCGCCGGGTCCCCGTCCTGCACCCGCCGGTTACGGCCCCGCCCGAGCAGCTCCCCGTCCGGGCCGTAGAGCGCGGCCCCGATCGGGATGCCGCCCTCCGCGCCTCCCGCCCGCGCCTCCGCGACGGCGGTACGCAGCCACTCCCGCGCCTGCTCCAGCTCCATGGGGGCCCTCACTCCGTGTCCGGCTCGTCCTTCTTCAGGGAGCGCAGGAAGTCCGGGTTGTCGTCGGGCGCCACCCAGGTCGGCGCCGGGCCGGACGGCTGGCGGACCTTGCCGGTGATCAGCCAGGCCAGCGGGCCGATCAGGACCTCGCCGAAGAGCAGCACGATGAACACCCAGGCCACCTTCGGCAGGTGGCGGACCTCGTCCTCGGGGGTGTTCAGACAGTCCACGAACGCGTAGATCCACAGCGCCAGGACCAGCAGGAACGGCAGATACCTGAGCATGGTCGCGCGATCTCCTTCACGGTGTGGACGGCCCCGGTGACCGGGTCAGCGTAGCCGGTGGCCGATACTGGGACACATGGCTTACGACGATCTTCGCTCCCTCCTCCGGGCGCTGGAGCGCGAGGGAGACCTCAAGCGCATCAAGGCCGAGGTCGACCCATATCTGGAGGTCGGTGAGATCGTCGACCGGGTACAGAAGGCCGGCGGACCGGCGCTGCTCTTCGAGAACGTCAAGGGCTCCGCGATGCCCCTGGCGATGAACGTCTTCGGCACCGACCGCCGCCTGCTCAAGGCGCTCGGGCTGAAGTCGTACGCGGAGATCTCCGACAAGATCGGTGGACTGCTGCGGCCCGAGCTGCCGCAGGGCTTCGTCGGCGTCCGCGAGGCGTTCGGCAAGCTCGGCGCGATGGCGCACGTACCGCCGAAGAAGGTCAAGGGCGACCACGCGCCCGTCCAGGAGGTCGTCCTCACCGGTGACGACGTGGACCTGGACATGCTCCCGGCCCTGTTCACCTGGCCGAAGGACGGCGGCTCCTTCTTCAACCTGGGGCTGACCCACACCAAGGACCCCGACACCGGCGTCCGCAACCTCGGCCTGTACCGGCTCCAGCGGCACGACAAGCGCACCATCGGCATGCACTGGCAGATCCACAAGGACAGCCGGAACCACTACGCGGTCGCCGCCCGCCGCGGTGAGCGCCTCCCGGTCGCCATCGCCTTCGGCTGCCCGCCCGCCGTCACCTACGCCTCCACCGCGCCGCTGCCCGGCGACATCGACGAGTACCTGTTCGCCGGGTTCATCGCGGGCAAGCGGATCGAGATGGTCGACTGCAAGACCGTGCCGCTGCAGGTCCCGGCCAACGCCGAGGTCGTCATCGAGGGCTGGCTGGAGCCCGGCGAGATGCTCCCCGAGGGCCCCTTCGGCGACCACACCGGCTTCTACACCCCGCAGGAACCGTTCCCCGCGCTGAAGATCGACTGCGTGACGATGCGGAAGCGGCCGCTGCTCCAGTCGATCGTGGTCGGCCGTCCGCCCACCGAGGACGGGCCGCTCGGCCGGGCCACGGAGCGCTTCTTCCTGCCGCTGCTGAAGATCATCATCCCGGACATCGTGGACTACCACCTCCCCGAGGCGGGCGGCTTCCACAACTGCGCGATCGTCTCGATCGACAAGAAGTACCCGAAGCACGCGCAGAAGGTGATGTCCGCGATCTGGGGCGCGCACATGATGTCCCTGACCAAGCTGATCGTGGTCGTCGACTCCGACTGCGACGTGCACGATCTGCACGAGGTCGCCTGGCGGGCGCTGGGCAACACCGACTACGCCCGCGACCTGGTGGTCGCCGAGGGCCCCGTCGACCATCTCGACCACGCCTCCTACCAGCAGTTCTGGGGCGGCAAGGCGGGGATCGACGCGACGAAGAAGCTGCCCGAGGAGGGCTACACCAGGGACGGGGGCTGGCCGGAGATGGTCCTGTCCGACCCCGCCACGGCGGCGCTGGTCGACCGGCGCTGGAAGGAGTACGGACTGTGAGCACCCCTTCTGCTGCCGCGCTCCCGCAGCCGGGGCGCACCAGAGCCTTCCTGCGCCTGGTGATGATCGAGCACTCGGTCTTCGCGCTGCCCTTCGCCTACATCGCCTCGCTCACCGCCATGTACCAGTGGGACAAGAACATCCACTGGGCGCGGCTGCTGCTGGTCACCATCTGCATGGTCGGCCTGCGCACCTTCGCCATGGCGGTCAACCGGATCATCGACCGCGAGATCGACGCCCGGAACCCGCGCACCGCCCAGCGCGAGCTGGTCACCGGCGCGATGTCGGTCCGGCACGCGTGGACCGGCGCGCTGATCGCGCTGGTCGTCTTCCTCGGCACGGCCGCCCTGCTGAACCCGCTGTGCCTGGCGCTGGCGCCCATCGCGGTGATCCCGATGGTGGTCTATCCGTACGGCAAGCGGTTCACCAACTTCCCGCAGGCCATCCTCGGCATCGCGCAGGCGATGGGCCCGGTCGGCGGCTGGCTGGCGATCTCCGGCACCTGGTCCTGGGACGCGGTGATCCTGGGTCTCGCGGTCGGCATCTGGATCGGCGGCTTCGACCTCATCTACGCCTGCCAGGACGTGGAGACCGACCGCGAGGTCGGCGTGAAGTCGGTCCCGGCCCGCTTCGGCATCCCGGCCGCGATCTGGGGCGCGCGGGCCTGCCACACCATCACGATGGCCCTGTTCGCCTGGTACGCGGTCCTCACCCACGCGGGCCCGTTCTTCTGGCTGGGTCTGGTCGTTGTCGCGGGCGCCTTCGTCTACGAGCACCGCATCGTCCGCCCGCACGATCTTTCGCGGTTGAACAGGGCCTTCTTCACGGTGAACGGTGCGATCGGTATCGCGTTGTTCGTATGCGCGCTGCTCGACCTGCTTACCCGTGGGCTCACGCCCTGACTCGATCGAGTGATCGAGCGGCGAAGGCGGGAGCGGGAGTCAGCAGAGCGGCTAGCTTCGTGACATTCCCCGCCAGGGCGGGGGTGATCCGCCGTTCACGTGCAAGAACGCCCGGTTCAGGCGGTTGTCCCCGCCGACGCGGGGTAGGGTCCGGCATCCTCGTAACTCCTGCGAGGATGCCGGACCTTCGCTGTCACGCGGGTTCGGAGCCGCTGGGCACCCACCCGGCCTGAGCACCGTGCGTCACGCCGGTACTCTCAAGGTGTGAACGCAGGACAAACGCAGCGCGTGCCTTGGATCGTGGGGGTTTCGGGGGCTTCCGGGACGCCGTACGCGGCGGCGGTGCTGCGGGCGCTGCTGGACGCCGGGGAGGATGTCGACCTGGTGGTCAGCCGGGCCTCGCGGCTGACGCTGCTGGACGAGACGGGGATCTCGTTCCGGGACGCCCACTGGCGCGAGGACCTGGGGGACTGGCTGGCGCGCGGCGCCGACGGCAAGCCGGACACCTTCGAGGCGGACCTCGGCCGGGTGCGGTACTGGAACGCGGGCGACCTCGCGGCGGGACCGTCCTCGGGGTCGTACCCGGTCAAGGGCATGCTGATCGTGCCCGCGTCGACCGCGTGCGTCGCGGGGGTGGCCCTCGGGCTGTCCAAGGACCTGCTGCAGCGGGCGGCGAGCGTGACGCTGAAGGAGCGCAGGCCGCTGGTGGTGGCGGTGCGCGAGACCCCGCTGAACGGGCAGACCCTGCGCCAGCTCGTCGCGCTGGACGACGCCGGGGCGAGCGTGGTCCCGGCCTCCCCGGCCTTCTACGCGGGCGCCACCCACATCCAGCACCTGGTGGACTTCGTCGCCGGGCGGGTGCTGGACGCGGCGGGCGTGGAGCACGGCCTGTACCGGCGCTGGAAGGGCGAGCTCGGCGGCGCGCGGGACGAGTAGGCGTGCAGGGCAAGTAGCGGTACCTCACATCAGTACGGCGAATTTCACATCGGAAGGCTTCGATCGCATGGACGCGGTGGACAGGCAGCTCATCCAGGCCCTGAGGGAGAACGGCCGGGCCTCGTACGCGGAGCTGGGGCGCCTCGTCGGCCTGTCGGGACCCAGCGTCACCGACCGCATCAACCGGCTGGAGGCGGCCGGTGTCATCACCGGTTACCGCGCCACGGTGGACGCGGCCTCGCTGGGCCTCGGGGTCACCGCGCTGATCGGCATCTCGCTGTCCGACGCCGCCGACCACGAGGACGTGGCGCGCAGGCTGAAGGACCTCACCGAGATCGAGGACTGCTGGTTCATCGCCGGTGACGACTCCTTCATGCTCAAGGTCCGCTCCTCCGACGTGGACGGTCTGGAGAAGACGATCCGCAGGCTGAGCGGCACCAAGGGCGTCTCCCGCACCCGCACCACGATCGTGCTCTCCACCAAGTGGGAGAACCGGGTCGGGGAGCTGCCGGAAGAGGTGTAGCCGCGGGGGGAACGCGGGTTCGGGGGAGTACGGTTGGTCAGGTTGTCGTGGAAAGGTGTGGGTATGGACGTCGGACTCAAGCGCGAGCTGGAGGACAAGGTCCGCTCCGGTGAGCGGCTGACCCGTGTGGACGGCATCGCGCTCTACGAGTCGGACGACCTGGCGTGGCTCGGTGGCCTCGCCCATGAGGTGCGTACGCGCAAGAACGGCGACGTGGTCCACTTCAACGTCAACCGTCACCTCAACATGACCAACGTGTGCACGGCGTCCTGCGCCTACTGCTCGTTCCAGCGCAAGCCGGGCGAGAAGGACGCGTACACGATGCGCATCGAGGAGGCCGTGAAGCTGGCCAAGGCGATGGAGTCGGAGAACCTCACCGAGCTGCACATCGTCAACGGCCTGCATCCGAACCTGCCGTGGCGCTACTACCCGCGCTCGCTGAAGGAACTGAAGGCCGCGCTGCCGAACGTCTCGCTGAAGGCGTTCACGGCCACCGAGATCCACCACTTCGAGACGATCTCCGGGCTGAGCGCGAGCGAGATCCTGGACGAACTGATCGACGCCGGTCTGGAGTCGCTGACCGGCGGCGGCGCCGAGATCTTCGACTGGGAGGTCCGGCAGCACATCGTGGACCACCGCACCCACTGGGAGGACTGGTCCCGTATCCACCGGCTGGCGCACGAGAAGGGTCTGAAGACCCCGTGCACCATGCTGTACGGGCACATCGAGGAGCCCCGGCACCGGGTGGACCACGTGCTGCGGCTGCGCGAACTCCAGGACGAGACCGGCGGTTTCCAGGTCTTCATCCCGCTGCGCTACCAGCACGACTTCGTGGACATGAAGGACGGCAAGGTCCGCAACCGCCTCCAGGCGCGCACCCAGATGGCGACCGGCGCGGAGGCGCTGAAGACGTTCGCCGTCTCCCGGCTGCTGTTCGACAACGTGCCGCACGTCAAGGTGTTCTGGGTGATGCACGGTGTGCAGACCGCCCAGCTCGCCCTGCAGCACGGCGCGGACGACATGGACGGCTCGGTCGTCGAGTACAAGATCACGCACGACGCGGACAACTACGGCACGCCGAACAAGCTGACCCGCGAGGACCTGCTCGACCTGATCCGCGACGCGGGCTTCCGCCCGATGGAGCGGAACACCCGGTACGAGATCATCCGCGAGTACGACGGCCCGGACCCGCTGCGCCGCGAGACCCCGCAGGCGATGCGCGTCTGACGGCACGGATGTTGGTTGAGCCGGGGCCAGGGTAAGGATTACCTTGGCCCCGTGGCTCTTACCTTCACCCTGGACCCCGCCGTCACCCCCGACCTGCGGGACGGCCTGCTCGACCTGTGGGCGGACGTCACCAACGCGGGCGGCGCCGTCGGCTTCACCGCTCCCGTCACCCGCGAGGACATACGGCCCGAACTGGTCCGCTCGCTGGCCCGGTTCGCCCAGGGGCACAGCAGGCTGCTGGTCGGACATGATGAGGAGGGGCGGGTCGCCGCGAGCGCCTTCCTCACCTTCAACAGCCACCGGCTGATGACCCACTGGCTGTGGCTCTACACGGTGATGGTCCACCCCAAGCACCAGGGCCAGGGGTACGGCCGCGATCTGCTGGCGGCCGCCGCCGACGCCGCGCGCGGCTTCGACGGCATCGAGTCGATCCGGCTCGGCTGCCGGGGCGGCCTCGGCCTGGAGCGCTTCTACGCCTCCTGCGGCTACCGTGAGGTGGGCCGGGTGCCGGGCGCCATCCGGGTCGGCCCCGGCGAGTACCGGGACGACGTCACGATGCTGCTGGACCTCGGCTGAGCCCACTCAACCCCCCGTCAAGATCGGGTGCGGCGCGTGCTTCACTGGACGGTGGACGTCTTTGGGTACGTCTTCGGGCCATAACGACACGGAAGAGTGGATTGAGATGCTCCGCTACACGCTGATGCGCCTCGGCGTCTTCGCCGGCTGCCTCGTGGTCGCCTGGGGAGCCGTCTACTCCGGCATCTTCCCGCGCGGCTTCGGTGCCTCCAACTTCTTCTGGGTCGTGCTGCTCGCCATGGTGCTCTCGGCGCCGATCAGCTGGGTGGTGCTGCGCAAGGAGCGCGACCGGGCCTCCGTCCAGGTCGTCGGCCGGGTGGACCGGATGAAGGCCAACCTGGAGGCCAGCCGCAGCCAGGAGGACACGGCCGAGGCGTCGCACCAGGCTTCCTGAGCCGAAGCCGGGCTCGCCGACCCCGGCGGGGCCGGGCTTCCTGACCTCGGGCCGGGCTTCCTGACTCCGCCCGCGAAGCGGAACATCCCTCACGAAACCTCCGGGACTGCACACACCCGGCGCGGGACCACCGCCCGGTGCGCACAGGGTCACCACAGGTGCCTCGTACGATCGCCAGCCTGAACGGCGGCGCACCGGGTCCACGGAAGGCCGCCGTGAACGCCCCGGTGCGCGGGGCGCGTATGTCATGCAGCAAGCCGTACACCGCTGCACGTCCCAGGAGCCGCCCGTGACCGCCCTGTACCCCAACGCCCCCGTCTCGGCCGCCCCGCACGTCTCGGCCCTCGACTACGACGGCCGCCCCGTGCTGGTGGAGCCCGAGATCCGGCGCCTGGACGGGGCCGTGTGCGAGGTGGCGGTGCCGCCGTTCGCGCCCCCGGTGACGCACGGCTCGCTGGCCGACCTGCCGTTCGACAACGCCGAGGCCGCGCCCGGCGCGATCGTGCTGAGCCGGAAGAACGCCTCCGGCGAGTGGGAGGACGTGACCGCGGAGCGGTTCGCCGCCGAGGTGCTGGCGGTGGCGCGCGGGCTGGTCTCGGAGGGGCTGATGCCCGGCGAGCGGATCGCCGTCATGGCCCGTACCCGCTACGAGTGGACGCTGCTGGACTTCGCCGCGTGGGCGGCCGGTCTGGTCACCGTGCCCGTCTACCCGACCTCCTCCGTCTACCAGACCCGCTGGATACTCCAGGACTCCGGCGCCGTCGCCCTCATCACCGAGACCACCGCCCAGGGCGCCGCCATCGCCCCGGAACTGTCCCAGCTCCCCGGGCTGCGGCACGTGTGGGTCATCGACGAGGGACATGTGGAGCTGCTCGCCGAGGCGGGCGCCGGGACACCGGACGGCGAGGTCGCGGTACGCCGCGGCATGCTGGGCCCCGACACGCTCGCCACCCTGATCTACACCTCGGGCACCACCGGCCGCCCCAAGGGCTGCGCCCTCTCGCACGGCAACTTCTTCGCCGAGGTCGACAACGCCATCGAGCTGCTCCACCCGGTCTTCAAGGCGACCACCGGCGACGAGGCGTCGGTGCTGCTGTTCCTGCCGATGTCCCACGTCTTCGGCCGCATGGTCGCCATCGCCTGCGTCCGCGCCCGGGTCCGCCTGGGCCACGCGCCCAGCCTCAAGCCCGAGCATCTCCTCCCGGACCTGGCCGCTTTCCGCCCGACCTGTCTGCTGACCATCCCGTACATGCTGGAGAAGGTGTACAACACCGCCCGCGCGAAGGCCGAGGTGAGCGGCAAGGTCGCCGCCTTCGACCGGGCCGCGGCCACCGCCGTGCGCTACGGCGAGGCGCTGGAGGCCCGCCAGACCGGCACCGGCAGCGGTCCGGGCGCCGCCCTGAAGGCGAGCCGTTCCTTCTTCGACCCGCTCGCCTACCGCAAGCTGCGCGCCGCCATGGGCGGCAGGGTCCGCTACGCCATCTGCGGCGGCTCCCCCCTGGGCCGCCGCCTGGCCGCCTTCTACGCGGGCGCGGGCATCGAGATCTTCGAGGGGTACGGCCTCACCGAGTCCACCGGTGCGACCACCGTCACCCCGCCCCTCAAGCCCCGCCTCGGCACCGTCGGCTGGCCGCTGCCCGGCACCCGGGTCCGGATCGCGGCCGACGGCGAGATCCTGCTCTCCGGCGACCACGTACTGCGCGGCTACTGGGACCAGCAGGCGGGCGGTGTCGTCCCCGCGACCCGCGACGGCTGGCTCGCCACCGGCGACCTGGGTGAGCTGGACGACGACGGCTACCTCACCATCACCGGCCGCAAGAAGGAGCTGCTGATCACGGCGGGCGGCAAGTCGGTGGCCCCGGCCCCGCTGGAGAACTGGCTGCGCCAGCACCCCCTGATCTCCCATTGCCTCCTCGTCGGCGACGGCCGCCCCTACATCGGCGCGCTCATCACCCTGGACCCGGACGGCCTGGCCCACTGGCGCCAGATGAACGGCAAGCACCCGGTCCCGGCCGAACTCCTCGTCGGTGACCCGGACTTGACCGCCGTGCTGTGGGACGCCGTGGAGCAGGCCAACCAGCTCGTCTCCCGCCCCGAGTCCATCCGCCGCTTCACCGTGCTGCCCGGCGACTTCACCGAACACACCGGCCACCTCACCCCGTCCATGAAGCTCCGCCGCGCCCGCATCCTGCGGGACTACGCGGACGCGGTGGAGGGTCTGTACGAGGGATCGGGTCAGATCACCGGGCCCTGATCGGGGCCGAGTTGAGCCAGCAGGCACGCCTGCGGGACGGGTTCGGTGGGGCCCGGCGCGCGGACCGTACGGGACGTGACGGCGAACCCGGCCTCCTCCAGCAGCGCGGCCATCCGGTCCGGGTCGCGGCGCAGGAAGTCGAGGCTGACCGGATGCCCCCACGGCTGGTCGTGGCGCCGGGGTTCGTCGCCCGCCTGGAAGGCCAGCAGCAGCCGGCCGCCCGGCGCCAGCACGCGGCGGAACTCCGCGAACAGCGCGGGCAGTTGCTCCACCGGGGTGTGGATGCTGGAGTACCAGGAGACGACACCGGCCAACTCCCCGTCGGGGAGGTCCAGTTCCAGCATGGAGCCTTGCTCGAAGCGCAGACCGGGGTTCTCGCGGCGGGCGACGGCCAGCATGGCGGGGGAGAGGTCGAGCCCGAACACGTCGAGCCCCTCGGCGGCGAGGAACCCGGTGACCCGGCCCGGCCCGCACCCCAGGTCGGCCACGGCCGCACCCGCCCCCACCAGCTCCGCGAACACGCGCAGCAGGGCCCGGTCGAGGGGCTGGGAGATGTGGGCGTCCCGGAAATGATCGGCGTAGTCCTCGGCGATGGCGTCGTAGAACGTCCGGGTGGCGGCGAGGAAGTCGGGGGAGACGGAGGAGTCGGTCATGCGGAGCGACCCTAGGGGGTTCCGATCACTTCCCGCGGCCGTTCGGGGAGATCTCCGGGACCGTAATTCGCACGCCTCCGGCGGCCATTGCGCGGCGCGCCAGGCGCGGAATGCGCCCCGAATTCATCGAAAGGCCATGACAAGGAAGGTCATGACAAAAGGCAGGAGCCCCGTCGCCGGAAGGCGTGGGGCTCCTTGGGTACTGCACTCAGATTCTGCGCTCAGGCAGTGATCAGACGGGGGTGACGTTCTCCGCCTGCGGACCCTTCGGGCCCTGGGTCACGTCAAAGTTCACCTGCTGGTTCTCCTCGAGGGAGCGGAAGCCGGTGGCGTTGATCGCGGAGTAGTGAACGAAGACGTCGGGGCCGCCGCCCTCCTGGGCGATGAAGCCAAAGCCCTTTTCGGCGTTGAACCACTTAACGGTTCCGGTAGCCATAAGCCCTCCTTGGGCCCAAAAGGGTTGCCCTGCTCCAGAACCTGCAAGTGCGAACGGTGCTGCACGACTGCATTCATCTGAAAACGACGAGAGCCCGCGGTCACATGCTCCGCAGGCTCTGTACTGCAAGGGAAACCAAACTGCAACTTGCGGCGAGCCTAGCACGCAGGCCACCGAAAGCAATAGAGGTCAAGATCACGTCACCCGAATGTTTGAACCCCTTCCCGGGCGCCCCGACGACGGCCCGGTCGGGGCAACGTAACGCAAGGGGTCTAGTCTCGCGATGTGGACAATTCTCGCACCCGGCCGCGCGTCGGCCACATCCAGTTCCTCAACTGCCTGCCCCTGTACTGGGGGCTCGCGAGAACCGGCACGCTCCTCGACTTCGAGCTGACCAAGGACACCCCGGAGAAGCTCAGCGAGCAGCTGGTGCGCGGTGATCTCGACATCGGTCCGATCACGCTCGTGGAATTCCTGCGCAACGCCGGTGACCTGGTCGCCTTCCCGGATATCGCGGTGGGCTGCGACGGCCCCGTGATGTCCTGCGTGATCGTCTCGCAGGTGCCCCTGGACGAGCTCGACGGCGCGCGTGTCGCCCTCGGCTCCACCTCGCGGACCTCGGTCCGGCTGGCCCAGCTGCTGCTGGCCGAGCGGTACGGGGTGCGGCCGGAGTACTACACCTGCCCGCCCGACCTGAGCCTGATGATGCAGGAGGCGGACGCCGCCGTCCTCATCGGTGACGCGGCCCTGCGCGCCAACCTGCTGGACGCGCCGCGCTACGGCCTCCAGGTGCATGACCTGGGCGCGCTGTGGAAGGAGTGGACGGGCCTGCCGTTCGTCTTCGCGGTGTGGGCCGCACGGCGCGATTACGCCGAACGCGAGCCGGAGATCACCCGCCAGGTGCACGAGGCGTTCCTCGCCTCCCGCAACGTCTCCCTGGACGAGGTCGGCAAGGTCGCCGAGCAGGCCGCCCGCTGGGAGGCGTTCGACGAGGCGACCCTGGAGCAGTACTTCACCACCCTGGACTTCTCCTTCGGCCCCGCGCAGCTGAAGGCGGTGGCGGAGTTCGCCCGCCGCGTCGGCCCCACGACGGGCTTCCCGGCGGACGTGAAGGTGGAACTGCTCGGGGCGTAATCACTACGCTGCGAGGGCGCGGCTTTACGGGGGAGCCCGCGGGGGAGGGGTCGCCATGCAGCCGCTCGGAGCGGACGAACCGGCCGCCGTCGGACCGTACCGGCTGCTGGGCCGGCTCGGCTCCGGGGGCATGGGCCGGGTCTACCTGGGGCGCAGCGCGGGCGGCCGTACCGTCGCGGTGAAGATCGTCCACCCCGAGTACGCGCGGGACGAGGAGTTCCGGGCGCGCTTCCGCCGCGAGGTGACGGCCGCGCGCCGGGTCGGCGGCGCCTGGACCGCCCCCGTGCTCGACGCCGACCCGGACGCCCCGGTGCCCTGGGCCGCCACGGCGTACGCGGCGGGCCCCTCGCTCACCCAGGCGGTGACCGCCCACGGCCCGCTGCCCCAGCACACCGTGCGGGCGCTCGGCGCGGGCCTCGCCGAGGCGCTGGCCACCGTGCACGCGCTGGACCTCGTCCACCGGGACGTGAAGCCGTCCAACGTGCTGCTCACCCTGGACGGCCCGCTGCTCATCGACTTCGGCATCGCCCGCGCCACCGAGGGCACCGCCTCCCTCACCGCGACCGGCGCCTCCGTCGGCTCACCCGGCTACATGGCCCCCGAACAGATCCTGGGCGGCCGGGTCACCGGCGCGGCGGACGTCTTCTCCCTGGGCGCGGTCCTCGCCTACGCGGCGACCGGCAACCCGCCCTTCCCCGGCGACTCCTCGGCGGCCCTGCTCTACAAGGTGGTCCACGAGGAGCCGGAACTCGGTTCACTGGATGGTGAGTTGCGCGAGATCGCGGCCGCCTGCCTGGCGAAGAACCCCGCCCCGCGCCCCACCCCCACCGACATCGCCCGCCGACTCGCCCCGCAGGGCGCCGCCACCGTGATGGCAGGGGGCTGGCTCCCCGGCGCCCTGGTCGAGCAGGTCAGCAGGAGCGCGGTCCAGATCCTCAACCTGGAGGGGTCCGCCGACGACGCCCCGTCGGGCCCGGTGGACTTCAGCAGCCCGGCGGTGACGGGGGCGTTCGGCCCGGCGCCGGTGATGACCCCGGCCGTGGCCGCGGACACGGCCCCCGGCAAGGTGAGCGTGAGCCTGGCGGCGACATCGGCACCCGGCGCGACGGGCCGCGGCCGCCGGGTGAGCTGCACGGTGGCCCTCGCGGTGGCAGGCGCGCTGGCGGCGATCTCCCTGGGCGTCACGACGTGGCTGCACCCCGGCTCCCACGACGGCAACGACACGGCGGGCAGCGCCCCGGCCCACTCCGCGCCGGCCGACCGCGCGGGCGCGATCCCGGCCCGCTACCTGGGCACCTGGGAGGGCAAGGCGACCGGCCTGGGCGGCGCGCTCCCCATGGGCACCTTCCGCGTCACGGTCCACCAGGCGACGGTGGGCAAGGAGCTGGGCAACCTCCGCCAGACGGACCAACTGGGCGGGACCTGCGTGGACATCCTCACCCTGAAACAGGTGAACTCCACCCGTCTGCTGGCCACTTCGACCGGCGCCAGGACCAACCACAAGGGCTGCGACCCCGCCCCGCACGACGTTGAGCTGACCCCCACCGGCGACGACCTGACGTACACCTCCACCAGCGCGGCCGAGGGCAACCCCGAGGCCCGCCTGTCCAAGGTGACGGACGATGACTGACCTGCTCCCGGCAGCACTGGCCGCCCTGTGGGGCGCGCTGACGGGCGCCCTGCTCCCGAGAGCCGCGTACCGCTTCACGACCCCCCAGGGCACCCCCTGGCGCACGACATGCGAGGCGGACCACCCGTTGCCCGGCTGGCTGGGCACGACCCCGTGCCCCGCCTGCCCCCGCAGAACAGCGCCCACCCTCCCCCTCCTCACCGCAGTGATCTGCACCCTCCTGGCCCTGGCAACGGGCCCCCGCCCGGAACTGGCGGCTTGGCTGACGGTGACCCCCGTAGCAACCCTCCTGACCACGGTGGACCTCCGCGTCCACCGCCTCCCGGACCCCCTGACCCTCCCCCTCACCCCGGCGGTCCTGACGTTGCTGGCCCTGGCGACGAGACTCCCCGACCACACCGGCACCTACCGCACGGCCCTCTACGGAGCCCTGACCCTGGGCGCCGCCTACCTGGCCCTCCACCTCCTCAACCCCTCCGGCATGGGCTTCGGAGACGTGAAACTCGCCCCGGCCCTGGGCGCGGCCCTCGGCTGGTACGGCTGGCCGACCCTGCTGCTCGGCACGTTCGCCACCTTCACGACAGGCGCCCTCTACAGTGCGGCCCTCCTCCTCACCCGCCGAGCCACCCGCAAGTCGGCGATCCCTTTCGGCCCCTTCCTCCTGACGGGCACCTTGCTGGGCGTACTGGCGGGCGCGTACACCTCCTGACATGACCAGGTCCCTGGCCGAAACGGCCCGAGCAGCCCTCCACCGACAGCCGGCCGAGGGGGTGGCCGACGTCTGGACGGACGGCGACCTCGGCTTCGTACTCCTCCTGCACCGCAGGAAGGACGGCGTGATGGCCGAGGAGCTGTACTACGCCCTGCGCACGGAGGACGGCACCTGGGACCGCCCGGAACACCTGAGCGGCGGCCCTCTGGGCCTGGACCCGCACGACCCCACCACCGTCACCAGGGCACTCGCGGACGAGCCGATCCGCGTCCTCGGCGCATCCGAGACCCTGCTGTACACGGGCCGGGGCCAGGGGGACGGCTACGAGACGGCGCACATCCGGTACCTCCTGATCACGGACGAAGCCGACTCGCTCCGGACGGACGCCACCCACCGGACGGACAGCACCCACCGAGAGGCGACGAGCCCCCTGAAACTGCTGATCCTCTTCCCGGGCCAGAGCGCACACGTAACGGCGATACGCGACGCACGACCCCTGGGCGCCCCCCCTGACCCTCAGCGCCCCCGCACAGCCTGAAGTCGGTTGATCCAAGACGCTGGCGTAGGCTGACTGAGTCCGTCCACAACCCTTGACGAAAGGGACGCCCGGTGACCGAGAAGGCCGAACTCGCTTCTTTGGATGTCGCAGCCGTGCTGGACCGAGCCGCAGCGGGCGGACGCATCACGCCCGAGGAAGCGCTCGTCCTCTACCGCGACGCCCCCCTGCACGCGCTCGGCGCGGCCGCCGACGCCGTGCGCCGCCGCAAGTACGCGGGCATCGAGCACATCGCGACGTACATCATCGAGCGCAACATCAACTACACGAACGTGTGCGTCACGGCGTGCAAGTTCTGCGCCTTCTACGCGGCCCCGAAGGACACCAAGAAGGGCTGGACCCGCGACCTCGACGACATCCTGCGCCGCTGCGCGGAGACGGTCGAACTGGGCGGCACCCAGATCATGTTCCAGGGCGGCCACCACCCTGACTTCGGCGTCGAGTACTACGAGTCGCACTTCAAGGCGATCAAGGACGCGTTCCCCCAGCTGGTCATCCACTCCCTCGGTGCGTCCGAGGTCGAGCACATGGCCCGCATCTCCAAGGTCTCGGTGGAAGAGGCCATCACCCGCATCCACCAGGCGGGCCTGGACTCCTTCGCAGGCGCTGGCGCGGAACTCCTCCCGGCCCGCCCCCGCAAGGCCATCGCGCCCCTCAAGGAGAGCGGCGAACGCTGGCTGGAGATCATGGAGACGGCCCACAACCTGGGCGTGGAGTCGACGTCCACCATGCTCATGGGCACGGGCGAGACGAACGCCGAGCGCATCGAGCACCTGCGCATGATCCGGGACGTGCAGGACCGTACGGGCGGCTTCCGGGCCTTCATCCCGTACACCTACCAGCCCGAGAACAACCACCTGAAGGGCCGCACGCAGGCGACGCTCTTCGAGTACCTGCGCATGATCGCCATCGCCCGCCTGTTCATGGACAACGTCCAGCACATCCAGGGCTCGTGGCTGACCACGGGCAAGGAGGTGGGCCAGCTGTCGCTGCACTACGGCGCGGACGACCTGGGCTCGATCATGCTGGAGGAGAACGTGGTCTCCTCGGCAGGCGCGAAGCACCGCAGCAACCGCCTGGAGATCATCGACCTGATCCGCAAGGCAGGCCGCACCCCGGCGCAGCGAGCGACGACCTACGAACACCTCGTGGTCCACGACGACCCGGCGAACGACCCGTTGGACGACCGCGTGGTCTCGCACATCTCCTCGACGGCGATCGAGGGCGGCACGGCCCACCCCGAACTGAAGCTGATCGCCTCCAACTAGCCGCACAGTGCTGACACTTCACGTAGCAGAGAACTCCCCGGAGACCGCGGTCCTGGTCGAGGGCGCAACGGTGGCAGCCGTAGCCCCGTACGAAGATCTGACCGCGGCCGTCCCTCAGGCCAGGGTCCGCAACTGGCCCGGCATCCTCACACCGGGCCTCCTCAACCCGTACGCCCCGGAACTCCTGGAAGCGACGTACCACCCGGACCCCAGGGAGGCGGAGACCCTGGGCACGGACCCGATCACGGGAGAACGCGCACAGGCGCTCTTCCGCAGGGACCCGACCCGCCTGGGCGCGAGCGCACGCAGGGGCGTACAACGCATGCTGGCGCACGGCACGGTGGCGGTGGCAGGCGACCTGCGCACGCGCACGGTGCAGGACGTCGTACGCAGAGCAAACCTGGCCATAGGCCAACGCCCCCCTCGCCTGCCGGGCCCCCCATCCCTCTCCCCGACCCCCCTGATCCTCATGCCGCCGCTGAAGCGGGGAGCCGTGGCCAGGTTCGCCGTGTTCGACGTGGCGACGCGCGACGAACTGGTGAAGCGAGGCGCGAGCACCTGCGTGGCGACGGTGATCGAGGGCCGACTGGTCCACCGAAGCCGCTGACCGAGACGGCGGGACGGCCGAAGACGGCGCGGAGGGGACGTGTCGGGGGGTGTCCGCCCGCAGCGGCCGGCGAGAAGGCAAGTCCAGCGCATCGTAGAAACAGAAGTCGCCGGACCGAGGACGGATACCCCCCGGCGCGGCCCCGCCCCACGACGCACGGACCCGGCACCCCCACCGAACGGAATCCCGGCGACCGAGCCTGCAACAATGACGGGGTGACCCGCGCTTCCCTGAACAAGCAGCCGCACGAAGTCGCCGAGATGTTCGACGACGTGGCGGAACGGTACGACCTGACGAATGACGTGCTGTCGCTCGGCCAGGACCGGCGCTGGCGCAAGGAGGTGGCGAAGGCGGTCGACGCGCGCCCCGCGCAGAAGGTCCTGGACCTGGCCGCGGGCACGGCGACCTCGTCCCTGCCCTTCGCCCGCACGGGCGCCTACGTGGTCCCCTGCGACTTCTCCCTGGGCATGCTCCAGGTGGGCAAGAAGAAGTACCCGTGGCTCCCGATCACAGCGGGAGACGCCACGAAACTCCCGTTCAAGGATGACACCTTCGACGCGGTGACGATCTCCTTCGGCCTGCGCAACGTCCAGGACACCGACGCCGCGCTGCGCGAGCTGTACCGGGTGACGAAGCCCGGCGGCAGGGTGGTGATCTGCGAGTTCTCGCACCCCACGTGGACCCCGTTCCGCACGGTGTACACGGAGTACCTGATGCGGGCGCTCCCCCCGGTGGCCCGCTCGGTGTCGTCGAACCCGGACGCGTACGTGTACCTGGCGGAATCCATCCGAGCCTGGCCGAACCAGCCCGCGCTGGCGGAGAAGCTGCAGAAGGCTGGCTGGCAAAAGGTGGCGTGGCGAAACCTGACGGGCGGAGTGGTGGCCCTGCACAGGGGCTTCAAGCAGCTCTGAAAGAACCGCCCCCGCCCCACCCGCCCGCACACCTCACCGCCCGATCACCTCGAACGCGTCCCCAGGCTCCCCGAGTTCCCGCTGAAGCCCCCCGGAGGGCGGCGCGGGAAGCCGGGGCTCCCGCACACCCCCACCCCCTTCACCGTCCCCGAGGTCGAACCACACGTAGACCATCGAGTCGGGCGGAACCTCGGCACCGGCGGGCGGATACTGCCGCACCACGTACTCGACGACCACACGCGGGAGTTCGGGCCGGTCGGGCGAGTTGAGAAACAGCCCCCGCGAGCGAGCGGCCTCGCGGGCGTCGACAGCCATGAGCCCGACCAGCCGAGGCACTCGCACCTCGGACGTTCTGGGTGGAATTCGCACTGATGTCACCCCCAGTGGTACTGGAAGGGTAACTCCGCCGAGGCGACCCCGGAAGTGAAAGCTGTCTTTCCGTGACATTGAACTACGGAAAGTCACAACTCAAGGGCGTAGCAATGCCCTTCCCGCTCGGAAGAGGGAGTGACGAACCGCTCGGAGAGCCGCATCCCCAGCCGCTGGGCAACAGCGATGGACCGCTCGTTCTCGGCGTCGACCATGGCGACCACCCGCCGAACCCCAGCGGAACGAACCCGCTCAAGACAATCCTGAGCGGCGACAGACGCGTACCCAAGACCCCAGTGCGCCCGCCCGAGCCGCCACCCGATCTCGATCTCCCCGACGGGCCCCCACGCGTGCGGCCACGGCTGAGCCCCGGTGAACCCCACGACGTCCCCCGAGGGGTCGAGCACGGACCACAGACAGAACCCCAGCTCAGCATCGTGCCGCCGCTGCCGAGCGGTGAGTTCCTCGTACACGGACAGCTCGGCGGCCCGCCCCCCGTGGAACCGCATGACCTCGGGATCGGCGAAGACCCGGTGCCAGACGAAGGCGTCCTCGTCGGTGGGCACACGCAGCCGTACTACGGGGTGAGTTCGGTTCACGGAGCAGCCCTTCAGCCGGTTGATCAATTCTGCTGAATAGACTGCCTGTGTCCAGTGCCCGTCGGCACGAAGATTCACAAGCTGGGGAGAACCCGCCGTGACTGAGCCCCTCTCCGACAACACCGCAGACGTGATCGTCGTGGGGGCGGGGCCGGCCGGCTCCACCACCGCCTACCACCTCGCCAAGGCCGGACTCGACGTCCTGCTGCTGGAGAAGACCGAGTTCCCGAGGGAGAAGGTCTGCGGCGACGGCCTGACCCCGCGCGCGGTCAAGCAGCTCGTGGCCATGGGCATCGACATCTCCGAGGAGGCGGGCTGGCTGCGCAACAAGGGCCTGCGCATCATCGGCGGCGGCTCCCGGCTCCAGCTGGACTGGCCGGATCTCGCCTCCTACCCGAACTTCGGCCTGGTGCGGAAGCGCGACGACTTCGACGAGCAGCTGGCGAGGCAGGCGCAGAAGGCGGGCGCCCGCCTCTTCGAACTCTGCAATGTCAGCGGACCGATCATCGACGACCGTACGGGCCGGATCACGGGCGTGACGGCGAAGCTGGGCGACGACAAGCGCCCGGTGACCTTCCACGCACCGCTCGTGGTCGCGGCGGACGGCAACTCCACCAGGCTCTCCCTGGCGATGGGCCTGCACCGCCGTGAGGACCGCCCGATGGGCGTCGCGGTGCGCACGTACTTCGAGTCGCCGAGGCACGAGGACGACTACCTGGAGTCCTGGCTGGAGCTGTGGGACCGCCGGGGCGCCCAGGACCGGCTGCTGCCGGGCTACGGCTGGATCTTCGGCATGGGCGATGGCACGTCCAACGTCGGCCTCGGCGTGCTGAACACGTCCGACTCCTTCAAGGAGCTGGACTGGCGCGAGGTGCTGAAGGCGTGGTGCGCGTCGATGCCGGAGGAGTGGGGCTACACCCCGGAGCACATGACGGGCCCGATCCGGGGCGCGGCCCTGCCGATGGCCTTCAACCGCCAGCCGCACTACACCAAGGGCTTCCTGCTGGTCGGCGACGCCGGCGGCATGGTGAACCCCTTCAACGGCGAGGGCATCGCCTACGCCATGGAGTCCGCCCAGCTCGCCGCCGACGTCATCGTGCAGGCCCACGCCCGCCCGACCCCGGCCACCCGCGAGATCGCCCTCCAGCGCTACCCGCGCGTCCTGAAGGACACCTACGGCGGCTACTACACCCTCGGCCGCGCCTTCGTGAAGCTCATCGGCAACCCCAAGGTCATGCAGATCGGCGCCCAGCGCGGCCTGACCCACCCCATCCTGATGAAGTTCGTCCTCAAGCTCCTCGCCAACCTCACAGACCCCACGGGCGGCGACGCCATGGACCGAGTCATCAACGGCCTGACGAAGGTGGCCCCGAAGGCGTAGTGAGGGGTAGGCCATGACCACCATTGTCGTGACCGGCCACATGGACCTGACGGACGAGTCCGCGCCGCTGGTGCGGGCGGCGGCCGACGAGGTGCTCGTCATGCCGCACGAGACGGCGAACCGGCAGGCGTACGAGAGCGCGAACCGGATGCTCCTCGCACGCGCCGAGCGGCTCGTCGCCGTGATGGAGGCCCGGAGCGCGGGGCTCCCCGTCGATGTTGTGTGGCCGGAGGGCGCGGCTCGGCGGCAGTATGGGGCGACAGAACGCGAAGGCCGCTGCCCCCCGAGGGCAGCGGCCTTTCGTGTGCGGGGTGCGGAGGGGGTCAGAGGACCCGGACCGCGCCGGTGGGCTGGTCGTAGGAGAGGGGACGCTCCACGACGCCGGAGGAGGGGTTCTGCGCGCCGACGAACATGCCGTCGCCGACGTAGACGCCCACGTGGTACGCGCTGCCCGCGCTGCCCCAGTAGAGGATGTCGCCGGGCTGGAGGTTGTCCAGGGAGACCTGGGTGCCGGCCGTGGACTGGTCCTGGGAGACGCGCGGCAGGCTGATGCCGACCTGCTTGAACGCCGTCTGCACCAGACCGGAGCAGTCGTACGCGGACGGGCCCGTGGCACCGGAGACGTACGCCTTGCCGACCTGGGACTTCACGAACGACACGATGGACGCGGCCGAACCGGTCGCGCTGGACGAGCCGGTGATGGTGCTGCTCGCGCCGGTGCTCGCGCTCGCGGCCAGCACGGTGCGCTCGGCGTTGCGGGTGGCGCGGGCGGCGGCCTGCTTGCGGGCCTCCTCCTGCGCCTTCTTCTTCGCCTCGGCCTTCTGCTTGGCCTCGGCGAGGTCCGCCTTGGCCTGCTTCGCGGCGCTGGCGGCGGCCGCGTCACGCTCGGCCTGCAGCTCGTAGTTCGCGGCCGCCTGCTGGGTGGCGTCCGCGGACTGCGCGACCTGGGTGGCCACGTCGGCGGTGAGGGTGGGGAGTTCGAGCGTCTGCGTCACGGGCTCGGCCTCGGCCGCGTTCGCGTAGCCGGCCGCTCCGGCGACCGCCAGGGTGCTGAGAACGCCGCCGGCGACGCCGGTCCGCACGACGATGGACGACGCGCTGCGGCGGGGCTTCCGGTGGCTGCGTATGTGAGCGGTGTGGGACATGGGAACAACCGGTACCAGGGGCTCCTTCATATCTTCAACAAACGTGTGCTGCGCCACAATTGTTCAATCGGTTCCCCGAAACCTGGTCGCGTCACTCTTTATTGACGCCGTAACGGACATAGCGGACGGGGCCCATTGGCCCGTTGATCACGGTCTTTGATCATTACGTCCGAATTGCCCCGCGCTTACCATCGGTTGGGGTCGATGGCCAAGCCCGGTTCCGGAACGGCCGGTACCGGTGTGGCGGAGGTCACGGAACGGTCACCGGAGCGGTCGCGTCCGCGACGAACGGCCGCGCGGCCGGAGTTCGTGAACGCGCGCACGCGCTCCGGCCTCGTCCACATCGCGCCCCGGATCTCCCTCCGAGGTGTGAATGTCCCGCACTAGCAGTCAGGTGCGTCCAGCACCAATTTGCATGCGCCGGAACTCTCTTGATATTGAGGCACCCCCTCCGCACCTCCTCTGGCCTGCGCGGACGAGCAAGATTGTCACTTCTGGTGATCAACTGAACGCTTCGCGTACGAAGATCACCCATCCTCCGCCTTCATGATCCTTCGTCAGGTGGTGGAGATCACAAAGCTTGTGCAATACCCCGTGTCGCAGATCACAGAGCGTCGGGCATAGGATGCGGAGCAGTTGGGCTTGTGACCTGCTTCACATGTTCTCGATCTTCGCCGGGACGGGTGGGGTCAGTGGGACGGGAGAGGCGGCTGTGAGCCCGTGATCCGCCACCAGTCAATGCCGACTGAAGGGAGCGAGGAGCGGTGAACGCGTACGCGCCCATCCTCGTACTGGGAGCCCTCGGGGCAGGCTTTGCGATCTTCTCCGTGGTCATGGCCGCGCTGATCGGTCCGAAGCGCTACAACCGCGCGAAGCTCGAAGCCTACGAATGCGGCATCGAGCCGACCCCCACGCCGGCCGGCGGCGGGCGCTTCCCCATCAAGTACTACCTGACGGCGATGCTCTTCATCGTCTTCGACATCGAGATCGTCTTCCTCTACCCCTGGGCCGTCACCTTCGACGCGCTCGGGGTCTTCGGGCTCGTGGAGATGCTGCTCTTCGTGCTCACCGTCTTCGTCGCGTACGCGTACGTATGGCGGCGCGGCGGCCTGGAATGGGACTGAGGGGCCTTTAAGTCATGGGACTCGAAGAAAAGCTGCCGAGCGGCTTTCTGCTGACCACCGTCGAGCAGGCCGCGGGCTGGGTGCGCAAGGCGTCCGTCTTCCCGGCCACCTTCGGACTCGCCTGCTGCGCCATCGAGATGATGACCACCGGCGCCGGACGCTACGACCTCGCCCGCTTCGGCATGGAGGTCTTCCGCGGCTCACCGCGCCAGGCCGACCTGATGATCGTCGCGGGCCGGGTCAGCCAGAAGATGGCACCGGTGCTGCGGCAGGTCTACGACCAGATGCCCAACCCGAAGTGGGTCATCTCCATGGGCGTCTGCGCGTCCTCGGGCGGCATGTTCAACAACTACGCGATCGTCCAGGGCGTCGACCACATCGTCCCGGTCGACATCTATCTCCCCGGCTGTCCGCCCCGCCCCGAGATGCTGCTGGACGCGATCCTCAAGCTCCACCAGAAGATCCAGGGCACCAAGCTCGGCGTCAACGCCGAGGAAGCCGCCCGCGAGGCGGAGGAAGCCGCGCTGAAGGCCCTGCCCACGATCGAGCTGAAGGGGCTGCTGCGGTGAGCGACGACAAGGGCACCAACGGCGTCAACCCCGAGAAGGACCTCTCGGCCTCCAACCTCCCCGGCCAGCGCGGCCAGGGCGGCGAGGAGATCCGCGTCCAGCGCGGCATGTTCGGCGCCAACAACGGCGGCGACACGTCCGGCTACGACGGCCTGGTCCGCTCCGTCCGCCTGCCCGGCCCGTCGAACCGGCCCTACGGCGGGTGGTTCGACGAGGTCGCCGACGAGCTGGAGGGCGCGCTGGAGGAGCAGGGCCTGCTCCCCGAGAACGCCATCGAGCGGACCGTCGTCGACCGCGACGAACTGACCTTCCACGTCGAGCGCGAGCACCTGGTCCGCGTCGCCCGCACCCTGCGCGACGACCCGGCGCTCCGCTTCGAGCTGTGCACCGGCGTCAGCGGGACGCACTACCCGAGCGACAAGGGCCGCGAGCTGCACGCCGTCTACCACCTGCGCTCGATCACCCACAACCGGCTGATCCGGCTGGAGGTCAGCGCCCCCGACGCCGACCCGCGCATCCCGTCCCTGGTCGCGGTCTACCCGACCAACGACTGGCACGAGCGCGAGGCGTACGACTTCTTCGGGATCGTCTTCGACGGCCACCCGGCCCTCACCCGGATCATGATGCCGGACGACTGGCAGGGCCACCCGCAGCGCAAGGACTACCCCCTCGGCGGCATCGCCGTCGAGTACAAGGGCGCCCAGATCCCGGCTCCGGACCAGCGGAGGTCCTACTCGTGAGCACTCCCCACGCGTCAGCGCGCGAGACCACCGAGGGCACCGTCTACACGGTCACCGGTGGCGACTGGGACGAGGTCGTCCAGTCCGCGGCCAAGGCGGACGACGAGCGCATCGTCGTCAACATGGGTCCCCAGCACCCGTCCACCCACGGAGTGCTCCGGCTCATCCTGGAGATCGAGGGCGAGACGGTCACCGAGGCCCGCTGCGGCATCGGCTATCTGCACACCGGCATCGAGAAGAACCTCGAGTACCGCACGTGGACGCAGGGCACCACCTTCGTCACGCGCATGGATTACCTGACGTCCTTCTTCAACGAGACCGCCTACTGTCTCGCCGTCGAGAAGCTCCTCGGCATCGAGGACCAGATCACCGAGCGCACCGACATCATCCGGGTGCTCCTGATGGAGCTGAACCGGCTGTCGTCGCACCTGGTGTGCATCGCCACCGGCGGCATGGAGCTGGGCTCCACCACGATCATGATCTACGGCTTCCGCGACCGGGAGATGATCCTCGACATCTACGAGCTGATCACCGGCCTCAGGATGAACCACGCGTACATCCGCCCCGGCGGACTCGCCCAGGACCTGCCGCCCGGCGCGGTCGACCAGATCCGCGAGTTCATCAAGAAGATGAAGAAGAATCTCCCGGAGTACGACAAGCTCGCCACCGGGAACCCCATCTTCAAGGCCCGTATGCAGGACGTCGGCCACCTCGACCTGGCCGGCTGCATGGCGCTCGGCGCCACCGGCCCGATCCTGCGCTCCACCGGCCTCCCGCACGACCTGCGCAAGGCCCAGCCGTACTGCGGCTACGAGAACTACGACTTCGACGTGCCGACCGCCGACACCTGCGACTCCTACGGCCGCTTCCTGATCCGGCTTGAGGAGATGCGCCAGTCGCTGCGGATCATCGAGCAGTGCCTGGACCGGCTCCAGCCGGGCCCGGTCATGGTCGCCGACAAGAAGATCGCCTGGCCCGCGCAGCTCGCGCTCGGCCCGGACGGGCTCGGCAACTCCCTGGACCACATCAAGAAGATCATGGGCACCTCCATGGAGGCCCTGATCCACCACTTCAAGCTGGTGACCGAGGGCTTCCGGGTCCCGCCGGGCCAGGCGTACGCGGCCGTCGAGTCGCCCAAGGGCGAACTCGGCGTGCACGCCGTCTCCGACGGCGGCACCCGCCCCTACCGGGTCCACTTCCGCGACCCGTCCTTCACCAATCTGCAGGCCATGGCGGCGATGTGCGAGGGCGGCCAGGTCGCCGACGTCATCGTGGCCGTGGCGTCCATCGACCCCGTGATGGGAGGCGTCGACCGGTGACCACCTCTTCTTCCGAGCGGGGCGTCGGCCTGGGCATGCCGGAACTGCCCCCGCCCGCCTACCCGGACGACGTCCGGGCCCGGCTGGAGACGGACGCGCGCGAGGTGATCGCGCGCTACCCCGACTCCCGCTCCGCCCTGCTGCCGCTGCTGCACCTCGTGCAGGCCGAGGACGGCTACGTCACCCGGACCGGCATGAAGTTCTGCGCGGACGTACTGGAGCTGACCACCGCCGAGGTCACCGCGGTCGCCACGTTCTACTCCATGTACCGCCGCAAGCCCTCCGGCGACTACCAGGTGGGCGTCTGCACCAACACCCTGTGCGCGGTCCTGGGCGGCGACGCCATCTTCGAGACCCTCCAGGAGCACCTGGGCGTCGGCAACGGCGAGACCACCGGCGACGGCAAGGTCACCCTGGAGCACATCGAGTGCAACGCGGCCTGCGACTTCGCGCCGGTCGTGATGGTCAACTGGGAGTTCTTCGACAACCAGACCCCGGCCAGCGCCACCCGCCTCGTCGACGACCTGCGCGCCGGACAGCCGGTGGAGCCCACCCGCGGGGCCCGGCTGTGCACCTTCAAGGAGACCGCCCGCATCCTGGCCGGCTTCCCCGACGAGCGCCCCGGCGCCGTCGAGGAGGGCGGCAGCGCGGGCCCCGCCTCCCTGGTCGGCCTGCGCCTGGCCAAGGGCGAGGCGCATCCCGCGCGCGTGGTCCACCCGCGCGACGCCGCTCCGCAGGAGGAGGACACGGTGCACGAGCCCTCACCGGCCGAGCGCCTCAGCTCCCACGACCCGGTCGACACCTCGGCCTCCGACCCGGCGCACCCGTCCGGCCCGACCGCAGAGGAGGGGGAGTGATGACCGTGGTGACCGACGTCAAGGACGACACCAGCCCCGAGAAACTGCTCGCCCCCGTCCTCTCGGCCTTCTGGGACGAGGACCGCTCCTGGTCGCTGGACGTCTACCGGCGGCACGACGGCTACGAGGGCCTGCGCAAGGCGCTCGCCATGTCCCCGGACGACCTGATCGCCTACGTCAAGGAATCCGGCCTGCGCGGCCGCGGCGGCGCGGGCTTCCCGACCGGCATGAAGTGGCAGTTCATCCCGCAGGGCGACGGCAAGCCGCACTACCTCGTCGTCAACGCCGACGAGTCCGAGCCCGGCACCTGCAAGGACATCCCGCTCCTCTACGCCAACCCGCACAGCCTCATCGAGGGCATCGTGATCGCCTGCTACGCGATCCGCTCCGCGCACGCCTTCATCTACCTGCGCGGCGAGGTCGTCCCCGTCCTGCGCAGGCTGCACGAGGCGGTACGCGAGGCGTACGAGGCCGGGTTCCTCGGCCGGGACATCCTCGGCAGCGGACTCGACCTGGAACTCACCGTGCACGCGGGCGCGGGCGCGTACATCTGCGGCGAGGAGACCGCGCTGCTCGACTCGCTGGAGGGGCGCCGCGGCCAGCCTCGGCTGCGGCCGCCGTTCCCGGCCGTCGAGGGGCTATACGCCTGCCCCACCGTGGTGAACAACGTCGAGTCGATCGCCTCGGTTCCCGCGATCATGCACCAGGGCAAGGACTGGTTCCGCTCGATGGGCAGCGAGAAGTCGCCCGGCTTCACGCTGTACTCGCTGAGCGGGCATGTGGCGAGCCCCGGCCAGTTCGAGGCGCCGCTCGGCATCACCCTGCGCCAGCTGCTCGACATGAGCGGCGGCATGCGCCCCGGCCACCGGCTGAAGTTCTGGACCCCCGGCGGCTCCTCCACCCCGATGTTCACCGACGAACACCTGGATGTCCCCCTCGACTACGAGGGCGTCGGCGCCGCCGGTTCCATGCTCGGCACCAAGGCGCTCCAGTGCTTCGACGAGACCACCTGCGTGGTGCGGGCGGTCACCCGCTGGACCGAGTTCTACGCCCACGAGTCCTGCGGCAAGTGCACGCCCTGCCGCGAAGGGACGTACTGGCTCGTGCAGTTGTTGCGCGACATCGAGGCGGGCAAGGGGGCGATGTCCGACCTCGACAAGCTCAACGACATCGCCGACAACATCAACGGCAAGTCGTTCTGCGCCCTGGGCGACGGCGCGGCCTCGCCGATCTTCTCCTCGCTGAAGTACTTCCGCGAGGAGTACGAGCAGCACATCACGGGCCGGGGCTGCCCCTTCGACCCGGCCAAGTCGACGGCCTGGGCGGACCGCCCGGAGGTGAACGCATGACCGTGACCACGAATGCCCCCTCAGGAGGGGGGCAGGCGGCGGTCCCGCCGGAGGACCTCGTCACGCTGACGATCGACGGCATCGAACTCAGCGTGCCCAAGGGCACCCTGGTCATCCGGGCCGCCGAGCAGCTCGGCATCGAGATCCCGCGCTTCTGCGACCACCCCCTGCTGGACCCGGCCGGGGCCTGCCGCCAGTGCATCGTGGAGGTGGAGGGCCAGCGCAAGCCGACGGCGTCCTGCACCATCACCTGCACCGACGGCATGGTGGTGAAGACGCAGCTCACCTCGCCGGTCGCCGAGAAGGCCCAGCACGGGGTGATGGAGCTGCTGCTCATCAACCACCCGCTGGACTGCCCGGTCTGCGACAAGGGTGGCGAGTGCCCGCTGCAGAACCAGGCCATGTCGCACGGCAACGCCGACTCCCGCTTCGAGGGCCGCAAGCGCACCTACGCCAAGCCGGTGCCGATCTCGACGCAGGTGCTGCTGGACCGGGAGCGGTGCGTGCTGTGCGCCCGCTGCACCCGGTTCTCCAACCAGGTCGCGGGCGACCCGATGATCGAGCTGATCGAGCGGGGCGCGCTCCAGCAGGTCGGCACCGGCGAGGGCGACCCGTTCGAGTCGTACTTCTCCGGCAACACCATCCAGATCTGCCCGGTCGGCGCGCTCACCTCCGCCGCCTACCGGTTCCGGTCGCGCCCCTTCGACCTGATCTCCTCGCCGTCGGTGTGCGAGCACTGCTCGGGCGGCTGCGCCACCCGTACCGACCACCGGCGCGGCAAGGTCATGCGGCGGCTCGCCGCCAACGACCCGGAGGTCAACGAGGACTGGGTCTGCGACAAGGGCCGCTTCGCGTTCCGCTACGCCCAGCTCCGCGACCGGCTCGACACCCCGCTGGTCCGCAACGCCGAGGGCGTGCTGGAACCGGCCTCCTGGCCGGAGGCGCTGGACGCGGCCGCGCGGGGCCTCGGTGCCGCCCGCTCCCGTGCCGGGGTGCTCACCGGGGGTCGGCTGACCGTCGAGGACGCCTACGCGTACAGCAAGTTCGCGCGGGTGGCGCTCGACACCAACGACATCGACTTCCGCGCCCGCGTGCACAGCGGCGAGGAGGCCGACTTCCTGGCCGCCCGGGTGGCGGGCCGGGGCCGTGACCTCGACGGCACCGGGGTCACGTACACCGCGCTGGAGCAGGCGCCCGCCGTGCTGCTGGTCGGGTTCGAGGCCGAGGAGGAGGCGCCCGGCGTCTTCCTGCGGCTGCGCAAGGCGTGGCGCAAGCGCGGCCAGAAGGTGTACGCCCTGGCCACGCACGCCACCCGGGGCCTGACGAAGGCGGGCGGCACCCTGCTGCCCGCCGCACCCGGCACCGAGCCCGAGTGGCTGGACGCGCTGGCCGGTGGGGTCGGCCTGGAGGAGGCGGGCACCGGAGCTGCCGAGGCGCTGCGCGCCGAGGGCGCGGTGATCGTGGTCGGCGAGCGGCTCGCGGGCGTCGAGGGCGGTCTGACGGCCGCCGCGCGCATGGCCGCCGCGACCGGCGCCCGGCTGGTGTGGATTCCCCGGCGGGCGGGGGAGCGCGGCGCCGTCGAGGCGGGCGCGCTGCCCTCGCTGCTGCCGGGCGGCCGCCCGGCCACCGACCCGCGCGCGCGGGAGGAGGTCGCCGCCGCCTGGGGGCTGGCCGAACTCCCCGCCCGCTACGGCCGCGACACCCAGCAGATCGTGGAGGCCGCCGCCACCGGCGAGCTGTCCGCGCTGCTCGTCGCCGGGGTGGAGGTCGCCGACCTGCCTGACCCGGCACGCGCGCGTGAGGCGCTCGACAGCGTCGGCTTCCTGGTCTCGCTGGAGCTGCGGCCCAGCGAGGTCACCGAGCGGGCCGACGTGGTGCTGCCGGTCGCGGCGGTGGTCGAGAAGGCGGGCACCTTCCTCAACTGGGAGGGCCGGGTCCGCTTCTTCGAGGCCGCGCTCAAGCCCGACCAGATGACCCGCCGCCTCGCCCCGGCCGACGCCCGCGTCCTGCAGATGCTGGCCGACGCCATGGACGTCGGCCTGGGGCTGCCGGACCTGCGTACCGCCCGCGCGGAGATCGACCGGCTCGGCGCCTGGACCGGGGCCACCGCCGCCGACCCGCTGCACGACGGGGCCGCGCTGCCCCGACCGGCCGCCGGGGAGGCCGTGCTCGCCGGACACCGGCTGCTGCTCGACCTCGGCGTCCTCCAGCAGGGCGACGAGGCGCTGGCCGGGACCCGGCACGCCGCCCACGCGCGCGTGTCCGCGGCGACGGCCGCCGAGGCGGGCGTCAAGGACGGCGACGCGCTCGCCGTCACCGGCCCCGCCGGGACCACCGAACTCCCGCTCCAGGTCACCGAGATGCCCGACCGGGTGGTCTGGCTCCCGCTGGACTCGGTCGGCCGCGGCGTCGCCTCCGACACCGGGGCCCGGCCCGGCTCCCTCGTCCGTATCGGCCCGGCGGCGCTCGCCGACGAGGCCCCCAAGGAGGTTCGAGGATGAGCCCGTTCCTCGCCGCTGAAGACCTCTCGCTGTTCGGCCGCGATCCCTGGTGGCTGGTCGTCGTCAAGGCGGTGTTCTGCTTCGCGTTCCTGATGCTGACGGTGCTGCTGTCCATCGTCTGGGAGCGCAAGGTCGTCGCCTGGATGCAGCTGCGCGTCGGCCCCAACCGGCACGGCCCCTGGGGCATGCTCCAGTCGCTCGCCGACGGCGTGAAGCTGATGCTCAAGGAGGACGTCGTCGTCAAACGCGCGGACAAGGTGATCTACGTCCTCGCGCCGATCGTCGCGGTCATCCCGGCCTGCATGGCGATCGCGGTGATCCCCTTCGGCCCCGCCGGCAACGAGATCTCGATCTTCGGCCACCGCACCACGATGCAGCTCACCGACCTGCCGATCGCGATGCTGTACATCCTGGCCGTCGCCTCGATCGGCATCTACGGCATCGTGCTGGCGGGCTGGAGCTCCGGCTCGACCTACCCGCTGCTCGGCGGTCTGCGCTCCTGCGCGCAGATGATCTCGTACGAGATCGCCATGGGCGCCGCGTTCGCCTCGGTGTTCCTCTACTCGGGGTCGATGTCGACCTCCACCATCGTTGAACAGCAGCACGACCGCTGGTACATCCTGCTGCTGCCGGTCTCCTTCATCCTCTACGTGATCACGATGGTGGGCGAGACCAACCGCGCCCCCTTCGACATGCCGGAGTCCGAGGGCGACCTGGTCGGCGGCTTCAACACCGAGTACTCGTCGATCAAGTTCGCGCTGTTCATGCTCGCCGAGTACATGAACATGGTGACGGTGTCGGCGGTGACCGCCACCCTCTTCCTCGGCGGCTGGCGGGCCCCCTGGCCCATCAGCACCTTCTGGGAGGGCGCCAACCACGGCTGGTGGCCGATGCTGTGGTTCGTCATCAAGGTCCAGCTGCTGCTGTTCTTCTTCATCTGGCTGCGCGGCACGCTCCCTCGCGTCCGCTACGACCAGCTGATGAAGCTCGGCTGGAAGGTGCTCATCCCGGTCTCGGTGGTCTGGCTGATGCTGGTGGCGACCGTGCGGGTGCTGCGCAACGAGAACTACGACTTCGCCGACATCGCGCTCTACGTCGGCGGCGCCGTGCTCGCCCTGCTGCTGATCTCCTTCATCGCCGACATGTTCCGCGACAAGGCCAAGGCCGAGGAGGCAGCGGCCCCGGAACCCGGATTCGATCCGCTGGCGGGCGGATTCCCCGTACCGCCGCTGCCCGGACAGCAGTTGCCCGCGGTGCCCAGGCGCCGTCCGCGCCAGGAGCGGGAACTGATTGTCAGTGGTGGAGTGGACACTGTCAGTGACGGAACTTCGGATGGAAAGGAGGCGTCCGATGGCTGAGGAGCCCAAGGAGACCGCACCCGGTTTCCAGAACCCCGTGGCCGGCTTCGCCGTGACCTTCAAGGCCATGTTCAAGAAGCGGCTGACCGAGCAGTACCCGGAGCAGAAGAAGACCACCGCTCCCCGCTTCCACGGACGGCACCAGCTCAACCGCCATCCGGACGGCCTGGAGAAGTGCGTGGGCTGCGAGCTGTGCGCCTGGGCCTGCCCCGCCGACGCCATCTATGTCGAGGGCGCCGACAACACCGACGAGGAGCGCTACTCGCCGGGCGAGCGGTACGGCCGCGTCTACCAGATCAACTACGCCCGCTGCATCCTGTGCGGCCTGTGCATCGAGGCGTGCCCGACCCGCGCGCTGACGATGACCAACGAGTTCGAGCTGGCCGACTCCAGCCGGGCCAACCTCATCTACACCAAGGAGCAGTTGCTCGCCGGTCTGGACGAGGGCATGGTCGACTCCCCGCACGCGATCTTCCCCGGCACCGACGAACAGGACTACTACCGGGGCCTGGTGACCGAGGCCGCCCCCGGCACGGTCCAGCAGGTGGCCACCTCCAAGGGCGAGAAGCCCGAGGAAAAGGAGGTGGAGGCATGAGCACACAGCTCGCCGCCTACTCCACCTCCACCGGAGAAGCGGTCCAGTTCTGGATTCTCGGCAGCGTCGCGGTGATCGGCGCCCTGTGCACCGTCCTGATGCGGCGGGCCGTGCACAGCGCGCTCTGCCTCGCCGGGACCATGATCGTCCTGGCGGTGTTCTACCTCGCCAACGGCGCCTATTTCCTGGGGGTCGTGCAGATCGTCGTCTACACCGGCGCGATCATGATGCTGTTCCTCTTCGTGGTGATGCTCGTCGGCGTGACCGCCGCGGACTCGCTGAAGGAGACCATCAGGGGCCAGCGCTGGCTGGCCCTGCTCTGCGGGCTCGGGTTCGGCGTCCTGCTGCTGGGCGGCATCGCCAACGCCTCCCTGACCCAGTTCAACGGCACCGGCCAGGCCAACGCGGGCGGCAACGTGGAGGGCCTGGCGACCCTCATCTTCACCAAGTACGTCTTCGCCTTCGAGCTGACCGGCGCCCTGCTGATCACCGCCGCGATCGGCGCCATGGTGCTCACCCACCGCGAGCGCACCGAACGGGCCAAGACCCAGCGCGAACTGGCCGCCGAGCGGGTCCGCGAGAACAAGAACGTCCCCCCGCTGCCCGCCCCCGGCGTCTACGCCCGGCACAACGCGGTGGACATCGCGGGCCTGCTGCCCGACGGCACCCCCGCCGAGCTGAGCGTCAGCCGGACGCTGCGCGAACGCGGCCAGATCCGGGACGTCTCCGCACAGGCCCTGGTCGACCTCAAGGCGCTGGAACAGCGTGCCGAGGACCGCCTGGAGCGCACGGAGAACGCACCGGCCACCTTCAAGCGGACGGAGGACGCGGCCCAGTGAACCCCGTCAACTACCTCTATCTCGCGGCCCTGTTGTTCACCATCGGCGCCACCGGCGTGCTGATCCGGCGGAACGCGATCGTGGTGTTCATGTGCGTGGAGCTGATGCTCAACGCCTGCAACCTCGCCTTCGTCACCTTCTCCCGGATGCACGGCAACCTCGACGGCCAGATCATCGCCTTCTTCACGATGGTCGTCGCCGCCGCGGAGGTCGTGGTGGGCCTGGCGATCATCGTGTCGCTGTTCCGCACCCGCCACTCGGCCTCGGTCGACGACGCCAGCCTGATGAAGCTGTAAGGGGTCGGAAGAATCGTGGAGAACCTGATCGCGCTGCTCATCGCGGCGCCCCTGCTCGGAGCCGTCGTGCTCCTGCTCGGTGGCCGGCGCCTGGACGCCGTCGGCCACTGGGTCGGCACCCTGCTGTCGACCGCCTCCTTCGGGATCGGCCTCGTCCTCTTCGCCGGGCTGCTCGGCGAGGACCCCGAGCACCGCACCTGGACCCAGCACCTGTGGAACTGGATCTCGGTCGGAAACTTCCAGGCCGACGTCACCCTGCGGCTCGACCAGCTGTCGATGACGTTCGTCCTGCTGATCACCGGGGTCGGCTCGCTGATCCACCTGTACTCCATCGGGTACATGGAGCACGACGAGCGGCGCCGCCGCTTCTTCGGCTACCTCAACCTGTTCCTCGCGGCGATGCTGCTGCTCGTCCTCGCGGACAACTACCTCCTGCTGTACGTCGGCTGGGAGGGCGTGGGCCTCGCCTCGTACCTGCTGATCGGCTTCTGGCAGCACAAGCCCAGCGCCGCGACCGCCGCGAAGAAGGCGTTCCTGGTCAACCGGGTCGGCGACGTGGGCCTGTCCATCGCCATCATGCTGATGTTCACCACCTTCGGCACCTTCGCCTTCGGCCCGGTGCTGGAGAACGCGGGCCAGGCGTCCGAGGGGCGGCTCACCGCGATCGGCCTGATGCTGCTGCTCGCCGCGTGCGGCAAGTCGGCCCAGGTGCCGCTGCAGTCCTGGCTCGGTGACGCCATGGAGGGCCCGACCCCGGTCTCGGCCCTGATCCACGCGGCCACCATGGTCACGGCGGGCGTCTACCTCATCGTCCGCTCCGCCGCGATCTTCAACGGCGCCCCGGACGCGCAGCTCGTCGTCACCGTCGTCGGCGGGGTCACCCTGCTGTTCGGTGCGATCGTCGGTTGCGCCAAGGACGACATCAAGAAGGCGCTGGCCGGTTCGACCATGTCGCAGATCGGCTACATGGTCCTCGCGGCGGGCCTCGGCCCGATCGGCTATGTCTTCGCGATCATGCACCTGGTCACCCACGGCTTCTTCAAGGCCGGGCTGTTCCTCGGCGCCGGTTCGGTGATGCACGGCATGAACGACGAGGTCGACATGCGCAAGTACGGCGCCCTGCGGAAGTACATGCCGATCACCTTCGTCACCTTCGGCCTCGGCTACCTGGCGATCATCGGCTTCCCGGGGCTGTCCGGCTTCTTCTCCAAGGACAAGATCATCGAGGCGGCCTTCGCCAAGGGCGGCACCGAGGGCTGGATTCTCGGCGGGGTGGCCCTGCTGGGCGCGGCGATCACCGCGTTCTACATGACCCGCGTGATGCTGATGACGTTCTTCGGCGAGAAGCGCTGGCAGGCCGATGCGGAAGGCCACGAGCCGCACCCGCACGAGTCCCCGAAGACCATGACGATCCCGATGATCGTGCTGGCCGTCGGCTCGGTGGCGGGCGGTGCCTTCTTCGACATCGGCGACCGCTTCCTGCACTGGCTGGAGCCGGTCACCGGGCACAGCGAGGGCCACTCCCCGCTGAGCGCGCTCACCGTCACCGGAGCCACCATGGTCTGCCTGGTCGTCGGCGTGGGCCTGGCCTGGGCGCAGTACGGCCGCAAGCCCGTACCCGCCGTGGCCCCGCGTGGCTCCGTGCTCACCCGCGCCGCCCGGCGCGATCTCTACCAGGACGACTTCAACCATGTCGTGCTGGTGCGCGGCGGCGAGCACCTGACCCGCTCGCTGGTCTATGTCGACCACACCCTGGTCGACGGTGTCGTCAACGGCTCGGCGGCCGGTTTCGGCGGCCTGTCCGGGCGGCTGCGCCGCGTCCAGAACGGCTTCGCCCGCTCCTACGCGGTCTCGATGTTCGGCGGCGCGGCCCTCCTGGTCGCCGCGACGCTGCTGATGAGGGCGGTCTGATACCGATGTCCTTTCCTCTCCTGACAGCGACAGCGCTACTCCCGGCGCTCGGGGCGGTGGCCACGGCCGCCGTACCGGCGAGGCAGCGCACCGCCGCCAAGTGGCTGGCCCTGCTGGTCTCCCTGGCCACGCTCGCGCTGGCGATCGTCGTCCTGGTCCGCTTCGACCCGGACGGCGCCCGCTACCAGCTCACCGAGTCGCACTCCTGGATCAGGGACTTCGGGGTGCGTTACGAGCTGGGCGTGGACGGCATCGCGGTGGCCCTGATCGGGCTGACCGCACTGCTGATGCCGTTCATCGTGCTGGCGGGCTGGCACGACGCCGACCCGCTGGAGACGGGGAGCAAGCGGTGGCGGCCCACGCAGGGCTTCTTCGCGCTGATCCTGGCCGTCGAGGCGATGGTGATCATCTCCTTCGAGGCGACCGACGTCTTCGTCTTCTACATCTTCTTCGAAGCCATGCTGATCCCGATGTACTTCCTCATCGGCGGCTTCGGAGACCGGGCCCACAGCCAGGGCGAGGAGGCGGCCTCCACCCAGCGGTCGTACGCGGCGGTGAAGTTCCTCCTCTACAACCTGGCCGGCGGCCTGATCATGCTGGCCGCGGTGATCGGCCTCTATGTCGTCGCCGGGAGCTTCAGCCTCCAGGAGATCGTCCAGGCGCGGGCCAACGGCTCGCTGACCATGGCGACCAGCACCGAACGCTGGCTGTTCCTCGGCTTCTTCTTCGCCTTCGCGGTGAAGGCGCCGCTGTGGCCGCTGCACACCTGGCTGCCCAACGCCATGCAGGAGTCCACCGCGCCGGTCGCGGTGCTCATCACGGCGGTGGTCGACAAGGTCGGCACCTTCGCCATGCTCCGCTTCTGCCTCCAGCTCTTCCCGGAGGCGTCGAAGTGGGCGACCCCGGTGATCCTCGTGCTGGCCCTGATCAGCATCGTCTACGGGGCGCTGCTCGCGGTCGGCCAGCGGGACATCAAGCGGCTGGTGGCGTACGCGTCGATCTCGCACTTCGGCTTCATCGTGATGGGCATCTTCGCGATGACGACCCAGGGCCAGTCCGGCGCGACCCTCTACATGGTCAACCACGGCATCTCGACGGCCGCGTTGATGCTGGTCGCCGGGTTCCTGATCTCCCGGCGCGGCTCCCGGCTCATCGCGGACTACGGCGGTGTGCAGAAGGTCGCCCCGGTGCTCGCGGGCACGTTCCTGATCGGTGGCCTGGCGACGCTGTCGCTGCCCGGACTGGCGCCGTTCGTCAGCGAGTTCCTGGTGCTGGTCGGCACGTTCAGCCGGTATCCGGTGATCGGGATCATCGCCACCCTCGGCATCGTGCTCGCCGCGCTGTACACGCTGGTGCTGTACCAGCGCACGATGACCGGCCCGGTGAAGCCGCAGGTCTCGGCGATGCCCGACCTGAGGATGCGTGAGGTGCTGGTCGTGGCGCCGCTGATCGTGCTGCTGGTCTTCCTGGGCGTCTATCCGAAGCCCTTGACGGACATCGTCAACCCGGCGGTCAAGCAGACCATGTCCGACGTCCATCAGAAGGACCCCAAGCCCGCGGTGGAGGCGGCCAAGTGAGCGCAGTAGCCGTCCACAGCCTGTGGACAACGGCGGCCGATCCGATCTCCAAGATCGACGCGCCGAAGATCGAATACGGACAATTGTCGCCGACGCTGATCGTCTTCGGCGCCGCCCTCATCGGGGTGCTCGTCGAGGCGTTCGTGCCGCGCCGCTCCCGGTACTACGCCCAGGTGTTCGTCTCCGCCGTCGCGCTGTGCGCCGCTTTCGCCGCGGTCGTCGCCCTCGCGGCGGGCGGGTACGGCACCACCAAGGCGCACATCGCGGCCATGGGCGCGGTCGCGGTGGACGGACCGGCGCTGTTCCTCGAGGGCACGATCCTGCTGGCCGCGCTGGTCGGCCTGTTCACCTTCGCCGAGCGGCGGCTCGACCCGGCGGCGCACGGCAACCGGGTCGACTCCTTCGCGGCGCAGGCCGCGGCCGTACCGGGCGGTGCGGGTGAACAGGCGGCGGTGAAGGCCGGGTTCACCACCACCGAGGTGTTCCCGCTGCTGCTCTTCGCGGTCGCGGGCATGCTGGTCTTCCCCGCGGCGAACGACCTGCTGACGCTGTTCGTCGCCCTGGAGGTGCTCTCCCTCCCGCTGTACCTGCTGTGCGCGCTGGCCCGCCGCAAGCGGCTGATGTCGCAGGAGGCCGCGGTCAAGTACTTCCTGCTCGGCGCCTTCGCCTCGGCGTTCACCCTGTTCGGCATCGCCCTGCTGTACGGCTACGCGGGCTCGGTGTCGTACGCGCGCATCGCGGCCGTCGTGGACGGCACGGTCAGCGGGGTCGACCCGGCGCTCGCGGACACCATGGGCAATGACGCGCTGCTGCTGATCGGCATGGCGCTGCTGGTGATGGGCCTGCTGTTCAAGGTGGGCGCGGTGCCGTTCCACATGTGGACCCCGGACGTGTACCAGGGCGCCCCGACCCCGGTGACCGGCTTCATGGCGGCGGCGACCAAGGTGGCCGCGTTCGGCGCGCTGCTGCGGCTGCTGTACGTGGTGCTGCCGGGGCTGCGCTGGGACTGGCGGCCGGTGATGTGGGGCGTGGCGATCGTCACCATGCTGGCCGGTGCGATCGTCGCCATCACCCAGACCGACATCAAGCGGCTGCTGGCGTACTCGTCCATCGCGCACGCGGGATTCATCCTCGCCGGTGTGATCGCCACGACCCAGGACGGTGTCTCGGCGGTCCTCTTCTACCTCGCCGGGTACTCCTTCGTGACGATCGGCGCCTTCGCCGTGGTCACCCTGGTCCGTGACGCGGGCGGCGAGGCGACGCACCTCTCCCAGTGGGCCGGGCTCGGCCGTCGCTCACCCCTGGTCGCGGCGGTCTTCGCGGTCTTCCTGCTGGCCTTCGCCGGTATCCCGCTGACCAGCGGTTTCGCGGGGAAGTTCGCGGTGTTCCGGGCGGCGGCGGAGGGCGGTGCGGCCCCGCTGGTCGTGGTCGGCGTGATCTCCTCGGCCATCGCCGCCTTCTTCTACATCCGCGTGATCGTCCTGATGTTCTTCAGCGACCCCAAGCCGGACGGCCCCACGGTCGCGGTCCCCTCCCCCCTGACGATGACCGCCATCGCGGTCGGCGTCGCGGTGACGGTCGTGCTGGGCGTGGCCCCCCAGTACTTCCTGGACCTGGCGGGACAGGCGGGGGTGTTCGTCCGCTGAACCTTGCTCCTGGGTCCGGTCTCCGACAAGGGGGCCGGACCCAGTGGTGTGCGGGGACCGCTAATCGCCCCTCTCCCACCAGGTCTCGAACCGTCGTACCCGCTCGTCCACGCGTTCGCCCACGGTCAGGCTGGTCTCGTAGACGCGTGACGGATCGCCGTCCGCCGGAGTGGTCTCGTAGCTGATGGCCCGGTCGAAGACGACGAAGTTCTTCACCGCCTCCCGCTGCTCCCAGGTCTCCAGCGTGGACAGCACCAGTACCCGGATCTCGAAGCCCAGGCTCCGCTGCCAGGCCCGCAGCTCTTCCACATCGGCGTCGAGGTCCGCCGGGGTGCCGAGGATGAGCAGCCGCCGTACCCGGACGCCCCGTGACACCGCCTGCTCCTGGGCGGTCACGTAGTGGCGGCCGAGGTCGGTCCCCCAGAAGTCCCGGTCGACCGAGGTGCTCGCCGCGTCGATGGACGCCCCCGCGCACCGGGCCAGGCCCAGCAGCCAGTCGCGGTCCTCGCCCGGGTAGTCCGCGTGATTGCCCCGTAGCGATTCCATGAGGTTGGCCAATCGCCGTACCTCGGCCCGGACGAACGTGTACAGGAGGTCGGGACGGCCAGGTTCGAGTTCCGCGACGTTCCGTGCCAGGCGGGTGACCTCGCCGGAGCCCACGGGAGAGGTGTCCAGCCGGGAGATCAGCCGGGTCGTGTCGTTGAAGCCGGTGAGGCCGTCGTCCAGCCGCCGTTCGAAGTCCGCGAGCTGCTGGACGATGAGGGTCGCCCCGGCGATGAACACGGACAGGGTGATCTTCCAGATCTCGGGCTGGTCCGTGAGGTTGGTGATCAGGTAGGTGACGCCGCCCAGCAGGGCGGTGACGGCGACTCTTACGACTACTTCGGATATCCGGCGCGTCCGCCGCATGGCTCCCCCGATGTCACTGTCGACGACGATGCTGACGTGGGCGCCGGGAGGTGCGTCGCGGCCCGCCGGGGACGCCCGTGCCCGGCAGCGAGTACAGAACAAGCAGGTCACGGACCCGCTGGGCGAGCGACTGCCACTGGCGGCTGAACCCCGGCGTCCGCTCCAGCGCCTCCCACAGCGGCAGGAGCCGGGGGTCCGGCCGGGCCGCCGGCATCCACAGGTGCAGCAGGTGAGCGGCGGCCGCGCGCAGGAGTTCCTCCGGCGCGCTTCCCGGCGGGGCCTCGTCCAGCAGGCCGGTCAGGACCGTCAGCAGCCAGTCGTGCAGCGCGAGGTCCGCGCAGAAGGCGGCGATGACGGGCGGTTCGATCTCGGCGGGCAGACGCAGTTCCACCGTCCGGTGTCCGACCCCGGCCAGGGTGAAGCGGACGGTCGGCGCGGGGGACCCGTCGGCGGGCCGCAGCGCCACCCACCGCAGCCGGGTGCACGGGGTCGGCAGAGGCGGCCGGTGGTCGAGCAGCGGATGGCCCAGGACCTCGGTGAGCAGCCCCTCCGCGATCAGACCGAGGTCCAGTTCGTCCGGTCGGCAGGTGGTGAGGAGCCCCTGGGCGACGGCCGGTTCGGGGAGTTTGCCGAGCGGTTCGACCACGCCCGGCCGTGCGAGGTAGTGCCACCACGGCCGGCGGCTGCCGGGGCCCAGGAGGGGCACGCTGGTGAAGGCGTCGGCCTGGACGACCCGTCCCTCGGTGACGGAGGCGCGGGAGACCACCGTGCCCACTGCGCGGATCTTGGTGCCGTCGGCGGTGGGCAGGGCGCAGTCGACCCCGGTGAGCAGGGAAGGGGACTGCGCGTGCCGGTCGGGGCGCGCGGAGAGCGTGACGGGTTCCCCGAGGCGCAGGCCCAGCAGCCGGGCGGTGTCCTCGGCGGACAGCGGCCGGGACGCGGGCAGCAGGCAGGTCCGCACCTCGCCGCAGCGGAGCACCACCGGCGCCAGGCTCGGGGCGGACACCATGTCAGGGGCCGGGGTAGAAGACGTAGCCGGCGCGTTCGGCGACCGAGGCGGGCAGGCCGATGCCCTCGTCGTCGGCACGCCGCGAGGTCTGCGCGAGGGCTACGGGGTCCACGTCCGTCTGGTCGAGGACGACCATGACGGCGTGCTCGACGGGCAGGAACCGGTACGGCAGCAGGGAGCAGGTGCGGTAGGCGGCGAAGGGTTCGGCGGCGGCGTCGACCTGGAGGAGCGCCGGGAGTTCGTCCCAGTCGCCGGGCAGTGTCCGCCCGTCCCAGAGGGCGGGCCGCAGGACCGGCGAGCCGTCGTGCCGCAGCAGTCCGAGGCGGAGCAACTGCCATACGGCGGCCAGGAAGGCGCAGGACCAGGTGCGCACCGGGCCTTCGTCGTCCCAGAGTTCGGTGTCCAGGAAGACCGAGTGCCGCCGGGCCAGGGTCTCCTCGGGCGGCTGCCAGGTCTCGTGGCCCACCAGGCCGGTGGGGCCGCGTCTGCCGTTGGCGAGCCAGCCGGTCCGGCGGGCCGGCGGCCGTCCGCCGTTGCTGCCCGGCGGGGGCGACTCGACCAGCCGGTCCGCCACGGATCGGGCCAGTTCGAAGCCGTCGGCCACCGCGCAGCCGGACTCCCGCACCAGGTAGTCGATGGTCAGGCCCGCACGGGCCGCCTCCGCGAGCAGCGGCGGCACGACGTCGGCGGGGGAGGAGAACCGGGAGAAGTAGTCGTCGATCAGGAAGCAGGTGCTGATCCGGGGCCGCCGTCCGGCCGTCCCCACCGCGGCGGCCGCGGCCGCCGCGTCCGCCCAGGGGCGGGCGAGGGCGAAGTGCTCCCGCAGCCGCTCCGGTCCGCGTTCGAAGTCCTCCAGATAGAGGTGGCCTATCTCCAGCGAGAGATGGGACAGCGGAACGGACTGGGTGCGCGGCTCCGCCGTGGTCTCCCGGAACACGTCCTCGATCACGCATCCCCCAGGTGCTCGTCCGCTAACGGGTGTCGTCCCGGCGCCGGCCGCAGGCCAGGATCATTCCCAGGTAGCCCTCGCGCAACGCATGACCGTCGTGCAGGCGCGTGATCGTCAGGTCGTCCGCCGCGTACGGGGCGAGGCTCGCGGCCACCGCCCGTTCGTCCACGCTGCAGGACGGGAAGAAGTGACCGCCCACGCGATAGCCCCGCGAACCGGCCATGAAGGCGGCGGCGAAGGGCGCGCCGGGGAGCAGTGACTCGACGAAGCGCCGCACGCCACCCCGGAACACGTCGGGAGAGTCCGTCATGGACTCGGCGGTGAAGAACATGGTCCCGATACCCCAGCGCCCCTCGGGCAGCAGGAACAGATCCCCGTGCTCGACCCGGGCGCTCGCGCCCAGGCTGCCGCGCGGATCGGTGATCTCCCGGTACGGGCTGGCGGTGTTCAGTACGTCCCAGAACGCGTCCCAGCTCTCCGGGTAGCCGCCGGTGTGCCGCTGAAGCCACTCGACGTTGGCCGGGGAGAGGTCGAGCAGGGTGATCTCCGCACACCAGGGGAGCAGCATCAGGGCGGGGTACAGGTTCGGCCCGGAACCGACGTCGATGCCCGCGCGGGCGGACAGCGCGTCGTGACGCTCGAAGTGCCGACGGAAGAAATCACCGCATATGCGCATGATCGACGCGTCGTCCGCATGCAGCCGGCTGTAGTTGGCATCGACGTACGCCGCCGGATCGAAAGCCTCCCACAGAGGTGCTCCGACGACCTCGACGGCAGGGATCTCCGCCGCGTTACGCGTGCTTCGCTGATCCATCATCCGAGAGTAGGGCGGCCGGGGCGCCCTGGTCCGGCCCGTCCCGATCACGACCTCTTTTCGCCGTGGGCCTGTCCATATTTCGTCCCACGACGATTCCGAGAGGCAGGGTGCTGCCTGTGGAAAACTCCGGGTCTGTCCGTGGCGGCGCCTATGGTGGATGCGGTGGTCGAGGGACGGCGCACGGGGAATGGCGATGAGCGGGACAGGTGGGATCAGCGAGATGACGACGGTGACCGAGGGGCCGGGCGCGGAGCGGAGTGAGGCGCTGGCCACGCTGCACCGGGTGTTCGGGTACGACGCGTTCCGGGGTGAGCAGGAAGCGATCATCGAGCATGTGGTGGCGGGCGGTGACGCCCTGGTGCTCATGCCGACCGGTGGCGGAAAGTCGCTGTGCTACCAGATCCCGGCCATGGTCCGCCCCGGCACGGGCGTGGTCGTGTCGCCGCTGATCGCGCTGATGCAGGACCAGGTGGACGCGCTGCGCGCCCTCGGTGTCCGGGCGGGCTTCATCAACTCCACGCAGGGGTTCGACGAGCGGCGCACGGTGGAGGCCGAGTTCCTCGCCGGTGAGCTGGACCTGCTGTACCTGGCCCCGGAGCGGCTGCGCGTGGACGCCACGCTCAATCTGCTCTCCCGCGGCAAGATCTCCGTCTTCGCGATCGACGAGGCGCACTGCGTCTCCCAGTGGGGCCACGACTTCCGCCCCGACTACCTCTCCCTCTCCCTGCTCGGCGAGCGCTGGCCGGACGTGCCGAGGATCGCGCTCACGGCCACGGCCACCCGTGCCACCCACGAGGAGATCACGCACCGGCTGAACCTCCCCGAGGCCCGGCACTTCGTCGCCAGCTTCGACCGGCCCAACATCCAGTACCGCGTCATCTCCAAGGCCGACCCCAAGAAGCAGCTCCTCGCCTTCCTCCGCGAGGAGCACCCGGGCGACGCGGGCATCGTCTACTGCCTCTCCCGCAACTCGGTCGAGCGCACCGCCGAGTTCCTCACCGCCAACGGCGTCGCGGCCGTCCCGTACCACGCGGGCCTGGACGCGGCCGTGCGCGCCGACCACCAGTCCCGGTTCCTGCGCGAGGACGGCCTGGTGGTCGTCGCCACCATCGCCTTCGGCATGGGCATCGACAAGCCCGACGTCCGCTTCGTCGCCCACCTCGACCTGCCCAAGTCCATCGAGGGCTACTACCAGGAGACCGGCCGCGCGGGCCGCGACGGACTGCCCTCCACGGCCTGGATGGCGTACGGGCTCAACGACGTCGTGCAGCAGCGCAAGCTGATCCAGTCCGGCGAGGGCGACGAGGCGTTCCGCCGCCGGGCCGGTGCCCACCTCGACGCGATGCTCGCCCTGTGCGAGACCGTCCGGTGCCGCCGCGGCCAGCTCCTCGCCTACTTCGGCCAGAACCCGGACCAGGCGGCCTGCGGCAACTGCGACACCTGCCTCGCCCCGCCGGAGACCTGGGACGGCACGGTGGCCGCGCAGAAGGTGCTCTCCACCGTGGTCCGGCTCCAGCGGGAGCGCGGCCAGAAGTTCGGCACCGTGCAGATCGTGGACATCCTGCTCGGCAAGCGCACCGCGAAGGTGATCCAGTTCGACCACGACCAGCTGTCCGTCTTCGGTATCGGCGACGATCTGGCCGAGGGCGAATGGCGCGGCGTAGTGCGGCAGTTGCTCGCCCAGGGCCTGCTGGCCGTCGAGGGGGAGTACGGCACGCTGGTGATCACCGAGGCGAGCGGGGAGGTGCTGCGGCGCGAGCGCGAGGTGCCGCTGCGCAAGGAGCCGAAGCGGCCGACCGTGGCCCGCTCCTCCGGCCGGGAGACGCGCAAGGGGAAGTCCGCGGCGGCCGAGCTGCCCGCCGAGCTGGTGCCGGTCTTCGAGGCGCTGCGCGCCTGGCGCGCGGAGCAGGCGAAGGAGCAGGGCGTCCCGGCGTACGTCATCTTCCACGACGCCACGCTCCGCGAGATCGCCACCAGCCACCCCCGCTCGGTGCGCGAGCTGGGCACGCTGAACGGGGTCGGCGAGAAGAAGCTCGCCACCTACGGGGAGGGTGTGCTCGCGGTGCTCGAGGCCCAGGGCACCCCGGCCGGCGCACCGGAAGCGGCAGCACCCGAGGCCCCGGCTCAGGCCCCCGCGCCCGCAGCCGCTCCGGCACCCGCATCGGCCCCCGCCCCCGCCTCCGACCTCTACTGGCCCGAGGGCGAGGAGGAGCCGGAGCCGGACTGGTCCTGACCGGCCCTGTCCGGCCCTGACCGGCAGGGTCACGCCAGCGCGGTCAGCCCCGGCGCGAAGGTGATCAGCAGCGGCAGCAACGGCACCAGTGCGGCCAGGGCGGTGGTCAGCGCCCGGTGTCCGCGCCGCAGCCGGGGCGGCGGCTCCAGCAGCCGGTCCACCCGCTCCCCGAGCAGCCGCTGGCTGGAGGCGCAGGACAGCACGCCCCGGTGCTGGTTCAGCTCGATCAGGGCCAGCGCGGTGGTGACATGACCGCAGCGCCGGGAGGCGGTGTCGTCGGCGGCCAGCTCGACCAGCCGGTGCGTCTGGTCGCGGAAGTGGGCGAAGAGCGGGATGCGCGGAAAGCCCGTGGCGAGCGCGCTCGACAGATGCAGCAGCCAGTCGTGGTGGGCGCGGGCGTGGCCCCGCTCATGGGTGAGGACCGCGTCGATCTGATGCCCGGTGAGCCGGTGCAGCGCCCCCGTGGTCACCACCAGCTGGGCCGGATGGCCGGGCATCCACCAGGCGTCCGGGTACTCGTCCTCCAGCACCAGCAGCGGACCGCGCGCCGGGGGCAGCCCGGCGGGCAGGTCCGGCGCCCGCTCCCGCAGCTGTGCGCGGGCCGCCCCGCGCCGCCGCCGGGCCTCGGTCAGCTCGCGGCCCAGCATCGCCGTGGTCCACGCGGCGCCGGAGGCCAGCAGCAGGGTGAGGGCGGTGGCCCAGGCGGGCGCGGCGGACAGGTCGTAGGCGGCGGTGACGGCGGGCGGCGCCGGGGCGAAGACATGGTCGCGGACGGTGTGGAAGACGGCCGCCGCGCCCAGGACCAGCGCGGTCAGGCAGCACAGCAGCACCGTGGCGACCAGGCACTGCCACACCCACAGCGCCACCACCGGTTCCCGCTCCGGCCAGTCGGCGCGGGTCAGCGCCCGGGGCGCCGGTACGGCGGCCGTCAGGGCGAGAACGGTCAGCAGGAGCAGGCAGACGGTCATGCCGGGGCTCCGGTTCCTGGTCGGGCGTGCCTGGTCGGAAAGGGGTACGGCCCGCTGGGACGCGGGTGCGTGCCGCCCGGTTCGTATGCCGTCAGTATGACCGCCCCGGCCCGGCGAGGACAGGCTTACGGCACCACACGCGCCCCCTTGAGCCCAGCCCCCGCCCCCGCCCCCGCTCCGCCCCGCCTCAGCCGCTGACGATCCGCCCCTCGACCTCCCCGAGACCGATCCGGCTCCCGTCCTTCCCCGGCGCCCAGGCCGTGAAGGTCACCACGTCGCCGTCCTCCAGGAACGCCCGCTTGCCGTCGGGGAGTTCGAGGGGGTCGCGGCCGTTCCAGGTCAGCTCCAGCAGCGAGCCGCGCTGCCGCTCGGCCGGGCCGCTGACCGTGCCGGAGGCGTACAGGTCGCCGGTGCGCAGCGAGGCGCCGTTCACCGTGAGGTGGGCGAGCTGCTGGGCGCCGGTCCAGTACATGGTGGAGAAGGGCGGCTCGGCCACCACCTGGCCGTTGATCGCGACGGAGATCCGCAGGTCGTAGCCGCCGGGCTCGACGCCGGGGGCGGAGTCGTCGAGGTAGGGCAGCAGCGGGTGGGTGCGCTCGGGCGGGGCCACCCGAGCGTCCTCCAGCGCGGCGAGCGGGGTGATCCACGCCGAGACGGAGGTGGCGAAGGACTTGCCGAGGAAGGGGCCGAGCGGGACGTACTCCCACGCCTGGATGTCCCGCGCCGACCAGTCGTTCAGCAGGCAGAGTCCGAAGACGTGGTCCCGGAACCCGGTCAGCGGCACCGGGGTGCCCTGCGCGGAGGGCACGCCCACCACGAAGCCGACCTCCGCCTCGATGTCCAGCCGGATCGAGGGCCCGAAGACCGGCGCCGGGTCGGCGGGGGCCTTGCGCTGGCCGGAGGGGCGGACGACATCGGTGCCGGAGACCACGATCGTGCCCGCCCGTCCGTGGTAACCGATGGGCAGGTGCTTCCAGTTGGGGGTGAGCGGGTCGGGGGAGTCGGGGCGGAAGATCTGTCCGACGTTCCGGGCGTGGTGCTCGGAGGCGTAGAAGTCGACGTAGTCGGCGACCTCGAACGGCAGATGCAGGGCGACCTGCGACAGCTCGTGGAAGTGCGGCTCCACGGCGGCCCGGTGCGGGGGCTGGGTGACCCACTCGGTGAGCGCCTCGCGTACCTCGGACCAGACAGCGGGCCCGGCGGCCAGCAGCGGGTTGAGGGGCGGCGCGGTGAGGAGGTCCGCGTGCGGGAAGTCCAGCGCGGTGGCGGCCGCTCCCGCGTCCAGGACATGGTCGCCGAGCCGGACACCGACCCGGCGATCACTGCTGCCGGAGGGCGAGAACACGCCATACGGCAGGTTGTGCGGTCCGAAGGGGTCGCCCTCGGGAACGTCGAACGGTGGCACGGGGGGCATGGGGTGCTGCCTCACTCTCATCCGCTTCTGCCTGGGTTGATGATCCATGGCGTCGGGCCACACGTTACGGCCGGAGGCGGTGTGTTGGGCAGGGTGCGGCGGCTGATGGGGGCCGTGTCTAAAGAGTTCGCAATGTCCGAGTAGTGCTTGTCGGAGGGATGTGTTCCGGCTTAGCGTCCTTCGGGGGACACGGACGGGGTGGGTCCGGTCCAAAAGGGGGACACGTGGGGGGACCCGTGGCCGGAGGACGCTTTGGCGCGCCCATCGAGGCGGACCGCGAAGTGCCGGGCCTGATCGTCAAGTTCGGCGGATATCCGCTGCATCACGGCGGTGTCGGCGCGATCCGCAGCCTCGGTCGGCTGGGTGTGCCGATGTACGCCATCACCGAGGACCCGTACACACCGGCCGCCGCGTCCCGCTATCTGGAGCGGGCGTTCGTCTGGCCGACGACCGGCGCCGAGGAACCGGCCCACCTGGTCGAGGGGTTACGGAGGATCGGCCGCCGCATCGGCCGCCCGGCCGTCCTGATCCCGACCGACGAGGAGGCGGCCGTCCTCATCGCCGAGCACCAGGACGAGCTGTCCGGCGCCTTCCTGTTCCCGCGCGTCGACCCGGCCCTGCCGAGGCGGCTGGCCAGCAAGCAGGGGCTGCACGAACTGTGCGAGGAGCACGGCATCGCCACCCCGGCCACCGTCTTCCCGACCTCGTACGACCAGGTCGTGGCCTTCGCGGACGAGGCGCTGTTCCCGGTGGTGGCCAAGAACCGCGAGGCGTTCGTCCGGCGCAGCCGGCCCGCCGTGGGCGGCACCACCCGGATCGGCACCCGCGCCGGACTGCTCGCCCTGGCCCGTGACTGGGGCGACGACCCCGGCGTGATCCTCCAGGAGTACCTGCCGAGGGAGGCGGCCGAGGACTGGATCGTGCACGCCTGCTTCGACGCGGACGCGAACCCGCTCGCCGTCTTCACCGGCGTCAAGGTCCGCTCCTGGCCCCCGCACGCGGGCATGACCGCCCACGCGTACGTCGTCGACAACCCCGAACTCGCCGACCTGGCGACGAGGTTCGTGAAGCAGCTCGGCTTCGCCGGGGTCGTCGACCTCGACCTGCGCTTCGACCGCCGCGACGGCCAGTACAAGCTGCTGGACTTCAACCCCCGGATGGGCGCCCAGTTCCGGCTCTTCGAGAGCGAGGCGGGCGTGGACGTCGTACGGGCCCTGCATCTGCACCTCACCGGCCGGGCCGTCCCCGAGAGCGAGCAGCGGGCCGGGCGGCGGTTCGTCGTGGAGAACATCGACCTGCCCGCCCTGCTCGCCTACCGGCGCAGCGGCTACACCACCCCGTCCGCCCCGGCGCGGGCCGAGGGCACGGAGCTGGCGTGGTTCGCGGGCGACGACCCGATGCCGTTCCTCACGATGCTCGCCCGCTTCGGCCGCCCCGGCGCGAAGCACCTCTACCAGCTCTGGCGGACCAGCCGCCGCGGCGGCACTCCGCACTCCACGAAGTAGGCAAGGCCACGCACGTGGCGCACCGCGTCCTGGGAGGGACTTCGTGATCCGACCGGTTGCAGTCATCGGGGCCGGGCCGTACGGCCTGTCCACCGCCGCCCATCTGCGGGCGCGCGGCATCCCCGTACGCGTCTTCGGTGACCCCATGGTCAGCTGGCGCGCGCACATGCCGGAGGGGATGCTGCTGAAATCCACCCCGGCCGCCTCGAACTTCGACTGCCCGCAGCCCGGCCACACCCTCGCCGACTACTGCGACGCGGCGGGCGTCCGGCGCCTGGTCACCGACGAGGACATCGTCCCGGCGGAGACCTTCATCGCCTACGGGGAGTGGTTCCGGCAGCGGCTGGTGCCGGACCTGGAGCAGGTCCGGGTGGTGTCGGTGGAGCGGGGGCGGCCCGGCGGGTTCGAGCTGAAGCTCGACTCGGGGGAGCAGTTCGCCGCCCGTGCCGTGGTGGTCGCCACCGGTCTCACCGGCTTCGCCCACCTGCCCGCCGAGCTGGCCGGGGCGGCGCTGGGCGGGCCCGCGCTGGTCTCGCACAGCTCCCAGCACCACGACCTCGGCCGGTTCGCGGGCAAGGAGCTGATCGTGGTCGGCGCCGGACAGTCCGCGCTGGAGACCGCCGCCCTGGCCGCCGAGGCGGGCGCGCGCGTCCGGGTCGTCTCGCGCGGCCGGGGGAAGGTCGCCTTCGGCGCGCCGCCCTGGAAGCAGCCCCGGTTCCGGCCCGAGTCGCCGTTCGGCCGCGCCTGGTCGCTGTGGGCGCTCAGCTACCACGCCGACCCCTACCGCTACCTGCCCGAGGCCACCCGGCACCTGCTGGTCCGCCGGGTGCTCGGTCCGCTCGGCGCCTGGTGGCTGCGGGACCGCTTCGAGGGCCGGGTGCGGGTGACGGAGGTGGCGCGGGTGGTGTCCGCCGAGGCGGTGGACGGCGCGCCGGTGCTGACCGTGCGTACCCACGGCGGGCGCACCGACCGGCTCACCGCCGACCACGTCATCGCGGCCACCGGCTATCGGGTCGACCTGGGCGCGCTGGACTTCCTCGGCCCCGGCCTGCGCACCGGCCTCGCGGCCACCCGGGGCGCCCCGCGCCTCGGCCCCGGCTACGTCTCCTCGCTGCCCGGCCTGTACTTCACCGGACTGCCCGCGGCGGCGTCGTACGGGCCGGTGATGCGCTTCGTGTGCGGTACGGAATTCGCCTCCCCGCGACTGGCGAAGCACCTGGCGGCGGCACACGGCGCGCGGAGCTGAGCGGGACGTCAACTCCGGTGCGCGCGGGGTGAGTCGGGGGGACCCGCGGTCCGTATTCTCTGATCATGGCCGCACCCCTCCTTCCCGCCCCGCTCTCCCGTCCCGCGCTCATCGCCACCGACCTGGACGGGACGCTGCTGCGCGGCGACGACACGGTCTCCGCCAGGTCGCTCGCCGCGCTCGCGGGGGCGGCCCGCGCCGGTGCCCGGCACCTGGTGGTCACGGGCCGTCCCGCGCCCCGCGTACGCCCCCTGCTGGCCGCGCTCGGCGGTGCGGGGCTCGCGGTGTGCGCGCAGGGCGCCCAGGTCTACGACGACGCCACCGGCACCCTGCTGTGGTCGGTCCAGCTCGACCGGGAGCTGGCCGAGACCGCGCTCGGCAAGATCGAGGCGGAGGTGGGCCAGGTGCACGCGGCCGTCGACCAGGACGGCGTGGACGGGCTCACCCTGATCGAGCCCGGCTACCGGATGCCGCACCCGACCCTGCCCGCCGTACGGGTGGAGCGGCGCGCGGAGCTGTGGCGCGCGCCGATCAGCAAGGTGCTGCTGCGCCACCCCGGCCTGTCCGACGACGAACTGGCGGCCACGGCCCGCGCGGTCGTCGGCTCGCTGGCCACGGTCACCATGTCGGGCCCCGGCACGGTCGAGCTGCAGCCGTGCGGGATCACCAAGGCGACCGGTCTCGCGCTGGCCGCCGAGCACCTGGGCCTCGCCCGCCGGGACACGGTGGCCTTCGGTGACATGCCGAACGACATCCCGATGTTCCAGTGGGCGGCGCACGGCGTCGCCATGGCGGGCGCCCACCCGGAGCTGAAGGCGGTGGCCGACGAGGTCACCCTCTCCAACGAGGACGACGGGGTGGCCGTCGTCCTGGAGCGGCTCTACGCCCCCTGACGCCGAGGCCCCCGCCGTACGCGCGAGGCGTGCGACGGGGGCGCGGTGCGAAGGCCGTGCGGCCGGTCCTTCTAGTACGGGCCGTTGACGTTGTCGATCGAGCCGTAGCGGTGGAACGCGTAGTTGCAGGCGGCGGTGATGTTGGCGACCGGGTTGTACGGGTCGAAGGAGGTGCCGGCCACGTGGTAGGTGGCGAAGGTGGGGTCGATCACCTGGAGCAGGCCCTTGGACGGGGTGCCCTTGATGGCGTTGATGTCCCAGTTGTTGATGGCCAGCGGGTTGCCCGAGGACTCGCGCATCACGTTGCGGTGGATGCCGTTGTAGGTGCCCGGGATGCCCTTCTCGGCCATGATCGCCAGGGACTGGCGGATCCAGCCGTCGAGGTTGTTCGGGTACACGGCGGAGGCGGCGGCGGGCTTGGCGGCCGGGGCGGCGGAGGCGCTGGTGGCGCCGATGAGGGGGAGCGCGAACATCGCGGCACCGGTACCGGTGACGGCGAGCGTGCGGACGATGCGCTTGGTGCGGGCACGGCGCGGCTGAGCAACAGCAGACATGTCGAAGTTCCTCTCCGTCGCCTGCGAGGTGAGCTGTCGGGTTCGGGCGGGGAGGTGCCCGGCCGCGTCGTCCCCGGTGCCCGTCGGACACCGGGGACGATTTCGGCTTCACCCCGAGCCGTTCCGGCGCGACATGGGTCGCACCGGTCCGGCGGCTTACCTGGGTCCCCCGCTCCTGCCGTACGAATGAGTTCGTGAGTGGGTGTGTCAGGCGCGGCAGGATTCGGCGTTCGCCTGACAGGGCGGGAACGTATGCGACCGCACATGTCCGGAACAAGTACCGGATTCACCCGAAGTACTAGTTGACCTTGATCTGTCCCAAATGGCCCACTTGATCCTTTGCGGTCGCCAATCCCCAACTTCCGTACCGGGCACGGTAAGAAGGGGGTGAGAGGCGGGTTCGTGGGGGTAGGTGCGAGGGGGTGGCCCGCGTGAGCCAACTCACGGAATCGCAAAATACGCAAAATCAGACATGGGGGATTATGTGGATTTGGGCCGTCTGTGGGTTTTAGGGAGTGTCGGTCCCCCGGGAGCGGAACCTCTGGGGCACTCCCGTTCGTTGGACCGGCATGCACCTCGGAGTGCCGGATCGTCCGACCGACTCCCCTCATATCGACTCTTGTCCGCCCATCCAGGACATGACGGACGAAAACCGATACCTCGTGAGCTGGACCGGTGGGTGCGATCGGTGATCCAAAGAGGACCGGATACGCTGACTTGACTGATGGCAGCGACCTATCGACAAGCCGTGAAGTCGCCAGCAGACACCAGCAGACAGGAGAACCTCGTGACCGTCGTCGGGCCGTTCGGGCTGAGCGTGCGGGACCAGGCACTGGAAGCCGATGTCCAGGCCGGACTGGCGGCTGTCGAGGCGGGCCTGCTAGAGGCCACCAAGAGCGAGGTCCCCTTCATCACCGGCTCCGCCCAGCATCTGGTGCGGGCCGGGGGCAAGCGGTTCCGTCCGCTGCTCGTGCTGCTGTCCGCCCAGTTCGGCGACCGGCACGCCCCGCGCATCGTGCCCTCCGCCGTCGTCGTCGAGCTGACCCACCTGGCCACGCTCTACCACGACGACGTCATGGACGAGGCGGCCGTGCGGCGCGGCGTGGACAGCGCCAACACCCGCTGGGGCAACTCCGTCGCGGTGCTCACCGGTGACTTCCTCTTCGCCCGCGCCACGCAGATACTCGCCGATCTCGGCCCCGAGGCCGTCCGCGTCCAGGCCCTCGCCTTCGAGCGCCTCGTCACCGGCCAGATACTGGAGACCGCGGGTCCCCAGGACGGCCGCGACCCCGTCGAGCACTACCTCGACGTGCTCTCCGGCAAGACCGGCTCCTTGGTCGCCGTGTCCTGCCGGTTCGGCGCCATGATGTCCGGCGCCGACGAGAGCGTCATCGACGTGCTCACCCAGTACGGCGAGCGCCTCGGTGTCGCCTTCCAGCTCGCCGACGACGTGCTGGACATCGCCTCCGACTCCGACGAGTCCGGCAAGACCCCCGGCACCGACCTGCGCGAGGGCGTCCCGACGCTGCCCGTGCTGCGGCTGCGCGAGCGCGCCGCCCGGCTCGGCGACCCCGCCGACCTCGCGCTGTGCGAGCTGCTGGACTCCGACCTCACCGACGACGCCCGGCTCGCCGAGGCGCTCACCGCGCTGCGCGCCCACCCCGCGCTGGACCAGGCCCGCCGTGACGCGGTGCGGTACGCGGAGGAGGCCCGCGCGGCCCTCGCCCCGCTGAAGGACTGCACCGCCAAGTCGGCGCTGATCGAGCTGTGCGACGCCGTGGTGCACCGGGCGGGCTAGCACTCCATGGGCGCTCGTGCGACCCCTACGGGTCGGTGCGGGCGCCCGGTGCGTACGTCATACCGCAGGTGTACGCCGAGTTGGCTCCGTGGGCTGACGCCGTAGGACTGCCGAGTTGGTGTGATGGGAACCAGGGAAACCACCACTCCTCACCGATCCGGGTGAGAATGGCGGCTCAGGTGGAACCCATAGAGCGCAGCCGCCGCCGACGACGGAGGTAAGGCAGACATGGCACCGTACGAATCCGACCACGTGACCGGCACCGGCCCCGACGAGGACCCGCGTACCGGCCGCCGCAAGGCCGCCCGGTACGTCGTGCCCGTCGCGGTGGTGGGTGTCGCGGCCGCCACCATCGGACTGGTCCCGGCGCTCGCCGCCTCCGGCGACCCGGACCTGCCGAAGATCACCGCGCAGCAGCTCGTCGAGAAGATCGCCAAGTCCGACGTCCAGCGGATGTCCGGCACCGTCAAGGTCAGCACCGACCTCGGCCTGCCCGACCTCGGCAGCCTCCAGGGCACCATGGGCTCCGGCCAGGACGGCGACGGTTCCTCCGCCGACCCGCGGACCAAGCTCACCGAGCTGACCTCCGGCACCCACACCCTGCGGGTGGCCGCCGACGGCCCCGAGAAGCAGAAGGTCTCGCTGCTGGAGCGCGACGCCGAGTACAGCCTCATCCACAACGCCAAGGACGTGTGGGGCTACGACAGCGCGAGCAACGAGGTCTTCCACACCACCGACCAGCACTCCGGCGAGAAGGGCGACAAGCGCGGCCACCAGCCGTCCGCCACGCCCGACGACTTCGCCAAGGAGGCCCTGAAGTCGGTCGACGACACCACCTCGGTCACCGTCGACGGCACCACCCGGATCGCCGGCCGCGACGCCTACCAGCTGGTGATCAAGCCCAAGCAGGCCGGTTCCACCGTCCGGGACGTCACCATCGGCGTCGACGCCAAGACCGGGCTGCCGCTGAAGTTCACCCTCGCCCCGAAGAGCGGCGGCGCCCCCGTCCTCGACGCGGGCTTCACCAAGGTCTCCTTCGCCGCGCCGCCCGCCTCCACCTTCGACTTCCGCCCGCCCAAGGGCGCGAAGGTCACCGAGGAGAAGCCCGGCAAGGACGACCGGCGGGAGCACGCCCCCGACTTCGGCGGGCAGTTCGCGCCGGGCGACCTGAGCGGCGCCGACACCATCGGCGAGGGCTGGACCACCATCGCCAAGTTCGACACCGGCGCCAAGGGCGACAAGACCTCCCAGCAGGGCGGCGGCGCGATGGGTGGCTTCCTCGGCTCGCTGGGCGACCCGGTCTCCGGCGACTTCGGCAAGGGCACCGTCTTCTCCACCCGCCTGGTCAACGCCCTGATCACCGACGACGGCAAGGTCTACGCGGGCGCCGTCACCAAGGACGCCCTGGTCAAGGCGGCCGACGCGGACAAGTAGCCCGCCCGCTTCAGCCGCCCGACATCCGAAGGGGACCGATGGAGCCACCGTCCGCCACCGGAGGCGAGGCCGCGCCGGTCATCGCCACGCGCGGCCTCACCAAGCGGTTCCGGGGCGGACAGCTCGCCGTGGACGGTCTGGACCTGACCGTCCCGGCGGGCAGCGTCTTCGGCTTCCTCGGCCCCAACGGCTCCGGCAAGACCACCACCATCCGCATGCTGATGGGCCTGATCGACCCGACCTCGGGCACCGCACACGTCCTGGGCCGCCCCATGCCGGGCGCCACCCGGACCGTACTGCCCGAGGTCGGCGCCCTCATCGAGGGCCCCGCGCTCTACGGCTTCCTCTCCGGCCGGGACAACCTGCTGCGCTACGACGCCGCCGACCCGGCCGCCGACCCCCGCACCCGGCGCGCCCGCACCGCCGCCGCGCTGGAGCGGGTGGGGCTCGCCGCGGCCGGGGGCAAGAAGGCGAAGGCGTACTCGCTCGGCATGAAGCAGCGCCTCGGTCTGGCCGCCGCCCTGCTCCGGCCGCGCCGTCTGCTCGTGCTGGACGAGCCCACCAACGGTCTCGACCCGCAGGGCATGCGCGAGATCCGCGGCCTGATCCGCGAACTGGCCGCCGACGGCACCACCGTCTTCCTCTCCTCCCACCTCCTCGACGAGATCGAGCAGGTCTGCACCCACGCGGCGGTGATGGCCCGCGGCCGCCTGGTGATCCAGGGCGCGGTGGCCGACCTGTCCGCCGGGGCGCGCGGCAGGCTCGCCGTGACCACCCCGGACCCGGCCGACGCGGCCCGGGTGCTCAAGGAGCAGGGCGTCACCGACCTCGCGGTGACCGGCGAGACGGTCACCGGGGAACCGCCCGCCCGCGACCTCGCCGAAGTGAACGCGGCCCTGGTCGCGGCAGGCGTGCGGGTACGGGGGTTCACGCTGGAACGGGCCTCGCTGGAGGACGCGTTCGTGGCACTGACCGGAGAGGGCTTCGATGTCGCGGGCTGAGACCACGTACCCCGCCGTGCCCCGGCCGCTGTGGACCTTCGGGCTGCTGCGCAGCGAGCTGGTGACCACCCTGCGCCGCTGGCGCACTTTGGTGCTGCTCGCGGTGCTGGCGGCGGTGCCGGTGCTGATCGGGATCGCGGTGCGGGTCGAGACGGGCGGCGGCGGGGACCCGGACCGGGGCGGCGGGGGGCCCGCCTTCATCGCGCAGGTCACCAACAACGGCCTGTTCCTGGTCTTCACCGCGCTCGCGGCGACCCTGCCGTTCTTCCTGCCGATGGCGGTCGGGGTGATCGCCGGGGACGCGGTGGCGGGGGAGGCGGGCGCGGGCACGCTGCGCTATCTGCTGGTCGCCCCGGCGGGCCGGACCCGGCTGCTGCTGACCAAGTACGCGACCGTGCTGGCCTTCTGCCTGCTGGCCACCCTGGTCGTCGCGGTGTCCGCGCTGGCCGTGGGCGCGCTGCTGTTCCCGCTCGGCGAGGTCACGACCATCTCCGGCACCCGGATCGGCTTCGGCGAGGGCCTGCTCCGGGCGCTGCTGATCGCCCTGGCCGTGGCGGCCTCGCTGATCGGGGTGGCGGCGCTCGGGCTGTTCGTGTCGACGCTGACCAACAGCGGGATCGCGGCGATGGCCACCACCGTGGGGCTGCTGATCACGGTCCAGATCCTCGACCAGATCCCCCAGCTGCACGCCATCCAGCCGTACCTGTTCTCCCACTACTGGCTGTCCTTCGCCGACCTCCAGCGTGACCCGGTCCTCTGGGACGACCTCCGCCGCAACCTGGTCCTCCAGGGGATCTACGCGGCGGTCTTCGGCACGGCGGCGTGGGCGCGGTTCTCGGCGAAGGACATCACGGCCTAGCCGTTGGGGAAGCGGGCGAGGGGGGTCTCGCCCGTGAAGAAGGTCTTCGCGCGGGTCAGTGCCTCGGTGTCGTTCCGTACGTCGCCGGGGCCGCTGCCGTTGCCCAGCAGCACCCCGCCGAAGCGCATCTTCAGGTAGGCGGCCGAGTTGTTCAGGCTGCCGATCAGGGGCTCGGCGACCGAGGGGTCCCGGTCCGCGAGCGCGGTCACGCCCCACAGGGTCCGGCCGGCCATCGCGTCCTTGAAGCCGACCTCGGGAATGCGCAGCCAGCCCGACCAGTGGTCCAGGTACCGCTTGGTGAGGCTGGAGAGGGAGTACCAGTACAGCGGCGAGGCGATCACGATGTCCGTGGCGGCGAGCGTGGCCTCCAGCAGCATCCCGGCGGGGGTGTCGGCGGCGGGGCGTACGTGGTCGCTGTCGTGCCGCAGGTCCTCGGCCTCGGGCAGCGGCAGCCCGGCCAGCCTGATCCACTCCTGCTCGACGCCCTCGGGCAGCTGCTCGGCGGCGGCGCGGGCGAGGAACTCGGTGTTGCCCTCGGTGCGGGCGCTGCCCAGGACGAAGAGAAAACGACGGCTCATGAGGACCCCAGGGACGAGAGAAGTTTAATCCGCATGCATCTTATGCACATGCAACCATCTTCCCGCAAGGGTGGCTGGTGCGAGGCTGTGACGTCGTGGTGACCCGCGAAGCGCGGCGGACGGCGAGACTGGTCATCAGGAGGCGTACGACCGGAAAGCGGCGCCAGGGGAGTGGGGGAAAATCGGATGTCCCGACTGAGCTTCGAGAAGCGGCGCGGGGACCGGACGGTCCAGGTCCGCGTCTCGGCCACCGGCGCGGCGTCGGTCGCGGGCACCCCGGTCCTCCCGGCTCCGGACGAGGACATCCACGACGCCGTGCTCAGCCACCTCCAGCACCTGGCCACGGCCCACGGCACGCCGATACGGGCCACCATCCACGACGACGCGGCGGGCTGCCTGGTCCCGCTGGAGATCTCGCCCGACGGCGCGACCCGGGTGACGGGCACCCCGACCCGGCTGCCCGCGGCGCCGGGGACCGTGCAGCCGCCCCGGGGGGTCTTCGGGCCGCCGCCGGTCATGGGGGGTGCGCCCACGGCGGGGCGGATACCCGGGACCACGAAGCACCGGACCATCAACTACAAGAAGCAGAAGCCCGGTTCGGGACCTGAGGCCGCGCCCGCTCCCGAGCCGGGACCCGAACTCGTCCTCGGCCCCGAGCCGACCCCGGAGGCCGCCCCCCAGCCGGACCCCGAGCCCATCCCGCCGAGCCGCTTCGACGCCATCGCGGAGGAGATGCTCGCGGAGGCCCCCGTGGCGGAGACGCCCGACGGGGCCGAGGTGTGGACGACGGCGCTGGGACGCGTCGGGGACGCCGTACGGGACGGAGAGGTCGAGCGGGCCGCCGAACTGGCGAGCCGGGCGGTGGCCGACGCGTCCGGCGTGCTGGGCCCCCGGCACCCCGAGGTGCTGCATCTGCGCGAACTGTGCGCGTACATCGCGTACTTGACCGGTGACCCGGCCCGCGCCTTCGACCTCTCGCTGGACCTGGCCCGCAAGCGCGCCGAGTCGGGCGACCCGGCGGCGGCCTACGGCAACGTACGCAGCGCGGCGACCGCCTGGCGCTCGGTGGGCGACGCGGAGCAGGCGCTCCGGATGGGCCGGGACCTGATCGAGGTTTGGACCGCGCTCGCGGCGAAGCCCGGTCCGGCCGCCGCCGACCCCCGCCCCCTGGAGTCGGCCCACACCCGGATGACCCGGCTGACCGCCCGCGCGGCGGCGGCCGACGCGTGAGGTCGGCTCACTTCAGGGCCGTGCCCTCGCAGCTCTCCGCGACCCGCACCACGCCGAGGATCACGGGGTAGTCGGTGATCTGCTGATTCGGCCCCGGCCGGGTCCGGCAGATCTTCCACTCCGTCGGGTCGTCCACCGAACGCCCCTTCCCGCTCACGTCCTTGAGGGTCACCTCGGTGTCGGGGCCCATCTGCTCGACGGCACGCCCGGCGTTGCCGCCGATGATGTCCATCATGGTGGCGGTGACCGGCTGGGGGTTGGCGGACTTCGAGCGGGCAGGGGTGGCCGACGTGGCCGTCGGCCGGGGGTCCGGTGCGGACGCCCCGGCGCAGGCGCTGAGCGAGGCCAGCAGGGCGACGGCCAGGACGGGTCTCAGGAACTCACGGATGGTCATGCCCCTGTCTACTACTGGACGCAGAACTCGTTCCCCTCGGGGTCGGCCAGTACGGTCCACGACCCCCCGGGCTCACTGACCTCACGCAGCACGGTCGCCCCCAGCGCGGTCAGCCGCGCCACCTCGTCCTTCCGCCGCTCCGGACCGGCGTGCAGATCGAGATGCAGCCGGTTCTTCCCACCCTTCGCCTCCGGCACCCGCTGAAACAACACCCGCCGCCCCAGCCCGGTCCCCATCTCCGGGTCGTACGGGTCATCGGGATGCCGCACCGCCACCAGATCCCGGAACGCCGGCCGCCCGTGATACTCCACGGTCGCCTCCCCGGCCAACGCCCCCACCGCCAACAGCCGCTCGATCAACGCACTGTTGTCCTCGGGCTCATAGTGCAGCGCGGCACCCCAGAAGTCGGCCTGCGCATGCGGGTCGACCGCGTCGACCACAACCTTCCAGTGCAGCGGCTCGGACCGCGATGAAGAAGTCGTCATGCAGCCCTTTATAGGGCCGCCGCCCGTCCCACATGGCGAGTTACCCCACTTCCGCGCGCCTAGGTCGTGTCTCTCGTGATGGTCACGTCGACCCGCTCGTGGTCACCGGGGTCGGTAGGCGGTGGCCAGCACGGAGACAGTGACCTGATCGAGCGGGACGCCGCCATCGTCGAGGTCTGCAGGGCTCATGTGGCGTGCACTCGGCGTCATCCCAGCCAGATCCAGGGCATCCAGCTTGGTCAAGGGGACGGAGTACTCCACCTGCTCGGTGACGAGGGCCTCGAAGAGAGGGTTGAGCGCTCGGTGCAGGCGCTGTTCCTTGGTCGGGTCGATCGTGACCATTGCAGGCATCTGGCTACGCAGCTCGGCCAGGTGCCGACCGGTGGGCCGAATCACGATCAGTCGACCGGTTGGGCGCAGGACGCGGTGGAATTCGGTCGGGTTTCGGGGGGCGAACACGTTCAGCACGACATCGGCCGCCTCGTCGGCCAGCGGAAAAGGACGGAAGACGTCCCAGGCCACCGCGGCAGCTCGGTCGTGGGTACGGGCTGCCGAGCGCAGTGCGCGCACCGATGTGTCCAGCCCCAGACCGCGGGCGCCGGCCAGCTGGTCGAGTACGCCGGCCAGGTAGTAGCCCGTGCCGCACCCCACGTCCACCACCGTGCCGTGCTCGGACACAGCAGCGGCCGCCAGGCGGGCCCCGACTTCGCGGATGGGCGCGTAGGCGCCGGTGGACAGAAACCGTTCCCGGGCCTGAACCATGGCCGTGTCATCGCCACTGATGGCGCGGGTGCCCGTCAGCAGGCCGGCATAGCCGTGCCGGGCGATGTCGAAGGTATGGCCCACCGGGCAACGCAGTGCACCGTGGTCGGGGTGCAGTCGGCGGGTACGGCATGTCGGGCAACGCAGCAGGTCGAGGGAGAGATCGAGGGCAGGGGGAAGCGGCACAGGCACGAGGCACTCCTGGCAAGGGGTGAAGGGAAGGGATCGTGCCTGCGCAGTCAGAGCGTCACTGCCGGAGAAAGGAACGGGCAACATCGGGACGCGGTTCGCGTGGCAGGCACAGCCAGGAGGGCGACGCCGTCCGGCGTCGCCCTCAGCGCCTTCCCATCACAGGAAGCAGCAGTGCGGGGTGCTCATGAATGCCACGTCGTCAGTCTAGGAGTACGGCGGAGACCTTCAGGTGTCCGTGCGCAATAGGAGTGGGGAGACACGATCTAGATGCGTAGCCCGACCACACGTGCGTAGGCCACACCCCGCGTGACCTCACTGAGCCGGTAACCCGGGGGCAGCGGCGCCTGCGAGGTTGCCGCGAACGGCAGGTACCGGATCAACCGGTCGGCGCGTTGTGCGAGGTGCGGCACAGCGGCGTCCCCCATGACCAGCACGGAGCGCGCGCCCGTTTCGCCGAGCACCCTCAGCACGTGCCCGGCATCGCCCTCCAGCGGACGGTCCGGAACCCGAAAGGCCCCGGCCCCATGGCTCCCCCGCCGCCCCTCCTCGACATGGCCCCCGGCCCGCACCACGAGATCGTGTGACTGCCGCAGCAGATCGGCCTCAGTGGACAGGGCCTCACTGTCCGGCCCTTGGAGCCACGTGATGAACGGCCGCTCAAGGGTCAGTGAAGCCAGCCAAGGCCCAAGCACCAGCAGGGCTTCCTCCGCGAGCACCCCCTGCTCGACCTCCACCCCGGCCTCCCGCAGCAGCGCGGCCCCACCTTCCCCACGCGAGGTCGGGTCCATCACGGCGATGACGACGCGTGCCACCCCCGCCTCGATCAACGCCTCCCGGCACGGTGGAGTACGCCCATAGTGATTACACGGCTCCAGGGTGACCACGGCAGTCCCACCGAGCGCCCTGTCACCAGCCACCGCAAGCGCGTTGACCTCGGCATGAGCCTCCCCCTTGCGCAGGTGGAATCCCTCGCCGACTACCCGCCCACCCCGATCCAGGACCACGCACCCCACGGGCGGATTGGGACTGGCGGACCCCAACCCCTGAGCCGAGACAACGATCGCCCGCCGCATGGCCTCCAGCTCCCACGCCTCCACCTCAGGGAACCCGCCCTTCCTCGAATCGCTCGAACAGGCCGGAAACGGCACGTGCGTCATGCGCTGCTCCGAGTGAATTCACCGCGGCCACCGCTTCGTTCAGCGTGCGCTTCGAGCCTGTCCCGTTCGCGATGTCCAGTGCCACACCCGCTGCTTCAGCGGCTTGATCGTATTGCCGGACACCCGCGTAGGCCATCGCCAGCCGAGCCTGCACCAGTCCCCGGTCTCGCTGGTAGGCGTCCGGCAGGCTGCTGAGCCCGGTCTCGAAGAGGGGCGCCGCCCGGTCCGGTCGGCCCAAGGTGAGCCAGCAGGTCGCCCGTTGGACCTCGATGTAGCTCGCCGTGCAGAAGTCCCCATGCCCCGACCGTGCGTCCCCCTTGGTCTCGGGCGATGCGGCGAACCCATGCGCTTCATCGAGGCAGCGCTGACTGGCGACCTCGGCACCTCCCAACGCGTGCCCGTGTGCCTCCTGTTGCAGAGCTGCTGCCCGCACGGGTGCGGGGTGAGCGGCCGCATCACGCTGAACAGCTCGAGCGAGTCCGATGGTCTGCGCCGCCTTTTTCAGCGTGGTCGCCTGCTGGCTCCTGCGGAACAAGGTCCAGATCGTCATGGTTTCCTCGCCGGACTCCATCGCCCACTCCATGGCTTGGCCCGTCCATGTGACGGCCTGCGGCAGATCGGCCAGGTCTTCATGCAGCCACGCGGCGGATTCCGCGTATCGCGCCGCGAGTCTCAGTACCTCCAGCCGTTGAGTCCCCTTCGCGTGCTCGAGCAGGGATTCGAGAATGCCTAATTGCTGATGTACAGAAGCGAGGGCGTGTCCGGGACCGAAGATGTTGTCGGCGCGGACCAGCGAATGCCACATCTCCCGCAGATGTTCCACGGCAGCCTCGATACGCGTTCCGTCGCGCCTCGGGGCCGCGAAATCCCGCGCACGTGTGGGCGGAAGAGTAGGGAGAACCACCCCTGCCGCACCGGTGATCAAGGTCCGCCGACTGATGGGCACCACATGCCTCCGGCCCTCGACCGTCACCGTGACCAGGAGTACGTCGGGGGAGTCGGCACCCAGTGGCCCGTCGCTCAGCGGTTTCGGAGCACGCTCCCAGGGACGCGCCGGAAGCCCCAGCATCGCACCGGGAATACCGAACGCGTCGGCCACACGTTCCATGACCCCCTGTCCGCGAATGCCGCGCACCCCGCGCACGATGTCGCTCACCCGTGAAGTCGTCATCCTGCCGACGGCTGACGCGATCACCGCGTAACTGGAGCCGGTGCGCCTGTTGACCAGACGGAAGATCTCCTGGAAATCGCGTTCCGCACAGGCGCGGCGCATGACGTCGCTGTGGAGGAGAGCGTCAGGAATGGTCAGCGCATAGCCGTCGCGCTGTGCCGAGCGGTCTTCCATGAACTCCCCCGCGGAGACGGAAGTGATTTCTTCGACACAGTAGCCATCACCCGACGGCGGGGTTCCCCAAACAGGGAGGCGGGGTTCCCCATTCGTCGTTCCCAGGTATCTCCCCGCTGGCAGAAGCTCTCCATCGAAGCGTTCCACGTGCGGATTACCAGGAGGCTGACGCCAGTGACCGACACTACGACCGGAGCCGGTTCGGCAGGTGCTGACACCGACGCACGGCAGTGGGAGTACACGACCTACGCGCCGACCGGGGAGACGTGCCCCGGCTGCGGGCAGCCCATCCAGAGCCTCGAAGCCTGCCGACGGGGGATGCTCGCCCGCCGTGACACTGCTCCCCTGGTCGCCTACTGGCACTTCGCCTGCGCCATGCGGAAGAGGGCATGAATCCGCCGCCTGCCCACCCGGTCCAGGGTGCTCGCCGCGATCCGCGCCTCAGGTCGGCCGGTAGACCCCGTCCGGGCTTTCCCCCGCCCAAGCCGCGTACTCCTCGAAGCCCAGGTTGCCGAGGCTCAGGTTGGCGTGGATGTCGGGGATGCCGGTCGGGGTGGTGCGGAAGGTGGGGCCGTGCTCGGTCAGGTGGGCGTAGTCCTCGGCGTCCTCGCAGTCCTCGGGGGTCAGGGTGGTGAGCGAGGAGGGCGGGGGGATCGGAGCGCATCGTGGTGGTGTCCGCTAGGAAGACGACGCTCAGGTCGTCGGCGTCGCGGGTCGCCCGCAGGACGTCGTCGACGGTCGCCCCGGACCACGCGAGGTCGTCGACGACGTGGACGTGGTCGGGCAGCATCGCCACCACGGCCCGCCATGCCTGCTCGTCGGCGTAGTCGGTCCTGATGACCACCGCGTCGAAATCGCCGCGTCCGGCGAGGCGCTCAGACATCCACCGCGTCCACCGCAGCCGCGGCCGGGTCCGTCCGGCGGGACATCGCCACCACCCGGGCCCGGCGCGCGGAACGCATCGCGTCCCAGGTCAGGAGCACCAGTGCCAGCCAGACCAGGGCGAAGCCCGCCCAGCGCTCCGGGGGCATGGCTTCGTGGAAGTAGAGGATGCCCAGGAGGAACTGGAAGACGGGGGCCAGGTACTGGAGGAGGCCGAGGGTGGAGAGGGGGACGCGGATCGCGGCGGCGCCGAAGCAGACCAGGGGGAGGGCCGTCACGATGCCGGTGGAGGCGAGGAGGGTGGCGTGGGCGGGGCCCTCCGTGGCGAAGGAGAGGTCGCCGTGGGTGCCGAGCCAGATCAGGTAGGCGAGGGCCGGGAGGAACTGGATTGCCGTCTCGGCGGCCAGGGACTCCACTCCGCCCAGGTTGACCTTCTTCTTCACCAGGCCGTACGTCGCGAAGGAGACCGCGAGGCAGAGGGAGATCCACGGGGGCTGTCCGTACCCCACGGTCAGTACGATCACCGCCGCGAAGCCGACACCGACCGCCGCCCACTGCACCGGCCGCAGCCGTTCCTTCAGCAGCAGCACGCCCAGCGCGATCGTCATCAGCGGATTGATGAAGTACCCGAGGGACGCCTCCACCACGTGACCGGAGTTCACGGCCCAGATGTAGACGCCCCAGTTCACGGTGATGACGGCGGCGGCCACCGCGATCAGGCCCAGCTTCCGCGGCTGACGCAGCAGCTCGCCCGCCCAGGCCCAGCGCCGCACGAAGAGCAGCGCGACGCCGACGAAGACCAGCGACCACACCATCCGGTGGGCCAGGATCTCCATGGGCCCCGCGGGCTTCAGCAGCGGCCAGAAGAGGGGGACGAGCCCCCACATCCCGTACGCCGCGATGCCGTTCAGCAGCCCTATTCGGTGTTCACCCTTGGACGTCCCGGCCACGGGCTCCTCCTTCTCGCGATCCGCCACGCGAGAACGAAGGTAACGCCGCCCCACCCCGCCTGTCATGCCCGTATCGCCATACGGTCATGACCAGAGGGGAGGGGCGGCGCGCACCCGGAACGGCTCAGCCCTGCTGCGCCTTCAGGCCCTCCTCCACCGCCACCGCGAGCGGGGTGGTGGGACGGCCGATCAGGCGGGACAGGTCCCCGCCCGGCACGACCAGCTCGCCCCGCGCGATCGACGCGTCCACGCCGACCAGCATCTCCGCGAGCGCGTCCGGCAGACCCGCGCCCGCCAGGATGCCCTTGAGGGTCTCCCCGGAGACGGGCTGGTAGGTGATCGTGCGCCCGGTCCGCGCGCTCAGCTCGGCCGCGTACTCGTCGAAGCCCCACGCCACGTCGCCGCCCAGCTCGTACGTGGTGTTCTCGTGGCCCTCGCCGGTCAGCACGGCGACCGCCGCGGCGGCGTAGTCGGCGCGGGCGGCCGAGGAGACGCGGCCCTCGCCCGCCGCCGTGACCACCGCGTCGTGGGCGAGCACGGGGGCCAGGTTCTCGGTGTAGTTCTCGTGGTACCAGCCGTTGCGCAGCAGCGAGTACGGCAGCCCGGAGCCGAGCAGCGCCTGCTCCGTGGCCCGGTGGTCGTCGGCCAGCGTCGCGGTCAGGGTGCCCGGCGCGCTGGTGTACGCGAGCAGCGCCACGCCCGCCGCCTTCGCCGCGTCGATGACGACCTGGTGCTGGGCGACCCGGCCCTTCTCGAACTCGTTGCCCGAGATCAGTAGCACCTTGTCGCCTGCCGAGAAGAGGCCGTCGAAGGTCTCGGGGGTGTTGTAGTCGGCGACGGCGAGCCGCACACCGCGCGCGGCGAACTCGGCACCCTTCGCCTCGTCCCGTACGACGGCGGTGATCTGCTCGGCGGGCACCCGCTCCAGCAGCTGGGCGATGACGTGGCGGCCGAGCTGTCCGGTGGCTCCGGTGACGACGATGCTCATGAGGTCTCTCCTAAGGGGGAACGTCGGGGTATGTCACTAACCCTAGGAGGTGCGCTAACCAAACGACAGTACCCACTTTCAAGTAAGGTACTGCTATGACGGTAAGCAATGAGGTCAGCGACGCCCTGTGCCCGCAAAGACTGGTGCTGGAGCATGTGACGAGCCGCTGGGGCACGCTCGTCCTCATCGAGCTGCTGGACCGCTCCTACCGGTTCGGGGAGCTGCGGCGCGCGGTCGGCCGCTGGGGTGGGCGCGAGGTCAGCGAGAAGATGCTCACCCAGACCCTCCAGACCCTGGAGCGCGACGGCCTGGTCCACCGGGACGCCAAGCCGGTCATCCCGCCCCGCGTCGACTACTCCCTCACCGACCTCGGCCGCGAGGCCGCCGAGCAGGTCAGGGCGCTGGCCCAGTGGACCGAGGACCGGCTGGAACAGGTGGAGAAGGCCCGCCGCGTATACGACGAGGCCCGGGAGGCACGCTCCCGGGCCTCGTAGAACACCAAGCAGACCTCAGCCGACGACCGTCCAGCTGTCCCCGCCCGCCAGCAGCGTGGCCAGATCGCCCTTGCCCTGCTGCTCGACCGCGCTGTCCAGCTGCTCGGACATCAGGCTGTCGTAGACCGGCCGGTCCACCGCCCGGAACACCCCGATCGGGGTGTGGTGCAGGGTGTCCGGGTCGGCCAGCCGGGACAGCGCGAAGGCGGTGGTGGGGGAGGCCGCGTGCGCGTCGTGGACCAGCAGGTCCGCCTCGTTGTCCGGGGTCACGGTCACCACCGTCAGATCCCCGGTCCGGTCCCGTACGACACCGCGCGAGCCGTCCGCGCCGAACCGCACCGGCTGCCCGTGCTCCAGCCGGATCAGCGCCTCCTCGGCCCGCTGCTTGTCCTTGAGGGCGTCGAAGGCACCGTCGTTGAAGATGTTGCAGTTCTGGTAGATCTCGATCAGCGCGGTGCCCGGGTGGTCGGCGGCCGCCCGCAGCACCTCGGTCAGATGCTTGCGGTCGGAGTCGATGGTCCGGGCGACGAACGACGCCTCCGCGCCCAGCGCCAGCGACACCGGGTTGAAGGGCGCGTCCAGCGACCCCATCGGCGTCGACTTGGTGATCTTGCCGAGTTCGGAGGTCGGGGAGTACTGGCCCTTGGTGAGGCCGTAGATCCGGTTGTTGAACAGCAGGATCTTCAGGTTCACATTGCGGCGCAGCGCGTGGATCAGATGGTTGCCGCCGATCGACAGGGCGTCCCCGTCACCGGTGACCACCCACACCGACAGGTCCCGCCGCGAGGACGCGAGCCCCGTCGCGATGGCCGGGGCGCGGCCGTGGATGGAGTGCATCCCGTAGGTGTTCATGTAGTACGGGAAGCGGGACGAGCAGCCGATGCCCGAGACGAAGACGATGTTCTCCCGTGCCAGCCCCAGTTCCGGCATGAACCCCTGCACGGCCGCGAGGATCGCGTAGTCCCCGCAGCCGGGGCACCAGCGGACCTCCTGGTCGGACTTGAAGTCCTTCATCGACTGCTTGCCCTCGGCCTTGGGCACCAGCTGGAGCAGCTCGCGTGCGGAGTCAGTCATCGATGGCCTCCTTGAGCGCGGTGGCGAGCTGTTCCGCCTTGAACGGCATGCCGTTGACCTGGTTGAACGAGCGGGCGTCGACCAGGTACTTCGCCCGGATCAGGGTGGCCAGCTGCCCCAGGTTCATCTCCGGGACCACCACCTTGTCGTACCCCTTCAGCACCTCGCCGAGGTTGGCCGGGAAGGGGTTGAGGTGCCGCAGATGCGCCTGCGCGATGGACTCGCCCGCCGCGCGCAGCCGCCGTACCGCCGCCGTGATCGGGCCGTACGTCGAACCCCAGCCGAGCACCAGCGTCCGGGCGCCGTCCGGGTCGTCGACCTCGATCTCGGGGACGTCGATGCCGTCGATCTTGGCCTGCCGGGTGCGGACCATCAGGTCGTGGTTGGCCGGGTCGTAGGAGATGTTGCCCGTGCCGTCCTGCTTCTCGATGCCACCGATGCGGTGCTCCAGACCCGGCGTGCCCGGCACCGCCCAAGGGCGGGCCAGCGTGCGCGGGTCCCGCTTGTACGGCCAGAAGACCTCGGTGCCGTCCTCCAGCGTGTGGTTCGGCCCTTGCGCGAACTGCACCTGGAGGTCGGGGAGTTCGTCCAGTTCCGGGATGCGCCAGGGCTCGGAGCCGTTGGCCAGGTAGCCGTCGGAGAGCAGGAACACCGGGGTGCGGTAGGTGACCGCGATCCGAGCCGCCTCCAGCGCCGCGTCGAAGCAGTCGGCCGGGGTGCGCGGGGCCACCACCGGGACCGGCGCCTCGCCGTTGCGCCCGTACATCGCCTGCAGCAGGTCGGCCTGCTCGGTCTTGGTCGGCAGACCCGTCGACGGCCCGCCGCGCTGGATGTCGATCACCAGCAGCGGCAGCTCCAGCGACACCGCCAGCCCGATCGTCTCGCTCTTCAGCGCCACCCCCGGCCCGGACGTCGTCGTCACCGCGAGCGAACCGCCGAACGCCGCGCCCAGCGCCGCGCCGATGCCCGCGATCTCGTCCTCCGCCTGGAAGGTCCGCACACCGAAGTTCTTGTGCTTCGACAGCTCGTGCAGGATGTCGGAGGCCGGGGTGATCGGGTACGAGCCCAGGAACAGCGGCAGATCCGCCTGCCGGGACGCGGCGATCAGACCGTAGGCCAGGGCCAGGTTCCCGGAGATGTTGCGGTAGACCCCGGGCGGGAACGCCCGCGCGGCCGGGGCCACCTCGTAGGAGACGGCGAAGTCCTCCGTCGTCTCGCCGAAGTTCCAGCCCGCCCGGAACGCGGCCACGTTGGCCGCCGCGATGTCCGGCTTCTTGGCGAACTTGGTGGTCAGGAACTTCTCGGTGGCCTCGGTGGGCCGGTGGTACATCCAGCTCAGCAGCCCCAGCGCGAACATGTTCTTGCTGCGCTCGGCCTCCTTGCGGGACAGGTCGAACTCCTTCAGCGCCTCGACCGTGAGCGTGGTCAGCGGCACCGGGTGCAGGTGATAGCCGTCGAGCGAGCCGTCGTCCAGCGGGGAGTCGGCATACCCCACCTTGGCCAGCGCGCGCTTGGTGAACTCGTCGGTGTTGACGATGATCTCGGCGCCGCGCGGCAGATCGCCGACGTTGGCCTTCAGCGCGGCCGGGTTCATGGCGACCAGCACGTTCGGCGCGTCGCCCGGGGTCAGGATGTCGTGGTCGGCGAAGTGGAGCTGGAAAGAGGAGACGCCGGGCAGGGTGCCGGCGGGCGCGCGGATCTCGGCGGGGAAGTTGGGAAGGGTGGAGAGGTCGTTGCCGAAGGACGCGGTCTCCGAGGTGAACCGGTCCCCGGTGAGCTGCATACCGTCACCGGAGTCCCCCGCGAACCGGATGATCACCCGGTTCAGGCGCCGCACGTCCTTCGCTCCGCCCGGTCTGCGCTGGTCTCGTACGGCGTGCTCGTCGGCCTGCTCCGCTGGGCTGCTGACCTGACTGGTCACTGAACTGGACCTCCTTCGAGGCGGCCGTCCGGGGGCGGTCTTCCCCCGGACCAATCCCAGGATCAACCCTACGTCGCTTAGGGTCGGCTTCCGAGGATCGCTGCGTATCTCCCGTTATATGGACTTGCTGCGCCGCCCAGTCTCGGTGCCGTCACGAGTTCAGATAGGTCAGCACCGCCAGAACACGCCGGTGGTCTCCGTCGCTCGGGGTCAGACCGAGCTTCATGAAGATGTTGCTGACGTGCTTCTCCACCGCGCCGTCGCTCACCACGAGCTGCCGGGCCACGGCCGAGTTGGTCCGCCCCTCCGCCATCAGCCCCAGCACCTCACGCTCGCGCGGGGTCAGCGCCGCCAGCACGTCCTGCTTGCGGCTGCGGCCCAGCAGCTGCGCCACCACCTCGGGGTCCAGCGCCGTACCGCCCGAGGCGACCCGCTCCACCGCGGCGACGAACTCGCGCACGTCCGCGACCCGGTCCTTCAGCAGATACCCGACACCCCGGCTGGAACCGGCCAGCAGTTCGGTGGCGTACCGCTCCTCCACGTACTGCGACAGCACCAGCACCCCGAGCTCCGGATGGCGGCCGCGCAGCTCCACGGCGGCCCGCACCCCTTCGTCGGTGTGCGTCGGCGGCATCCGCACGTCCGCCACCACCACGTCCGGCAGCTCGTCCCGCCCGGCCAGCTCCGCGATGGTGGCGAGCAGCGCCTCCGCGTCCGCGACCCCGGCCACCACCTCATGACCGAGGTCGGTCAGCAGCCGGGTCAGCCCCTCCCTGAGCAGCACCGAGTCCTCGGCGATGACCACACGCACCTTGTTCTCCACGATTCCCCGAGCCCCCACACGCCTGCCGACAAGGAGGCCCAGCATTCCAGCTTCGTCAGGCGCGCCAGGGCAGTTCCGCGGTCACGGTGGTCGGTCCGCCGGGCGGCGAGTCCACCACCAGGACCCCGTCGACGGCGCTGAGGCGTTCGGCCAGCCCCGCGAGGCCGGTGCCGCGACCGGCGTCCGCTCCGCCGATGCCGTCGTCCTTGACCTGGAGCTTGAGGTGGTGGGGGGTGTGCCGGAGGTCGAGGGTGGCGGTGTGGGCGTGGCTGTGTTTGCTGATGTTCTGGAGGAGTTCGCTGGCGGTGTAGTAGGTGATGCCTTCGATGGCGGGTGCGGGTCGGGTGGGGAGGTCGACGGTGAGGGTGACGGGGATGGTGCAGCGGGCGGCGATCGCGGAGAGGGCTGCGTCGAGTCCTCGGTCGGTGAGGATGGCGGGGTGGATGCCGCGGGCGAGGTCGCGGAGTTCTTTGAGGGCGGTTTTTGCTTCGCCGTGGGCTTCTTCGACCATGCGGGCGGCTGTTTCGGGGTCGTGGTGGAGTTTTTCCTTGGCGAGTCCGAGTCCCATGGCGAGGTTGACCAGGCGGGCCTGTGCCCCGTCGTGCAGGTCCCGTTCGATCCGGCGGAGGTCGGCGGCAGCGGTGTCGACGACGACACCCCGGTCCGACTCCAGCTCCTCCACGCGTGCCGTCAGCCGGGAGGGGCCGAGCAGCCCGCGCACCAGCAGCCCGTCCACCGAGGTGAGCCCCCGCAGCAGCCACGGAGTGACCAGCGTGAACACCAGCCCGATCAGCGCGGTCACGGTGATCTCGAAGGGGTTGTCCAGGTAGACGCTGTGGTGGTCGTCCCCGTAGAGCTGGATGCCGCCCTGCCCGGCCCACATCGGGAACACCCAGAACCACAGCGGGTACGTCAGCAGCGCCCAGCCGTACGTCCAGAAGCTGATCGCCAGCGAGAAGGAGAACACCGCCCACGGGAAGTGGACCAGCGCGTACACCAGGTGCCGCCAGGACGAGCCGCTCTTGAGCACCGCGCCGAGCCAGGGCAGGAGCCCCGGTCCGCTGGGCTCGAGCGGCTCCGGCGCGGCCACCCGCACCTTCAGCAGCGCCCCGGCCCGCGCCCGCTCCAGCGACCCGAAGCCCCGGCAGCCGACCAGGCCCAGCGCGAGGACCGGCACCCCGACGAAGGTCACCAGCAGCCCGGCGCCGAGCGAGATCACCGTGACCGCCCAGACGAACAGGGCGATGGCCACCGGCAGTCCGGTCAGCGCGTACCCCAGCTCCCGCCAAGTCCGCGCCTCCAGCGGCGCCCGCAGCGCGGCGGGGAGGCGGTGGCGGCCCCGCTCCTCCCGGTACGGCGTGTAGTGCGTGGCCATCGGTGTCCTTCCCCGTTCTCCTCGTGTGGGCTTGCCTGATCAGACTGCTGCTCGGGGCCCGGTGCGGACCATGGCGTGCGTCCCCGTCTCGATCAGGGGGTTTTCCCTACCGCCGGGCGCTGTGCTCGTCGTCGCGGTCCCGCCAGGGCAGCTCGGCGGTGATGACCGTCGGCCCGCCGGGCGGGGAGTCCACGACGAACACCCCGTCGACGGCGCTGAGACGTTCGGTGAGTCCGGCGAGTCCTGATCCGTGGGCGGGGTTGGCTCCGCCGATGCCGTCGTCCGTGACCTGGAGCTTGAGGTGGTGGGGGGTGTGCCGGAGGTCGAGGGTGGCGGTGTGGGCGTGGCTGTGTTTGCTGATGTTCTGGAGGAGTTCGCTGGCGGTGTAGTAGGTGATGCCTTCGATGGCGGGTGCGGGTCGGGTGGGGAGGTCGACGGTGAGGGTGACGGGGATGGTGCAGCGGGCGGCGATCGCGGAGAGGGCGGCGTCGAGTCCTCGGTCGGTGAGGATGGCGGGGTGGATGCCGCGGGCGAGGTCGCGGAGTTCTTTGAGGGCGGTTTTTGCTTCGCCGTGGGCTTCTTCGACCATGCGGGCGGCTGTTTCGGGGTCGTGGTGGAGTTTTTCCTTGGCGAGTCCGAGTCCCATGGCGAGGTTGACCAGGCGGGCCTGTGCCCCGTCGTGCAGGTCCCGTTCGATCCGGCGGAGGTCGGCGGCGGCGGTGTCGACGACGACACCCCGGTCCGACTCCAGCTCCGCTATCCGGCGCTCCAGCTCGTCCGACGGCGCCAGCAGCGCGCGGGCCAGCGCCCGGTCCACGTTCGCCAGACCCCGCGCCAGGTAACCCAGCACCGGCCACAGCACGAAGAGCGCGACCAGCATGGTGGAGAAGGTCAGCACGCCCCAGGGCAGCCGCATCAGGCCGTAGAGCATCGACCGCCAGCCCACCGGGTCGCTGAGCGCCAGCCACAGCCGCCGCACGAAGCTGCCGCTCCGGGCGAACGGCAGCGGCGACGGCTCCGGCACCCGCAGCCCGAGCAGCGCCCGGACCCGCGCCCGCTCCAGCCTGCCCAGCAGCCGGGCGCCCAGCAGGGAGCCCGCCAGCAGCGGCAGCCCGAGTACCGTGACGGTGAGGCCCCCGCTCACGGACAGCACGGTGACCGCGTAGACGAAGCCCACCACCGCCAGCGGCAGGTTCAGCAGGAGATGCGCGATCTCCTTCCAGGTGTGCGCGTCGAAGGCGAGCCGGGCGGGCGGCGGACGGCCGGTGTCACCGGCCGGTCCGGCGGCGGGAGCGGGAGCGGTCATGGCGGTCAGCCTGCCGTGCCCCGAGGCCCGTACGCCATGCGGTGGACCGCCTTCCGGCCCCTGGGGAAAACCCCACCCCCGGCCTCGCTGCGCGTCACGGCCTGCTTACGGGCGCTTTATCAGGGCCTAGACTCCCGTGCGTACGCAAACCTCCGGCCGCACCCGTCACACGGTGCGCGGAGGTCACGGAGGACACCCGGTCAGGGAGCGAGGGACGGACGGTGCGGGAGACGTTGGGGGTGACGACGGTCGCCGCGGGCGGCACCGCGTCGGACTACTTCGGGTCCTACTCGGTCGTGGGCCTGCTCGCCGTCGTAGGCGTGCTCTTCGTCGCGGCCGCCTTCGGCGCCGGACGCCTGCTGCGGCCCGTGGTGCCCACCCCCGAGAAGCTCCTGACCTACGAGTGCGGCGTCGACCCCGTCGGGGAGGGCTGGGCCCACACCCAGGTCCGGTACTACGTCTACGCCTTCCTGTACGTGATCTTCGCCGTCGACTCGATCTTCCTGTTCCCCTGGGCGACGGTCTTCGCCGCCCCCGGCTACGGCGCGGCCACCCTGGTGGAGATGTTCATCTTCCTGGGCTTCCTCGCCGTCGGCCTGCTGTACGCCTACAAGAAGGGCGTCCTGACATGGACGTGAACCCGGCCGCCCCCGAGCCGGTGCTGCTGCCCGAGCCGAAGCGTCTGGGCGCACTGGCCCGGCTCGCCCCCGAGCCGATGAAGGTCGTCCTGAACTGGGGCCGCCGCTACTCGCTCTGGGTCTTCAACTTCGGCCTCGCCTGCTGCGCGATCGAGTTCATCGCCGCGTCGATGGCCCGCCACGACTTCATCCGGCTCGGCGTCATCCCCTTCGCGCCCGGCCCCCGCCAGGCCGACCTGATGGTCGTCTCCGGCACGGTCACCGACAAGATGGCGCCCGCCGTGAAGCGGCTGTACGAGCAGATGCCCGAGCCGAAGTACGTCATCTCCTTCGGCGCCTGCTCCAACTGCGGCGGACCGTACTGGGACTCCTACTCCGTCACCAAGGGCGTCGACCAGATCATCCCGGTCGACGTGTACGTGCCGGGCTGCCCGCCCCGCCCCGAGGCGCTGCTCCAGGGCATCCTGAAACTCCAGGAGAAGATCGCCCGCGAGTCCCTGGCGGAGCGGTACGGTGACCGGCCGTCCGCCGCCGCGCTCCAGAGCGACCTGGTGCGTCCGCCCGCCGTTCCTTCCGCGGAGGGGGACGCGCGATGACCGCGCCCGGCTGGCTGCCCGCCCCCGTGGACGAACTCTTCGGCCCCGAAGCCACCGCCGAGGAGTCGTACGACGTCCTCACCGTCGACGTGCCGCCCGCCGCGTGGCTCACCGCGCTTCAGACGGCCCGTACGACGCTGACCTGCACCTACTTCGACTGGTTGAGCGCGGTCGACGAACCCGGCACCGGGTTCCGGGTCTCCGCCCACGTCGTCGCCCTGCACCCGGTCCGCCGCCTGCTGGTGCGTACGACCGTCCCGCACGAGGCGCCGGTGCTGGCCAGCGCGGTCGGCGTGTACGCGGGCGCCGCCTGGCACGAGCGGGAGACCCACGAGATGTTCGGGGTCGACTTCACCGGCCACCCCGCGCTGGACCACCTGCTCCTCCCGGAGAACTTCGAGGGCCACCCACTCCGCAAGGACTTCGTCCTCGCCGCCCGCGTCGCCAAGGCGTGGCCGGGCGCGAAGGAACCGGGGGAGTCGGAGCACGGCGGCCCCAAGCGCCGCCAGATGCTGCCGCCGGGGGTGCCCGACCCGAACGAGTGGGGCCCGCTGAAGGGCCAGCTGCCACCCGCGCCGTCGCGTCCCGCGCGGGGCGCGACGGCCGGAGAGCGCCCGGCTCGGCGGGCCCGCGCCGCGGGGGAGCCGGGTGCTGCGGCGGAGGAGGCCGTGCGGCCTCGACGGGCTCGGAGCGCGAGCGAGGGCTCGGCGAGCCAGGGGGCTCCGGAATCGGGTGCGGGAGCAGCCGCGCCGCGTCGGATGCGGAGTGCGGGCGACGGGTCGGCCAGTCAGGCGGGCGCGCCGGAGCCCGGTGCCGGGGCTGCTTCGCCTCGGCGGATGCGGAGTGCGGGCGAGGGCTCGGCGAGCCAGGGGGCTCCGGAGTCGGGTGCGGCTGCGGGGCCTCGGCGGATGCGGAGTGCGAGCGAGGGCTCGGCCAGTCAGGGTTCGGCGGAGCCGGGTGCCGGGGCTCCGCCTCGGCGGATGCGGAGTGCCTCGCAGGGATCGGCCAGCCAGGGGGCCCCGGAGGGTACGGAGGCTTCGGCCGAGGCGCCGCAGGGGCCGCGCAGGTCGCGCAGCGCCTCGCAGGGGTCGGCCTCGCAGCGCACCGGGACGCCCGAGCCCGCTGAGCCCTCGGTGCCGGCAGAGCCGAGCGAGACGTCGGAACCGACCGAGCCTGCCGAACCCGTACAGCAGACCGAGCCGAAGAAGCCGACCGAGCAAGCGCAGCGCCGCAGCGCGGACGCGCCCTGGCACCACGCCCGTCCGGCCTTCGCGGAGGCCGACGAGGCCGACGAGCCCCCGAAGACACCCCCCGCTCCCGAGCCGGACCCCACCGACACCCCCGACGACACCACAGGAGGCGCGCAGTGAACGACGTGCTGGACGTCGCCCTGCGACTCCTCGTCGTGTTCGTCGTCTTCCTGACGCTCCCCCTGGTCATCGGCCAGACCGAGCACAAGGTGATGGCCCACATGCAGGGCCGCCTCGGCCCGATGTACGCGGGCGGCTTCCACGGCTGGGCCCAACTCGTCGCGGACGGCGTGAAGTTCGCGCAGAAGGAGGACGTGGTCCCGGCGGGAGCCGACCGCCGTGTATTCCAACTCGCACCAGCGGTAGCCCTGTTGCCGTACCTCCTCGTCCTGCTCGCCATCCCGATCGGACCGAGCGCCGGTGCCGTCGGCCAAGTACTGGACGCGGGCATCTTCTTCGTCCTCGCGGTGATGGGCGTCGGCGTCCTCGGCTCGCTGATGGCGGGCTGGGCCAGCGCCAACAAGTTTTCCCTGCTCGGCGGCCTGCGCACCGCCGCCCAGTTGCTCGCCTACGAACTCCCCATGCTGCTCGCCGCCGCCTCCGTGGCGATGGCGGCCGGTACGGTCTCGCTGCCCGGCATCGTCTCTGCCTTCCACTGGTGGTGGCTGCCCTGGCAGCTCACCGGCGCGGTGGTGTTCTTCGTGGCCGGACTCGCCGAGCTGCAACGGCCCCCGTTCGACATGCCGGTGGCCGACTCGGAGATCATCTTCGGCGCGTACACCGAGTACACCGGTCTGCGCTTCGCCCTGTTCCTGCTCGCCGAGTACGCGGGCATCGTCGTCCTGTGCGGTCTGACCACCGTGCTCTTCCTGGGCGGCTGGCACGGCCCCTGGGGTGCCGACGGGCTCGGCTGGGTGTGGACGCTGGTGAAGACCGCGCTCCTCGCCTTCCTGGTGATCTGGCTCCGCGTCACCTACCCCCGGCTGCGCGAGGACCAGCTCCAGAAGCTGTCCTGGACCGTCCTCGTCCCGCTCGCCCTCGCCCAGATCGCCCTCACCGGCGTCGTCAAGGTGGTGACCGCCTGATGTCCGTCCCCCTCTCCGGCCTGGCCAAGGGCCTCGCCGTCACCCTGCGCACGATGACGAAGAAGACGGTCACCGAGCAGTACCCCGACGTCCAGCCCGACCTCCCGCCCCGTACCCGAGGCGTGATCGGCCTGTTCGAGGAGAACTGCACGGTCTGCATGCTCTGCGCCCGTGAGTGCCCCGACTGGTGCATCTACATCGACTCCCACAAGGAGACCGTCCCGGCCGCCACCCCCGGTGGCCGCGAGCGCAGCCGGAACGTCCTCGACCGGTTCGCCATCGACTTCTCCCTCTGCATGTACTGCGGCATCTGCATCGAGGTCTGCCCCTTCGACGCGCTGTTCTGGTCCCCGGAGTTCGAGTACGCCGAGACCGACATCCGCGAACTGACCCACGAGCGCGACAAGCTCCGCGAGTGGATGTGGACCGTCCCGGCCCCGCCCGCGCTGGACCCGCACGCGGAGGAGCCGAAGGAGATCGCCGCCGCCCGCAAGAGCGCCGACAAACTGGCCGCCGCCCAGGCCGCCGAACAGGACCAGAACCAGGAAGGAGAACAGTGAGCCTCGCCGCCACCGCCCTCGCCGCCACCGCCCCGCACGGCTTCCTGTCCCCGACCGGCGTCGAGATCGCGTTCCTCCTCGTCGGCCTGGTCACCCTCGGCGCCGCGCTGATCACCGTCACCACCCGCCAGCTGGTGCACGCCGCCCTCTGGCTGGTCGTCACCCTCGGCGGACTGGCCGTCGAATACCTCCTGCTCACCGCCGAGTTCATCGCCTGGGTGCAGGTCCTCATCTACGTCGGTTCCGTCGTCGTCCTCCTTCTCTTCGGGCTGATGCTCACCCGGGCCCCCATCGGCCGCTCCCCGGACGCCGACTCCGGCAACCGGCTGCCCGCGCTCGTCGTCGCCGTGGGCGCGGCGGGCGCCCTGGTCTGGGTGGTGACGGACGCGTTCCGCGCCACCTGGATCGACCTGGACGGCCCGGCCGCCGGGACCACCCGCGTCACCGGCGAGAGCCTCTTCCGGCACTGGGTACTGCCCTTCGAGGCGCTGTCCGTCCTGCTCCTCGCCGCCCTGGTCGGCGCGATCGTGCTGTCCCGCAAGGTCAAGGCGGACCAGGCGGCCGACGCCCCGAGCCTCATCAAGACCCCCGGCGAGAAGGAAGGCGCCCGCTGATGCACCTCGCCTACCCCGCCGTACTCGCCGCCCTCCTCTTCTGCACCGGCCTCTACGGCGTCCTCGCCCGCCGCAACGCGATCCTGGTCCTGATGTCGGTCGAGCTGATGCTCAACGCCGTCAACCTCAACCTCGTCGCCTTCGACGTCTGGCTCAGCCGGGCCGCGAAGGACACCCTGCACTCCGGCCAGGCGCTGACCCTGTTCACCATCGCCATCGCGGCAGCCGAGATCGGCATCGGCCTGGCGATCGTCCTCGCCGTCTACCGCGACCGGGGCACCGCCGACATCGACAAGCTCCGCGACACCGCCGAGACCCCCGGCGACGACCCCGACCACCCCGACGCCTCCGGGGCCGAGAAGGCTGAGGCCACCGCGTGACCACGACCACCCTCGCCGCGCTCGTCCCCGCCCTGCCCTTCCTCGGCGCCGTCGCCGGACTCCTGCTGGGCCGCACCGCGCCCGGCTTCGTCCGCCCGCTCGCCGTACTGCCGCCGCTGGCCTCGCTCGTGCTGGCCGCGCTGGTCGCGGCCCGCCAGGGCGGCGGCCGGGCCGTCGACGCGTACACCCTGCTGACACCCACCGGCTCGGTCCCGGTCGACCTGGCGCTGCACATCGACGGCTTCGCCGCGCTCGTCGCGATCCTGGTGGCCTTCGTGGCGACCTGCGTGCAGATCTACTCCACCGGCTACCTGCGCGACGACCCCCGCTACCCCTCCTACGCGGCCCTCGTCTCCCTCTTCACCTCCGCGATGCTCCTCGTCGTCTACTCCGGCGACCTGATCGTGCTGCTGGTCGGCTGGGAAGTCATGGGCATCTGCTCCTACTTCCTCGTCGGCCACTACTGGGGCACCCCCGAGGCCCGCGCCGCCTCCCTCAAGGCGTTCCTGGTCACCAAGCTCGGTGACGTGCCGTTCCTGATCGGCCTGTTCGCGCTCGGTACCGACGCCGGGTCCTTCCGCATCACCCGCGTCCTGGACGCCGTGGCGAGCGGCGGACTCGACCACCCCACCCTGATCGCGCTGCTGCTCCTCGCGGGCGTCGCGGGCAAGTCGGCGCAGTTCCCGCTGCACACCTGGCTCCCCGACGCGATGGCGGGCCCCACGCCCGTCTCCGCGCTGATCCACGCGGCCACGATGGTCGCCGCCGGTGTCTACTTCACCGCCCGTCTCCTCCCCGTGTTCGAGGCGTCCGCCGCCGCGATGACGGTCCTCGCCGTGATGGCCGCCGTCACCATGGTCGGCTCCGGCCTCGCCGCGCTCGCCCAGGACGACATCAAGCGCGTCCTCGCCTACTCGACGATCGGCCAGCTCGGCTACATGACCGGCGCCCTCGCCGTCGGCGACCGCGGTGCCGCCGTCTTCCACCTCCTCGCGCACGGCGCCTTCAAGGCGCTGCTGTTCCTCGCCGCCGGAGCCGTCATCCACGCCGCCGGAACCAACTCGCTGGCCGCCATGTCCCGGATGAGCCACCTGCGCGACCGCGTCCCGGACGCCTTCTGGACGATGACCGTAGCGCTGCTCGCGCTGGCCGCGATCCCGCCGTTCAGCGGGTTCTTCTCCAAGGAGTCCGTCCTCGGCGCCGCCGAACGCCTCGCCACCGGCCACCCCGGCCCGGCACCGGGCGCCGCCGGCTGGATCGTGCTCGTCGCCGCGCTCGCCACGGCCCTGCTCGCCGCCGCCTACGCCACCCGGCTCTGGCTGCTGGCCTTCCGGGGCCGGGGCGCCGAGGCCCCGAACCACGGCCGTCAGCCGCTCACCATGACCGTGGTGCTCTGGGTGCTGGCCGTGCCCTCGCTGGCCTTCGGCGCGCTCGCCTACCGGGCGCTGCCCGGCTGGTTCGACGGCGTGAGCCTCGCGCCCACCCTGCTCACCTCCATCCTCGGTACCGGCCTCGCCGTGGTCGGCGGGCTGCTGGCCTACGGCGCCTGGCAGCGCGCCGCCGCCCGCGCGCCCCGCGTCCCGCTGGGCGCCGTCGCCGCCCATCCGGAGGGCGACGCGGGCCTGGTCGAGGCCGAGGCCATCGCCGCCCATGAACCGGCGTACGGCGACATCGCCGAGGCCCCCGACCCGGCCGACCCCGGCCGCCTGCTGCTCGGCCCGCTGCACGGGCCCGCCGCGGCGGGCTTCCACCTCGACGCCGTGTACTCGAAGCTGTTCGTCCGCCCCGTCCTGGGCGCCGCGAGCCTGGTCCGCTTCCTGGACCGCGAGGTCGTCGACACCTACGTACGCGGCGCCGCCGCCCTGCCCCGGCTGCTCGGCGCGGCCGTACGGCGGGCGCAGACCGGCAATGTGCAGACCTATGTGAGCGCGCTGCTCGCCGGCACCGTCGTCCTGACGGTCGCCGTCCTCCTCGTCGCCTCGGGAGCGTGAGCGGGCGTGATCGGTATCAGTGCATCAGTGATGCAGTTCCTTCTGGCGTTCGTCGTCGCCGTGCCGCTCCTCGGCGCGGCCGCCGCCCTGCTGCCCGCCCCGCCCGGACTCAGGGGCAGGTCCCCCGAGCAGGCAGTGCTGCGGCACGGCGTGACCGTCACCGGTGTGGTCCTCATCGCCGCGATCGTCCTCGCGCTCGGCTTCGACCACGACCACCCCTCGAAGATGCAGGCCACGACCGACATCAGCTGGATTCCCGCACTCCAGGTGCGCATCCACCTCGGCATCGACGGCATCTCCCTCCCCCTTCTCCTCCTGACCGCGCTGCTGACCTTCCTCTGCGCGCTCTACTCCTACTTCAAGCCGCCCACGGGACCCTCCCCGAAGGCGTTCACCGCCCTGGTCCTGCTGCTCGAAGGCGGCACCCTCGCCTCCTTCGCCGTGCTCGACCTCGTCCTCTTCTTCCTGGCCTTCGAGACCGTGCTGATCCCGATGTACTTCCTCATCGCCCGCTGGGGCGGCGAGGGCCGGACCCGGGCCGCGTGGAAGTTCATCCTGTACACGCTGCTCGGCTCCGTGATCATGCTGCTCGGCCTGCTCCTGATCGGGATCAAAGCGGGCACATTCGACATGGTGGCACTCGCCACTGACAACGGCCGGTCCCTGACCACATCCGTGCAGGTCATCGCCGTTCTGGCGATCGGGATCGGGCTCGCGGTGAAGGCCCCGATGTGGCCCCTGCACAGCTGGCTCCCGGACGCCCACACCGCCGCCCCGACCGTCGGCTCGGTGCTGCTCGCCGGTGTCCTGCTGAAGATGGGCACGTACGGGTTCGTCCGCATCCTGCTCCCGGTCGCGCCCGACGGCTTCCGGGTCTTCGCGCCGTACCTCGCCGCGTTCGCCGTCGTCGGCATCATCTACGGGTCCCTGGCCTGCCTCTCCCTCGCCAGGCGGGGTGGGAAGGGCGACCTGAAGCGGCTGATCGCGTACTCCTCGGTCGGCCACATGGGCTTCGTGCTGCTCGGCATCTCGACCATGAGCCCGACCGGCGTGAACGGCGCCCTGTTCGCCAACATCGCCCACGGCCTCATCACCGGCCTGCTGTTCTTCCTGGTCGGCGCGCTGAAGGACCGTACCGGCAGCACCGACCTCGACACCCTGGCCGCGCACAGCGGCGGCGCCCTGTACGGCCGGGCCCCGCGTCTCGGCGGGCTGCTCGCCTTCGGCGCCGTCGCCTCGCTCGGGCTGCCCGGACTCGCCGGGTTCTGGGGCGAGATGCTGGCCCTGTTCGGCGCGTTCCAGCCCGCGGCCGGGCTCAGCCGGGCCGCCTACCTGGTCTTCCTGGCGATCGGCGCCTTCGGCACCCTGCTGACCGCCGCGTACCTGCTGGTCGTGGTCCGCCGCGTCTGCTTGGGCGACCCGCGCCAGGACCTGCCCGAACTCGCCGACGTGCGCGGCTACGAGTTCGCCGCCTGGACCCCGCTCGTCATCCTCACCGTCCTCGCCGGACTCTGGCCGAGGGCGCTGCTCGGCCTCAGCGACCCGGCCGTGCAGCAGCTCCTCGCAGGAGGCACCCGATGAGCGCCCTGGCCCAGTCCCTCGGCGGCCACGCGGCCGACTTCGTGCTCCACACCGCCGCCCAGGCCGCGGTGGAGCACCTGGCCGCACCCGCGGTGAACGCGCTGATCCAGTCCGTCGACTGGCTGGCCATCGCCCCGCCCGTCATCGTCGCCGTCACCGCCCTCGCCGTGCTCGTCACCGACCTGTTCCTGCCCGACAGCCACAAGCCGCTCCTCGGCCGGCTCTCCATCGCGGGCCTGGCCGCCGCAGCGCTCATGCTGCTGCCCCTGCGGGACGGCGACCGCGCCACCTTCTGCCTGACCGGCTCCACGCGCGCGTGCAGCTACACCGCCGACCACTTCACGGTCGTCATCCAGCTCCTCGTCCTCGGCGGCGCCCTGCTCGCGGCCCTGCTGTCCGTGACCGGCGTCCAGGACGACCGGCGGCGCGTCCCGGCCGGGGAGTTCTGGTTCCTGCTGCTCTCCTCGGCGGCCGGTGCCGCCCTGCTGCCCGCCTCCCGCGACCTCGCCACCCTGATCGTCGCCCTGGAGGTCGCCTCCCTGCCCGCCTTCGCCCTGGTCGGCATCCGGCACGGCGAGGCCCGCTCGGCCGAGGCCGCCCTGAAGTTCTTCCTCTCCTCGGTCACCGCGACCGCCGTCAGCCTGATGGGCGTCAGCTTCGTCTACGCCGCCACCGGCAGCCTGCACCTCACCGAGATCGCCCGCCGCCTGCCCCAGACCGACGGCCAGCTCCACACCCTCGTCCAGACCGGCGTCGTCCTCACCCTGGTCGGCTTCGCCTTCAAGACGGCGGCGGTGCCCTTCCACTTCTGGGTCCCCGAGACGTACGTCGGCGCGCCGCTCCCGGTCGCCGCCTACCTCTCCGTCGTCGGCAAGGCGGTCGGCTTCTCCGGCCTGATCCTCGTCACCGTGATCGCCTTCCCGTCGTACGCCGACATCTGGGGCCCCGCCCTGGCCGTCCTGGCCGCGCTCACCATGACCGCGGGCAACGTCGGCGCCCTGCGGCAGCGGGCCACGCGCGCGTACAGCGCGGTACGCCTCCTCGCCTGGTCCTCCATCGGCCAGGCCGGCTACCTCCTGGTGCCGATCGCCGCCGCCGGGTACACCCGCGACGGCCAGAAGGCGATCGGCTCCACCGTCGCCTACGCCCTGATGTACGCCGCCGTGAACCTCGGCGCCTTCGCGGTGGCCGCCCTGGTGGGCCGTACGAAGCCGCTCAACCGGATCGCCGACTACCGGGGCCTGTACGCCACGAACCCCGTCACCGCCGTCCTCCTGGCCTTCTTCCTGCTCTGCCTGGCCGGACTCCCGCCGGGCGTGATCGGGCTGTTCGCCAAGGTCACGGTGTTCTCCGCGGCCGTGGACGCCGGACTCGGCTGGCTCGCCGTCCTCATGGCCGTCAACGTGGTGATCGCGCTCTACTACTACCTCCGGTGGACGTCCCTGCTGTTCCGCGCCCCCGAGGGCGAACCCGTACGGCACCGCGTCCCCGCCCCGCTCACCGTCGCGCTCGCCCTCACCGCGGCCGTCGGCGTGGCCCTCTCCGGCGCACCCCAGCTGGTGCTGCGCTTCGCCGCCACCACCCTCTTCTGACGCGCGCGGCACCCCCCGCTCACTCGTACGGGTGTCCGCGCCACCGCGCCCACCTGGGAACTCGCGGCCTTCGCCTGGCGTTGACCAGATCGGGAGGGTCCACTGGACCAAGGGTTCCCGCGCCGCACGATCGGGAGGGTCAGGGTGCACCGCCGGCACAACGGGCTCAAGACCGCAGTACTCCTCGGAGCACTGTCGGCGATCATCATCCTCATCGGCAGCCTCTTCGGCCGTACGGGGCTGATCATCGCGGTTCTGGTGGCGCTCGGCACGAACGCGTACGCGTACTGGAACAGCGACAAGCTGGCCCTGCGCGCGATGCGGGCGCGCCCGGTGAGCGAGTTCGAGGCGCCCGAGCTGTACCGGATCGTGCGCGAGCTCTCCACGCAGGCCCGCCAGCCCATGCCCCGGCTGTACATCTCGCCCACGGAGGCGCCCAACGCCTTCGCCACCGGCCGCAACCCGCGCCACGCGGCCGTCTGCTGCACCGAAGGCATCCTGCGCCTGCTCGACCCGCGCGAGCTGCGCGGAGTCCTCGGCCACGAGCTGAGCCATGTCTACAACCGCGACATCCTCATCTCGTCCGTGGCAGGCGCCCTCGCCTCAGTGATCATGTTCCTCGTCAACTTCGCCTGGCTGATCCCGGTCGGCCGCTCGGACGACGACGACAGGCCGGGCCTGATCGGCATGCTCCTGACCATGCTGCTCGGCCCGATCGCGGCCACCCTCATCCAGCTGGCCGTCAGCCGCTCCCGCGAGTACGAGGCGGACGCGTCCGGCGCCCAGCTCACCGGCGACCCGCTGGCCCTCGCGTCGGCGCTGCGGAAGCTGGAGGGCGGTACCCAGCAGCTCCCGCTGCCCCCGGAGCCGCGGATCGAGACCGCGAGCCACATGATGATCGCCAACCCGTTCCGGCCCGGCCAGGGACTCTCGCGGATGTTCTCCACGCACCCGCCGATGGCCGAGCGGATCGCCCGACTGGAGAAGATGGCAGGTCGAAACCGGTGAAGACCCTACTGAACATCATCTGGCTCGTCCTAAGCGGCTTCTGGCTGTTCCTCGGCTACCTGCTCGCCGGCGTGCTGCTGTGCGTCACGATCATCGGCATCCCCTTCGGGATAGCCGCCTTCCGCATCGCCGTCTACGCCCTGTGGCCCTTCGGGTACACCACCGTCGAGCGCCGGGACGCGGGCGCGCCGTCGTGCGTCGGCAACGTGCTCTGGCTGGTGCTGGCGGGGTGGTGGCTGGCCCTGGCCCACATCACCACGGGCATCGCGCTGTGCCTGACGATCATCGGCATCCCGTTCGGCATCGCCAACTTCAAGCTGATCCCGGTGTCCCTGCTCCCGCTGGGCCGCGAGATCGTCCGCACGGACGAGCCGTTCGGGGCACGCATCACCTGACGGCAACCGGAACCCGCCCGCTGGGCGTCTTGCCGGGGGACAGGCACACCGGCTTCTTACGGAGCGCGGGTGTGCGCAAGCGGCGCCGAAGGGCAGGTTCCTGGCATGAGCATTCTCGGTTGGATCATCCTGGGCCTGCTGGCCGGAGCCATCGCCAAGCTGCTGCTGCCGGGCCGTGACCCGGGCGGCTTCCTCGGCACGACCCTGATCGGCATCGCGGGCGCCTTCCTCGGCGGCTGGATCTCGTCACGCTGGCTGGACCACCCGGTCTCCAAGCACTTCTACGACGGCGCGACGTGGGCGGCGGCGATCGGCGGCTCGCTGGTGCTGCTGATCCTGTACCGGGTGATCTTCGGCAACTCGCGCGACTGAGCTGCTGCTAATCCTCGGAGCGGCGCTCGCTGCGATGCGTGCCGCGGGCCAGCTCCTGGAGGATCTCGTGCTCGGACCGCCGCGTCGTACGGGCCAGCGTGTGCAGCAGCGCCGCGCACAGGGCCGCCGTACCGTCCAGCAGCGTGTCCGTGGCCGCGGGATCCTCCTGCCGCCGCTCCTCCAGATACTCCGTCAGGAGCTCGTCCCCGGAGACATAGGCAGTCATGAACTCGATACCGGTGCGGACACGGTCGTAGTCACTGCTCATGCGGGAACGATCGCACATGGCGAGCCCCGCCGCCGGGGAAGCCGGGGCGGGCGTTCGCGGGGGAGGTGCCGTGAAACGGCATCGAGCATTACCGTGCATCACGGCCCGAACACAGTGTCTTCACCTCTCCCCCTCACATGGCTCATGATGATCCTTTACATCAAAGTCATGGGGGGCCATGTCCATCCGCAAAGCTGCCTGCGCAGCACTTGTTCTCGCCGCTACCGCCACCGCGTGCAGCAGTGGTGCCGAGCCCAAGACCATTCGCGTCACCGTGACGCAGACGGTCACCGCGTCGCCTGGCTCGGGCTCTGGGGCCGACGGGTCGACACCGCCTTCGAACGTCCACGCGCTCAAGGGCGAGTGGGCGTTCGGAAGTACAGCCGATGCCGATGAAGTCTTCGAGGCGTCCGTGGCCGTCCTCGGGTACAAGCAGGGCTTCACCTCCGTGGGGAAGGCCAGTGAAGAGAGCGGCGAACCCGGCTACGAGTGGGCCTACGCGGACATCAAGACCTGTGCCGCAGAGGGCTCCTACCTCGAGTCCACCACCAGTTGGACGCTGTACTACGCGGATGGCAGCCGCGTCGAACCGTCGAGCAGCACCTGGGCCGACTTCCCCAAGCCCGAGTACCCGGCCGAGGTGACCCTCACGGCCGGCAAGTGCGCTCGCGGCAAGCTCGCCTTCCCGGTCCCGGGCGACAAGCGACCCGAGAGTGTCATCTACGCGCCGTCGGGGCTGGACGAGCCCCAGGAGTGGACCCTGGCGAAGTCCTGAAGCGCAGGCCACCCGGCTGACACCACCGACGAGAACGGCCCCGCCTTCCCGGAGGAATGCGGGGCCGCGGCCACAGGCGTCAAGGACGTCAGGCCGAGGTCACCGGTAGTTCACGAACTGCAGCGCGAAGTCGAAGTCCTTGCCCTTGAGCAGCGCGATGACGGTCTGGAGGTCGTCGCGGCTCTTGGAGCTGACGCGCAGTTCCTCACCCTGGACCTGGGCCTTGATGCCCTTGGGGCCCTCATCGCGGATGATCTTCGCCACCTTCTTGGCGTTGTCCTGGGAGATGCCCTCCTCGATGGACGCGAAGATCTTGTACTCCTTGCCGGACAGCTGGGGCTCGCCCGCGTCCAGCGACTTCAGGGAGATGCCACGCTTGATCAGCTTGGACTCGAAGACGTCGAGCACGGCCTTGACCCGGTCCTCGGAGTTCGCCTCCATGAGGATCTTCTCGCCGGACCACGAGATCGAGGCGCCCACGCCCTTGAAGTCGTAGCGCTGCGAGATCTCCTTGGCGGTCTGGTTGAGGGCGTTGTCGACCTCCTGCCGCTCGACCTTCGAGACGATGTCGAAACTGGAGTCGGCCATGTCCTGTGGCTCCTTGCATCGGGGGCGGAACGGGGGCGGACCGTGCGCCGGGGCGCCGACCGCCGAGCCCGGCATCCAGCCGGACCGCATCCGCCCCAGCCTAGCCACCCCCGGCCCCCGAGGACGGCGATCAACCGGGTGGCGAAGCACCCCCTCGCATCAGGTATCGTTTACGTCGTTGCCAGGGAGCACCGCCAAGGCGGGCCCCCTACAACAACCCCCGGCGGTGTGCCCGAGCGGCCAAAGGGAGCAGACTGTAAATCTGCCGGCTCAGCCTTCCCAGGTTCGAATCCTGGCGCCGCCACACGGGAAACTCAGGGCCCGTGACCTGCTATCACAGCAGGTCACGGGCCCTGAGTCGTTGAAGGCTCGGTTTCGGCTGGGTGAGGGGCGAGTCGTGGGACGGCTCGCCGTCGTTCGCGCTGACGGTGGTGGTGAGTGGCCTCGGCGCCTGGGTCGTCGAGCTCCCAATGGGATGACGTGACGATCATCTGAGGATTCAGGGGGTCGACGATGGCCGACACCGCGCAGCGTCTCTTCGTCAGTTACGCGGGCCTCGACCAGGCCTGGACCGAGTGGGTGGGCCGGCAGCTCAAGCAGGCTGGACACCGGGTCGAGCTGGACCGGTGGAGCCGGCGGACCGGAGACGACTTCGTCCACAATATGAACGCCGCTCCGGGCGAAGTGGACGCGGTGGTGGCCCTGTTCTCCATGAACTACTTCGCCCCGAGACGGTGGACCCACGAGGAGTGGACGGCCAGCCTCGCGATGCGGGGGCGGCTCGTTCCGGTGGTGATCGAGCCCTTGGCCGACGACGACATTCCCGCCAACCTGGCCGGGAAGCTGCGCAACGATCTCCACGGTCTGGACGAGACCTCCGCCACCGCTGCCCTTGCCGTCCTTGAGAACACTTTGTCTGGTCCTCGCCCTGTTCAGGGTGAGGACCATCACGACACCCTTGGGTCGGCCACCAATTCTCGGCAGCTCAATGGCCGTAAGTCGGAAAGGGCGGTCAGCGCTCTGGTCGCAAGCGGAAGTGAGTGGGACATGGCGCGAGGTCGTTGGCGGGCTTCCGGACGGCTGGACGACGAGGGGGACGACGTCGTCGGTGCGCGGCTCGTCCGCCGGGTTCGGCGGGACTTTCCCGATGCGGAGGTCGCTCGCGGGGTCGTCGGCGCGTTGCGGGGGCTCGCGGTGGAGTTGGAGGACTCGCGGCAGAGTCCAGAGCGCCTGATGGCCGCCGTGCTGCTGGTCGCCCAGGGCGAGGTCAGGGGCGTGCGCTCCGCCGTGCTGCTCGGGCGGACCGACTGGCGGGATCTGCTGGTGGCGGGTGGGCTGGCCATGGAGGACTGGCCCGAGGTGCTGGAAGCGGAACTCGGGAAGCCCTGAGCAGCGCGGACGAGCGGCGCGGCACCCCCCGAGCGGGGTGCCGCGCCGCTTGTCGGAGGGGTCAGCGGCGGAAGTGGCTGTGGCCGTGGCCGCGGCCGTCGTGGTCACGGTTGCCGTGGTCACGGTTGTCGTCCCAGCGCTGGCCGCGCTCGCCCCACGACACGCTGTCCACCACGCGGCGGTTGTCGTTGCGGAGCGTCGCGGTGTCGCGGCGGTTGTCCCAGACGTAGTTGCGGCGGTCCTGGAACAGGTCGTCGGCGGTGTCACGGCCGACGCCCGTGTGGACGCGCACCGACTCGTGGCCGCCGAGGCTGAAGCGGCGGAACGTGTAGGTGACCCCGCGCCGGTCCTCCGTCAGCCTCCAGCCGTCGAGGTTCACCCGGTGGCGGGAGTTGTTGGTGATCTCCACCCACTCGCTGTTGAGGGAGCGGTTGGAGCCGTTGTCCCAGCCGGGGGAGTCGTACTGCACGCGGCTGATCTCGACGTTCTCGCGGTGCGAGCGGTCCGCGGCAGTGGCCGGCAGGGCCGCCGCTCCGACCAGCGCCCCGGCAGCGAGAGCGGCGGCGGCCAGGCGACGGGCGGTCACGGAAGACGAAGTCACAGGATCTCCTGCAAGGTGCGGGCACCCGCCCACGGGGCAACCGGGGGCGGAAAACGTGCGGTGTGCGGATGGCGACCTGCTGGCCGCGCAGACACCACTTTGGCGGGATGCGGAGGAGATGTGGTGGAAACGTGAACCGTGTTACCGATCGACCATGTTTCCGTGACTCTTGGCTGTAACGTCCATTCATAGGAAGAATGCACCAAGTTGACGCCCCGAAACGGGCAGAACCCTTGTGATCACTGGGCAGAAGCGTTCTTTCGCCAGGTCACGCCACCCCGGCCGCCCCGGACGCGTCACCCGAAAGTGAGTAACAGCGCTGTCGGACCCGCAAGGCACACTGGCCCTCATGGCCTCCATGTCACCGACGTCTTCGCGCCGCCGAACCTGTCCCGTGTGCCACCGCGAAATCGCCGTCGTAGCCGGTCGCTTCGCACGCCACGACCCGCCCGGCGCGCGCGAGAGCCAGGAGATGGTGTCCTGCGCGGGCTCCCGGCAGCACGCCCAGATCGGCGCGGCCCAGCCCACGCTGGACGGCTACGTCGTCCCCGACTTCCCCGGCCAGCTCCCGCTGTTCTGAAACAGCCGGACCCCCGCTGAGACGCCGTCAGTTCCCCGCGACCGCCTTCACCGCCACCGCCACCGGCGTCGACCCCTCGATCAGCTCCAGGGTCAGCCCCGCCGTCGACGAGGACTCCACCAGGTCCGCCAGCACGGCCGCCACGTCGTCCCGCGCGACCGGGCCCCGGCCGGTGTGCGCCGCCAGCCTGACCAGCCCCGTGCCCGGCTCGTCCGTCAGCGAACCGGGGCGCAGGATCGTCCAGTCGAGGGCCTGCTGCGCGGTGACGTACGCGTCGGCCTCGCCCTTGGCCCGCTGGTACACGTCGAAGGTCTCGTCACCGGTGCGCGCGGGGTCCGCGCCCATCGAGGAGACCACCACGAACCGGCGCACCCCGGCCCGCACCGCCGCGTCCGCGAACAGCACCGCCGCGCCCTTGTCCACCGTCTCCTTGCGGGCGTTGCCGCTGCCCGGACCGGCGCCCGCCGCGAACACGGCCGCGTCGGCACCCCGCAGCACCTCCGCGACCTCCTCCACCGACGCGGCCTCCAGGTCCAGCAGGACCGGGTCGGCACCGGCCGCCCGCAGCTCCGCCGCCTGTTCCGGCTTGCGGATGATGCCCGCGACCTCGTCCCCGCGCGCCGAGAGCAGCCGCTCCAGCCGCAGCGCGATCTGACCATGACCTCCAGCGATGACAATGCGCATGACTACGACCGTACGCCCGCCGCATCCCGTCCGCTCCACGAGCCAGCGCCGACCGGGGAGCATCCCCCCGAAGGGCCACGGCGCACGGCGGCAACCGGGGGCGCACACCACGCACGCTCGTCCCGCGAAAGGGTCAACTCGCCGTAGATAAAACGCTGTTACGACAGTTTCCCGCGCCCCTGTCGAGGCAGCCCCAGCTCCGCCTCGGCCGCCGAGTTGCAGTACTCCCGCACCGCGCTCGTCCGGGCCACCACCCGCCCCCGGTGCACGACGATCCGGCTGTACGCCAGCGACAGCGCCCCCGCCAGCTCGTCCCCGCGCACCGCCAGCAGCTCGGCCGGGAAGCCCGCCTCCACCCGTACCTCCGGCAGCCCCAGCACCGCCCGCGCCGACGCGCTCACCGAGTCGTAGGCGTCCGCCGGGCGCATGCCGTGGCTGGAGGCGAGGAGGTACGCCGCCTCCAGCGGATCGCCCCGGCCCACCGGGTTGGCCTCGTCCCGCAGGGCGCCGCTGCCCGCCGCGACCCGTACCCCGGCCGCGCGCAGCAGCCGTACCGGCGCGGTGCCCCGGCGGTCGGTGCCCGCGCAGCCGCCCTGGGGCAGGCAGACCACGGAGATACCGGCGGCCGCCAGCCGGTCCGCCGCGCGGTGGGCCGTCTCGGCGGGCAGCCGGGCCAGACCCGAGCACGGGCCGAGCGCCACACCGGGGCGCAGCCCGCCCGCCATCGCCGCGAGCCGGGACAGCCGGGCGGAGTCGGCGGCGTCGGTGTGCAGATCGACCGGACAGCCCTGCTCGGCGGCCACCTCCAGCACCGCCTCCACATAGCCGATGGGGTCGGGGTCCAGGTCGGGGCAGCCGCCCACCACGGAGGCGCCCATCTTCACCGCGTCCCGCAGCATCGCCAGCCCGTCCGCGCCCGCGACCCCGGTCAGCAGCCTCGGCATCGCCACCGTGGTCAGCTCCGCGAGCCCGCGCAGCGCACGGCGGGCCTGGAGCACCGCCTCCAGCGCGCCGAGCCCGTGCACATCGCCGATCCGCACCTGGGCCCGCACCGCCGTCGCACCGTGGCCGAGCTGGAGCAAGGTCGCCTCGGTCACTCTGCGTTGCACGTCCTCGGGGGCGGTCGAGGCCGGGCCGGGGGGTTCGGCGGTCAGACAGGTGTCGCCGTGGGCGTGCGGCTCGGCGGGGGCCGGGAGCAGCAGATAGCCGCGCAGGTCGACCCGTGGGGCGCCGGCCCGGGCGGGGCCGCGGGCCAGGCTGCCCGCCGTACCGACCGCCTCGATGCGCCCGCCGCCCAGCCGTACGTCCACCGTCCGCCCGTCGGTGAGCCGTGCCCCGCACAGCACGAGGGCGCCCGGGTCCGGGGCGGGAGGCGGCGGCGGGCTGTCGGGCATCGGACTCCAGAGGGCGGGGGAGGGCGACGGAGCAAGATCACGCAGAGTGTCCGAGCGTAGGGTCGGCGGCCGCCCGGACCGCGGAGGAGGGCAATAGTCGTACCGGCGTGGCACGGGGCCGGGAGCGGCTCCGGAGGGGCTCCAGGGGCCGGGGAGACGGCCCGTGATGGGTGCCCGGATACGGATTTGGGCGAACGGCGGCGGACCGTGTAATGTCTTCCTCGCTCGCCCCAATAGCTCAGTCGGCAGAGCGTCTCCATGGTAAGGAGAAGGTCAACGGTTCGATTCCGTTTTGGGGCTCTGGTGTGAGAGGTTCCCGCCGCAAGGCGGGTTCCGATCTCATCAAAGCGGTGTAGCTCAGTCGGTAGAGCAAGCGGCTCATAATCGCTGTGTCACCGGTTCAAGTCCGGTCACCGCTACTGACAGTAGCCGATTGCGGGGTCGGTCCTTCGATCGGCTACTCTTACATGCGTTGAACTAGCCCATCCGTTCGTCCTAGGAGCACTCACGTGGCTGCCACCGACGTCCGCCCGAAGATCACGCTGGCCTGCGTGGAGTGCAAGGAGCGGAACTACATCACCAAGAAGAACCGGCGTAACAACCCGGATCGTCTGGAGATGAAGAAGCACTGCCCGCGTTGCAATGCGCACACCGCGCATCGCGAAACGCGATAAATCAGGCTCGTACTTGAGGCCGTCCCCAGCAGTATGGGGGACGGCCTCAAGTCGTTTCTCCGGCCAGCATCGCTCTCCGGCCGGCACTGCTCTCCGGCCAACTCAGCACTCCAGACCAGGAGGTACCGGGCCCATGGCGCTCGACCAGTCCTTCGTGGGGCGTACCTACCCGCCCACCGCGCCCTACGAGGTGGGCCGCGAGAAGATCCGCGAGTTCGCCGAGGCCGTCGGCGACGCCAACCCGGCGTACACCGACCCGGAGGCCGCCAAGGCTTACGGGCACGCCGATGTGATCGCCCCGCCGACCTTCGTGTTCTCCATCACCTTCCGCGCCGCCGGACAGGTCGTCGAGGACCCCCAGCTCGGCCTGGACTACAGCCGCGTGGTGCACGGTGACCAGAAGTTCGCCTACACCCGCCCGGTGCGCGCCGGTGACCGTCTCACCGTCACCTCCACCATCGAGGCCATCAAGTCCATGGCGGGCAACGACATCCTGGACATCCGGGGTGAGGTGCACGACGCGTCCGGCGACCACGTGGTGACCGCCTGGACCAAGCTGGTGGCCCGCGCGGCCGAGGAGGTCTGAGCAGGATGACCGCGAAGATCGCGTACGACGACGTCGAGGTCGGCACCGAACTCCCGGCGCAGACCTTCCCCGTGACCCGCGCCACGCTCGTGCGCTACGCGGGCGCCTCCGGGGACTTCAACCCCATCCACTGGAACGAGCGGTTCGCCAAGGAGGTCGGCCTGCCCGACGTCATCGCGCACGGCATGTTCACCATGGCCGAGGCGATCCGCGTCGTCACCGACTGGACCGGCGACCCGGCCGCGGTCGTGGAGTACGGCGTCCGCTTCACCAAGCCGGTCCCCGTGCCCGACGACGACAAGGGCGCGCTGATCGAGGTCGCGGCCAAGGTCGCGGCCAAGCTGGACGACCACACCGTCCGCGTCGACCTCACCGCGACCAGCGCCGGGCAGAAGGTGCTCGGCATGTCCCGGGCGGTCGTCCGCCTGGCCTGAGGCGAAGCGCCACAGCGACAGCGGCACACGTAAGGGGCGTCCCGTAATGGCGGGCGCCCCTTACCGTTTCCCGCGTCTCGTAGTCTTGCCCCGTGCACGTACTCCACGACGCCCCCCTCGCCCCGCTGACCACCTTCCGGCTGGGCGGTCCCGCGACCCGGCTGGTCACCGCGACCACCGACGCCGAGGTGATCGCCGCGGTCCGCGAGGCCGACGACAGCGGCACCCCGCTGCTCGTCATCGGCGGCGGCTCCAACCTGGTCATCGGCGACAAGGGCTTCGACGGCACCGCCCTGCGCATCGCCACCCGTGGTGTCGAACTGCGCGGCACCACCCTGGAACTGGCCGCCGGTGAGGTCTGGACCGACGCCGTCGCCCGCACCGTCGAGGCCGGGCTCGCCGGTATCGAGTGCCTGGCCGGCATCCCCGGCTCGGCGGGCGCCACCCCGATCCAGAACGTCGGCGCGTACGGCCAGGAGGTCTCCGCCACCATCACCGAGGTGGTCGCCTACGACCGCCGGGCGGGCGAGACCGTCACGCTCACCGGCGAGGAGTGCGCCTTCTCCTACCGCCACAGCCGCTTCAAGGCCGACCCCGAGCGCCACATCGTGCTCCGCGTCCGCTTCGAACTGGAGGACGCGGCCGGGCTCTCGGCGCCGATCCGGTACGCGGAGACCGCGCGCGTCCTCGGCGTCGAGCCGGGCGACCGGGTGCCGCTGGCCGACGCCCGCGAGACCGTGCTGAGGCTGCGCGCGGGGAAGGGCATGGTCCTCGACGCCGAGGACCACGACACCTGGTCCGCAGGGTCCTTCTTCACCAACCCGATCCTGAGCGACGAGCAGTTCGCCGCGTTCCAGGTCCGGGTGCGCGAGCGGCTCGGCGAGGACGCGACGCCGCCCGCCTACCCGGCGGGGGAGGGGCGCACGAAGACCTCCGCGGCCTGGCTCATCGACAAGGCCGGCTTCACCAAGGGGTACGGCACCGGGCCCGCCCGCATCTCCACCAAGCACACCCTCGCCCTCACCAACCGGGGCGACGCCACCACCGAGGACCTGCTGGCCCTGGCCCGCGAGGTCGTCGCCGGGGTCCAGGAGGTCTTCGGCGTGACGCTGGTCAACGAGCCGGTGACCGTGGGCGTCAGCCTCCAGTAGGCCGACTAGTAGGCCACACCTACGCCCTGCCGGACCGTCGCCGGGTCGTCGAGCATCGCCAGCATCGCGTGCGCCACGTCCGCGCGGCCGATGGTCCGGCCGCCGCGCGGGGAGCCGCCCACCACCGTGCGACAGCGGCCGGTCAGGGGCCGGTCCAGCAGCCGCGGCGGGCGTACCACCGTCCACTCGACGGCACTGCGGGCCAGCTCCGCCTCCGTCTCGCGCAGGTCGGCGTAGACGTCCTTGAAGACCGCCGACACCACGGACCGCAGCGCCCGGTCCAGGAGGCCGTCGTCCGCCGGGGCCGGGCCCACCGGGGCGGCGCTGACGATCACCAGTCGGCGCACCCCCTCCGCCGCCATCGCGGCCAGCACCGCGCGGGTCAGCCGGGTGGTCACCCCGGCCTCCTTGCGGGAGCGCGCGCCCAGCCCCGACAGAACGGCGTCCCGGCCCGCGACGGCGCCGCGCAGCGTCTCCGGGTCGGACAGGTCGGCCCGGACCACGAGCAGCCGCTCCCCGGTGACGGTGAGCCGGGCGGGGTCGCGGACCACGGCGGTCACCTCGTGTCCCGCGTCCAGGGCTTGCCGGACGATCTCGCCACCCACCCCGCCGGTGGCGCCGAAGACGGTCAGCCTCATGCGCTCACCGGCTCGGTCAGCCAGGTGTCGACGCCCGCCAGCAGACGTTCCTTCGTCTCCGGGGGCGCCGCCGAGCCACGTACCGACTGCCGGGCCAGTTCGGCGAGTTCGGCGTCGGTGAAGGCGTGATGGTGCCGGGCGATCTCGTACTGGGCGGCCAGCCGGGAGCCGAAGAGCAGGGGGTCGTCGGCGCCGAGGGCCAGCGGGACACCGCTCTCGAACAGAGTGCGCAGGGGGACGTCCTCGGGCTTCTCGTAGACGCCGAGGGCCACGTTGGAGGCCGGGCAGACCTCGCAGGTGATGCCCCGGTCCGCGAGCCGCTTCAGCAGGCGCGGGTCCTCCGCCGCGCGCACCCCGTGCCCGATCCGGGTGGCGTGCAGATCGTCCAGGCAGTCCCGCACCGACGCCGGGCCGGTCAGCTCACCGCCGTGCGGCGCCGACAGCAGGCCGCCCTCGCGGGCGATGTGGAAGGCCCGGTCGAAGTCGCGGGCCATGCCGCGCCGCTCGTCGTTGGAGAGGCCGAAGCCGACGATGCCCCGGTCCGCGTACCGCACCGCCAGCCGGGCCAGGGTGCGGGCGTCCAGCGGGTGCTTCATCCGGTTCGCGGCCACCAGCAGCCGCATCCCGAGCCCGGTCTCGCGGGAGGCCGTGTCCACCGCGTCCAGGATGATCTCCAGCGCCGGGATCAGTCCGCCCAGCCGGGGGGCGTACGAGGTCGGGTCCACCTGGATCTCCAGCCAGCCCGAACCGTCCCGGACGTCCTCCTCGGCGGCCTCCCGGACCAGCCGCTGGATGTCCTCGGGCTCCCTCACGCACGAGCGCGCCGCGTCGTACAGCCGCTGGAAGCGGAACCAGCCGCGCTCGTCGGTGGCCCGCAGTTTCGGCGGCTCCCCGCTGGTCAGGGCCTCGATCAGCGTCTCGGGCAGCCGCACGCCGTATTTGTCGGCCAGCTCCAGGACGGTGCCCGGCCGCATCGAGCCGGTGAAGTGCAGATGCAGATGGGCCTTGGGAAGCTCCGAGAGATCACGTACACGCTCCATCCAGAGATCCTGCCGCACCAGGACGCCACACTGGTAGCCGGTTCCCCTTTAGTGGGCTTGCTCGCACACAGAAGCGGGGCCGCAACCGACTCACGTGAGTCGGTTGCGGCCCCGCTTCCGCGGGATCTCAGTCCCGCGCCTCCGCCAGCAGCTTCTGCATCCGGCTGACGCCCTCGATCAGGTCCTCGTCACCCAGCGCGTACGACAGCCGCAGGTAGCCCGGCGTGCCGAACGCCTCGCCCGGGACGACCGCGACCTCGGCCTCCTCCAGGATCAGGGCGGCCAGCTCGACCGTGGTCTCGGGGCGCTTGCCCCGGATCTCCTTGCCCAGGAGGTCCTTCACCGACGGGTAGACGTAGAAGGCGCCCTCGGGCTCGGGGCACAGCACGCCGTCGATCTCGTTCAGCATCCGCGTGATCGTGCGGCGGCGCCGGTCGAACGCCTCGCGCATCTCCGCCACGGCCTTCAGGTCGCCGGAGACGGCGGCCAGCGCGGCGGCCTGCGCCACGTTGGAGACGTTGGAGGTGGCGTGCGACTGGAGGTTGGTCGCGGCCTTGACCACGTCCTTCGGGCCGATGACCCAGCCCACCCGCCAGCCGGTCATGGCGTACGTCTTGGCGACACCGTTGACCACGACGCACTTGTCCCGCAGCTCGGGCAGGATCGCCGGGAGCGAGGTGAACTTCGCGTCGCCGTAGACCAGGTGCTCGTAGATCTCGTCCGTCAGCACCCACAGGCCGTGCTCGACGGCCCAGCGGCCGATCGCCTCGGCCTCGGACTCGCTGTAGACCGCGCCGGTCGGGTTGGACGGGGAGACGAAGAGGACGACCTTCGTCTTCTCCGTGCGGGCCGCCTCCAGCTGCTCGACGGTGACGCGGTAGCCGGTCGTCTCGTCGGCCACGACCTCCACCGGGACACCGCCCGCGAGCCGGATCGACTCCGGGTAGGTGGTCCAGTACGGGGCCGGGACGATGACCTCGTCGCCCGGGTCGAGGATCGCGGCGAACGCCTCGTAGATGGCCTGCTTGCCGCCGTTGGTCACCAGGATCTGGGAGGCGTCGACCTCGTAGCCCGAGTCCCGCAGGGTCTTCGCGGCGATGGCCGCCTTCAGCTCGGGCAGGCCGCCGGCCGGGGTGTAGCGGTGGAACTTCGGGTTCCGGCAGGCCTCTACGGCCGCCTCGACGATGTAGTCCGGGGTCGGGAAGTCGGGTTCACCGGCGCCGAAGCCGATCACCGGACGCCCGGCGGCCTTGAGGGCCTTGGCCTTGGCGTCCACGGCGAGGGTGGCGGACTCGGAGATCGCGCCGACTCGGGCGGAGACCCGGCGCTCGGTGGGAGGGGTTGCAGCGCTCATACGCCCATCGTTCCAGACCGGAAACACGGCGGGCACACGGGTTTCACAGACTGAACAGCACCGGGCGGCCGACGGAACAAGGGTCCGAATCCGGGGCGCGGCCAGGACGATCTTCCACTCCGGGCGTCCGGCCGGGCACTTTCTGTTCGACGCCGGGCCGTGGAGCACGTACACTCATCCCTCGTTGGCCTCCAGCAGCCACCGCGTGAACGCTCCACACCGGGCGGTCGGGCGGATGCGGTAGGTTGGGGGACACCAAAGGGTCGTAGCTCAATTGGTAGAGCACCGGTCTCCAAAACCGGCGGTTGGGGGTTCAAGTCCCTCCGGCCCTGCTACACACACCGCCAGGATGTGTGCGCATGTACGTACAGCAATGCACCGCCGTGCGGCTCTGAATTCACCGGGCGCGGCACGGCCACGATTCCGGGATCAGGTGAGGACGCATGACGGACGCCGTGGGCTCCATCGACACGCCTGATGCCCAGGACGAGCTGTCGGATGCCAAGAAGCCCCGCAAGGGCGGTAAGCGTGCCAAGAAGGGCCCGCTGAAGCGTCTTGCCACCTTCTACCGCCAGATCATCGCGGAACTCCGCAAGGTCGTCTGGCCGACCCGCAATCAGCTGACGTCGTACACGACCGTTGTGATCGTCTTCGTCGTCATCATGATTGGCTTGGTCACCGTGATTGACTATGGCCTCAACCACGCGGCCAAGTACGTCTTCGGCTGAGCCAAGAGCGAAGGGCGCCGTGGTACCGGCGCCTTTTTTCGCATGTTCCACCCCTATGTATCCAGGAAGAAGCAGCCATCGTGTCTGACCCGAACCTGAACGACGCCACCGAGCCTGGCCGTGAAACCGCCGAGGCGGTGGACGCCGAGCTCGACATCGTCGAGGGCGCGGACGAGCAGGACGAGTTCGAGGCTGCCGAGGCCGCGGCGGGCGAGCCCGCCGAAGAGGCCGCGCTGCACGTCGACGGTGACGCCGAGGCCGTGGCCGAGGTCGACGAGGACGCCGAGGGCGTCGTCGAGACCGAAGAGGCCGCCGAAGCCGTCGAGATCGTCGAGGAAGAGCCCGCCGAGCCGGTCGACCCCGTCGTCGCGCTCCGCGAGGAACTGCGCACGCTGCCCGGCGAGTGGTACGTCATCCACACCTACGCGGGTTACGAGAACCGCGTGAAGACGAACCTCGAGCAGCGCGCCGTCTCGCTGAACGTCGAGGACTACATCTTCCAGGCCGAGGTGCCGCAGGAAGAGGTCGTCCAGATCAAGAACGGCGACCGCAAGACGATCAAGCAGAACAAGCTGCCGGGTTACGTCCTGGTCCGCATGGACCTGACGAACGAGTCCTGGGGCGTCGTCCGCAACACCCCCGGTGTCACCGGCTTCGTCGGCAACGCCTACGACCCGTACCCGCTGACCCTGGACGAGATCGTCAAGATGCTCGCCCCGGAGGCCGAGGAGAAGGCCGCCCGTGAGGCCGCCGAGGCCGAGGGCAAGCCCGCTCCGCAGCGCAAGGTCGAGGTCCAGGTGCTGGACTTCGAGGTCGGCGACTCGGTCACCGTCACCGACGGCCCCTTCGCCACCCTCCAGGCCACGATCAACGAGATCAACGCCGACTCGAAGAAGGTCAAGGGTCTCGTCGAGATCTTCGGCCGCGAGACCCCGGTCGAGCTGAGCTTCGACCAGATCCAGAAGAACTAGTTCTCTCTGGGCACACGCTTCCGTGCAGGTCAGACGGGCTCTCGCAGCCGGTCTGACCTGCACGGTTTTTAGCCGCACATCTATACCCGCTATCGTTGTGCGGTATGCCTGCGTCCGGGTTGGTCCCCTTACGCGGGCAGGACCCGAATCGAAAGGACCCGGAGAGCTATGCCTCCCAAGAAGAAGAAGGTCACGGGGCTCATCAAGCTCCAGATCAACGCCGGTGCGGCGAACCCCGCCCCGCCGGTCGGCCCCGCGCTCGGTCAGCACGGCGTCAACATCATGGAGTTCTGCAAGGCCTACAACGCGGCCACCGAGTCGCAGCGTGGCTGGGTCATCCCGGTGGAGATCACGGTCTACGAGGACCGCTCCTTCACCTTCGTGACCAAGACCCCGCCGGCCGCGAAGATGATCCTCAAGGCCGCTGGCGTCGAGAAGGGCTCCGGCGAGCCCCACAAGACCAAGGTCGCCAAGATCACCGAGGCGCAGGTCCGTGAGATCGCCACGACCAAGATGCCCGACCTCAACGCCAACGACCTGGACGCCGCGTCGAAGATCATCGCCGGCACCGCCCGTTCCATGGGCATCACGGTCGAGGGCTGAACACCCACCTCGTAGTCATGCGGCCGTAGCCGGTCGCACGTGGCAGGGCCCGCTCGGCCCGTACCACGACTCCTTTCAGAACACACAGGAGCAGTTGTGAGCAAGCGCAGCAAGGCTCTCCGCGCTGCGGACGCCAAGGTCGACCGGGAGAAGCTCTACGCCCCGCTCGAGGCCGTCCGTCTCGCCAAGGAGACCTCCACGACCAAGTTCGACGGCACCGTCGAGGTCGCCTTCCGCCTGGGTGTCGACCCGCGCAAGGCCGACCAGATGGTCCGTGGCACCGTGAACCTCCCGCACGGCACCGGTAAGACCGCCCGGGTCCTGGTCTTCGCGACCGGTGACCGTGCTGAGGCCGCGCGCGCCGCGGGCGCCGACATCGTCGGCTCCGACGAGCTGATCGACGAGGTCGCGAAGGGCCGTCTGGACTTCGACGCCGTCGTCGCCACCCCGGACCTCATGGGCAAGGTCGGCCGCCTCGGCCGCGTCCTCGGCCCGCGTGGTCTGATGCCGAACCCGAAGACCGGCACCGTGACCCCGGACGTGGCCAAGGCCGTGACCGAGATCAAGGGCGGCAAGATCGAGTTCCGCGTCGACAAGCACTCGAACCTGCACTTCATCATCGGCAAGACGTCGTTCGACGACGCCCAGCTGGTGGAGAACTACGGCGCCGCGCTGGAGGAGATCCTCCGTCTGAAGCCGTCCGCCGCCAAGGGTCGCTACATCAAGAAGGCCGCCATCAGCACCACGATGGGCCCCGGCATCCTGGTGGACCAGAACCGCACCCGCAACCTCCTCGTCGCCGAGGACCCGGCCGCCGTCTGAGCCTCGCTCAACCGGTAGCCGCGGCAGCGGCGCGTACGCAGGTCGAGGACCCCGCACCTTTCCAAGGTGCGGGGTCCTCCCCTTTTCTTCTCCTTCCGGCCGCCCGTGCCCTGGGTTACGGTGCGGGTCAGAGGGCGCGTACAGGGGTGGGGGAGCCGGATGAGGAGCACGACCGTGCGCCGGGCGGGGTTCGCGGCGCTGGCACTGGCGCTGACCACCCCGGCCGCCTGTGGCGACGCCCGGGACGGCGGCCAGGACGACCGCTCGCTGACCGCCCTGCGCACCGCCGAGCGGTCCACCGACCGCGCCGAGTCGGTCCGCGTCCGCTCCACGCTCAGCTACGGCAAGGCCCTCTCCCTCTCCTCCGACGGCGCCCTGCGCTGGGACGACGGCGTCACCGGCCACCTCACGATCAGCTACACCGGCGGCACCCTCGCCGCCGCCATGCGCAAGGCCGGCACCCCCTCCCTGCGGGCCCGCTACCTCCCGGACGCCTACTACGCGCGCATGAGCGACACCTTCGCGAAGCGGTCCGGCGGCCGACACTGGATCAGGTACGCGTACGCCGACCTCGCCCGCGGTGGCGAGGGTCTCGGGATGTACCTGAAGGACCAGATGCGCAACACCACCCCCAACCAGTCGGTCAAGATGCTGCTGGCCTCCGGGGACGTGCGCCGGGTCGGCGCCGAGCGGGTCCAGGGCACCGCGGCCACGCACTACCGGGGCCGGGTCCGGGTCGCCGACCTGGCGGGCCGGGACAGCGGGCTCAGCGCCCGCGAGCTGACCGGACTCAAACGCCAGCTGGACCAGGCCGGGGTCACCACGGAGACCGTCGACCTCTGGATCGACCAGCGGAACCTGCTGGTCAAGAAGGTCGAGCGGGCCGACACCGCGCAGGGCAGCCTGGTCAGCACCGCCTACTACCGCGACTACGGCGTCCGGGTCGTGGCCGAGGCGCCCCCGGCCGCCGACACCCAGGACTTCACGGAGCTGGCGCGCTCCAAGGGCGTCACCGGCGCCCGCTGAGCACCCCGGTGAGGGGTCCGCTCCGACCGGATTTGCTCGATGGCGCCCGAGTCCCGTACTCTCCTCGAGAAGCCAAAGACCGCTGGTCGTTGCCGCACGCTCACCTGAGGGTGTGGTGGCCGAAGGACCTACTGCAAAGTGGGCGACCCGCGCAGGTGTGAGTGGAAGTACTCCCGGAGCAGACGCGTCCACGCGTAAGCAACCGGTCGAGTCCGCCCCGAGCGCTTGCGCCGGGGCGTTTCGTTTTTCCCAGTCCTCCTTCGGGTCCGCGCGGTCAGAATCACCCGGAAGGAGGCCGAGGCTCTATGGCGAGGCCCGACAAGGCTGCCGCAGTGGCCGAGTTGACGGAGCAGTTCCGCAACTCCAACGCTGCCGTGCTTACCGAGTACCGCGGTCTCACCGTGGCACAGGTCAAGAACCTGCGCCGGTCGCTCGGTGAGAACGCCAAGTACGCCGTGGTGAAGAACACGCTGACCAAGATTGCGGCCAACGAGGCCGGGATCACGACGCTGGACGACCTGTTCAACGGTCCGACGGCTGTCGCCTTCGTCACCGGTGACCCGGTGGAGTCGGCGAAGGGTCTCCGTGACTTCGCCAAGGACAACCCGAATCTCGTCATCAAGGGCGGTGTCCTTGACGGTAAGGCGCTGTCCGCCGACGAGATCAAGAAGCTTGCGGACCTCGAGTCCCGCGAGGTTCTGCTCAGCAAGCTGGCCGGTGCCTTCAAGGGCAAGCAGTCTCAGGCTGCTCAGCTCTTCCAGGCGCTGCCCTCGAAGCTCGTCCGCACCGTGGACGCGCTCCGTGCCAAGCAGGCCGAGCAGGGCGGTGCCGAGTAATTCGGCTCGCTTTCTGACTCTCGCCGCCTGATGCGGCCAGGGTCGCAGCGGGCCTAAGTACGCCCGCCACATCCAGTACATCCGGCACCCGCCGATCGAGTGGAAGGACCGCCATCATGGCGAAGCTCACCCAGGACGAGCTGCTTGCCCAGTTCGAGGAGATGACCCTCATCGAGCTCTCCGAGTTCGTGAAGGCCTTCGAGGACAAGTTCGACGTCACCGCCGCCGCCGCGGTCGCCGTTGCCGGCCCCGCCGCCCCCGGCGCCCCGGCCGAGGCCGCTGAGGAGCAGGACGAGTTCGACGTCGTCCTCACCGGCGCCGGCGAGAAGAAGATCCAGGTCATCAAGGTCGTGCGTGAGCTGACCTCCCTGGGTCTGAAGGAGGCCAAGGACCTCGTCGACGGCACCCCGAAGCCGGTCCTCGAGAAGGTCACCAAGGAGGCCGCGGAGAAGGCTGCCGAGTCCCTCAAGGCCGCCGGCGCCTCCGTCGAGGTCAAGTAACACCTCACGGGGTTCCGCGAACCTCACACGCGTGAACACGGCCTCCTGAGGCTGTAACGCGAGCGTACCGAAGAGCGATCATCCATCCGGGTGGTCGCTCTTCGGCGTACCCGGGGACGACCACGGTTGCCTTGCGCTCGCCGTGGCGAGGGGTATGGTGATCTTCGTTGTGTCTCCGGAAGGCCCCATTCCGGCTGGGGGGCCTTGACGAACCGCACGCAGCGCGCAATTCTCAGGACGCGTCGTCACAACGATCCGAATCCGAGGCATGGATCGACGGCGAAGAGGGCAGGATCACCGTGCGTTGAGGGCGAGCATGCCGAGGGCGTCGAAGACGAGGGCGTTGAGGAAAACGAGGGTCTCCAAAACCCGCACTGGACATCAGTGTGCCAAGTGGCTACACTGACCCTTTGCGCTGCCTGTTAGCTGTCCCCTGCCCGTCACCAGGGGTCTGCCCCCACCCGAGCACCGACGACCGAACTTCCCTGACCTGGGGTTTCCCGTCGTGAGCCTGGGAGAGGGACCGGTACGCGCGTAGTGAGTCCGAGCCCTCGGAAGGACCCCCTCTTGGCCGCCTCGCGCACTGCCTCGACCGCGAATACGAACAACGGCGCCAGCACTGCCCCGCTGCGCATCTCCTTTGCAAAGATCAAGGAGCCCCTCGAGGTTCCGAACCTTCTTGCGCTCCAGACCGAGAGCTTCGACTGGCTGCTCGGCAACGACGCCTGGAAGGCTCGCGTCGAGAAGGCTCTCGAGAACGGTCAGGACGTCCCCACCAAGTCCGGTCTGGAGGAGATCTTCGAGGAGATCTCCCCGATCGAGGACTTCTCCGGGTCGATGTCGCTGACGTTCCGCGACCACCGCTTCGAGCCGCCGAAGAACTCCATCGACGAGTGCAAGGACCGCGACTTCACGTACGCCGCGCCGCTCTTCGTCACCGCCGAGTTCACCAACAACGAGACCGGCGAGATCAAGTCCCAGACCGTCTTCATGGGCGACTTCCCGCTCATGACGAACAAGGGCACCTTCGTCATCAACGGCACCGAGCGTGTCGTGGTGTCCCAGCTGGTCCGCTCGCCGGGTGTCTACTTCGACTCCTCCATCGACAAGACGTCCGACAAGGACATCTTCTCCTCCAAGATCATCCCGTCCCGGGGTGCCTGGCTGGAGATGGAGATCGACAAGCGCGACATGGTCGGTGTCCGCATCGACCGCAAGCGCAAGCAGTCGGTCACCGTACTGCTCAAGGCGCTCGGCTGGACCACCGAGCAGATCCTCGAGGAGTTCGGCGAGTACGAGTCCATGCGCGCCACCCTGGAGAAGGACCACACCCAGGGCCAGGACGACGCGCTGCTCGACATCTACCGCAAGCTGCGTCCGGGCGAGCCGCCGACCCGTGAGGCCGCGCAGACGCTGCTCGAGAACCTCTACTTCAACCCCAAGCGCTACGACCTGGCCAAGGTCGGCCGCTACAAGGTCAACAAGAAGCTGGGTGCGGACGCTCCGCTGAACGCGGGCGTCCTGACCGTCGAGGACATCATCTCGACGATCAAGTACCTGGTGAAGCTGCATGCCGGTGAGACCGAGACGGTCGGCGACAGCGGTCAGTCGATCGTCGTCGAGACCGACGACATCGACCACTTCGGCAACCGTCGCCTGCGCAGCGTCGGCGAGCTGATCCAGAACCAGGTCCGTACGGGTCTCGCCCGTATGGAGCGTGTCGTGCGCGAGCGCATGACCACCCAGGACGTCGAGGCGATCACGCCGCAGACCCTGATCAACATCCGGCCGGTCGTCGCCTCCATCAAGGAGTTCTTCGGCACCAGCCAGCTGTCGCAGTTCATGGACCAGAACAACCCGCTGTCGGGTCTCACCCACAAGCGCCGTCTGTCGGCGCTCGGTCCGGGTGGTCTCTCGCGTGAGCGGGCCGGCTTCGAGGTCCGTGACGTGCACCCCTCGCACTACGGCCGCATGTGCCCGATCGAGACGCCCGAAGGCCCGAACATCGGTCTGATCGGCTCGCTCGCCTCCTACGGCCGGGTCAACGCGTTCGGTTTCGTCGAGACCCCGTACCGCAAGGTCGTCGACGGCCAGGTCACCGACGAGGTGGACTACCTGACCGCCGACGAGGAGGACCGCTTCGTCATCGCGCAGGCCAACGCCACGCTCAGCGACGACATGCGCTTCGAAGAGGCCCGCGTCCTGGTCCGCCGTCGTGGCGGCGAGGTCGACTACGTCCCCGGTGACGAGGTCGACTACATGGACGTCTCGCCGCGCCAGATGGTGTCGGTCGCGACCGCCATGATCCCGTTCCTCGAGCACGACGACGCCAACCGTGCCCTCATGGGCGCGAACATGATGCGTCAGGCCGTGCCGCTCATCAAGAGCGAGGCCCCGCTCGTCGGCACCGGCATGGAGTACCGCTCCGCCGTCGACGCCGGCGACGTGGTCAAGGCCACGAAGGCGGGTGTGGTCCAGGAGGTCTCCGCGGACTACGTCACCACGACCAACGACGACGGCACGTACATCACGTACCGCCTGCACAAGTTCTCCCGGTCCAACCAGGGAACGTCGGTCAACCAGAAGGTCATCGTCAACGAGGGCGACCGGATCATCGAAGGCCAGGTCCTGGCCGACGGTCCGGCCACCGAGAACGGCGAGATGGCCCTGGGCAAGAACCTGCTCGTGGCGTTCATGCCGTGGGAGGGTCACAACTACGAGGACGCGATCATCCTGTCGCAGCGCCTCGTGCAGGACGACGTCCTCTCCTCGATCCACATCGAGGAGCACGAGGTCGACGCCCGTGACACCAAGCTCGGCCCCGAGGAGATCACGCGGGACATCCCGAACGTCTCCGAGGAGGTCCTGGCGGACCTGGACGAGCGCGGCATCATCCGCATCGGCGCCGAGGTCACCGCGGGCGACATCCTCGTCGGCAAGGTCACGCCCAAGGGTGAGACCGAGCTGACGCCCGAGGAGCGCCTGCTGCGCGCGATCTTCGGTGAGAAGGCCCGTGAGGTCCGCGACACCTCGCTGAAGGTGCCGCACGGCGAGACCGGCAAGATCATCGGTGTCCGCGTCTTCGACCGCGAAGAGGGCGACGAGCTGCCGCCGGGCGTGAACCAGCTGGTCCGCGTCTACGTCGCGCAGAAGCGCAAGATCACCGACGGTGACAAGCTCGCCGGCCGCCACGGCAACAAGGGTGTCATCTCCAAGATCCTGCCGATCGAGGACATGCCGTTCCTGGAGGACGGCACCCCGGTCGACATCATCCTGAACCCGCTGGGTGTCCCGTCCCGAATGAACCCGGGACAGGTCCTGGAGATCCACCTCGGCTGGCTCGCCAGCCGCGGCTGGGACGTCTCCGGCCTCGCGGACGAGTGGGCCGAGCGCCTCCAGGCGATCGGCGCCGACCAGGTCGCCCCCGGCACCAACGTCGCCACCCCGGTGTTCGACGGTGCGCGTGAGGACGAGCTGGCCGGTCTGCTCGAGCACACGATCCCGAACCGCGACGGCGAGCGCATGGTGCTCCCCACCGGTAAGGCACCGCTGTTCGACGGCCGCTCGGGTGAGCCGTTCCCGGAGCCGATCTCGGTCGGCTACATGTACATCCTCAAGCTCCACCACCTGGTCGACGACAAGCTGCACGCCCGTTCGACCGGTCCGTACTCGATGATCACCCAGCAGCCGCTGGGTGGTAAGGCTCAGTTCGGTGGCCAGCGATTCGGCGAGATGGAGGTGTGGGCGCTCGAGGCATACGGCGCCGCCTACGCCCTCCAGGAGCTGCTGACCATCAAGTCCGACGACGTCACCGGCCGCGTGAAGGTCTACGAGGCCATCGTCAAGGGCGAGAACATCCCCGAGCCCGGCATCCCCGAGTCCTTCAAGGTGCTCATCAAGGAGATGCAGTCCCTGTGCCTCAACGTGGAGGTGCTGTCCTCGGACGGCATGTCCATCGAGATGCGCGACACCGACGAGGACGTCTTCCGCGCAGCGGAGGAGCTCGGTATCGACCTGTCCCGGCGCGAGCCGAGCAGCGTCGAAGAGGTCTGACGGGAGTCCGGTACGGGGGCTCGGTCCCGCAAGGAACCGACCCCCGTCCGGCCCCAGGACCCCCGTTTCAGACCCCATGACTTACAACCCTGAGAGGGATTGACGCATAGTGCTCGACGTCAACTTCTTCGACGAGCTCCGGATCGGTCTGGCCACCGCTGACGACATCCGTCAGTGGAGCCACGGCGAGGTCAAGAAGCCGGAGACCATCAACTACCGCACGCTCAAGCCCGAGAAGGACGGACTCTTCTGCGAGAAGATCTTCGGTCCGACCCGGGACTGGGAGTGCTACTGCGGCAAGTACAAGCGCGTCCGCTTCAAGGGCATCATCTGTGAGCGCTGTGGCGTCGAGGTCACGCGCGCCAAGGTGCGCCGTGAGCGGATGGGCCACATCGAGCTTGCCGCTCCCGTCACCCACATCTGGTACTTCAAGGGCGTTCCGTCGCGGCTGGGCTACCTGCTCGACCTCGCCCCGAAGGACCTCGAGAAGGTCATCTACTTCGCCGCGTACATGATCACGTACGTCGACGAGGAGCGTCGTCAGCGCGACCTGCCCTCGCTGGAGGCGCACGTCTCCGTCGAGCGTCAGCAGATCGAGAACCGCCGCGACTCCGACCTGGAGAACCGCGCCAAGAAGCTCGAGACCGACCTGGCCGAGCTGGAGGCCGAGGGCGCCAAGGCCGACGTGCGCCGCAAGGTGCGCGAGGGTGCCGAGCGCGAGATGAAGCAGCTGCGCGACCGCGCGCAGCGCGAGATCGACCGCCTCGACGAGGTGTGGAGCCGCTTCAAGAACCTCAAGGTCCAGGACCTCGAGGGCGACGAGCTGCTCTACCGCGAGCTGCGTGACCGCTTCGGCACGTACTTCGACGGCTCGATGGGTGCCGCGGCGCTGCAGAAGCGCCTGGAGTCCTTCGACCTCGAGGAGGAGGCCGAGCGTCTCCGCGAGATCATCCGCACCGGCAAGGGCCAGAAGAAGACCCGTGCGCTCAAGCGCCTCAAGGTCGTCTCCGCGTTCCTGCAGACCAGCAACAGCCCCAAGGGCATGGTGCTGGACTGCGTGCCGGTCATCCCGCCGGACCTGCGTCCGATGGTGCAGCTGGACGGTGGCCGCTTCGCGACCTCCGACCTGAACGACCTGTACCGCCGTGTCATCAACCGCAACAACCGCCTGAAGCGGCTTCTCGACCTCGGCGCGCCCGAGATCATCGTGAACAACGAGAAGCGCATGCTCCAGGAGGCCGTGGACGCCCTCTTCGACAACGGTCGTCGTGGTCGCCCGGTCACCGGTCCCGGCAACCGCCCGCTGAAGTCCCTGAGCGACATGCTCAAGGGCAAGCAGGGTCGTTTCCGTCAGAACCTGCTCGGTAAGCGAGTCGACTACTCGGCGCGTTCCGTCATCGTCGTCGGTCCGCAGCTGAAGCTGCACCAGTGCGGTCTGCCCAAGGCCATGGCGCTGGAGCTCTTCAAGCCGTTCGTGATGAAGCGCCTGGTCGACCTGAACCACGCGCAGAACATCAAGAGCGCCAAGCGCATGGTGGAGCGCGGCCGCACCGTCGTGTACGACGTCCTCGAAGAGGTCATCGCCGAGCACCCGGTGCTGCTGAACCGTGCTCCCACCCTGCACCGCCTCGGCATCCAGGCCTTCGAGCCGCAGCTGGTCGAGGGCAAGGCCATCCAGATCCACCCGCTCGTCTGCACCGCGTTCAACGCGGACTTCGACGGTGACCAGATGGCCGTGCACCTGCCGCTGTCCGCGGAGGCGCAGGCCGAGGCCCGCATCCTGATGCTGTCCTCGAACAACATCCTCAAGCCCGCCGACGGCCGTCCGGTGACGATGCCGACCCAGGACATGGTCCTCGGTCTGTTCTTCCTCACCACCGACGGTGAACTGCGTGACACCAAGGGCGAGGGCCGCGCGTTCGGCTCCACGGCCGAGGCGATCATGGCGTTCGACGCCGGTGAGCTGGCGCTGCAGTCGCCGATCGACATCCGCTTCCCGGTGGGCACCATCCCGCCGCGTGGCTGGACGCCGCCGGCGCGCGAGGAGGGCGAGCCCGAGTACCAGACGGGTGACAGCTTCCGGCTGCGCACCACCCTGGGCCGCGCGCTCTTCAACGAGCTGCTGCCCGAGGACTACCCGTTCGTCGACTACTCGGTGGGCAAGAAGCAGCTCTCCGAGATCGTCAACGACCTGGCCGAGCGCTACCCCAAGGTCATCGTGGCGGCGACGCTCGACAACCTGAAGGCGGCGGGCTTCTACTGGGCGACCCGTTCCGGCGTCACCGTGGCCATCTCCGACGTCGTCGTTCCCGAGGCGAAGAAGGAGATCGTCAAGGGCTACGAGGCGCAGGACGAGAAGGTCCAGAAGCAGTACGAGCGCGGTCTGATCACCAAGGAAGAGCGCACTCAGGAGCTCATCGCGATCTGGACCAAGGCGACCAACGAGGTCGCCGAGGCGATGAACGAGAACTTCCCCAAGACGAACCCCATCTTCATGATGGTTGACTCGGGTGCCCGAGGAAACATGATGCAGATGCGGCAGATCGCCGGTATGCGTGGTCTGGTGTCGAACGCCAAGAACGAGACCATCCCGCGTCCGATCAAGGCGTCCTTCCGTGAGGGCCTGTCCGTGCTGGAGTACTTCATCTCCACCCACGGTGCCCGTAAGGGTCTGGCGGACACCGCCCTGCGTACCGCCGACTCGGGTTACCTCACCCGTCGTCTGGTGGACGTCTCGCAGGACGTCATCATCCGCGAGGAGGACTGCGGCACCGAGCGCGGCCTCAAGCTGTCGATCGCCGAGCGCGGCGCCGACGGCGTGCTGCGCAAGGCGGACAACGTCGAGACGTCCGTGTACGCGCGCTGCCTCGCCGAGGACATCGTCGTCGACGGCAAGGTGCTCGCCCCGGCGGGCGTCGACCTCGGTGACGTCCTCATCGACCAGCTGGTCGCGGCCGGCGTCGAGGAGGTCAAGACCCGCTCGGTCCTGACCTGCGAGTCCGCCGTCGGTACCTGCGCGATGTGCTACGGCCGTTCGCTGGCCACCGGCAAGCTGGTGGACATCGGTGAGGCGGTCGGCATCATCGCCGCCCAGTCCATCGGTGAGCCCGGTACCCAGCTGACGATGCGTACCTTCCACACCGGTGGTGTGGCCGGTGACGACATCACCCAGGGTCTGCCCCGTGTGGTCGAGCTCTTCGAGGCCCGTACCCCGAAGGGTGTCGCCCCGATCTCCGAGGCCTCCGGCCGCGTGCGGATCGAGGAGACCGAGAAGACCAAGAAGCTCGTCGTGACCCCGGACGACGGCAGCGACGAGACGGCGTTCCCGATCTCCAAGCGTGCCAAGGTCCTGGTCCGCGAGGGCGAGCACGTCGACGTGGGCCAGCAGCTCACCGTGGGTGCCACCAACCCGCACGACGTGCTGCGCATCCTGGGTCAGCGTGCCGTCCAGGTCCACCTGGTCGGCGAGGTCCAGAAGGTCTACAACTCGCAGGGCGTGTCGATCCACGACAAGCACATCGAGATCATCATCCGGCAGATGCTCCGCCGGGTGACGATCATCGAGTCCGGCGACGCCGAGCTGCTGCCCGGCGAGCTGGTCGAGCGGTCGAAGTTCGAGACCGAGAACCGTCGTGTGGTCCAGGAGAACGGTCACCCCGCCTCCGGCCGTCCGCAGCTGATGGGTATCACCAAGGCGTCGCTGGCGACCGAGTCGTGGCTGTCCGCGGCCTCCTTCCAGGAGACGACCAGGGTCCTGACGGACGCGGCGATCAACGCCAAGTCCGACTCCCTGATCGGCCTCAAGGAGAACGTCATCATCGGTAAGCTCATCCCGGCCGGTACGGGTCTGTCCCGCTACCGCAACATCCGGGTCGAGCCGACCGAGGAGGCCAAGGCCGCGATGTACTCGGCCGTCGGCTACGACGACATCGACTACTCGCCGTTCGGCGCGGGCTCCGGCCAGGCCGTTCCGCTGGAGGACTACGACTACGGTCCGTACAACCAGTAGGCGAGCAGCCGAAAGGCGCTCGATCTGAAGGGCGGCATCCTCTCGGGGGTGCCGCCCTTCGGCGTTTTCCCCCCGTCCGGCGGACATTTGGGCGCATGATGGAAGGACCCCGGTCGGGGGTTCGGGAGGTGCTCGGTGTCGCATCCGTCGTCGCAACCGTCGTGGCATCCGTCGTGGCCGGACAACAACGACCCGGCGGCCGCCGGTACACCACCGGCTCCGCAGCGGGCGCAGGGGTGGCCTGTGGCGCCCTTCCCGGGGCCTTTCCAGCCCCAGCCGCCCGCGCACTGGCCGACGCCGCCCCAGGTGCCCGGTGGGGGAGCCTCGTTCCTGCTGGCCTCGCATGCCGACCGGGAGCGGGCCGTGGACGTGCTGCGCGCCGGGTTCGCCGAAGGGCGGCTGGAGAAGGGCGAGTTCGATCGCCGCGTTGCCCGCGTGTACACGGCCCGTACGGTCGGCGAGCTGGCGTTGGTGGTGGCCGACCTTCCGCAGGGTCCGATGCCGTATCCGGCGCCCGTGGCGCCCGTACCGCAGGTGTTTCTGCCCACACCGCGGCCCGCGGCGAACGGCAAGGCGGTCGGGGCCGCGGTGTGCGGGCTGCTGTGTCTGCTGACCGCGGGGCTCACCGGAATCCCGGCGGTGGTGCTCGGGCACACCGCGCGCACGGAGATCCGCCGCACCGGCGAGGACGGGGACGGACTGGCTCTGACCGGCCTTGTTCTGGGCTGGCTGTCCGTCGGCGGCTGGGCCCTGTTCTGGCTGCTGATCATCATGGTGGGCGTGCTGGACGGATGACGGGAGCGTGGCGCCGTGTGTGCGCTACGTGAAATCGAAGATCGTCGGCGGCGTTGGGACTTGACATGACCTGTCCCTCGCGGGTGGCCGCCTGGCATTTGTTTTGACCGAAGTCCGTGCGATAGGTACGCTCAGACCTTGTGCCTGGGGTGTGCCCTGGCTCCCGTGTGTGCTTCTCACCGCACGGCGAGCCGTAAGCGGCCACCGAAATCCGCGCTCTTCCCTTTGCGGCGGGAGTCCGTGGGTTCGACACACCCGACCGCGTGGGTCGGGAGCGTTCCAGGTTAGCTTCACCATTCGGCACACAGAAACCGGAGAAGTAGTGCCTACGATCCAGCAGCTGGTCCGGAAGGGCCGGCAGGACAAGGTCGAGAAGAACAAGACGCCCGCACTCGAGGGTTCGCCCCAGCGTCGTGGCGTCTGCACGCGTGTGTTCACGACCACCCCGAAGAAGCCGAACTCGGCCCTGCGTAAGGTCGCGCGTGTGCGTCTGACCAGCGGCATCGAGGTCACGGCCTACATCCCGGGTGAGGGACACAACCTGCAGGAGCACTCCATCGTGCTCGTGCGCGGCGGCCGTGTGAAGGACCTGCCGGGTGTTCGCTACAAGATCATCCGCGGTTCGCTCGACACCCAGGGTGTCAAGAACCGCAAGCAGGCCCGCAGCCGCTACGGCGCCAAGAAGGAGAAGTAAGAATGCCTCGTAAGGGCCCCGCCCCGAAGCGCCCGGTCATCATCGACCCGGTCTACGGTTCTCCTCTGGTGACCTCCCTCATCAACAAGGTGCTGCTGAACGGCAAGCGCTCCACCGCCGAGCGCATCGTCTACGGCGCCATGGAGGGTCTGCGTGAGAAGACCGGCAACGACCCGGTCATCACGCTGAAGCGCGCGCTGGAGAACATCAAGCCGACCCTCGAGGTCAAGTCCCGCCGCGTCGGCGGTGCGACGTACCAGGTGCCGATCGAGGTCAAGCCCGGTCGCGCCAGCACGCTCGCGCTGCGCTGGCTCGTCGGTTACTCCCGCGCCCGTCGCGAGAAGACGATGACCGAGCGTCTGCTCAACGAGCTTCTCGACGCTTCGAACGGCCTCGGTGCGGCCGTCAAGAAGCGCGAGGACACGCACAAGATGGCCGAGTCCAACAAGGCCTTCGCGCACTACCGCTGGTAGTCGCTACCCACATCGAGACCGAGAGAAGACTGAAGCCTTATGGCTACCACTTCACTTGACCTGGCCAAGGTCCGCAACATCGGGATCATGGCCCACATCGACGCGGGCAAGACGACCACCACCGAGCGGATCCTCTTCTACACCGGCGTCAGCTACAAGATCGGTGAGGTCCACGACGGCGCTGCCACCATGGACTGGATGGAGCAGGAGCAGGAGCGTGGCATCACGATCACCTCTGCTGCCACCACCTGTCACTGGCCGCTCGAGGGCGACGACTACACGATCAACATCATCGACACCCCCGGGCACGTCGACTTCACGGTCGAGGTGGAGCGTTCGCTCCGCGTCCTCGACGGTGCCGTCACGGTGTTCGACGGTGTCGCCGGTGTCGAGCCGCAGTCCGAGACGGTGTGGCGTCAGGCCGACCGTTACGGCGTGCCGCGCATCTGCTTCGTGAACAAGCTGGACCGTACCGGCGCCGAGTTCCACCGCTGCGTGGACATGATCAAGGACCGCCTCGGCGCGGTCCCGATCATCATGCAGCTCCCGATCGGTGCCGAGATGGACTTCCAGGGCGTTGTGGACCTCGTCCGCATGAAGGCGCTCGTGTGGTCCGCCGAGGCGGCCAAGGGCGAGATGTACGACGTCGTCGACATCCCGGCCACGCACGTCGAGGCTGCCGAGGAGTACCGCGGCAAGCTGGTCGAGACCGTCGCCGAGCACGACGACGAGATCATGGAGCTCTTCCTCGAGGGCCAGGAGCCCACCGAGGAGCAGCTCTACGCGGCGATCCGTCGGATCACCATCGCGTCCGGCAAGTCCGAGGGCGTCACGGTCACCCCGGTGTTCTGTGGCACCGCGTTCAAGAACAAGGGCGTCCAGCCCCTGCTCGACGCGGTCGTGCGCTACCTGCCGACCCCGCTCGACGTCGAGGCCATCGAGGGCCACGACGTCAAGGACCCCGAGGTCGTCGTCAAGCGCAAGCCGTCCGAGGAAGAGCCGCTGTCGGCGCTCGCGTTCAAGATCATGAGCGACCCGCACCTCGGCAAGCTCACCTTCGTCCGGGTCTACTCGGGCCGCCTGGAGTCCGGCACCTCGGTGCTGAACTCCGTCAAGGGCAAGAAGGAGCGCATCGGCAAGATCTACCGCATGCACGCGAACAAGCGTGAGGAGATCGAGTCGGTGGGCGCCGGTGACATCGTCGCCGTCATGGGCCTGAAGCAGACCACCACCGGTGAGACGCTGTCCGACGACAAGAACCCGGTCATCCTGGAGTCCATGGACTTCCCGGCGCCGGTCATTCAGGTCGCCATCGAGCCCAAGTCCAAGGGTGACCAGGAGAAGCTGGGTGTCGCCATCCAGCGTCTCGCGGAGGAGGACCCCTCCTTCCAGGTTCACTCGGACGAGGAGACCGGCCAGACCATCATCGGCGGCATGGGCGAGCTGCACCTCGAGGTGCTGGTCGACCGTATGCGCCGTGAGTTCAAGGTCGAGGCCAACGTCGGCAAGCCGCAGGTCGCGTACCGCGAGACGATCCGCAAGGCCGTCGAGCGACTCGACTACACGCACAAGAAGCAGACCGGTGGTACCGGTCAGTTCGCCAAGGTGCAGATCGCGATCGAGCCGATCGAGGGCGGCGACGCCTCGTACGAGTTCGTGAACAAGGTCACCGGTGGCCGCATCCCGAAGGAGTACATCCCTTCGGTGGACGCGGGTGCGCAGGAGGCCATGCAGTTCGGCATCCTGGCCGGCTACGAGATGACGGGCGTCCGCGTCATTCTTCTCGACGGTGGCTACCACGAGGTCGACTCCTCCGAGCTGGCCTTCAAGATCGCCGGTTCGCAGGCCTTCAAGGAGGCCGCGCGCAAGGCTTCCCCCGTGCTCCTCGAGCCGATGATGGCCGTCGAGGTCACCACGCCCGAGGACTACATGGGCGAGGTCATCGGCGACATCAACTCCCGCCGTGGCCAGATCCAGGCCATGGAGGAGCGGGCCGGTGCCCGCGTCGTGAAGGGCCTCGTGCCCCTCTCGGAGATGTTCGGCTACGTCGGAGACCTCCGCAGCAAGACCTCGGGTCGCGCAAGCTACTCGATGCAGTTCGACTCCTACGCCGAGGTTCCGCGGAACGTCGCCGAGGAGATCATCGCGAAGGCCAAGGGCGAGTAACGCACCCCGTTCGCACGCTTTAGGCTTGACACCGACCGCCAGGGTCGGACCACACGGAAAGACCCTGGCGGGCGGCATCCCAGCAAAGATCACCTGGCGCCGATGAGTAAGGCGTACCAGAACCACTCCACAGGAGGACCCAGTGGCGAAGGCGAAGTTCGAGCGGACTAAGCCGCACGTCAACATCGGCACCATCGGTCACATCGACCACGGTAAGACGACCCTCACGGCCGCCATTACCAAGGTGCTGCACGACGCGTACCCGGACCTGAACGAGGCCTCGGCCTTCGACCAGATCGACAAGGCTCCCGAGGAGCGCCAGCGCGGTATCACGATCTCGATCGCGCACGTCGAGTACCAGACCGAGACGCGGCACTACGCCCACGTCGACTGCCCCGGTCACGCGGACTACATCAAGAACATGATCACCGGTGCCGCGCAGATGGACGGCGCCATCCTCGTGGTCGCCGCCACCGACGGCCCGATGCCGCAGACCAAGGAGCACGTGCTCCTGGCCCGCCAGGTCGGCGTTCCGTACATCGTGGTCGCCCTGAACAAGGCCGACATGGTGGACGACGAGGAGATCCTGGAGCTCGTCGAGCTCGAGGTCCGTGAGCTCCTCTCCGAGTACGAGTTCCCGGGCGACGACCTGCCGGTCGTCAAGGTCTCGGCGCTCAAGGCGCTCGAGGGCGACAAGGAGTGGGGCAACACCGTCCTCGAGCTCATGAAGGCCGTGGACGAGAACATCCCGCAGCCCGAGCGCGACGTCGACAAGCCGTTCCTGATGCCGATCGAGGACGTCTTCACGATCACCGGTCGTGGCACCGTCGTCACCGGTCGTATCGAGCGTGGTGTCCTCAAGGTCAACGAGACCGTCGACATCGTCGGTATCAAGCAGGACAAGACCACCACCACGGTCACCGGCATCGAGATGTTCCGCAAGCTGCTCGACGAGGGCCAGGCCGGTGAGAACGTCGGTCTGCTGCTCCGCGGCATCAAGCGCGAGGACGTCGAGCGCGGCCAGGTCATCATCAAGCCCGGTTCGGTCACCCCGCACACCGAGTTCGAGGCCCAGGCCTACATCCTGTCCAAGGACGAGGGTGGCCGCCACACGCCGTTCTTCAACAACTACCGCCCGCAGTTCTACTTCCGTACCACGGACGTGACCGGCGTCGTGACCCTCCCCGAGGGCACCGAGATGGTCATGCCGGGCGACAACACTGAGATGACCGTTTCGCTCATCCAGCCCGTCGCCATGGAAGAGGGCCTGAAGTTCGCCATCCGCGAGGGTGGCCGCACGGTGGGCGCCGGCCAGGTCACCAAGATCGTCAAGTAAGTACCCCTTGCTTGAGGGTCATTGACTGACCCGGAGAGGCCCGCACGACATCTGTCGTGCGGGCCTCTCCGCCGTTCCTGTGACGTTGCCCTCACGCGATGGCCCCGATGGGTTTGACCTGCGTCACTTTCGGGGTAATCTACTCGGCTCGATTGGCCAGAGGGGTGGGCCATATGGCAGACTGTCGGAGTTGCTCGGTCGAGCGTTGATGCTGCGCGCCTCCCGCCGGGAGGACCGGAAGCGAGTCCCACAGTACTCGTCAACCCCTTGCGGGTTGGACGTACGGGAATCTTCCGGGAAGCGTGAGCGCAATACCGACCAGGCACCCGGTGGGCCTTCCGCCCCCGGCCCGCGGTTCCGGCAGGGCCGTGTGCATTCCCTGGAGGGATGTTCCAGCGATGGGCGTCCGTTTTAGCGGCAGTGCGACACGCCCGACCGCGTGGGTCGGAGAGAAGGCAGTGTGAAACCGCCGGGTTCCGGAGCGTAAGAAGAGACAGGACTACTGAGTAGCCATGGCGGGACAGAAGATCCGCATCCGGCTCAAGGCCTACGACCACGAGGTCATCGACTCCTCGGCGAAGAAGATCGTCGAGACGGTGACCCGCACTGGTGCGTCGGTCGCGGGCCCGGTGCCGCTGCCCACTGAGAAGAACGTGTACTGCGTCATCAAGTCGCCGCACAAGTACAAGGACTCGCGCGAGCACTTCGAGATGCGCACGCACAAGCGCCTGATCGACATCCTCGACCCGACGCCCAAGACCGTTGACTCCCTGATGCGACTCGACCTCCCGGCCGGTGTCGACATCGAGATCAAGCTCTAGGGATCGGTGATCTGAGAATGGCTAAGCAGATCAAGGGCATCCTGGGCGAGAAGCTCGGCATGACGCAGGTGTGGGACGAGAACAACCGTGTTGTTCCGGTCACCGTCGTCAAGGCCGGTCCGAACGTCGTGACCCAGGTCCGCACGAATGACGTCGACGGCTACGAGTCGGTCCAGATCGCCTTCGGCGAGATCGACCCGCGCAAGGTGAACAAGCCCCTCAAGGGCCACTTCGCCAAGGCCGACGTGACCCCGCGCCGCCACCTGGTGGAGCTCCGTACCTCCGACGCCAGCGACTACACGCTGGGTCAGGAGATCACTGCCGAGGTCTTCGAGTCGGGCGTCAAGGTCGACGTCACCGCGAAGAGCAAGGGCAAGGGCTTCGCCGGTGTCATGAAGCGCCACAACTTCAAGGGTGGCAAGGCGTCCCACGGTGCCCACCGTGTGCACCGCATGCCCGGTTCCATCGGTGGCTGTGCCACCCCCGGCCGTGTCTTCAAGGGCATGCGCATGGCGGGTCGCATGGGCAACGAGCGGGTCACCACCCAGAACCTGACCGTTCACGCCGTTGACGCGGAGAAGGGCCTGCTCCTCATCAAGGGCGCGGTTCCTGGTCCGAACGGCGGCCTCGTCCTGGTCCGCACCGCGGCCAAGGGGGCCTGAGGACTATGAGCACCATTGACATTCAGTCGCCCTCCGGCGACAACGCCGGGACCGTAGAGCTCCCGGCCGAGATCTTCGACGTGGAGAAGATCAGCGTTCCGCTGCTTCACCAGGTCGTCGTCGCGCAGCTGGCCGCCGCCCGTCAGGGCACGCACAAGGTCAAGCGTCGTGGCGAGGTCCGCGGTGGCGGTAGGAAGCCCTACCGTCAGAAGGGCACCGGCCGCGCGCGCCAGGGTTCGACCCGTGCGCCGCAGTTCGCCGGCGGTGGCGTCGTCCACGGCCCCACCCCGCGTGACTACTCGCAGCGGACCCCGAAGAAGATGAAGGCCGCGGCCCTGCGCCACGCCCTCACCGACCGGGCCCGCAACGCTCGCATCCACGTCATCACCGGCGTGGTCGAGGGCGACACCCCCTCCACCAAGGCCGCGAAGAGCTTCCTCGGCAAGGTCAGCGAGCGCAAGAACGTGCTCCTGGTCATCGAGCGCTCCGACGAGGCCGCGCTGCTTTCCGCGCGCAACCTGCCCCAGGTCCACATCCTGGAGCCGGGCCAGCTGAACACGTACGACGTTCTCGTCTCGGACGACGTGGTCTTCACCCAGGCCGCTTTCGAGTCCTTCGTGTCCGGCCCGAAGGCCAATGACACCGAAGGGAGCGAAGCCTGATGGCTACGCGCCACCCGAGCATCGCCTCGAAGGCCGCCAAGGCCGCCAAGGCCGCGCGCGTCGCCAAGGCGAAGCGTCACGCCACCGAGGGCAAGAACACGGTCGAGACCCCGCTGAGCAAGTCCTTCACGGACCCCCGTGACGTGCTGCTCAAGCCGGTCGTCTCGGAGAAGAGCTACGCGCTCCTCGACGAGGGCAAGTACACGTTCATCGTCGCCCCGAACGCCAACAAGACCCAGATCAAGCAGGCCGTCCAGGCGGTCTTCGACGTCAAGGTCACCGGGGTCAACACGATCAACCGCCAGGGCAAGCGCAAGCGCACGAAGACCGGTTTCGGTCAGCGTGCCGGCAGCAAGCGCGCGATCGTGTCCCTCGCTGAGGGCGACCGTATCGACATCTTCGGCGGTCCGACCGCGTAAGCGGGTCGGATCGTCCGATATCGGACGAGGACTGAGAAATGGGAATCCGCAAGTACAAGCCGACTACGCCGGGCCGTCGTGGCGCCAGCGTCGCCGACTTCGTCGAGGTCACGCGGTCCACGCCGGAGAAGTCGCTGGTCCGCCCTCTGCACAGCAAGGGCGGCCGTAACAACGCCGGTCGTGTGACCGTTCGCCACCAGGGTGGCGGACACAAGCGCGCCTACCGAGTGATCGACTTCCGTCGTCACGACAAGGACGGCGTGCCGGCGAAGGTCGCGCACATCGAGTACGACCCCAACCGCACCGCGCGCATCGCGCTGCTGCACTACGCGGACGGCGAGAAGCGCTACATCCTCGCCCCGCGCAACCTGCAGCAGGGTGACCGCGTCGAGAACGGTCCGGGCGCCGACATCAAGCCGGGCAACAACCTGGCGCTCCGCAACATCCCGGTCGGTACCACGATCCACGCGATCGAGCTCCGTCCCGGTGGCGGCGCCAAGTTCGCCCGGTCCGCCGGTGCCTCGGTGCAGCTGCTCGCGAAGGAGGGCTCCATGGCCCACCTGCGCATGCCGTCCGGCGAGATCCGTCTCGTCGACGCGCGCTGCCGCGCCACCGTCGGTGAGGTCGGCAACGCCGAGCAGAGCAACATCAACTGGGGTAAGGCCGGCCGTAAGCGGTGGCTGGGCGTTCGCCCGACCGTCCGTGGTGTCGTCATGAACCCGGTCGACCACCCGCACGGTGGTGGTGAGGGCCGCACTTCCGGTGGTCGCCACCCTGTGTCCCCGTGGGGCAAGAAGGAAGGCCGTACTCGTTCGCCCAAGAAGGCGTCGAACAAGTACATCGTCCGCCGCCGCAAGACGAACAAGAAGCGCTAAGGACGGGTTGAGATGCCTCGTAGCCTGAAGAAGGGGCCCTTCGTCGACGACCACCTGATCAAGAAGGTGGATGTCCAGAACGAAGCCGGCACCAAGAACGTCATCAAGACCTGGTCCCGCCGCTCGATGATCGTCCCGGCCATGCTGGGCCACACGCTGGCGGTGCACAACGGCAAGACCCACATCCCGGTGTTCGTCACCGAGGCGATGGTCGGCCACAAGCTCGGCGAGTTCTCGCCGACTCGCACCTTCCGCGGCCACGTCAAGGACGACCGGAAGTCGAAGCGCCGCTAGTAGCGGATCGCATTCAGACACGTAAGTAACTGAGAGGGACAACCATGGAAGCCAGGGCCCAGGCGCGGTACATCCGCGTTACGCCCATGAAGGCCCGCCGCGTGGTGGACCTTATCCGTGGCATGGATGCCACGGAGGCTCAGGCTGTTCTGCGATTCGCTCCGCAGGCAGCCTCCGTGCCGGTCGGCAAGGTGCTCGACAGCGCCATCGCCAACGCCGCGCACAACTACGACCACACCGACGCCGACAGCCTCTTCATTTCCGAGGCGTACGTCGACGAGGGCCCGACCCTGAAGCGGTTCCGGCCGCGCGCCCAGGGCCGTGCCTACCGGATCCGCAAGCGGACCAGCCACATCACCGTGGTCGTCAGCAGCAAGGAAGGAACCCGGTAATGGGCCAGAAGGTAAACCCGCACGGGTTCCGGCTCGGTGTCACGACCGACTTCAAGTCGCGTTGGTACGCCGACAAGCTGTACAAGGACTACGTCAAGGAAGACGTGGCCATCCGTCGCATGCTGACGCAGGGCATGGAGCGCGCGGGCATCTCCAAGGTGGAGATCGAGCGCACCCGTGACCGTGTCCGCGTGGACATCCACACCGCGCGTCCGGGCATCGTCATCGGCCGCCGTGGTGCGGAGGCCGACAAGATCCGCGGTCAGCTGGAGAAGCTGACGGGCAAGCAGGTCCAGCTGAACATCCTCGAGGTCAAGAACCCCGAGACGGATGCCCAGCTGGTCGCTCAGGCCGTCGCCGAGCAGCTCTCCTCGCGTGTCTCCTTCCGTCGCGCCATGCGTAAGAGCATGCAGTCGTCGATGAAGGCCGGCGCCAAGGGCATCAAGATCCAGTGCGGTGGCCGCCTCGGTGGCGCCGAGATGTCCCGCTCGGAGTTCTACCGCGAGGGCCGTGTGCCCCTGCACACGCTCCGCGCGAACGTGGACTACGGCTTCTTCGAGGCCAAGACGACCTTCGGCCGCATCGGCGTGAAGGTCTGGATCTACAAGGGCGATGTCAAGAACATCGCCGAGGTCCGCGCCGAGAACGCTGCGGCCCGTGCGGGTAACCGCCCGGCCCGTGGTGGCGCCGACCGCCCGGCCCGTGGTGGCCGTGGTGGCGAGCGTGGCGGGCGTGGTCGTAAGCCGCAGCAGGCTGCCGGCGCCGAGGCCCCCAAGGCCGAGGCTCCCGCCGCCGCCGCTCCGGCTGAGAGCACCGGAACGGAGGCCTGACCGAAATGCTGATCCCCCGTAGGGTCAAGCACCGCAAGCAGCACCACCCGAAGCGCAGCGGCATGGCCAAGGGCGGCACGCAGGTTGCGTTCGGCGAGTACGGCATCCAGGCGCTGACCCCGGCGTATGTGACGAACCGTCAGATCGAAGCGGCTCGTATCGCCATGACCCGCCACATCAAGCGTGGCGGCAAGGTCTGGATCAACATCTACCCGGACCGTCCCCTCACCAAGAAGCCTGCCGAGACCCGCATGGGTTCCGGTAAGGGTTCCCCGGAGTGGTGGATCGCCAACGTCAAGCCCGGACGCGTCATGTTCGAGCTGTCGTACCCCAACGAGAAGATTGCGCGTGAGGCCCTCACTCGTGCGGCGCACAAGCTGCCGATGAAGTGCCGGATCGTCAAGCGCGAGGCAGGTGAAGCGTGATGTCGGCCGGTACCAAGGCGTCCGAGCTGCGCGAGCTGGGCAACGAAGAGCTTCTTGCGAAGCTCCGCGAGGCCAAGGAAGAACTGTTCAATCTCCGCTTCCAGGCGGCGACCGGACAGCTCGAGAACCACGGCCGTCTGAAGGCGGTCCGCAAGGACATCGCGCGGATCTACACCCTGATGCGCGAGCGTGAGCTGGGCATCGAAACGGTGGAGAACGCCTGATGAGCGAGAAGAACGTGACTGAGAACGCAGAGGCCCGCGGCTTCCGCAAGACCCGTGAGGGTCTCGTCGTCAGCGACAAGATGGACAAGACCGTCGTCGTCGCCGTCGAGGACCGCGTGAAGCACGCGCTGTACGGCAAGGTCATCCGCCGTACGAACAAGCTCAAGGCTCACGACGAGCAGAACGCCGCCGGCGTCGGCGACCGTGTCCTCCTCGCGGAGACCCGGCCGCTGTCCTCGACGAAGCGCTGGCGCATCGTCGAGATCCTCGAGAAGGCCAAGTAATTCCCGCGAGGGAATTTCTCAAGCAAGGTATTCCTGCGGGGAAAATCTCGCAGGTAGGTTCCGCCAGGCTCGGTCGGGGTCCCCGTCCCTAGGGACAGGACCCCGGCCGGGAACCGGCAGACAATCAGGAGATAGACGTGATCCAGCAGGAGTCGCGGCTGCGTGTCGCCGACAACACTGGTGCGAAGGAGATCCTTTGCATCCGTGTGCTCGGTGGCTCCGGTCGCCGCTACGCGGGCATCGGTGACGTCATCGTCGCCACCGTCAAGGACGCGATCCCCGGCGGCAACGTGAAGAAGGGTGACGTCATCAAGGCCGTCATCGTTCGCACCGTCAAGGAGCGCCGTCGTCCGGACGGCTCGTACATCCGCTTCGACGAGAACGCCGCTGTCATTCTCAAGAACGACGGCGACCCTCGCGGCACCCGTATCTTCGGCCCCGTGGGCCGTGAGCTGCGCGAGAAGAAGTTCATGAAGATCATCTCGCTCGCGCCGGAGGTGCTGTAAGCATGAAGATCAAGAAGGGCGACCTGGTCCAGGTCATCACCGGTAAGGACAAGGGCAAGCAGGGCAAGGTCATTGCCGCTTTCCCGCGCGACGAGCGTGTCCTGGTCGAGGGTGTCAACCGGGTCAAGAAGCACACCAAGGCCGGCCCCACCGCCAGCGGTTCGCAGGCGGGCGGCATCGTCACGACCGAGGCGCCCATCCACGTCTCCAACGTCCAGCTGGTCGTTGAGAAGGATGGCAACAAGGTCGTCACGCGTGTCGGCTACCGCTTCGACGACGAAGGCAACAAGATCCGCGTTGCCAAGCGGACGGGTGAGGACATCTGATGGCTACCACCACCACTCCGCGTCTGAAGACGAAGTACCGCGAGGAGATCGCGGGCAAGCTGCGTGACGAGTTCAAGTACGAGAACGTCATGCAGATCCCCGGCCTCGTCAAGATCGTGGTCAACATGGGTGTGGGCGACGCCGCCCGCGACTCCAAGCTGATCGACGGCGCGATTCGCGACCTCACCACGATCACCGGTCAGAAGCCGGCCGTCACCAAGGCCCGCAAGTCCATCGCGCAGTTCAAGCTGCGTGAGGGTCAGCCGATCGGTGCCCACGTCACGCTCCGTGGCGACCGCATGTGGGAGTTCCTGGACCGCACCCTGTCGCTGGCGCTTCCGCGCATCCGCGACTTCCGCGGCCTGTCCCCCAAGCAGTTCGACGGCCGTGGCAACTACACCTTCGGTCTCACGGAGCAGGTCATGTTCCACGAGATCGACCAGGACAAGATCGACCGCGTCCGGGGTATGGACATCACCGTGGTGACCACGGCGACCAACGACGCTGAGGGCCGTGCCCTTCTCCGTCACCTCGGCTTCCCCTTCAAGGAGGCGTAAGCGAGATGGCGAAGAAGGCTCTGATTGCCAAGGCTGCTCGTAAGCCCAAGTTCGGGGTGCGTGGCTACACGCGCTGCCAGCGCTGCGGCCGTCCGCACTCCGTGTACCGCAAGTTCGGCCTCTGCCGCGTGTGCCTTCGTGAGATGGCTCACCGTGGCGAGCTGCCGGGCGTGACCAAGAGCTCCTGGTAATCCCCCTAATCAGGGATTCCCGAAGCTCTCGGTAAGCAACTGGGTCGACAGGGGCCCGTCCCACCATGCCGTAGGCTGGTGGGGTCGGGCGCCTGTCGCGCCCGTACGACTTACTACGCCGTAGGTCCACCGCGCCGCACCCGCCCCGTCTCGGATCGGGGAGAGGGATGGCGCACCAGGAAACCCCGGCGAGAGAGGCCGAAGGCCAATTCATGACCATGACTGATCCGATCGCAGACATGCTTACGCGTCTGCGTAACGCGAACTCGGCATACCACGACTCCGTGACGATGCCGGCGTCGAAGATCAAGTCTCACATCGCGGAGATCCTCCAGCAGGAGGGCTTCATCACCGGCTGGAAGACCGAGGACGCCGAGGTCGGCAAGAACCTCGTCCTCGAGCTGAAGTTCGGTCCGAACCGTGAGCGCTCCATCGCGGGCATCAAGCGGATCTCGAAGCCCGGTCTCCGGGTCTACGCGAAGTCCACCAACCTGCCGAAGGTGCTCGGCGGCCTGGGCGTGGCGATCATCTCCACGTCGCACGGGCTCCTCACCGACAAGCAGGCCGGCAAGAAGGGCGTAGGCGGAGAAGTTCTCGCCTACGTCTGGTAACGGAAGGGAACGGAGGAAACAGCTATGTCGCGTATTGGCAAGCTCCCCATCACGGTTCCCGCCGGCGTGGACGTCACCATCGACGGCCGTACGGTCTCGGTCAAGGGCCCCAAGGGCACCCTGTCCCACACCGTCGTGGCGCCGATCGACATCGCCAAGGGTGAGGACGGCGTTCTGAACGTCACCCGCCCCAACGACGAGCGTCAGAACAAGGCCCTCCACGGCCTGTCCCGCACGCTGGTGGCGAACATGATCACCGGCGTGACCGAGGGTTACGTGAAGAAGCTCGAGATCAGCGGTGTCGGTTACCGCGTTGCGGCCAAGGGTTCGAACCTCGAGTTCGCGCTCGGCTACAGCCACCCGATCACCGTCGAGGCGCCCGAGGGCATCACCTTCAAGGTCGAGACCCCGACCCGCTTCCAGGTCGAGGGCATCGACAAGCAGAAGGTCGGCGAGGTTGCGGCGAACATCCGCAAGCTGCGCAAGCCTGACCCGTACAAGGCCAAGGGCGTCAAGTACGAGGGCGAAGTTATCCGCCGCAAGGTCGGAAAGGCGGGTAAGTAAGCCATGGCATACGGACAGAAGATCCTCAAGGGCGACGCCTACAAGCGCGCCGCGATCAAGCGCCGCCACATCCGGATCCGCAAGCACATCTCGGGTACGGCTGAGCGTCCGCGTCTCGTTGTGACGCGCTCCAACCGCCACATCGTGGCCCAGGTCATCGACGACATCAAGGGTCACACCCTGGCGTCGGCGTCGACCCTGGACGCCTCGATCCGCGGCGGCGAGAGCGACAAGTCGGCGCAGGCCAAGTCCGTCGGCGCCCTTGTCGCCGAGCGGGCCAAGGCCGCCGGTGTCGAGGCTGTCGTATTCGACCGTGGTGGCAACCAGTACGCCGGGCGCATCGCCGCCCTGGCGGACGCCGCCCGCGAAGCCGGACTCAAGTTCTGAGTCCCCGTCGCGCAGCGACTTATGTCACTGCGTAGCTAGCGGAAAAAGAGAGAGGTAATTCCAATGGCTGGACCCCAGCGCCGCGGTGGCGGTGCCGGTGGCGGCGAGCGGCGGGACCGGAAGGGCCGTGACGGCGGCGCAGCTGCCGCCGAGAAGACCGCGTACGTTGAGCGCGTCGTCGCGATCAACCGCGTCGCCAAGGTTGTGAAGGGTGGTCGTCGCTTCAGCTTCACCGCGCTGGTCGTGGTGGGCGATGGTGACGGCACCGTGGGTGTCGGTTACGGCAAGGCCAAGGAGGTGCCGGCCGCCATCGCCAAGGGTGTTGAGGAGGCCAAGAAGCACTTCTTCAAGGTCCCCCGTATCCAGGGCACCATCCCGCACCCGATCACGGGTGAGAAGGCTGCCGGCGTCGTTCTGCTCAAGCCCGCGTCCCCCGGTACCGGTGTTATCGCCGGTGGCCCGGTGCGTGCCGTGCTCGAGTGCGCCGGTATCCACGACATCCTGTCGAAGTCGCTCGGCTCGTCCAACGCGATCAACATCGTGCACGCGACCGTGGAGGCCCTCAAGGGCCTGCAGCGTCCCGAGGAGGTCGCGGCCCGCCGTGGCCTGCCCCTCGAGGACGTCGCTCCCGCGGCTCTGCTCCGTGCGCGTGCCGGGGCTGGTGCGTAATGGCACAGCTCAAGATCACGCAGGTCAAGTCGTACATCGGCAGCAAGCAGAACCACCGCGACACCCTGCGGTCCCTTGGTCTCAAGGGCATCAACACGCAGGTCGTCAAGGAGGACCGCCCCGAGTTCCGCGGCATGGTGCACACCGTCCGCCACCTCGTGACGGTTGAGGAGGTCTGATCATGGCGGAGAACAACCCGCTCAAGATCCACAACCTCCGTCCGGCCCCGGGCGCCAAGACCGCCAAGACCCGTGTCGGTCGTGGTGAGGCGTCGAAGGGTAAGACGGCTGGTCGTGGTACCAAGGGCACCAAGGCCCGCTACCAGGTTCCGCAGCGCTTCGAGGGTGGCCAGATGCCCCTCCACATGCGTCTGCCGAAGCTCAAGGGCTTCAAGAACCCGTTCAAGACCGAGTTCCAGGTCGTGAACCTCGAGAAGCTGGCCTCGCTCTACCCCGAGGGTGGCGAGGTCACCGTCGAGGGTCTGGTGGCCAAGGGTGCCGTTCGCAAGAACAGCCTCGTCAAGGTCCTGGGCCAGGGCGAGATCTCGGTGGCGCTGCAGGTGACGGTCGACGCCGTCTCCGGCTCCGCCAAGGAGAAGATCGCCGCTGCCGGCGGCACGGTCACCGAGCTGGTCTGAGACCTCAGGGTCCCTCAGGTCACTCGATGACGTAGAACGATCCCGACCGGGGATACCCCACAGTGGGGTATCCCCGGTCGGTCGTTCCTAGGGAGGCGGTGTCGCCGGTAAGGTGGCTGCGCTGTTCCCTTTCACTTATTCGTCGAACCTCTAGACCGTCACCCTTGACGCAGTTGCGCGGGGGTCGCAGGAGGCACCGTGCTCACCGCGTTCGCCCGGGCGTTCAGGACGCCCGACCTGCGCAAGAAGCTGCTCTTCACGCTGGGCGTCATCGTGGTCTACCGGGTCGGTACCCACGTCCCGATCCCCGGCGTCAACTACAAGGCCGTCCAGACCTGTGTGACCGAGGCTTCCGGCAACCAGGGCCTGTTCGGACTGGTCAACATGTTCAGTGGCGGAGCGCTGCTCCAGATCACGATCTTCGCCCTCGGCATCATGCCGTACATCACGGCGAGCATCATTCTCCAGCTGCTGACCGTGGTGATCCCGCGTCTGGAGGCCCTCAAGAAGGAGGGGCAGGCCGGTACCGCGAAGATCACGCAGTACACCCGCTATCTGACCGTGGCGCTCGCCATCCTGCAGGGCACCGGCCTGGTGGCCACCGCCCGCAGCGGCGCCCTCTTCAGCGGCTGCACGGTCGCCGGGAACATCGTCCCGGACCAGGCGATCTTCACCACCATCACCATGGTCATCTGCATGACCGCCGGTACGGCGCTGGTGATGTGGCTCGGTGAGCTGATCACCGACCGCGGCATCGGCAACGGCATGTCGATCCTGATGTTCATCTCGATCGCCGCGACCTTCCCGTCCGCGCTGTGGGCCATCAAGAAGCAGGGCACCCTGGCCGGCGGCTGGATCGAGTTCGGCACCGTCATCCTGGTCGGCCTGGTCATGGTCGCGCTCGTGGTCTTCGTGGAGCAGGCCCAGCGCCGCATCCCGGTGCAGTACGCGAAGCGCATGATCGGCCGCCGTTCCTACGGGGGTACGTCGACGTACATCCCGCTGAAGGTCAACCAGGCCGGTGTGATCCCGGTCATCTTCGCCTCGTCGCTGCTCTACATCCCGGCGCTGATCGCGCAGTTCGCGGGCGGGGACTCGGGCTGGAAGCGCTGGATCACGGCGAACCTCACCAAGGGCGACCACCCGATCTACATCTCGCTGTACTTCCTCCTCATCGTGTTCTTCGCGTTCTTCTACGTGGCGATCTCCTTCAACCCCGAGGAAGTCGCCGACAACATGAAGAAGTATGGTGGCTTCATTCCGGGCATCCGGGCAGGCCGGCCGACCGCTGAGTACCTGAGTTATGTGCTCAACCGGATCACCTGGCCGGGCTCGCTGTATCTGGGTCTGATCGCTCTCGTACCGACAATGGCGTTGGTGGGCTTCGGAGCAAGCCAGAACTTCCCCTTCGGTGGAACCAGCATCCTGATCATCGTGGGTGTCGGTCTCGAGACGGTGAAGCAGATCGAGAGCCAGCTCCAGCAGCGCAATTACGAAGGGTTCCTCCGCTGATGCGTATCGTCCTCGTCGGGCCGCCGGGTGCCGGTAAGGGAACGCAAGCCGTCCGCCTCGCTGAGAAGCTGGTCGTCCCGCACATCTCCACGGGCGACCTGTTCCGGGCCAACATCAGTCGGCAGACGGACCTCGGCAAGCTGGCCAAGTCCTACATGGACGCGGGCAACCTCGTCCCGGACGAGGTCACCATCGCCATGGCCAAGGACCGCATGGAGCAGCCGGACGCCGAGAACGGCTTCCTGCTCGACGGCTTCCCGCGCAACGTCTCCCAGGCCCAGGCGCTGGACGAACTGCTGCAGGGCGAGGGCATCAAGCTGGACGCCGTCCTGGACCTGGAGGTCCCGGAGGAGGAGGTCGTCAAGCGGATCGCCGGCCGGCGCATCTGCCGCAACGACTCCGCGCACGTCTTCCACGTGACGTACAGCGCGCCGAAGAAGGAAGGCGTCTGCGACGTCTGCGGCGGCGAGCTGTACCAGCGGGACGACGACTCCGAGGACACCGTCCGCAAGCGGCTCGAGGTCTACCACACCCAGACCGAGCCGATCATCGACTACTACAAGGCGCAGGGGCTCGTCGTGACGATCTCCTCGCTGGGTCCGGTGGACGAGATCACCAAGCGGGCCCTGGAGGCCCTCAAGCGCGAGAAGGCCGGCAGCGAGTAAGACCCCCGGTCCGTACGGCCGCGGTGCCCGCCTGGGCGTCGCGGCCGTAGTGTTGTGCAGGTAAACCCAGTCGGTCCGAGTGACGGAGAGCGCAGGCCCCCCATGGTGCAGATCAAGACCCCCGAGCAGATCGCGAAGATGCGGGCGGCGGGGCTGGTCGTCGCCGCGATCCACGCGGCCACCCGAGAGGCGGCGGTGCCCGGCGCGAGCACCAAGGACCTGGACGAGGCGGCGCGCAAGGTGCTCGACGAGCACGGCGCGAAGTCGAACTTCCTCGGGTACGGCGGTTTCCCCGCGACCATCTGCACGTCGGTGAACGACGTCGTGGTGCACGGCATCCCCTCCGAGAAGGTCGTCCTGAAGGACGGCGACATGATCTCCATCGACTGCGGCGCGATCGTGGACGGCTGGCACGGTGACGCGGCCTACACCGCCTTCGTCGGCTCGGGCCACGCCCCGGAGCTCATCGAGCTGTCCCGGGTGACCGAGGAGTCGATGTGGGCGGGCATCGCCGCGATGAAGCTGGGCAACCGGCTGGTCGACATCTCCCGCGCGATCGAGACCTATATCCGCCGCCAGCCGAAGCCCGGCGGCGGCAAGTACGGCATCGTCGAGGACTACGGCGGCCACGGCATCGGTACCGAGATGCACATGGACCCGCACCTGCTGAACTACGTCGAGCGCCGCCGCGGCAAGGGCCCCAAGCTGGTACCCGGCTTCTGCCTCGCCATCGAGCCCATGGTCTCCCTCGGCACCCCCCGCACCGAGGTCCTCGAGGACGACTGGACGGTCATCACCACCGACGGCACCTGGTCCTCCCACTGGGAGCACTCGGTGGCTCTGACCGAGCAGGGCCCGCTGGTCCTCACGTCCCCGGACGGCGGCAAGGCGAAGCTCGCGGAGTACGGAGTCACGGCCGCCCCCGATCCGCTGGCCTGACCTGCGGCCGGGGCGGGGCCGCCGGTCGGAGGCCGGCGCAGCCGCTCGAAGCATGTGAGGCGCCTCGGCGCCGAAACCCGCGAGAGGG